>NZ_AP025184.1:600000-1200000 GCF_020886055.1 Flavobacterium ammoniigenes | reverse complement strand
CGAAAGACAAAAAAGCGGGTAACGTTTTCTTAAAAGGACAATCGCCTTACATTACCGTTAATAAAGAAACCAAAGAAATTTTAGTACGACCTGATACTGAATTAATCGAGTTTTATACAAGTTTGGATCTTAGAGCCAAAGATATAATTATGGCTATTAACAACAAAGCCTATACTTTGGATAACATTTATGAAATGATTGGCGATAGCGAAAATTGGAAAGAAAATGACGCTATCACCATCAAAATTAAAAGAGACGGTAAAGAACAAATCATCACTGGAAAAGTTCATTTACCCTATGAAGAAATTGAAGGTTTGAAAGCTACAGACACTTCAAAATCCAATATGAAAAATGCTTGGATGAAAAGTTAAAAATAAATTAATTCCTCCAAAATCCCAATTTAGAAATAGATTGGGTTTTTTTTTAAAATTCAATCTCGCTTTCCAACAATTTTCGTTATTTTGCGGCAAAATACAAATACATGAAAAAAATTAGTATCGCTATCATAGCCATTACATTACTATTCGCCTGTTCTGAAAAAAAATCAGAAAACAACCTGCACCTAACAGGGAACATTAAAGGTTTAAAAAAAGGGACCTTATATGTACAACGAGTTGCTAATAATAAATTAGTCGCATTAGATACAATTGCAATCGATGGAAACTCCAATTTTGAAACTAATATCAACTTACAATCACCTGAAATGCTGTATCTATTCTTAGACAGAGGTGTCAGTAATTCTTTAGATAATAATTTATTATTCTTTGCTGAACCAGGAGACATTAGTATCGAAACAAATCTAGAAAACTACATTGCTGATGCAAAAGTAACAGGGTCAAAAAATCAAGATTTATATTATGAGTACAAAAAAGTAGATAAGCGTTTTCAAGATGAGAGTTTGACTTTAATAGAGAAAAAATTCAAAGCAATGAAAAGTAAAAATGAAATTGAATTGAATGGTATCATTGCTAAACAAGAAACTAACATTAAAAGAAAATACTTGTATGCAACCAACTTTGCCATCAATAATAAAGATTATGAAGTAGCTCCATATATAGCACTTTCAGAGATCTATGATATTAATTTAAAATATTTGGATACGATTCATAAATCCTTGTCACCAAAGGTTGTTCAATCACTTTACGGAAAGAAATTAACAGAGTATATTGCTTCAATCAAAAAGCAACAATAAAACAAACTATTCAAAATAAAAAAACCGTCAATTAATTTGACGGTTTTTTTATTGCCATTTAAGGCCATAAAAAAAACCACAACTTGCGTTGTGGTTTTTGGAGCCGGCGGAGGGACTCGAACCCACGACCTGCTGATTACAAATCAGCTGCTCTAGCCAACTGAGCTACGCTGGCAGCGTATAACGGGTGCAAATATAATTCTGAAATTTAATTTTCCAAAATAATTCAACACTTTTTTACCGTTTTTTTCGACTATAATTCGTTGATTTTAGCAATCAATTGATTAGCAGTTTGTTCCAATTCAACATTGATTTGTTTGAAGTGAGCTTTTTTGTTTTCAACGTTTTTAGCGTTTACTTTAGTGATCAATACATCAAAAGCTGCAATAGCTTCATCAATCAAAGCATTCGTTTCTGGTGTTGGAACTCCTGAAGTAGAAATTTCAAACAAATAAACTGCTTCAATAATATCTCCTAAAACGTAGTTGATGTCTTTCTTTAAATTCTTAACGTTTGCCATTTTATTTTTTATTTTAATTTGCGTGGGCAAAAGTACACATAATCTTTCTATTCCTTGCTACGAAATGTAAATTTCTAAAATAGAAGTGTTTCCATCTACATGAAAAATAATTAAAGTAGCCGATGCCTAGCAAAGGAATACGAGATTTTTTTTTATTGAGCAGCTATTTTTTTAACTGCTGCAAGTGCCTTTGAAAGGTGTTGACCTGCCAACATACTATTGAAAACCATTTGAATTATTCCATTCGAATCAATAACATAGGTTACTCTGCCTGGAAGCATTCCCAATAAAGCTGTTGGAACACCAAATAATTTCCTAATTTTTCTATTCGTATCCGACAAAAGCAAAAAAGGGAGTCGGTATTGCGAAGTGAATTTTTGGTGAGAAGCAAAATCATCGCCACTAACTCCTATCACCTCAGCCCCTAAATCTAAAAAATCTTCGTATTGATCTCTAAAACTACAGGCTTGTGCGGTACATCCTGGCGTATTATCCTTAGGATAAAAATAAAGCACCAATGGTTTTTTTCCAACAATAGTTGTACTGTCAAAAACATTGCCGTTGGTATCTGTCGTCTTAAATTGTGGAACTTGATCTCCTATTGCCAATGCCATTATTCTCCTTTATAGGTTACAAAATTACGCGGTGTTTCATATAAAACTACTTCCAAATCAAGGGCAGCTGGAATTCTTTTTCTCATTTTATTCCAAATTACCACCACAATATTTTCAGCTGTTGGATTCAACTCTTTAAATTCAGGAACATCCAGATTCAAATTTTTATGATCCATTTGATTTTCAACTTCTTCTTTGATGATATCCGAAAGGAATTTAACATCCATAACATAACCTGTTTCGGGATCAATTGGTCCAGTAACACTTGCAATGAGTTCGTAATTATGTCCGTGAAAATTAGGATTGTTGCATTTTCCAAAAACAGCATCATTTTGTTCAAATGACCAATCTTTTCTGTACAAACGGTGCGCCGCATTGAAATGGGCTTTTCGTGAAATCGTAACTCTCATTTGAAATAAATTAAAGGGTGTGTTCTTCTAGAAAATGATAAAATTGGTCAAAAATAATTTTGAACCAAATGGTATACAAATCGGGATTATTCTGAATGTCTGATTTTACTGCTTCAATTGGCATCCATTTCCAATCTTCAACTTCCTCTGTATTGATTTTAGGTTCATCATTGTAATACCCTATCATTACATGATCCAATTCATGCTCTGTCAATCCATTATCAAAGGGGGCTTTATAAATGAAATGAAACAATTCTTTCAAATCGGTTTGAAAACCCATTTCTTCAAAAAGTCGTCGACTCCCCGCTTGGATATTTGTTTCACCTTCACGTTGATGACTACAACAAGTATTGGTCCACAACAAAGGCGAATGGTATTTGTGATGCGCTCGTTGTTGCAACATGATTTCGTTTTTGTCATTCAAAACAAAAACCGAAAAAGCACGATGTAATACTGCTTTTTCATGCGCTTCCATCTTAGGCATCAACCCAATAGGCTCGTCTTTTTCATTCACTAATATTACATTCTCTTCGATCATATACAACTATTGATTGCCAAAAATACAAAAAAGATGGAGCATGAACGTTGAATTTTTATTTTAAACAAAGTTTAACGAATGTCTAATCAACAAATGAGTTAAATTTACATTGCTTTTATTTCAATTGCATTTTAATTTAAAATTCAAAAATATGAAATACTACTTTTTAGTATTGATCCCCTTGCTATTTTTAAATGCCTGTGGCCAAACAACAAATCAAAATAAATCCAATACCACAATTATGTCGAATACTATTTCTAAACCCGAAAATCCTTACTATTCCAATACCGATACGAGCAAACTAAACGTTTCAAATGCCGAGTGGAAAAAAATACTCTCTCCTGATTTGTATGCAGTTGCAAGAGAAGCTGATACCGAGAGAGCGTTTACCGGAACCATGTGGAATGACGAAACCAAAGGAACTTATTATTGTGCTACTTGTGGTTACAAACTTTTTGAATCCAACCAAAAATTCACCAGTAGTTGTGGCTGGCCTAGTTTTTTTGAACAAGAAAACAAAGAAAGTATCGTCTTCAAATTAGACAAATCGTACGGCATGATTCGAACGGAAGCGTTATGTGGCAGATGTGATAGTCATTTAGGACATTTGTTCAATGACGGACCGGAACCCACTGGAAAAAGATATTGCATGAATGCCATTTCATTGGATTTTGTTCCCAATGTAGATCCAAAAAAATCAAGTACAAGTTTGGCCACTATTACTTTAGGTGGCGGGTGTTACTGGTGTGTCGAAGCAGTATATGATAATTTAAAGGGAGTTCAATCGGTAGTTTCCGGTTATGCTGGGGGCCGAACAAAAAACCCAAGCTATGAAGAGGTTTGCTCTGGTACAACAGGACATGCCGAAGTGGTTCAAATAACTTACGATCCTACCCAAACTAATACAGACGAAATTTTTAAAGTCTTTTTCACCGTTCACGACCCAACAACTCTTAACCGTCAAGGCGCTGATGTAGGAACACAATACCGTTCCGTTATTTTTTATACTAACGAAAAAGAAAAACAAGAAGCGAAAAATGTGATAGCGGCTTTACAAAGTGCTCAAGTGTATGATAGTCCTGTAGTAACTACTATAGAGCCCCTCACTCAATTTTACAAAGCAGAAGAGTATCACCAAGACTATTACAACAATAATAAGAATCAACCCTATTGCAAAATGGTGATCCAACCTAAAATTGAAAAGTTTGAAAAACTATTTAAAAAGCGTTTGAAAAACCAAAACTAATCCACTAACCTAATTTTTGTCAAGGTAAAAGTGCCGATAGTTTTTGTATATTTGGTTTTTACACTTTTTAAAATAAGCACCAAATGAAAAAACTAATATTCTGTATTGCACTTACCCTAACTTCAATTGTTCAAGCTCAAAATACCGTTCTTAAAACAAAAATTGCGCAAAAAGCTGCGGCTTTAGAAAATCAAGTGATTCAGTGGAGACGTGACTTTCATCAAAATCCAGAATTAGGAAATAGCGAATTTAAAACAGCTGAAAAAATTGCCACCTATCTTAAAAGCATTGGTATTCAAGTCCAAACAGGAGTAGCGAAAACAGGGGTTGTTGGGATATTAAAAGGCGGAAAACCAGGTCCTGTAGTGGCCCTTCGCGCCGATATGGATGCACTTCCAGTGAAAGAACGAGTTAAGCTTCCATTTGCTTCCAAAGCCGAAGGAGAATACAACAATCAAAAAGTAGCGGTCATGCATGCTTGTGGACATGATACCCATGTAGCCATGTTGATGGGAACCGCAACTATATTATCTGAGTTACGCAAAGACATCAAAGGTACTGTCAAATTTATTTTCCAACCTGCCGAAGAAGGCGCCCCGGAAGGAGAAGAAGGTGGAGCCGAACTTATGGTGAAAGAAGGAGTATTAGAAAATCCGAAAGTAGATGTTATTTTTGGGCTTCATATCAATGCACAAACCGAAGTGGGTAAACTAAAATACCGCCCTAAAGGAACCATGGCTTCGTCAGATTGGTTTAAAATTAAAGTAAGCGGTAAACAATCGCATGGGGCTACACCTTGGCAAGGAATTGACCCCATTGTCACTTCATCGCAAATTATTTTAGGATTGCAAACCATTGTGAGTAGAAATATGGCGCTAACTGAAAATGCAGCTGTAGTTAGTGTTGGCCAAGTCAATGCTGGTATCCGAAGCAATATTATTCCTGAAGAATTAAATATGAGCGGAACCATCCGAACTTTAGATAAAAAGGCACAAGAATATATTCATTCCAGAGTAAAACAAATTGCAACAAACATTGCTGAAAGTGCAGGTGCAACTGCCGTAGTAGATATTACTAAGAAAACTCTTATTACCTACAATGACCCACAACTAACCGAAAAAATGCTACCAACTTTGGAAAATGCAGCGGGAAAAGACAATGTAATTTTAACTGAAGCCGTAACTGGAGCCGAAGACTTTTCTTTCTACCAAGCTAAAATTCCTGGACTTTTCTTTTTCCTTGGCGGTATGCCAAAAGGAAAGAAATCGGATGAGATGCCGTCTCATCATACGCCTGATTTTTATATCGACGAAAGTGGATTTGTGCTTGGCATGAAAGCAATGGCGAATCTAACCGTTGATTATATGAATCCTAGCGGAAAATAATTCAACTCTACGTGTATGAAAAACCTAATTGGTTTATTCTTGATTTTACAAGGCGCATTCTCAGTTTTCGCTCAACAACAAAAATGGGCTCTAATTGATTTTGTCAAAGTAGATAGCATCAACCCTATTCTTTCGCCAGATATAAAACAATCGTTTAGCTGTCCCGTGAGCAACAAGCTAGTCAATTGGGAAGAACGCAATGTATTGAATCCATCAGCCATTGTAAAGGACAATAAAGTATATCTTATCTATCGAGCGCAAGACAACCAAATGACTTCTCGTTTAGGATTGGCGATAAGCGAAGATGGTTTACATTTTAAAAAAGAATCCGAACCTATCTTTTTCCCCGACAATGACAACATGAAGGGCTACGAATGGAAAGGCGGAGTCGAAGATCCAAGAGTAATTGAATGTCCAGACGGTTCATATATCATGACCTATACTTCTTATGATGGAAAAATCGCACGATTGTGTTTTGCAACTTCCACCGATTTAAATCATTGGACCAAACAAGGCTTGGTTTTGAAAGACGAAAAATACAAGGACCTTTGGGCAAAATCAGGTGCGATTGTAGGAGAACGAAAAGGCAATAAAATCGTAGCTACAAAAATCAATTCTAAGTATTGGATGTATTTTGGTGATACCGATTTGTTTATGGCCTATTCGGAAGACTTGATTCATTGGCAGGCCGCAATCAATGAAGAAACTCAAAAAATGATTAGTGTACTTCACCCTAGAATGGGGTATTTTGATAGTCGATTGGTAGAGCCAGGACCCTTTGCTTTATTGCAAAAAGAAGGAATCGTTTTAATTTATAATGGTAGTAATGCGGCCAATTTCAATACCTCTGAATTACCAAAATTTACCTACGCTGCAGGCCAAGCTTTATTTGATAAAAACCAACCCTATAAGTTAATAGACCGTACACAAAGTTATTTTATCCATCCTGACAAACCCTATGAAAAAATGGGTGAAGTAAACGAAGTGTGTTTTGTAGAAGGATTGGTTTTCTTTAAAAACAAATGGTTTTTATACTACGGTACTGCCGACTCAAAAATAGCAGTTGCGGTTCGCAATAATTAGTTAGAGATTTAAACTTTCTGCAATTTTCAAGGCACATTTTTCACCATCAATAGCAGCAGAGATAATTCCGCCTGCATAGCCTGCCCCTTCCCCACAAGGATAGAGCCCTTTGATTTGCAAATGCTCCAAACTAATCCCATCTCTTGGAATTCTAACTGGCGACGAAGTACGCGATTCTGGTGCGTGCAAAATGGCTTCGTTAGTCAAATATCCTTTCATCGATTTACCAAACTCGGTAAATCCTTCGCGTAGAATCTGACTTAAAAACCCAGGAAATACCTGCCCCATTTCAACCGAAGTTGTTCCAGGTACATAAGAGGTTGCAGGTATACTTGAGGATACTTTATTTTGTGCAAAATCAACCATTCGTTGTGCAGGAACACGTTGCGTCTCTCCTGCCAAATGCCAGGCTTTTTGCTCAATATTCTTTTGAAATTCCATTCCAGCCAAAGGACCAAACTTTTCAAAAGGTTTGAAATCTTCCAACTTCAATTCGATGACAATTCCCGAATTGGCCGTTGCCTGATCTCTTTTGGAAGGTGACCAACCATTAGTCACCACTTCGCCTGGACTGGTCGCACAAGGTGCAATAACACCTCCGGGGCACATACAAAATGAATACATCCCACGACCTCCAACTTGTTTGACAATGGAATAAGGAGCGGGTGGTAAATGGTCGCCACGGTAATCGCAACTGTATTGAATACTGTCAATTAACGATTGGGGATGTTCAGCTCTAACACCCAAAGCGAAAGGCTTCGCTTCAATAAATACTTTTTTACGATCCAACAATTCAAATATATCACGAGCCGAATGTCCAGTAGCCAATATCAGTTTATTAGCCGAAATTGTATCTCCTTTTTGAGTGACTACACCTTGAACTTCATTGTTTTTAATCACAATATCAGTAACGCGGGTTTCAAATAAAACCTGCCCGCCACATTCGATAATCTTTTCACGAATATCCTGTATAATTTGAGGAAGTTTATTCGTTCCAATATGAGGATGAGCATCGACCAAAATATCAGGTGTAGCGCCAAAAGCAACTAATAATTCCAGGATTCGAGTCACATCGCCTCGCTTTTTAGAACGCGTATACAGCTTTCCATCAGAATAAGTTCCTGCCCCACCTTCGCCAAAACAATAGTTAGAATCTTCATTCACAATATGATCACGATTAATGGCTTTTAAATCCCGACGACGTCCACGAACATCCTTTCCTCTTTCGACCAAAATAGGTCGCAAACCCAATTCAATTAATTGCAAAGCTGCAAAAAGTCCTGCTGGCCCAGCGCCTACAACTATTACTTCTTGCTTGTTGGTTACATTAGGATAATCGGGAAGTGAAATGGTTGGCTCTTGAATCAATTCTCCTTGTAAATAAATGACCACTTTCAAATTGATCTTAATGGCTTTTTGACGCGCATCAATAGAACGTTTCAAAATAGTAACATGTTGAATATCGTTTACTCCAACCTTTATTTGTTTGGACAAATACTGTTGTAGCAAAGCGCCATCGGCTGCAATTTCAGGACTAACTTGAAGTAAAAGTTCTTGAGGCATTAATTAGTAATTTATATTGGTGGCACCCTTTTGGCACAACAGCCCACAAAAATAACATTTTGAAGTGAATTCGGTCTATGAAAATAGCATCCATTTCATAAGAGAGTTTGTACCTTTGTCGTTCAATGGTACAAAAATGGAAAGAAAAATTAAATTAATTTGGGATTTTAGAGGACCTGCATCGGCAAAAACTGCCAAACACCACGAAATTCATCTTAAAGAATATATTGAGATAGAAAGATTACCTCTTCAAATTACTGGATTTGAAATACAGAATGAAATGCATGCTATTGCGTATATGGTGGTAACTGATGCATACATGATTGCCGTTCGCGATGCTTTGAAACCGCATCGAGGAGAAGTGTACCAAGAGTAATTAGTTGGCTACTTCACTAATGAATTTAATACGCATCAAACGCAATTCATCAATATCGAATTCCCCATCAAATTCTTTCAGCGCATCTTCTATTTTGTCAGAGTCTGATTCCATAAAATACTCATGAATTTCTTCTTGCTGATCGTCGTCTAACATGTCGTCAATCCAATATTTGATATTCAATTTGGTACCCGAATATACGATCTGCTCCATTTCCTTAATCAAATCATCCATCGACATCCCTTTGGCGGAAGCAATATCATCTAGTGATAATTTTCGATCGATATTTTGAATGATGTACAATTTATTCGCCGAATTGACTCCGGTAGATTTTACCACTAAATCATCTGGACGTATGATATCGTTGTCTTCTACATAACGATTTATTAAAGCTACAAAAGGGGCTCCATATTTCTTGGCTTTACCTTCACCCACTCCGTGGATATTCGTTAATTCTTCCAAAGAAATAGGGTACTTCAACGCCATATCTTCCAATGATGGGTCTTGAAACACCACAAAAGGTGGTACACCTATTGTTTTCGCTTCTTTCTTACGCAATTCTCGCAACATGGCCATCAAAGCTTCATCAGCAGTTCCAGAGGAACTGGCTGCACTTACAATTGCGTCGTCTTCGCTTTCATTGTATTCATGATCTTCCGACATCATGAAGGAAACTGGATTTTTAATAAAATCCAATCCTTTGTCCGTGATTTTTACGATACCGTAGGTTTCAATATCTTTGGCTAAATACCCTTCTACCAAGACTTGGCGTAACAAAGCCATCCAATATTTTTCATCTTGATCGGCACCACAGCCAAAAAAGGATTGTGAATCGGTTTTGTGTGCTTTAATCACAGCATTTACTCGACCTATCAAAGTAAAGACTACTTCTTTAGACTTATATAAATGTTTAGTATCTCTTACCACTTGGAGTAATTGCACGACTTGGTTTTTGGCTTCGACTTTGTTTTTCGGATTGCGAACATTGTCATCCATGTCAGCACCTTCTCCCGTTTCGCTATCGAATTCTTCACCAAAATAATGCAATAAAAATTTACGTCTTGACATTGAAGTTTCGGCATAGGCCACTACTTCTTGTAATAATGCAAATCCAATTTCTTGTTCAGCGACTGGTTTGCCCGACATGAATTTTTCTAATTTCTCTACGTCTTTGTACGAATAATACGCCAAACAATGACCTTCTCCTCCATCGCGACCTGCACGACCCGTTTCTTGGTAATAACTTTCTAAAGATTTTGGAATGTCATGATGAATTACAAAACGCACATCCGGTTTGTCGATTCCCATACCAAAAGCAATAGTTGCCACAACCACTTCCACATCTTCCATCAAAAACATATCTTGGTGTTTGGCTCTGGTTTTAGCATCTAAACCAGCATGATACGGCACTGCACTTATCCCATTTACCTGTAACACCTCGGCAATTGCTTCTACCTTCTTACGGCTTAAACAATAGATAATTCCTGACTTTCCTTTATTTTGTTTGATAAAACGAATGATATCCGATTCGATATTTTTCGTTTTAGTACGTACTTCGTAATATAAATTAGGTCGGTTGAAAGACGCTTTATAAGTAGTTGCGTCTGACATGTCCAAGTTTTTCAAGATATCCTCTTGCACTTTTGGTGTAGCCGTAGCGGTCAAACCAATAATGGGAACATCGCCCAATTGTTTGATAATGTGTCGTAAATTTCGATATTCCGGTCTAAAATCATGACCCCATTCTGAAATACAATGGGCTTCGTCTATAGCAACAAAAGATACTTTAACCGATTGAAGAAATTGAACGTATTCGTCTTTGGTTAGGGATTCTGGGGCAACATACAACAATTTGGTAATACCCGCAGTAATATCATTTTTTACCTGTGTAATTTCGGTTTTTGTTAAAGAAGAATTCAACACATGAGCAATGCCGTTTTCAGAAGACAAACTTCGAATAGCATCTACTTGATTTTTCATTAAAGCAATTAATGGAGACACTACAATGGCAGTACCTTCTTGAATCAAGGCAGGCAATTGGTAACAAAGTGATTTACCGCCTCCCGTGGGCATAATTACAAAAGTATTTTCTTTATTGAGAATACTTTTAATTACAGGTTCTTGCAGTCCTTTGAATTGTCCGAAGCCAAAATACTTCTTTAATTCTTTATGGATATCAATTTCGTTTGAATTCATTATTTACTATGTGGTATTTTGTATAAATTTGCACCACATAAAGATACTATTTTCTTTTACAAACACAAATTTAACTATTCTGTTTTGACAACAATATCAAATATATTGGCCAGTGCCAAAAAAACGATTCTCTCTGAGAGTCTATCCATCTCAAAACTAGCTGATTTACTAGACGCTAATTTTGTAGCAGCGGTAGAAAAAATTTACCAATCCAAAGGACGATTAGTAGTGACTGGAATTGGCAAAAGTGCTATCATTGCTCAGAAAATGGTAGCCAGCTTCAATTCGACAGGAACACCTTCGCTTTTTTTACACGCCGCCGAAGCCATTCATGGTGACCTGGGCATGCTGCAAAAAGATGATGTGGTGATTTGTATTTCAAAAAGCGGAAATAGCCCTGAAATCAAAGTTTTGGTTCCTTTATTAAAACGTTTCGACAATATTTTGATCGCCATCACTGGCAATATGAGTTCGTTTTTAGCGCAAGGATCGGATATTGTGTTAAACACTACAGTAGATAGCGAATCTTGTCCGAATAATTTGGCACCAACCAATAGTACCACAGCCCAATTGGTGATGGGTGATGCTTTAGCCGTATGTTTGATGGAAATGCGCGATTTCAAAGCGGAAGATTTTGCGGTGTATCATCCAGGAGGCGCTTTAGGAAAAAAACTGTTGCTTCGCGTCAAAGATATGTTAGAGAATTCGTTGAAACCCATTGTTGCGCCAGATGCACCTATCAAAAAAGTAATTTTTGAAATTTCCGAAAAACGCTTAGGAGTTACTGCTGTGGTAGAAAACAACAAAGTTATCGGAATTATCACAGATGGAGATATCCGACGCATGTTGAACGAAAGAGATTCTTTTGCTGAAGTAACGGCTCAAGACATTATGACTAAAAACCCAAAAACCACCACCTCAGAAGCGATGGTAATTGATGCGTTTCACATGATGGAAAACTTTAAAATCACGCAACTGATTGTGGTAGACGATTCAGAATTCAAAGGCGTATTGCATTTACACGATATTTTAAAAGAGGGAATTATATAATGGCGAAGAAAGATTTAAACGAAATGTCGTTTTTGGACCATCTAGAAGAACTGAGATGGTTATTAGTTAAAAGTACGATTGCCATTCTTGTTATGGCTACCGTAACTTTTTTTGTAAGCGACTTTATTTTTAATGATGTTATTTTTGGCCCAACCAAAGCCGATTTTATAACCTATCAATTATTTTGTGATTTATCCCATCAGCTGGGGTTTGCCGATAGTATTTGTGTTACAGATATGGCCTTCATCATTCAAAATACCAATATGGAAGGGCAAATCAACATTCTAGTTTGGACTTGCATCACCGCCGGTTTTATATTGGCATTTCCATTTATTTTATGGCAAATCTGGCAATTTATTAGCCCAGCTCTGTACGAAAAAGAAAAAAAGCATGCGAAACTATTTGTGTTTACGTCGTCCATTCTATTCTTTATGGGAGTTTTGTTTGGCTATTTTGTCATCGTACCCATGTCGGTTAACTTTTTCGCGACCTTTACGGTCAGCGATGTGATTAAAAATCAATTCAGTGTGGATTCGTATATTGGTATGCTTAAAACCAGTGTGATCGCCTGTGGATTGTTTTTTGAATTACCGATCATCATTTACTTTTTAACCAAATTAGGATTGGTAACACCAACCTTCTTACGAAAATACTGGAAATATGCTGTGATTGTAATTTTGATTGTAGCCGCTATCGTGACTCCTCCAGATGTGGTGAGTCAAATTATTGTGACTATCCCAATGTTATTAATTTATGAAGCAAGTATTTTGATTTCTAAAATTGTAATCCGAAATAAAGACAAAGCAAATGGCTGATATCGTTCAAGAATTTAATGAGTACCGTTCTAAAATGAACGAGAAATTATTGGCAGACAATAATAAAATAGTAAAGCGTATTTTTAACTTGGATACCAATGCCTATGCTGAAGGCGCTTTGGATGTAAAGACCAAAGAGCTTTTAGGTCTAGTAGCTTCTGCTGTTTTGCGTTGCGATGATTGCGTGAAATACCATTTGGAAACCAGTTACAAAGAAGGAGTAACCAAAGAAGAAATGATGGAAGCTATGGGGATTGCCACTTTGGTTGGCGGAACCATTGTAGTCCCGCATTTGCGCAGAGCTTATGAATTCTGGGAAGCATTAGAGAGTAATCAATAATAAATCAATTCAATTGTTACATTTACGAATTGAATAATTTACACCTTTAGAAATGATATTAAGAGCAGATAATTTGGTAAAAACCTACAAAGGCCGCAGTGTCGTGAAAGGGATTTCGGTGGAAGTAAACCAAGGCGAAATTGTAGGTCTCTTAGGTCCAAACGGAGCGGGTAAAACGACTTCTTTTTACATGATTGTAGGATTGGTAAAGCCTAATTCAGGGAGCATTCATTTAGATAATTTGGACATTACAGATTATCCTATGTACAAAAGAGCTCAAGCCGGAATTGGATATTTAGCTCAAGAAGCTTCTGTTTTTAGAAAACTAAGTATTGAAGATAATATTCTAAGTGTGTTACAATTGACCTCTTTATCCAAAGCCGAACAAGAAGCCAAGATGGAAAGTTTGATATCCGAATTCAGTTTGGAACACATTCGTACTAACCGAGGTGATTTATTGTCTGGAGGAGAAAGACGTCGTACTGAAATTGCACGTTGTTTGGCCACTGACCCCAAGTTCATCTTATTGGACGAACCTTTTGCAGGTGTGGATCCAGTTGCAGTAGAAGACATTCAGCGCATTGTAGCTCAATTAAAAAATAAAAATATTGGTATCTTAATTACCGATCATAATGTTCAAGAAACACTAGCCATTACAGACAAAACCTATTTGATGTTTGAAGGTGGGATTTTGAAAGCAGGTATTCCCGAGGAATTAGTCGAAGACGAAATGGTTCGTCGCGTGTATTTGGGACAAAACTTCGAATTGAGAAAGAAAAAATTAGAATTCTAACTTTCGAATGATGGAACAACCAAGTAAAGAAACTCTTGAAAAATGGCACAAAGATCCCAACAATTGGAAATGGGGTAGCTTTTATTATAACAAAGAAGACCATCGTTTGCTGCCACCAAAACGAATTTCTTGGATGGGATGGACTGTCAATTTTGCCAACCCAAAATCAGTAGCATTATTTGTAGCTATACTTGTTTTTTGTCTTTTAAGCGTACTCTACGCTGAATCGTTAAAATAATTCGTTTAAGCTAAGCGATTCATTTTAGTCAAGGCATTATTCGCAACCGAAAGCAGCACATATAACACAATCACCAAAGGAATTCCAGCATATTGAAAAACAGCCAACAATCCGATTGAGCAACCTAAAAAACTAAATTGCAAAGCGTTTTTCTTCAGACTCATTTGCTTGATTTTCAAGGAAAATAACGGAATCTCAGCATTTAGCATGTACACACTAAGTAGGATAATTCCAACCAAAACAAAAGGATTCGTTAACAATTCCAAAACAAAAAAGGAATCGGAATAGCGCAATACCAAGGGCAAACTCAAAATAAATAAGGCATTGGCGGGTGTTGGTAGACCAATAAAAGAATCGGTTTGACGGGTATCAATATTAAAGTTAGCCAAGCGATAGCACGATCCTAAAGCGATCAAAAATCCTAAAAAAGGAAATGGTTCCACAGCCCAACCTACTTTTGGATACCCACTAGCACTTCCCATCATTTGGTACATTACCATTCCAGGCACTACACCACTTGTCACCATATCGGCTAAAGAATCCAACTGCAAGCCTAAGGGACTAGACACTTGAAACAAGCGGGCAAAGAAACCATCAAAAAAGTCCAAGAAAATCCCCAAACTCACAAAATAAAAAGCCATTTCAAAATCAGCTCTCGAGGCAATAACCATAGCGATACAGCCACAGAAAAGATTGAGTAATGTAATCGTATTGGGAATCTGTTTTTTAATCGTCATCATAAGTAATAAATAACCGTCTAGGAGGGCAAATTTAATATAATTAGTGAATGCTATTGCGTTTGGCTTGGGTTTTTTCGATAGCATTCCTAGTTTAATAGAATTTCAATGACAAAATAGTAACTCTTTATAAAAAAGTTTACTTTTGAAAACGATAGCAATATGTCCCACTATGAAGTTTACACACCTGCAAAAAATCGTTCTATTAGTAGTTCTTTGGATGAGTATTCCGTTCTGCTTCTCGCAAACAACTCCCCTTTCAAAAGAAGCTAAAATAAGTGTACTGACTTGCGGAACGAGCAACGAAATTTATGCCTTATTTGGCCACACCGCCATCCGAGTAAACGATAGCGCTAACGGAATGGATGTGGTGTATAATTATGGCGCCTTTGATTTTGGCACTTCAAATTTTGCACTGAAATTTGTTAAAGGTAATTTGCAGTATTTTGCTGTTGCCAATTCGTATGCCGATTTTATTGCCAATTATTCTTATGAAAGACGTTCTGTTTACGAACAAGAATTGCGTCTAACAGTTCCTCAAAAAGAAAAATTAGTAGCCTTACTCAACCAATCTTTATTATTAGAAAACCGCGAATACACCTATAAATTCATCGACCAAAACTGCACTTCAATGGCAGTAGACGTAATCAATAAAGCAGTTGAAAAGGAAGTTATTGTAAAAAAAGGCGATACCGTTTCGACTTACAGAAGCATCTTGTATCCGTATTTTGACCATCATTTTTACGAACAGTTGGGAACCAGTATCATTTTTGGTACCAAAACAGATCAAGCAGGAACCGCTATTTTCTTACCTTTTGAATTGAAAGAAAGTTTGGATCAAATTCAATTGAACCAACAACCAATTGTAAAACAAAACAACACACTTTTAGAATTTGAACCCGAAACCAATTCGTCATGGTGGAACAATCCTTATACGTACTTGTTGTTTTTAGGATTCATTCTACTTCTAAATAAAAAATGGTGTGATACGTTTTATTTAGCTAGTATGGGAATTTTGGGGATCGCATTTACCATTTTAGGATTCTACTCTACCCATTTAGAATTAGCAAACAACTACAACACCTTAGTGTTCAATCCCGCCTTAATAGCCTTGCTCGCGTTTGCCAAAGCCAAAAACAAAAAAGGCGTCCAATTCACTTTTTGGTTCAATTGCATTGCATTAGTACTCTATGCTGTATTGCTAACAAATAAAGCACATCTTTGGATAGTAGCGCCTTTAATTATTACGAATGGGGTCATTATAGTACGCCGTTATTGGAAAAAACAAGTGTGATTTACGATATTCGATTTACGAATTACGAATTACGAATCTCTATTTACGGTTTCCCAAAGAAATCTTTCAAAATAATTTTAGTAAACATGCGAGCGCCTTCGTCGTTCAAATGACCACAGGAAGAAAAATACTGGTCGCCTTCAACCGCCTTTTCATAATTGTGAATCTCGGGGTATTTGGATTGTACTTTATCAAAATAATCCATTCCTTTTACGTTAGAACACATCGGAGTCATTAAAGCAATCAACTCGATATGATTCGCTTTGCAAATGGCTTTAATCTCTTTGTAATAGCGATTGTTCAAAGGTTTCATCTTGCGAATATCATTTTTCATATTCCCTTTTTTCTTGCCTCCTAAAGGATGATACCCTAAATTATCCAGATAGTTCGTTGGCACTTGTCGCCAACTACGGTTCATTTCGCGAAAGCCAATTTTGGCATCAAAAGCCAAATATCGGTAGAACGGAATGTAATACAACTTCCAAAAATCCTGCTCTACAGCAAAATGATCTTTGATAATTTTCGAGTCGTGCAAATAGGGTAAAAATTGGGCTGATATTCCGGCATCCCGAGTTTCGTTAGCCAAATTCATATCGGTTTCCAATATCAATTTTTTGATTACAAATTTCCGTTCAATCATCAATTTTAGTAATAAGGAAGCTTCAAACAAATGTGAAGCACTCATACCATAATTGAACGTCTTGATTCCTTTTTCTTCAAATAAAGGGGCTACAAAATGATTGTTGGCGCGAGACGAACCTAAAAAAACTACATCATATTGCTGCGGACTAGCGTGATAGACGTATTCGATTTTTCCTCTAGTGGAAGATTGTTGAAAAATGGTAGTATAGCCCCAATCCAAAACTACTGCCAGTAGAAGTATTGCAATCAAAATAAAGGCGAGTAAACGGCTAAATTGTTTCATTAAAATTGAAAATAAATAAATTCTTTATAATCGGAAAAAGTACCCAAAGCCAAAATAGCGGCTAAGCACAGTACTAATTTCAAACCGCTGTACTTTCCTGAAATGGGCTCGACCTTAGTTCTAGAATTCCATTCTACCACAACAAAAGCGCCAATTAAAAAAAGTAATTCGTAATTGTATCGTTGGTTTTTAAGAAATTGAGAGCTGAAATGTTGGTCGGTGAAAATCTGCTGAATGTACCGAAGCGCCTGACTTATTGAACTCGCTCTAAAGAAAATCCAAGCCAAACAACTCAACATAAAGGTCATCAAAATACTACCAAGAACCCGAACCGATTCCCAATTGCGTTGTAATACCACCGTTTCTATATTGGTTCGATTGCGTTTCAAAAGCAAGAGCGGCAGAAAATAAATAGCATTAATCAATCCCCAAGCGATGAAGGTCCAATTGGCACCATGCCAAAAACCACTCACTAAGAAAATAATAAAGGTGTTGCGAATTTTCATTCCCATACCGCCACTACTGCCACCTAACGGAATATACAAATAGTCCCGAAACCAAGAGGAAAGCGAAATGTGCCAACGACGCCAGAACTCGGCTATATCTCTAGAAAAATAAGGGTAATTAAAATTGCGTAATAAGTCAATTCCAAACAATTTAGACATTCCCAAAGCCATATCCGAATAACCCGAAAAATCACCGTAAATCTGAAAAGCAAAATAGACCGCTCCCAAAATCAGCGACAGCGAATTCATAGACGAATGATAATCAAAAATAGCATTGGCATAGGTCGCACAAGTATCGGCAATGACCACTTTTTTGACCAATCCCCACAAAAATTGATAGACGCCTTCTTTGGCTTTCTCAAAATCAAATTGACGTTTGATTTTTACTTGTGGCAATAAATGCGTAGCGCGTTCTATTGGCCCAGCCACTAGCAATGGAAAGTAACTCACAAAAAGGGAGTAATCGACAAAATTCGTTTCGGCCTTGATGCGTTTCAAATAAATATCGATCACATAAGACAAACCATGGAAAGTATAAAACGAAATTCCAACAGGTAAGACTACATTCAACAAGAACGGACTGGTAGACAAGCCGACGCTATTCAATGCTTCTGAAAGTGAACTAGCAAAAAAATTGTAGTATTTGAATACACCAAGAAATCCTAGATTCACGATAATACTCAACCAAAACCAAAATTTTCTTCCCCTTTCGGTTTTGCCTTTTTCAATTTGGAGACCCGTGTAATAATCCAAGAAGGTAGAAAACACCAACAAGAACAAGAAACGCCAATCCCAACAGGAGTAAAAGTAATAACTCGCTACTATCAGCACTGCATTCTGACTGGCTTTGCTTTTATTAAAAATAAACCAATAGAGCACAAATACGATGGGTAAAAAAACCGCAAAGGACAACGAGTTAAAAAACATAGTTAGGGGTTTCCAAATTTCAAACGCGAAATTAAGATATATTCTTTTTACAAACTAATTTTATATACGAGCTACGTTTTACGATACTCGGTTCACGACTTACGAAAAAAAAATCCCTAAAGAATAGTTCTCCAGGGATTCGTAGTCGGTTAGTGAGTGAAATATTACTTATCCAAAACTTCAAAAGTAGAATTCATACTCTTGAACTCAGGTACAATTTTCTTCATTTGCGCTACAATAGCCTTACTGTTGTAGACTACTGAGCCCGTAATTAATTCATTAATATAGTTATGTAACACTTCAAACTCTTCCTCAAGTTCTTGAGCAATCATAATTTTTTCGTGGTGGGTTGGAATCGTTTTTGAATTGTCGTTCAATAATTCTTCGTATAACTTTTCACCAGGTCGAAGTCCTATAATGTCAATTTTCATATCCACATTAGGAATAAAGCCAGCCAATTTGATCATCTTTTCAGCCAAGTCATAAATCCTAACGGGTTTTCCCATGTCAAAAATATAGATCTCGCCACCATTACCCATGGCGCCAGCTTCTAATACCAATTGACAGGCTTCAGGAATGGTCATAAAATATCGAATGATGTCTTTATGAGTGATAGTTAAGGGACCTCCTTCTGCAATTTGTTTGGTAAACAAAGGCACTACAGAACCATTCGAACCCAATACGTTCCCAAAACGTGTGGTGATGAATTTAGTGGCAGCCACGTTTTGTTCTTGCTTTTGTTTCCATTGTAACGACTGTACGTATTTTTCAGCAATACGTTTACTAGCTCCCATCACATTGGAAGGGTTTACCGCTTTGTCTGTAGATACCATCACAAATTTCTCTGTTCCGTATTTACAAGATAAATCTGCTAAGTTTTTAGTCCCTTTCACATTGGTGATAATCGCCTGAGCTGGATTCTCCTCCATCAAAGGAACGTGTTTGTAGGCAGCCGCGTGGTAAACCACTTGGGGTTGGTAAGCTGCAAATACAGACTCCATAGCTTTTCGACTACGCACATCGGCAATGACACTATAAATTTCAGTGCTTGATTCCAGCGCATTGGTCTCTAAAGTAAGATCGTGCAAAGGTGTTTCGGCTTGATCCACCATAATCAACTTGGCCGGTTCAAAGCTCAATACTTGTCGTACAATTTCGCTTCCAATAGAACCCGCTGCACCCGTAATTAAAACTGTTTTGCCTTTTAATTGTTTGGTAATGGATTTATCATCTAAAATAATCGGCTTACGATCCAATAAATCCTCAATCTGTATGTTTTTAATTTTCTGAGAGATCTCTTTTTGGTTCTCCCAGTTGGTAATCAAAGGCACGGTAAATACCTTATAATTGAATTCCAAACATTGGTCTACAATCTGTATTTGTTCGTCTTTGCTTAAGCTTTTATCAGCAATGATAACGCCTTCGGCACCAATAGATCGCAACAAGGCAGGTAGTTTTTTCTTTTGTGCCAAAATAGGCAAATCCAACATACGTTTGGATGTATTTTGGTTGTTGTGATCCACAAAACCAATTACCTTAAAACGAGCAGGTGTTTCAAAATTCAAGGCATTGGCTACCGAAATCGCATTGGAATCGGTACCATAAATGATGACGCGAACCAACTTATTTTTAGAAGAATCAGAAAAATAGAGTTCAAACGTACGCTTGACTATCACACGGTACAAGAACAAACCGCAAAAAGTGAAAACCGTATTGACAAACAAGGCCGTATTTAAAAAGGCTTTATCCTCAAAGTTCCACTCATAAATCAAATTAAAAATCAGGAAGAAAACCAAAATCGAGACCTGTGAAAATAACAATTTTACGGCATCGATATAAGAAGAGTGACGAATAATACCCGAATACGTTCGGAACAACCAGAACGAAAAAACGTTCATGACCAAAAAGAAAAACAATAATTCTTTCCAGTAAGGTGTCAGCACAAAGTTCAAACCAGTACCTCTAAACAGTAAAAAACTAAACAAACAGGAGGCAATTAACACCCCGAAATCAATAGATAAAATGATCCATCGAGGTAGATAATTCAAACTACTAATACTGAATCTTAGATTTTCTTTAGAAAAAAAAGAAGTGGAATTCGTTTTATTTTCAGGCATATAACTATTCAAATAACTTTGATTTTATAACAACTTTATCAAACTATACCGAATGATACACTCAAAAGTAAACAAATATTTGTAAGTAAAAGAATATTATTTCGGTATTATAAATTGTTTAGATTTTACTTCTTAAACTTCAACAATCCTAACAAATAGTCACCGTATCCGGACTTGCGAAGGGGTTCAGCAATTACTTTTAATTGGTCAGTCGTGATGAATCCTTGACGCCAAGCTATTTCTTCAATACATCCCACTTTCAAACCTTGACGTTCTTCCAATACCTGAACAAATTGTCCCGCTTGCATCAAACTAGCAAAGGTTCCCGTATCCAACCAAGCCGTTCCACGACTTAAAATACCCACTTTTAGTTTACCTTGTTTCAAGTATTCTTTATTGACATCGGTAATCTCGTATTCGCCTCGAGCTGAAGGTTGAATGTTCTTAGCAATTTCCACGACTGAGTTGTCATAAAAGTACAATCCGGGTACCGCATAGTTCGATTTCGGTTCCAATGGCTTTTCTTCAATAGAAAGCGCCTTAAAATCGGCATCAAACTCCACTACGCCATAACGCTCCGGATCTGAAACATGGTAGGCAAATACCACACCTCCATCAGGTTTCGTATTAGATTGCAATAACTCTTGCATATGGGCTCCAAAGAAAATATTATCGCCCAACACTAAAGCCACTGCATCGTTACCAATAAAATCAGCGCCAATCACAAAAGCTTGCGCTAATCCATTCGGAACGGCTTGCTCTGCATAACTAAATTGGCACCCAATCTGTGATCCATCACCCAACAACTTTTTAAAGTTAGGCAAATCATGGGGCGTCGAAATAATCAAAATTTCATTAATCCCAGCCATCATCAAAGTCGATAAGGGATAATAAATCATCGGCTTGTCATAAACCGGCATCATTTGCTTGCTCATTGCCAAAGTCAAGGGGTGCAATCTTGTACCGGATCCTCCGGCGAGTATAATTCCTTTCATAGTTTCTATTTTTTCGTGATTCGTAATTTGTGATTCGTAATCCGACTCACGAGTCACGCTTACTTATATATCGAATTAAACCAAAAAGCATTTGTTTAATTTTCTCAATTTGGTCTAAATAATTATCTACTGAATTTACAAATTGTAAACGTTGCGATAAAAGTATTTGAGTTTCTAATTCGGATAAAGAACCCATAGCAATATACATAAATTGTACAAATTCTTTGTTTCCTTTTCTAGCTGCACCTTCGGCAATATTGCTAGGAATAGATATAACGGCTCGTTTCATTTGACTTATCAAACCGTATTTTTCGTCTGTTGGGAAATCTTTTGTTAAGTTATAAATCTGTTCAGCTAACAACATTGACTGTTTCCAAACATCTAAATCTTTGTGATTTTTCATATTAATTGGGGGCTTAAATAATTTTCACGATTCACGACTCTCGGTTTACGAATTACGAATCCCGATTCTCATATTGCTTTTCATAATAACTCGCATACGCCCCCGAGGTCACGTTATCCAACCATTTTTGATTGTCCAAATACCAATTCACCGTGCGCTCTAAGCCTTCTTCAAAAGTAACGGATGGTTTCCAACCCAACTCTTGGTTGATTTTGGTAGCATCAATCGCATAACGCAAGTCGTGACCTGGACGGTCTTTAACATAAGTAATCAACTGAGCCGAAGTACCAGCTGGACGACCTAATTTTTCGTCCATGATGCGGCACAATAATTTGACCAAATCGATATTTTGCCATTCGTTGAAACCGCCAATATTGTAAGTATCGTGATTCACTCCTTTATGGAAAACCAAATCAATAGCTACCGCATGGTCTTCTACGAATAACCAATCGCGGGTATATTTACCATCACCATATACCGGTAACGGCTTGTTATGAATAATATTATTAATGAACAATGGAATCAATTTCTCTGGAAAGTGAAACGGACCGTAATTGTTCGAACAATTCGTCAACACATACGGCAAGCCATAAGTTTCACCATAAGCACGCACAAAATGATCGGAACTTGCTTTCGAAGCTGAATAAGGCGAATTCGGGTCGTAAGCGGTAGTTTCAGTAAACAAACCTTCGGCACCCAAACTTCCATACACCTCATCGGTACTAATGTGGTAAAAGCGTTTGCCTTCCATTTGGTCTTTCCAAATCGTTTTGGCCGCATTCAGTAAATTCATGGTCCCAATCACATTGGTCTTCACAAAAGCCAAAGGATCGGTAATCGAACGATCCACATGCGATTCGGCTGCTAAGTGTAACACCCCATCAAATTGATGTTCCGCAAACAAGGCATCGATAAAAGGAGCGTCTACAATATCACCTTTTACAAAGGTATAATTAGGCGCCTTTTCAATATCGGCAATGTTTTCTAAATTTCCTGCATAGGTCAAGGCATCTAAATTAAATATATGATAATTCGGATACTGATTCACAAATCGTCTCACCACATGAGACCCAATAAATCCGGCCCCGCCGGTGATGAGTATTTTTTTCATTTTATTTATTTTTTCGTGATTCGAAATTCGAAATTCGTGATTAGCTTCGCTCCGTTCGGCTTTGCCTCGGGTAGAAATTTACGAATTACGGTTAACGATTTACGATTCACGCTTTCATACATCTTTCTAAACTCTCTCGATATCCCGGCACCACCACCCCAAAAGTAGTCGTAATTTTAGATTTGTCCAATAAGGAATAATGCGGTCGTTGTGCTGGCGTAGGATAATCCGAACTTGGAATACCAGATAGGGCACAATCGAAACCTCCAATTTCTTGAATGGCTAAAGCAAATTCGTACCAGCTGATTTCCCCTTCGTTCGAAAAGTGATAGATTCCTGCTTGCCAATGCGGATGCGTAATTATAGTTAAGATCGCTTGCGCCAAATCGGCGGCATAAGTGGGACTGCCTATTTGATCGTTCACCACATTTAAACTATCGCGTTCCTGCATCAAGCGAGACATCGTTTTGACAAAATTATTCCCAAAACGCGAATACACCCAAGAAGTACGAACAACAATTGCATTGGGATTTTCTCGAAGACATGCTTGTTCTCCAGCCAATTTAGTTTGTCCATAGACGTTGATTGGTCCTGTTGGCGCCTCTTCGATTAAAGCTACATTCGAATTGCCATCAAACACATAATCGGTAGAAACGTGAATCAAACGACAATCGTGGTTGGCACTCCATTGTGACAAAACTCCAACAGCTTGGTGATTCAAAACATCCGCTAATTCAGTTTCCATTTCCGCTTTATCTACGGCGGTATAGGCGGCGCAATTAATTATAATTTGCGGCTGAATAGTTTCCAATACCTTCGATATCGATTCCAAATTACTCAAATCCAAAACGGAACGATCCGCAAACACCCATTCGAATTGCGAATAATGGCTGGACAACTCCTTCAATTCAGAACCCAATTGGCCATTGGCACCTGTTACTAGTATTTTTTTCATAATTTATGCGTGATTCGTAAATCGTAATTCGACCCGAGGCGAAGCCGAACGGAGCGAAGTTAATTTCGATTCACGTATTACGGTTCACGATTCCCGATTAAAATTGACTATTACACCCCTCTATCCCCGGCAATAGCAAATCTTTATCCGACACAATAGCGGCTGCTAAGTCCATGCCCCAGTCGATGTTCAAACTCGAATCGTCAAAACGAATCCCGCCTTCACTTTCCTTGTTATAAAACTGATCGCATTTGTACAATACGACTGCCGTTTCACTGATGACTGAAAAACCATGGGCAAAACCATGCGGTATCAACAATTGTTTTTTATTTTCGTCAGATAGCGTAATGGCAAAATGCTGCCCATAAGTAGGCGATTGTTTTCTAATATCTACAGCAACATCAATGATTTCTCCTTCCAACACTCTCATAAGTTTAGTCTGAGCAAAAGGCGGATTTTGATAATGCAAGCCTCTCAAAGTACCGCGTTTAGAAAACGATTGATTGTCTTGCACAAAGTTAATATGTATCCCTTGGGCTGCTAGTGCATTTTGATTATAGGCCTCAAAAAAATACCCACGCGCATCTTCAAATACGGTGGGATTGATAATTACTAAATCTTGAATTGAGGTTGTTTCTATTGTCATTGTATTCTGGTGTCGGTTGTCTGTTATCGGTTGTCTGTTATTGCGAACGTAGTGACGCTATCTGTTCCTATAGTAAATTGTTATATTTTAAATTCGTAAATCAAATATCGTAAATCGTATATTACTTGATCATTCTATCCCCAGACCCTTTCCCCAAAACCGTAGCAATAATGTAATAAAAATACTGAATGACTGTCAATTGACTGGTCATTACGGCATCAGTTTCAGCTAGGAGTTGTGGTGTAGACATGTCTATTTTATTGATTTGTGACAAACCAGTAATTCCAGGAACTACTTGGTACACTCCTCTGCTATCACGCTCTTGAATTAATTCTTCTTGATTGAATAAATTAGGTCGTGGACCTACTAAACTCATATCGCCTAAAAGGACATTCCATAATTGTGGCAACTCATCTAGTTTCGATTTGCGCAAAAAAGCACCGTATTTCGTTACCGCACTGTAATTCGCTAAATGCGTCGCTACCGATTTCGTATCCAAATGCATGGAACGAAATTTATACAAATTAAATGGCTGCTTGTTTTTGCCAACACGCTCTTGACAAAAAACAGGTGAACCCGTATCAAAATACCCAATAATTAGTAACACAATAACAATTGGACTCAGTAGTACTAGTCCAATCAAAGAAAAAATAAAATCAAAAAAACGAATCATTTGTTTATATTTATAATGTTTAATGGTTATGAGTTTATAAGATGTTCTATAATTATACTTCAATCAATCTGAACACTAAAAGCTGATCACTGAACACTTCTTATATCGTACCTCAAACTTCGTAAATCGACCCGAGGCGAAGCCGAACGGAGCGAAGCTAAAATCGTAGATAGAATTATCTTCCAAAATCATCCTGCACCCGAACAATATCATCTTCATCCGAAGGATGATTGGCATCCGTATGCTGCCAAATCTCGGCGATTACAGCATAATCATCCAAGCCTATTAAACGATGACGTTCTCCTAGTTGCAAAGTAATCGTATCTCCCACATTCAATAGTTCCAATTCGCCTTCTGCATCGTTAGCACTTCGTTTGACACCAGCTTGACCTTGGATAACACGCCATATCTCGGCTCTACGGTGGTGGTACTGCCAGGACAATCGTTTCTCAGGTGCTACCACTAATATTTTCGGACTCAATGCTCCACCTCTTTTTAAGGTAGACACCTCCAAGCCGTCAAAATACTGATTGGCAAATTGTTGCGCTTGCTGTTCAGCAATTACGAAAAAACCACCCCAAGGGCGGTTATGATCTTTTGAAACGATTTCAAATTGATTCGCTTCTAATTGGTTTTGTATGTTTTCAAATATCATAATATAACAATTTATTTAGACCAATCACGGTCTTTTATTTCTTCATAAACCTTCTTGATTCCTTCGTCTAAACTAATAGACGCTTTCCAACCCAGATTAGTCAACTTCGACACATCCATCAACTTACGCGGTGTTCCATCGGGCTTGGAAGTATCAGTTATAATTTTTCCTTCAAAGCCAACAATTTGTTTCACCATTTTAGCTAAATCCAAGATGGAAACATCTTCTCCAACACCAATATTCACTAATCCAGACTCATTGTGCGTTTCCATTAAATACAAACAAGCGTCAGCCAAATCATCCGCATGTAAAAACTCACGTAAAGGACTACCGGTTCCCCAAATAATAACTGCTGCATCTCCATTATTTTTTGCAGTAATAAATTTTCGTAACAATGCGGGCAAAACGTGGGAATTATTCAAATCGTAATTATCATTTGGACCATACAAATTCGTTGGCATCACCGAGATAAAATTACATCCGTATTGTTCCCGATAGGCATCACACATTTTAATTCCTGCAATTTTAGCAATCGCATAAGGTTCATTGGTTGGCTCTAACAATCCTGTTAGCAGGTATTCTTCTTTCAAAGGTTGCATTGCTAATTTAGGATATATACAGGACGAACCTAAAAACAATAACTTTTTCACTCCATTCAAATACGCCTGATGAATCACATTGGATTGTATCATCATATTTTCATATATGAAATCGGCTCTATAAGTATTATTAGCAACAATACCTCCCACTTTGGCAGCAGCTAAAAAGACATAATCCGGTTTTTCATAGGCAAAAAAATCAGCAACAGCTTGTTGATTTCTCAAATCTAATTCCGCAGAAGTCTTTAGTAAAAAATTACTATATCCCTTCAATTGCAATGCTCTTAAGATGGAGGAACCTACCATTCCACGATGCCCTGCAATGTATATTTTTGACAATTTTTCCATATAATAAAATGGTGGATTTAATTAAGCTCTAAAGCCATTTTGTTGTAACATCATTTCTCTTTTTACTCGTTCAACATCTGAAGTTACCATCTCACTAACTAAACCTGCTAAATCATATTGCGGTACCCAGCCTAATTGTCTTTTGGATTTGGTTGGATCGCCAATTAATAAATCGACTTCGGTTGGACGGAAATATTGAGGGTCAACCGCAATTACTTGCTTACCAATTTCAATTTGAAATTCAAGATTATTACATGCCTTAACATACCCTTTTTCATCAACTCCTTTACCTCTGAATTCAATTTCAATTCCTAACTCACCAAAAGCCATTCTCACAAAATCTCTTACATAGGTAGTTTCTCCCATAGCAATTACATAATCTTCCGGCTTGTCTTGCTGTAAAATACGCCACATGGCTTCTACATAATCTTTAGCATGTCCCCAATCGCGTTGGGCATCCAAATTCCCTAAATACAAACAATCTTGTTCCCCCAAAGCAATAGCAGCAGTTGCCATGGTAATTTTTCTTGTCACAAAGGTTTCACCTCTTCGGGGTGATTCGTGATTAAACAAAATTCCATTACAAGCAAACATATTGTAGGCTTCTCTATAGTTTTTAGTAATCCAAAAACCATAAATCTTAGCAACTCCATAAGGAGAACGAGGATAGAATGGAGAATGTTCATCATATAATCCTTTTTCATTTTTATTTTCGGCTAAACCTCCATACAATTCAGAGGTGGAAGCTTGATAAATTCGCGTTTTCTTTTCTAAGCCTAAAATACGAACCGCTTCTAAAATACGTAAAGTACCTATTCCATCCACATTAGCCACATACTCAGGGGAATCGAAGGACACTTTCACATGACTCATAGCCCCAAGGTTGTATATCTCATCTGGTTGCACTTCTTGAATAATT
Source organism: Flavobacterium ammoniigenes (assembly GCF_020886055.1). Taxonomy (NCBI): domain Bacteria; kingdom Pseudomonadati; phylum Bacteroidota; class Flavobacteriia; order Flavobacteriales; family Flavobacteriaceae; genus Flavobacterium; species Flavobacterium ammoniigenes. The sequence goes on along the minus strand of NZ_AP025184.1, from coordinate 1,171,831 downwards.
CGAATAATATTAGTAGAATCAGTCAAATCGCCATAATGTAATTTAAAATTTATATGGACTTCATGTTGATCTTGATAAATATGATCAATACGTTGTGTATTGAATGAAGAAGCCCTTCTTTTCACTCCATGCACTTGATATCCTTTTTCTAATAATAATTCCGCCAAGTACGAACCGTCTTGACCTGTAATTCCTGTAATTAGGGCTACTTTCATTGATATAGTTTTAAATATTTTACTTTTTATATGTTTTAAATGTATGCATTAAGCCTTCTTCTGTCTTAACCGGCAAAGGTTTACCTATTGCGGTAACTATTTTATTATTACTGACTACATAACTTTCAGTTAATTTATTTAATCGTTCTGTATTAAGAGGTAATTTAAAAATATCTCCAATATTGGCTAAAAATAGTATTATTTTTTTTGGAAGTCTCAAGATAATTTCTTTTTTATTCTTTGACTTCGCAATTAGACTAATTAGTTGATTTGTTGAAATAGAACCATCATCTGCCAAATTATATATACCTGATGGTATGCTTTCATTCATTAATATTTCATTGGTAACAAAACATAAATTTTCAATACTACAAAACGAACGTTGGTTCTCAAAAGCGCCTAATGGCCATGGAAAACCTTTATCTACCAAACGATATAATAAATTTAAATTTCCTTTGTTACCATCCCCATAAATCATAGTTGGCCGCATTATATAGACACGCTTACCCTCTGGAAGATCTTTATTTAAAATATAATTCTCAGCTAATAATTTTGACTTCCCGTAATGTGTCTTTGGATTTGGTTGAACATTTTCAATTAATATTCCACCTACTTCATCTGCTGACGCTTTGACCGAACTTAGAAATACAAAAACAGTTGCACTTGAATTCAGAAAAGAATCATAAAGTTGTTTGGTTAATTCAAAATTAGCTTCATAATAATCTTGAGGATTATCAACTTTTTTTAAATCGTGGACCTTACCTGCTAAATGAATTATTCCTGTTGAATTTAGAACAAGTTGCTGTTTAACTTGATATCGAATACTTATAGGAATTATTTCATGAAATTCATTAAGATATTTAATAAGATTCTTTCCTATAAATCCCGTGGCACCTGTTATAATAATTTTCATTTTTTAACAAACCCGATTATCTTCCATACAAACCGTGTATTAATTATCCATGAAGAAAAAATAACACCATTCATTTTTAAAGCTTTTTTAATTTCTTTAGTAATTAACTTATAAGATGAATAACCAGAACTACTAACTCCTCCGACTAACATTGAAGTAGTCGTAATTCTCGAATATTTCCAGCTAATTCTGTTCTTCAAAAAAAAGCGAGTAATTAATTCATAATCAGCTCCAATTTTAAAACTAAGATTATAAAGTCCATACTTATCAAATAGGTCTCTTTTAAAAAAAATGGAGGGATGTGGCGGCATAAATCCAATGCTAAGTTTCGTAGGACTCCAATTTTTAGAAGAATATAACCTTATAATTTCATTTTTATCATTATGCTGAATAATATCACCTATAGAAGCATCTATAACATTACTTGAATGAAATTGAGCAAGCTCCTCCAGGACAGTATTCGATTTAAAAGTGTCATCCGAATTTAATACACCTACTAAATCACCTGTAGCTATAGCAATACCTTTATTCATAGCATCATAGAGACCTTGATCAGGTTCTGAAATCCACTTGGTGATTATAGTTTCGTATTTTTTTACAATTTCAATCGTATTATCTTTTGAATTACCATCAACAATAATATATTCAATGTTTTTATAAGTTTGACAAGCTACTGAAAGAATTGTTTTTTCTATCGTCGCGTCGCTATTATAGCAAACCGTAATTATTGATATTTTCATAAATACTTGAATTGGCAATAATAAATTAATAAATATTCACTAGTATTTCTAATTAAGATACTTCTTACCTTGGTTTAGATTATTTCTACATCAACTATCTCCTTTATTTTCTCAATGAATGTTTTTGGATTCTTTATGAATTTAGCAACTATTGAAATCTGATTATCACTTAGTGACCACCATTCTGTTTTCAACAAATTCACTATAGTGTTTTCATCGAAACGATACTTTATCACTCTAGCGGGAACTCCTCCCACTATAGCATAGGGTGGAACATCTTTTGTTACCATTGCATTGCTAGCAATAACCGCACCATGGCCGATTGTCACTCCTGCTTTAATTGTTGCGCCGTGACCTATCCATACGTCACTACCTATTCTTGTAATAACAACATTGTCAACCTTAAAAAGGGAGAAACGTTTTGTGGGACCACTATGCTTAACATCCTCAAAAACTGGAGATGTAGAAACCCAGCTCATAGGATGCTCTGGTCCACCTACATAGACATGATCTGCAACACTACAGAAAGCACCCATTTCTGTATTTACAAATTGGCAATCATATCCAATATAAGAATATTTGTCTATCTTGCAATTCAAAATATTACTTCCGCTATAGATTACAGAAGAAGAATGCACGCTAGAATTCAAAACGCTCTTACCATGCAAGCGTTTGAAAATTTTAGAGTATAAGTAGGATAAATTCATTAAGCTAGTTATTTTTAGAAAAATCATAAAAACGATCGTAGGCGTCCACAAAAGACCCTCTAGTGCAATTGAAGATCTTTACACCTTTGTGTCGAGCATAAACTTCAATAAGGTAGTGCGACTTGAACATATTTGCAAAGGCAGTCAACATTGTGTAAATATTGAACTCCTGCGCATATCGACGAACTTTCAGTCCTTTTTCATAAACATGGCGTTCTCCATAACAAACAACATTTTCATCATCGACTCGAAGATCTGCGATCCAAGAATGATCCGCTCCATATAAGTAGGCTACCTCATACTGCATATTGATTGCAGTTGTCAATGCACAGTTAAGGACTGTCTGACATTTAGGCATTCCCATTCTATATTTGTAGATTAAATGTCTGAAGCCTTTGAAACCGTCTACTGCTGTAATATTTAAATACCTTATTTCAATGTTAGGATTACTTAATTCTGAAAAAAGATTGCCTTTTGGTGCTGTATTTGGAACCATCAGGTACATTTTCCAAGTCACCTCATTATTTAATTTATAGATTAAATTATTCAGCTCTTTTTCTGCAAATTCATTATGTGGATGGAAATAGTCTGGATCAACCAGAAAATAGAAAGCAGGCTTGATAGTAGTGAAACCCTCGTACATGCAAAACATATTCATACAAAAAACATCACATTCTTTTAACATAACTTCGCTGTCGCTAAACGCATTTCCTAGCGATGGTCCATTACCCAAGATACAACATTTGCTAGACTGTTTAAATTCCGACATCTTTTTTGTTTTGATTGCTATTGAGAATGAACTCATTAGAACTATTCTACAGCAAGATGTAAAGGTTGCAGAAATGTTATCAGCATACAAGCCTAGCTTATTTACAATTTTTCTAACCCAATATTGATTCTTTATATGACTCACTATTATGACAAAATTTTATTAATAAATTTATCTATATCTCTTTTATCTAATGCTTTTGTGGCTTTTTGTATATATTCTTCATACTGCTGGCTAATGACGTCGGCTGAGAATTTTTTCGAGAAGCTTCTAATTACGTCCTTATCCCATTTTCGACTAAGGGCAGCAATTATTGCTTTTGCTAAAGTCTCGTCTTTGTGGTCCTTTGCAAAAACCATGCAATCCTCACTATACAAATCATTGATTGCATCAAGATCGCCGAATGTAACAACTGGAGTACCTAAATTGTATGCTTCAATAATCGGAAGGCCGAAGCCTTCATCAATACTTGGCAATACCAACAAATCCGAAGCCTCAATATTTGCATAAACATCTGGTTTTTGCAAACGGCCATTGAATATCAAGCCACTAAGTTTATTATTATCAACATATGTATGCAGCATATCCCAATCTTCTCCATCTCCAATAATATTAAGCTGTATCTCGAATTTATCAGCAAAATGCTTTTGGACAACAGGAAGTACTCTAAGCAATTGTATTTGGTTTTTTCTATATGCAAGTGATCCTACGCAAACAATCGTTTTAACATCATTCTTTTTCCCACCTAACGATATATTACTCTGGTAGTTGTCTAGAATTGAGAAAAAGTTCAATATCACACGTATTTTATTTATTCCATAACGAGATGTTATTCTTTCTAACATCCCCGAACTAACTACTGAAACATCATACCCATTCTCAATGATCATCTGAAGATAGGCCTCTTCTATTCGCCTATGCATTTTATCACTAATCATCTTATTAAAAGAAACCAATGCGTGAAGGGTACAAATAACTGGTATATCGTACTTTGCTGCGGCCATAAAATAAGGAACAGTATAAATATCAATACTATGTATATGGATTATATCCGGTCGATGTGTTTTTATTACGGCTTCTACTTGACCTGCAGAGAGGAAGTAGAATATAATCTTCAATCTCTGCTTAAAGTTCATTCCAAACTTATTTCCAAACTTTAATGCTGTTACAAAATACTTCCAGCAGAAGTTCCTGAAAATGGTAAAAATACTTCGTTTTAATAACACCCATTTCCCCACATGCATTTCATCTGTCAGGATAGACTGTGTCATCACATATACCTCATGCTGATCAGCCAACATATCCACTATATCTCGAAACATGTAAGCGAATCCAGTTTGGTTCTTCATTCCATGTTTATGCCCCTGAATAAGGATGTATGGGCCTAGTTCTAATATTTTCATTTTGACTATATGGTATGTGTGGTATTTAGCAAAACAGATGGAGAAATAGTGATCTTATCTGGATTTTTGATAAAATATGTCCCCCACCATCCAAATGAACTATCTGTGATAATGCCATGTTTGCAATGAGCCATCAACTGCATATCCCGAAAGCTATCGATTCCTTTATTCCAATCGACAAAAAACACTTTATCTTTTTTGTAATTCAATGCAAAAATATCACTATTATTCTTACACCATTCTACACTTTCAGTATTTGTAAAAAAAACAAATACTGGGTTTTTAACACGTTTCTTAATATAATTAACAGCATCACGAAAATAGCCGAATTTATAGCACCAACCATTAGCAGAAAGCATATCGCCTCGTCGTGCATGGATAAAGACAGTATTATGACTATCAATAAATTCTGCAAACTCTTTATTCTTAGAATCTGTGAACTGAGGGAACTGAAAAGCCTGCTCAATCTCATCTCTAATCTTTTCAATCCCGTTAGACTTATAACGGAAGGTAAGCCATTGTCCGGTTAATATATTCTCATCTGTTGCTATAAAAATATTCTTTTGATTATCTGCTCTTTTAATATATTTTTCCGCATAAGCTTTATAAATAGCACGTTTAATTGAAACTCCCAAACGCGTAGAATTAAAAAACTCATAACGAAGTTTATTAAGAGCGCCCCTACTCTTTCCCTTATCAAATTCATCACTTTCAAAGTCACCCCTGATATTCTTCAAATTCAATCCAGTGGTATTCAGTGATTCTGTAATATATTTTGGAAAGTTCCAATCCTTACTCCAAAACTTACTCTCTCTAACTTTGTCAAGAACTATGTTCCATTCTTCAATGCTCAATTTGTCCTTGATATTTGGGGCATCAATGCCAAAGATACGGTTCAATTCATATCCATTCCACTGACATATTGTTTCATTACACTCCGGAATGCTATATACCATTAATTCAATGTAACATTCATCAGTCGGATTCATCTTTTTTAAAGCCAAATACTCACAATAACTGAGCATCTGGTTACCTAAGCCTGATTCAATATGCACAACTTTCATATTATTCCACATTATTTATTTTGATTATATTTTTTCTCTTAGAATCATCTCTCTGGTACTCTATATATGATAGGATAAAAATAAATTGAAATAGGAAACCTGATCCAATCATGTCAGCATTAGAAAACAATTGAACGAATATGCATAGTATAAACGGAAGGATATCTCGATAATTATTAATAATTTTAAAAAATATATTTAAATATATTATTAAGCCAATTATCCCGAACCTAATAATTACTAGCCAAAAAGAAGATACAAACATACCTTTATCACTTACCATTACTAAAGAATTACTTACATTACCAGCAAGATAATAATCATAAGGATTAGCATATCTGATTCCCAAGACATAATCTGAAGGATTCATTTCTTGAACAATGAAAAGTCCATTCACTAAACGTTCAGCTAGCTCAATATTGGTATTACTTATCTTATTCATACCGACCTCAAAAAAGGACGAGCTCAAAAGAAGAAAAGCCAATCCTATACCTCCTATGATAATTAATATTTTTAGCCATAACTTAACCTTCTGAGTAAAAATATAAAACAGAAGAAGAATAAATGAGATGGCTATACCTGTGGAAGATGTTGATAAAAATAATGAAATAATTATTATGCCTGCCCATAGCAATTTATTTTCTTTCAATGCCAAAAATAAGGGTACAAGCATAAACGACACAAATGCCTGAGGCTCCATATAGAAAGAAGATGGTCTATCTCCTAATTCATCCAGTCGAGTAAAGTCAAAACCAATTAATGGTAGCTTCAGAGGTTCTACCGATCCTCCCATTCTGGTTAGAAGCACATGGTACAGCAAACCCAAGATACTTAAAATCGCCACATAATTAATCGAGACTATAAGTTTCTTCTTGTTAATTGCTGGAAATATTAAATTAATAGAACCCAAGCATATGATGCCGGATATTGTAGCATTTATGAAATAAAACTGAACTGTGTTCATAACAAATAGCCATATTATTTCATGAGCAATATAGAAAATTAAGAAAATTAATATAGGTTTATATATTCTGCTTTTTAAAAAATGACCACGACAGCGCTTTAATGCAATCAGTATCAAGATGAGCGGCATTACTAATTCCAAAGGAACTATTCCCCATGAATAAACACTGAGTATTGGATAGAGTGCAAATAACATCTCTAGCCAACCGATATCCTTTAAGTGTAAATAATTTACAATTTTAAACATCTATTCAACTTTTGCCATTTTCCCTTTGATTTTGTTTCTTATGTATGGGAATAGGTGATTAAACCCATTTATCAGAATTTTAATCAACATATACTCACCTCTATTTCTATGCAAGAATATGCACACAGGATTGTTTTTCTTTCTCCTGATACCTTTATATGGCAAACCATCCATATATGGGTATCCCTGCCATCCCTGAAATGTTGGGTCATCAGAAGGTGTTATATTGTATTTTTTACAGAGAGCACTAAGAATGGATTGATCATAACGATGTTCAAAAAAAGTTTCATGTTGAATTTTTCGGTCACATTCTGGGCCAATCATCTCGTAATTCGAAGATAAATACAACCATTCATCCAAGAACTTTTTACTATAAGCAGATTTTCTAAAAGCTATAAATGACGCTTGAAACTGACGACTTTTCCTAACTTCTTCAGTATCTATATTTAGGAACATTAAGACTTCTCTCTTTGTAAACGATTCCTCTAAATATGGGACTTGAGCTACAAATACATCCTCATACATATTATTAATGAGAGGACTGGCTGATCGATAAAAAAAAGCTGCAGCATCAAGATAGAAAATCACATCTCCATCGGAACATTCTTCTCTAAATGCCTTATTAATAAAATATACTTTCCAAAGCCAAAGACCTGCTCCTTTCTTTACTGACAAGATATCTAAATGTTGATTTCTAAATTCATCATCCATATCTATATCAATGTCATAAACTACTATTTTATCAAATTTACCATATTTCCTTGCGCATTGGGCATTAAAGTCCCTCTGTTTGAAGTATGGAGCATTAGAAAATGTAACGAACACATTCATTTTTACTTATTCCAGATGCCATTAGCACTTTTATTAATTAACTTATTTACTTGAACTTTCCCTAGTATTGCTTGAAAAATAAATAATGCTGAAGGTAAAATTAATACTCCTTGAAGTCCAAATTTACGACAAGTCATAACTAGCATTGGCCAAGCAACTACTGCAAAAAGGCAATAAATAATAAGCTGTATTCTTATCTTTCCAAGGCCATTAAGTATATTCATATAGATTGCACCTATTGATTGTACTACTGCATAAATTAACATGGCTATTGAAAGCTTTGTATCTACCGAAACACTATCTCCTACCCAAAGTTTGAAAAAGAAAGGTCCTATAAATAACATGATAATTCCAAACCCTATTTCCACATACCAACAAATTTCAAGCTTTCTGACTGTGTTTCTCATCCAATTGAAATCATCTTTAAAAAAGGCATCAGTGAAAGCAGACCAAAAAGGCACTATAATAATCGTCATAATCATATGAAGAATATTATAATACTTGAAGGTAATATTATACTGTGTGACAGCCTCTGGCCCTATTTCTCTTGAGATAATAATATTTATAACCTGAAACAACACAAGCATACTTATTGATATAATAAAAAATTGGACTCCTAGCGAAAGAATATTTTTAATTAATTTTGGTCTAATAAAAGCTGGGTTAGGTGCATATTTTCTATAACTTGTAAAAACAAAAGCATAAAGAGATGATACTAGCATGACTAGAAAAGATACACCAGTATAATAAAGCGCTAAAGAAGTTAAACTACCATCCGATACCTTAGTTAGTACAAATACAACTGCAAGTGAAAACACATCCCCTACACAATTAATAATAGATGCTACACCTGGTTTTTGATCAGCTGTCAATAAAGTACCGAACAAACGAACTACCATATTAAGACAGAAGAACGCTCCAATAATTGTAAAAACCCGCTTTAACTCCGCCCTATAAATAAAATCAACTTTAAGTAGTGTGTCCCAAGAAATATATCTATTTGCAATCATTACAGATATAAATATTGCACTTACGATACAAGTTACTGCAAAATATGTAGTACTAACATACTCGCGTGCAAGCTTTACATCTCCTTTTGTTTGGGCTTCGGTAAATCGATTTCGGAAACCATTGCCTATTCCTAAATCAAAGTAGCTGATCCAAGCTACAATGGAAGATAATGTTAACCAAATACCATACTGTGAAGGATTAACGTAGTTTATAGTCAAAGGAACTATTAATAAACTTGTTATAATTGAAATGCCTTTTGTACCAAGAGATAATAAAATGTTTCTAACAACTTCCTGAGATCTCCCTTCTGACTTTAATATTTTATTGATGAATTCAATATTAAATTTCATATTAGATTAATTTTAGTACCAACGTGACCAAAAGATCTAATCTCGCAGAAATTAGTTTCCCCATAGCTTAGTATTTTAATAATGAATTTCATATTGTTCATAAAGAGGACTCTTTTGAGGAAGTTCATTCTATCTTTCATACAAATCCTACTCTAAGCCTCCAAGCTTTTTAAATTCTTCAAGCATACTTTCCTGTTTATGTAAAATAGTGTAGTTATACTCGCGTAAATCTGCGTTTTCAATGCAATTATTAAAATAAAGAATAGATTTCATAAAGGCATCATCAGAAGGAAGATTTCGGGTCTCAATGTCTTGGTTCTTTTTTATTGTATATGTTGGAATGAATCCTGCAGGTGCAGTAAGAATGCGACTAGTTATGAGACTACCTTGGCTACCCCAAATTTCTATTTCGCATTTATAGTCGTTATCCATTCCAAATGCCAATTGAGCAACTTGACCTGTTGCGTTAACAACTGTAGCACTGCCGAACATCTCCACCTCATATTCGGGCAGATAGTTTACATTGGCAGCTGATAAATGTGCGGAATTACCTAGCAGATAGGTAGCATATTTTATGGTATAACCTCCTGCATCAAGAAGAGCTCCTCCTCCAAGTTTTTTATTATAGCGAAAATCATTGGCAGTTCTACGTGGAAAGCCAAACGAAATGCGATAGTGACGAATATCTCCTATTTCACCCGAATTTATCACATCTTGTAACGCCTGAAGTTGATCATGAAAGATGAACATATAGTTTTCATGTAATGCAAGTTGATTCTTAGATGCTATATTAATAAGCTCGACAGTATCAGTCATTGAACATGTAAATGGTTTCTCCATAAATACATGTTTCCCATTTTCTAATGCCAACTTTGCCCATTTATAATGCAATGCAGGAGGAAGAGGAATGTAGATGGCATCAATCTCATCTGACTTGATTATTGTCTCATATGATTTGAAAACCTTACTTTCAAAGATTAATGCCTTTTCAAACTCTTTATCCTGCTGTTGCTCAATTTGCTCATCAGATACATTAGTCAAATCCCCAAACCATTCTTCTGGACTTGCAATGGCAATTCCTGCAAAAATAAACTTTTCTGAAGCCTTATTTAATGCCGGCAAAAACCTTCTTAATGCAATTTCAGAAGGACATATAATTCCAATTCTAATCATATTAATAGAAACTTATTTTTGAAATCAATGAGCGTGCTGCAATATTCAAATAATTATTATAAGTAACGAATGAGAGCATTTGATTGAGTGTCATCCAGCAATAATTTTCATCAACCTCAATTGGAAACTCATCACCAACCTCTACAATGATATTTAAATTCTGCTCTTGAAAGAAACGACCTCCTTCTTCACTTTGATAACTGCTATACCAAATGTTTTCTTTTGGAGCATTTAACACTTGCTCCAGATATGGGATGGTATATTCGTTATTGCCTTTGCGATAGTTACCAGTCAAACATTGAACAGTAGGGGCCAACTCAACCACATCAAAGTTGCCAGATTCTAATTTTGCCTGTACAAGGAAGTGAAATATTCCATTTATTTTTTTTACAATGAAAGCTATCAAACCCTCTTGTGCTGAACGAATCATCGGCTGATCCCATGAAATAACCTCACGATTACCAATTTCTACTCTCACACCGATCACATCGAAGTACTTTCCGTTTTCATGACTTACAGTAATACCATCGTAAGCCCAATGCTGCATTTCTGATATACCGATAGGGGTAACCTCAAGATCATACTTAAACTTTAGTGAAGTAATCCAATGAATGATGTCTTGTAAATCATTTATATGGTTAGTTTCGCTCAAAACAGAATAGAGAAATGAATCTGGTTTTTCCGACTCTATTCCAGCCATATTCTTTACTGAACTCATCAATTTTAATGAATGTTCCGAATAACTACCGAATTTGATACAAGATATTACAGTACGACTATCCATATTGACAATATTATCAAAACTAAGCAACTCTTTAATTTGACCAAGTGATACCCACATAAAATTAGTCTTTACAGGTATATCTTCATTCTCGTCAACCTCAACAATAATATTACGATTACGCTTATGAAGGAAACGAGCTCCTTGCTCAGACTGCAATTGATCAATGAGAACCATCACATTTTTTTCTCCATTGAAATACTCTAAATAGTTAGGTGAATCTCCTCCATGAACACGTGTGTAATTTGAACGAGTTGCCTGCAGAGTAGGTGAAAGTTGTACTATATTCAAGTTTCCTGGTTCTATCTTTGCCTGAATTAGAAAGTGCATAACACCATTGAATTTTTTGGCCACAAAACCAAGAAAACCAATCTCAGGTTGGTTAATAATAGGCTGATCCCATTTTGGTATGTCGCGATAATTGGTCTTGATTCGAATACCATCGATACTAAAAAACTTACCTGAATTATGACGAATACGTTCATCACTATAGTTCCATCCTTTTAACTCGCTGATTGGAATCTGATGTATTTTGGAAACTACTGATTCATTCTGTTGTTTTATCCAAAAAAGTATATCCTGCGTTCTCATGAATGATCCATGACTTAGGGCAGAGACAAGGAAATCTAATTGTACATCTTCTACGTTTCTTGTTCTCATATTGCTACAAATTAAATATCATTTGAAAAATCTTGAAGTCGTTTATATGGTTTTAAATTAAGTAGCTTTTGAATCTTCAAATCATCAAAGTAAGTATGACCGCTTTCAATGCGAAGATCTTTTTCAGGCCAAGGAACCTCTACGACCTTTGTACCAAATTTTTGAGCTACAATTTCAGCGGCTTCACACAAAGAAAGTATTTCACCACCGATATTGTAAATTTCTCCATTACTTTTTGGATTAAAAGCTCCTTCAACAATCTGAAAACAAAGATCCTCTACATGAGTAAATGTGCGCTTGATATTGCCACCACCATATAGAGTAATATCATTCCCTAATTTTGCTTGTTTTATGAAAAAGCCAATTGTTCCAAAAGAATAGTCTGTAGAGAGAAGATTGCCATATGGGATACAAATACGGAAAATGGTATAAGGAATGTCGAAACTTGAATTATAAGCCTTCAATAAACCCTCACATGCAATTTTATTGACCGCATAGATTGTCTTAGACTCCATCTCATCAGTTTCCTTTAAAGGTTTATCTATACCTTTATATACCAACCGAGTTGAAGGGTATATAATCTTTGGTCTATAATTGGATTTACGAATAGCTTCAAGCAGATTTAACAAACCAATTTCATTTATTGAATTATATAACTGATACTTTTCGAACCCATTATATGTTCCAGTAATTCCAGCAAACATGAATATGTAATCCACATTAAGATCTATTTTTTCTACAGATTCTGGGTTAGAAATATCTATCTTCTCGAAATTTATATCATCACAATCCATCATGTCATACACGTGAGATAAAATTCCTCTCTGCTGTAAGTAAAATGCAAGATGATTTCCAACGTAACCTTTACTACCAATTATTGCACATCTAATTTTCATTTAATATTGTATATATGAATAATACTTCAAGTAGTAGTCAGAAATTATATTATTTATTTAAGCTTTTTTCAATTAAGATGTCTCTTGACTATATTAATGATTTTTTTTCTGGATAAGCTAATCCAATAGTATTTTTTATTGATTTTTGTAATATCAATACTTATCTAACAGTAGTACCGAGTCTATAAGTTACACATTTAAAAGAATATGGTCTTACTTCTTTTAATGGCTAAGAAGATTATCTTCAGTTTTGAATGGCTCGCAATTAATAAAAAATCACTAATCTAAAATAGTGTTTTTTAAATTTTGAGAATATTATGTCCCTTAATATTAAAGATTTAGTCTATCAACTTTTTTCAAATACTAGTCACTTATTTTTAATGTCTTAATAATATTTAGTTAGTAATTTAAAATATGCCTAAACTATAGCTCAAATTCATTCAAAGTTTTCTTAAGTATTTCAGCTTGTATTTTTGCTTCAGATAAATCCCAATAATTAGTTTTCAACTGAATCATTCTTTCTTGTAAAAATTCTGAATTTGGACATAAACCTTTTTCATATTTTTGATATACTCCAGGATATTCTTGTATTTCATTCAAAAATAATGGCTCCATGTAAGTCAATTTCCAAGCTGCATAAAAACCATCACCTCCATTTTTTTGAAATAAATCTCTAAATCTATACCAATCAATATTTGGGTTATCCGTATTCAAAACCATGGAATAACTCCAATACGAATTAATACAATAATCAGGAGTATATTGCTTTGTTACTAATTTACTCCCCTGAATTGCATCATCAAAAAGTTTAGCCACTTCAATCCTTACATTCACTAACTCTTGTATTCTTTCCAATTGACCCAAAATGACAGCTGATTGAACCTCTGACATTCTATAGTTATAACCAACAGACACGTGACGACTATAGTTTGGGTCTTGTATGTCATTCCTTGTGATTTTCGCTTGCTTTGCACTTACTCCGGCATATCCTAAAGAAGTAAATCTTCTCGCAACATCAGCATATTCAACATTTTTTGTTGTTAACATCCCTCCCTCACCACAACTAATATGTTTACTAGCCTGAAAACTATAACTAGAAAAGTCTCCAAAAGTACCTACTAATTTGCCTTTATAATAACCTAAAAAACATTCTGCATTATCTTCAATTAAAAAAAGATTATACTCTTCACATATTTGAATAATCTCATCATATTCAGGTGACAATCCATATAAAGAAACCGTAATAATAGCTTTTGTTTTTTCTGTAATATTTTCTCTAATTGACTTAGGATCAATGTTAAAAGTATTAATATCAACATCTGCAAATATAGGTATTGAACCATTTTGTAATACACATAAAGAAGTACTTGACATTGTCAATGGTGGAACAATTACCTCATCTCCTTCTTTAAGTCCTAATGCATGTAATGCAGTATGCATAGTCGCCGTACCATTTACATGACTAATAGAAAACTCATTCTCAAATATTTCAGAAAATTTTGATTCCATTCTATTTGTGAAAATTCCGTTTTTTGAAGTAGCAAACTCATTTTCTAATGCCTCTAAAACATACTTTTTTTCTAAATTTGATATTCTGTTCATAAAATTATTATTAAAATATTAACGATACAAATCACTTCTATTTACCTTGTTATTTAGTTCCAAAATTAATGGTGATTTTTCTAATAGTTCTAAAACTTCCTCTCTTAAAAATACATAACCTTCTTTATATAGTTCGGAATATATTTTTTGTGCAAATTGATAATCCTCAATAGTATCCAAAGTCCATCTATGAAAAGACAAATCTTTTTCATTTTGAATATTAGCTATATTAAACTTATCTTTATTTTTATGTATATATTGTGTTACATGTTCTTTATCAAAATCACTTATAACATTGTTATAAGAAACCTCTAGAGCATTAAATGTTAATACTTCCACATCTAATCCCTCTGGAAATGAAACAGGATTATTATTACACACAAAATCTAATTTATTATCAATCAAAACTCGAACCGCTTCATCAACTAATCTATAATCTTTAAATGGATCATCAGCTGTGATTCTTACGATAACATCTATCTGATATTTTTTAGCTGCTTCATAATAACGCTCTAATACATTATTCTCGGAACCTCTAAAAACGCTAATATTATTACTATTTGCCCATGTTTGTATAAGATTATCATCAGGTAAATCGGTTGTTGCTATTATGATTTCTTGTAACAAATCTGATTTTTTCAATCTATTAACAACATGCTCCAACAATGGTTTATTTGATAATTCAAGAAAGACTTTATCAGGCAGCCTAGTTGATCCTCTTCTTGCCTGTATTATAGCCGCTACTTTAATCTTTTCCATAACGAAGGATTTAATAAATCTATATTTTTAACTTTTATCGCGTTAATTTTCGATTTTGATTCTGTACTTATAACATAATCCAAAGCTTCCAAATTATCCACTAATTGCTTTACAGAGTCAACCCCAATCAATACATTATCAATGTTTTTTTGATTAACACAATAGCTTTGTGCCAGATTAATAATTGTAGTATTTTCAGATGCCGCTATTTTTTTTAAAACTTCAATTTCATCTGATAATTCATGATAAATTAATTTGTTTTTAGAACTCTCTGCAAAAAATAATCCTTGTAAAAAAGCTGAACGTGTATGTACGATTTTTCCTTTAATCTTAAGTTTTTTTAATAAATCTCCTCTTATTGATTCATTATCCAACAAATTAAAAGGTAATTGTACAACCGTAATTCTGTCATCTAACAACAATTCTTCAATCTGCTCATTCGTATAAGTAGAAACTCCAATATGTTTAATAACTCCTTCCCTTTTCAATAATTCTAAAACGTCTAAATCCTGATTGCAGTTTTTGTAAGTATCAAAAGAATGAAACATTAATACTTCAAGATTATCAACATGAAGCTCTTCACAATATTTTTTTATTTTTTTTTCTACCTCATCAAAAACTGTATTGTCAGGAATTTTGGTAATCACTTTAAATTTAACTTTTGGATTTAATCTGTGAAAATCGCCTATCACTTGATGTGCATTGCCATAAATTTCGGCAGTATCTAAGGTTGTGATTCCATATACATGAGCTCTCAATAAAATTTGATGACTTTCTTCTAATGAAATTTTTCCAAGCTTATTGTTTATGCCATAGTCCAGTCCCATTTGAACTGTGCCTAGTATTATTTTTTTCAAATGATATAATTTTATAAATTATGGATTATTCTATACTTAATTTCAGCAGCTTCCCAATCTTCCAGTTCATCAATATCTTCAGCTCTATTTTTATTCAGAAGAATAAAACCTGAATTTTCAACTATAAGGGTCTTTTCCTTCAATAATACATTAGGTTTAAAAAAATAAAATTGTCCTGAATCAAAAAATTTGTTTTCAAAATCTTGAGTTCCATAAATAGAAAATTCTGGATTTACAAATCTAGCTTTATTGTTATCAATTCTAATTGCTCTTTGAATAGGGGAGGAATACTTAATAATTGGAAATACTAAATCATACATTTGATTTGTTAATTTCCAAAAAGCATCATTTAAAATGAACTTTGTTACAAATGGAGCACATGGATACAAACAACATACAAAATCAAATTCAAGTCCTGATTGTTTATATTGAAATAATACTTCCTCAATAACATCAAATGTTGTAGCTACATCACTTGAATTTTCTAAACTTCTGAAAAAAGGTACTTTAGCACCATACTGCAATGCAATTTCGGCAATTTCTTTATCATTAGTTGAAACCATAATCTCGTCAAATAATCCTGAAGAGATTGCCGTTTCAATAGAATACGCTATAATCGGCTTACCTAAAAATTCTTTTATATTCTTCCTAGGTATTCTTTTACTTCCTCCTCTAGCAGGTATTATTGCAATTTTTTTTTTCATTTTTAAAACTCAGATTTTAATATTGAAATAATAAATGAATCCCAATATTTACCTTCACTAAACGCATTCTGTCTTAACTTCCCATCTACCTTAAAACTAAATTTATCTTTAAAAAAATTTAATTTTTTATGGTCATATTCATATAATTCCATCCATATCTTATTTAAATTAAGATCCTCAAATCCGTATTTTATTAAAGTCCTAGCTGCATCATAAGCATATTTATCATCAATATATAATTGATCACGACCTATGTAAAAAGAAAAATCGGTTGACCTATTAATCCAATTTGTATATAAAAGCCCGCAAGCACCAATTGGTTCGTTATTTTCTAAATCAACAATAACAAACATAAAATCATTTGGATTAGGGTAGGTTCTGTCAAACCAATTTTCTTGATTCAGTAAGTTTAGCTCCTTATGTTCTCTAAAATTTTTTCTAAAATCAGGATTATTCCTCCAATCACGTAAAAGAATTAAATCATCTTTTTCCATCGCTCGAAGTCCAGTTATTTCACCTTTTAACATAGCTATTTATTGAATATGTTTTTTTGTAATATGTTCCCCTTTTCCGATTGGGGTTACCAATACTTTTCCAAGAAGTTCACTTACTTGGTATGGTGAAAAACCATCTTCTGGTATTGGGCGAAGGGCTTCTAAATCCTTATGTGTTATAATATGACCTATTTCAAAATCTGAAACTGCTCTTAAAGATCTTCTTTGAACTATTAAAGATTTTTTTTCATTCTCTTCTATTCTTTTTACTCCATCTCCTAAAGCATAATAAACCTCATTTGCGTTATCAACCATTTCTCTCCAAGTTTTGGGATTCATGGCAAACTTATGATCAGGCCCATCATTATCATTACTATCGGTAAAATGTTTTTCAATTACTAAAGCACCCAAAGCTACCGCTCCTAATACTGTTGCATGTCCTAATGTATGATCAGACAAACCGAGTATTGAATTCGGAAAACGCTGGGCAAAGTATTTGAGCACATTTAAATTAACATATCTATATTTATCCCTATCTAAAGTATAATTTGTATTACATTGCATTAACACAACATCTTCTGTAATAGCTTCTATAGCATTCATTGCTCTAACAACATCTATCATTTCTGAGGCTCCTGTAGCAATTAATACAGGTTTATTTTTTTTGGCAATATATTCAATAATTTCAATCCAAGTGATATCACCTGAACCAATTTTATATAAATCTACGAAAGGATCAACCGCATCAACAGACTCAAAATCATAAGCACTTGTAAAAAAATCAATCCCTACTTCTTCACATTTAGCTTTCAATAATGGGGTCCAATCTAAAGAGACACTTGCATCTTCATATACTTCATATACGCTTTTTTTCCAAGAAGATTGATGAGATAACTGGGTTCCTAATTTTTCAAAACCAATTTTACTTACAATTTTTGAAGCTTGAAAATTTTGAAATTTAGCGGCATCAGCACCCGCTTCTTTAGCTAACTCAATCAGTTTATATGCCCTATTGATATCACCGTCATGATTGGCTCCGATATCAGCTATAAAATATAATGGTTCGCCTTGACCTATAATCTTATTCCCAAATTTAATTTTTTTCATAATTGATTATTATTTACTGTGAAAATCATTTCTTAACATTGAAAAACCGGAATCTATTGAGAAATCATAATCTTTAATTGCAATTCTAATTTTTGAATTATCTAGAGTTGTATTTAATGCTCTAGGCGCAACAAAATCATTTTGATTGAATTCTATACGATTTATATACTGTTTCGAAAAATCAAATTCTTTTTTTATTTTTAATAAAAAATCATACTTTGATATTTTTTCATTAGTAGCGACATTATAAATTCCATATTCTATATTTGAAACTATAATTTTTTCGATGATTTCAGCTAATTGGCCTACGTACATTGGATTAAAATACATATTGCTGAACCCATTAATAGTTTTACTATCCTTTAATTCAGTATAGCCCCATTCGAAGAGCGATTTTTTCATAGGTACATTAAAACCATAAATATTAGTCCTTAATATATAATGATTTTTAACATTTTTTTTAACCACTCCCTCACCCAACAATTTTGTCTCAGCATAATAACTCAAAGGATTTAAAAAGGAATTTTCAGTATAATTACCAACTTTACCATCAAAAACAGCATCTGTTGATATATATATATATTTATCAGAATCCAAAATTGAAAAAATTAATTCCGTTGCGTAAACATTTGCCTTAAATGCCAAATCTTTTTCAATTTCACATAAGTTAACATTTACCTCAGCTGAACAATGAATAATTGAATTAAATTTTTGGCTTTGAATAGAATTTAAAAAAACCTCTGATGTTAAATCACCTATTAAAATCTCTGCACCTTCAAGTCTAAAGTTCTTATTTCTTGATATTCCGAATATTTTATACGAATTTAATTGCTTGAAATGTCTATAAACTGCCATACCAAGCATTCCTGATATACCTGTAATTAAAACACTCTTATTATAATTCATTTACTGAAAATTTGAATCTACATGTTCTTTTATCAATGCTCTCAAACCATCAATGGATTCCCATTCTGTATTGGTTCCAGAATCATAGTTAAATCCCTCTGTTACCTTTTTAGCTCCAAATGAAGTAATAAAATCATTTATTTTAAAATTAGGGAGAGTAGGGAGAATAGTATAATATTTACCTAAATCATAGGTATAAAATGAATCAGAAGCCGTAATCATTTCTTCATGTATTTTTTCGCCAGGTCTTATCCCTACGATTATTTGTTCACAATCTGGTGCAACGGCAGTAGCTACGTCAGTAATACGATAAGATGGTATTTTTGGTATAAAAATTTCACCTCCCCAAGCATGTTCAATGGCATGCATCACCATATCAACACCACCTTGTAAAGATATATTGAACCGAGTCATAGCAGCATCTGTGATTGGTAATTTTCCTTCGCTTTTTTTCTTTAGAAAAAATGGTATTACAGAACCATTAGATCCCATAACATTTCCATAACGCACTACTGAAAATTTTATAGGATTAGCCCCTTTAATATTATTAGCAGCTACAAAAAGTTTGTCAGAAGTTAATTTTGTTGCACCATATAAATTAATAGGTGCGCAGGCTTTATCAGTTGAAAGTGCTACTACATTAGACACTGTAGTTTGTAAAGCAGCATGAATTACATTTTGAGCACCTCCAATATTGGTTTTGATACATTCATCTGGATTGTATTCTGCCAAATGAACATGTTTCATAGCTGCGGCATGAATAACAATATCTACTCCCTGAAAAGCTCGTATTAATCGTTGCTCATCTCTAACGTCTCCAAGAAAAAAACGAATTTGAGGAAATTGATTTTCAGGAAATTCCTGAGCCATTTGAAATTGTTTTTGTTCGTCTCTAGATAAGATAATTAACTTTTTAATATTCGAATGGTGCTTGAAAATATGAGTAGTTAAGGCTTTTCCTAAAGACCCTGTGCCTCCTGTTATTAATATGGTTTTATTTTCTAAATTCATTATTATATAATTTTTTAATTAACTAAGCAATTGTTTTATTATCCTTTTTGTAAGTAAAAAAAGAATAAATATAAAACTAGACAAAATTCCTCCTAACACTAAACCTTTAGCTTTACCAAACTTTTCTTTAGGCAGGGGTAAAATAGGTCGATCAATGACTTGAATCAGTGGAGTTTCTTTACGTAAAGTCACTTTTGCCAATTCGGTTTGTTTGACTAATTCGGTTAAAATCGCCGTATTGGCTTGCACATCCACTTGACGTTTGGCCGATGGCGCTCGATTCACATTCAAAGCAGGATTCAACATAAAGGTATTGTCATTGGCTACTGCTACTCCGGTAATAGCACCATTCAATTCGGCACGAATAGAGTCCGTTTGATGTTGCAATATCGCCATATTCATTCTGGCTTTCTTGCTTTTGGTATCTACATAAAAGTCAGAGACCTTCTTCGCTAAAGTTTCCGAGAAGGCTTTGGCAAAAGCCTCATTTTCTGATTTCACATTAATACTAATTATCGATATTTTTTTGTCTTTTTGAGCTACGGTCAAACTGGTCTTGGATAAGTCTTCATACATTTTACCCATAATACTATCGTGTTCCCGGCTAAAATATTTGCGCTTAGTCAAAGGAGGAAATTGAATTCCCTTTAATTTTGGTTTTTCATTCCATTTATCTCGCCACTCTTGGGTACGAATATACATTTCCGCCAAGGAAATCGTATCCTCTCCTGATAGTACAGGTTGCATCAAAGTTTGTTCCACCATCGAGCGGGATTTGAACAATTCAGTTAGGTTTGCCCCTGAGAATGCACCGCCACCACTGCCACCACCTAAATCCAATCCTAAGGAACTGGCCAATCCCAAAGCGCCACTCATTCCTCCTCCTTTTTCATCTTCTAGTGCAAAGGATAAAGTTGCTGTATAGATTGGTTTTTTACTTATAGAGTAGGCTAAACCTATAGCCGCTCCTATAAAACCTGCTAACAGAATGATCTTCCAATGAGAAAGTAAATAGGAATACCATTCTTTTGCTTTCTCGAGTAGTTCTTTGAGGGTGATTTCGTCGTTTTGTGTTTCCATATATTTTAGTTCGTGAACCGTGATTCGTGATTCGTAATTAGCTTCGCTCTGTTCGGCTTCGCCTTTGGTCGTACTTCGTAAATCGTCAATCTTACAGTCTCCAATAATTTTGATAATCGTCTTTCTTCAGAACCCCTTTGATATCAAAAAGATAAACTGGTCCATTAGACAAGACTTCCAACTCTTTGGGTTGCATGGTACGATACGCTTGATGCCCTACTGCCAAGACAATGCTGTCGTATTTGCCTTCTGGAGCTACTTTCAAGTGAATGTTGTATTCGTGCTCTAATTCGGCTGGACTGCCAAAAGGATCAATCACATCCACCGCAATCGAATAGTCTTCTAATTCTTGTATTAAATCGACTACTTTCGAATTGCGAATGTCGGATACCTCTTCTTTGAAGGTGATGCCCATGACCAATACTCTTGATTTTCCTGGATTTTTATCTTGTTCAATTAAGGATTGTACAATGCGTTTGGCAATAAACGACGGGATGAAATCATTCACACGTCGGCCTGCCGCAATAACCTGTGGCTCAATGCCGATCATTTTGGCTTTGTGCATCAAATAAAACGGATCAACACTAATGCAATGCCCACCCACCAAACCGGGCTGGTACTGATGAAAATTCCATTTGGTTCCTGCTGCAGCTAGCACCGCTTGGGTATCTATCCCCATTTTATCAAAAATAATTGCCAGTTCATTCATTAACGAAATATTGATATCGCGTTGGGTATTTTCAATCACCTTAGCGGCCTCGGCCACTTTGATGGATTCCGCACGATGCAATCCAGCTTTGATAATACTGCCGTATATTCCAGCGATCAATTCTAAGGCTTCAGCATCATTTCCTGATACAATTTTTAAAATGGTGGTCAAAGTACGCACCTTATCTCCTGGGACAATCCGTTCCGGACTGTATCCGTATTTAAAATCTTTTCCCCCTTGCAACCCTGAAATGGATTCCAAAATAGGCAAACAATCGTCCTCGGTACAACCAGGATAGACCGTCGATTCGTAGACTACTACATCCCCTTTTTTCAAAGCCGAAGCCACACTTTTAGTCGCTCCTAATAGCGGATTTAAGTTCGGTACCTTATTGGAATCAATATCCGTGGGTACGCCAATGATATGAAAATGCGCTTGTTGTAAATCGGAAACATCAGCTGTAAAGCGAATATCGCAACCTTCAAAAGCGGTACTGTCCAATTCTTTAGAAGGATCAATCCCTTGTTGCATTAAGGCAATGCGCTCCTGATTGATATCAAATCCTATGACCTTGAACTGTTTCGCCAACTCTAAAGCCAAAGGCAAGCCCACATAACCTAATCCAGTTACGGAAATGCATTTTTCTTTATTGATAAAGGGCTGGAGACTATAAGTCATCTTTGTTGTCAGTTATCGGTTGTTAGTTGTTGGCTATTTCGAACGATGTGAAGCAATCTTTGGTAGTATTAGTTAAACTTCGTAAATCAAATATCGTACTTCGTAAATTGGTAATCTTACTTAAACGCTGTTACAATCAACAAGGCCAAGCTTGACATCACACTACCAATACTCACCCATTCGCCAGTTGACATTTTCTTAGTCAATGGTTTTTCAGGTACTACAATTTGAGAACCTGGGGTTACTTTTGGATAGGATTTGAAAAACAAGAAGGAACCCGTTACAGCCGCTTGTCCATTAGGATAAATTACATAGGCCTTTCTTTTCCAAGCTTTGGCATCGGTACCACCTACTGAACTTAAATAATAGTTCAATCCCCTTCCACTGTTGTATGGGATTTCCGAAGTTAACAATACGCTTCCTGTTACTTTTACACTCTCGCTAAACTCCACTACTTCAATCTCATCGCCAGGCAATAAAGTAATATTGGTACGGTTATTCGGGTTACGAACAATTTTATTCCAATCGATAGGAATCGTAGCAAATTTTACCTCTTCTTTTAATTTTTTAAGGGCCGAATTATCCACGGTATCTTTTGAAGTCAATGAAGCGTCAATACTATTCTTATTAACATCCAAATTAACGTTCTCTAAATCCTCAATTTGTTTCGCTTTGATGGGACGTTTGATTTTCATTCCTCGGTTATTGGCCAAAGGAGTCAATCCACCGGCACGTTGAATCACAGAATACAATTTTTCTTTCTTGTCTGCCAAAACGTATTTTCCTGGGTAGTGCACCGCACCTGTAAGAGTAACCATTTCTGGTTTTTCGTACACTGCCATACGTCGAATGTTCACCACGTCAAAAGGAGCTAGAACAAAGTTTTCCGCTTGCTCGTTATTATTCGGGCTAATTTCTATATTGAATAATTCGGCACGAGCTGAATTGGTATTATCAATGTCTTCCGACTGAATCATACGGGCTACTTCGACTCTTTTAGAAGCTGATCCAATTAATCCGCCGGCTTGCACTAACAAATCATTCAAGGTCAGGGCAGGATTGTAATCGTATTCTCCCGGTTTTTTAATTTCGCCATCAATAGTCACTTTGTACTCTTCTTTGAAATCCAAAATTGAAAAAACGGTAACAATATCTTCTTTTTTTAATAAAATATTAGCCTGTGCATCACCCGCTAACGCTTTGTCCAAATTCACTCCAACCGCTTCTTTAGTTAAATCATCCTTCACACGCACAATGGTTGCACGTGCTGTATAGGCATCTTCTTTCAATCCATCGGCTTTGGCAATCAAATCCGCAATACGCATGCCTTCGTAAAAGGAATAGGTATTGGGTCTGAACACGGCGCCTTCAATTTTAATACGATTTTCAAATCGGTTTAAAATTTTGGTTACAGTAAATACATCGCCAGATCTTGGTTTGTACAATTTATATTCGGTCGCTTTGACGTCTTTTACTTTAAATTCTTTATCTGTTTTTTGCAACACATTCACTGAAGCCGTAAAAGCAAATTCATTGAATCCTGATGCAAAAGTCAAGAGGTCTTGAAAACTCTCTCCCGATTTCATTTCAAATATACCCGGGCGTTTTACTTCGCCTTCTACCGTGACTCTTTGGCTATAAGCCGGAATACGGATGACATCATTATCTTTCAATCCAATATTATCGGATTGGTTTCCATTCACCAAAAAGCGATACAAATCGATGGTGCGGTAGACTTTATTATTTCGAATTAACTCGATATTACGGTAACTGCCGTTTTTGGCTGGACCACCTCCTAAAAATAAGGCATTGTACACCGTTGCCAAAGAAGAAACCGAATAATTACCTGGTTGTTTACTGCCAATCAAGGTCACTTTGATGGTACGAATACGACTCAAACTGACTCCCACCTGCGATTGTCCGGAACGAACCGTACTGTAGACGCGAGCGATTGCATTTTTAATTTTCAAAGTAGCTGCCTCAATGGTCATGCCCGAAACCGCTATTTGTCCTACGTACTGAATGTTGACTTTTCCTTCTACTGTTACCGGAACGGCATCACTAAATTCTTGAATCCCATAAACGCTAATTTGCAATTCATCGCCAGGTCCTAAAACATAATTGACTGGAGTAGCCAATTTTAAATTAGGCTCAAAATTCAAGCTAGGATTGTCAAATAATTCCGATCCAAAAACCAAAGCGTTCAAAGTGTCTTTGACCTTTTTGTTCTCAATTGGCTCTTGTTTTCTAGTATACTCATTATCTGTTGGAGCTTCCGTAGGCTGTTTTGCTTTAGTTGCAGTAGCACCTCCACCCAAACGCGCTTTTAACTTGACAAATTCAGCTGCCGACATCCCTTTGGCCAAGGCCATCGGTTCAGCCTGATCAATAGTCATGTTGTTGCTTTGCAATTGCGAACGCAGTTTAGCCAAATCGGCATCGGATAAATAATCCACTTTTAACGTGCTTAAATTTTGTCCTTTCAATAAGTCTTGAGCAACTACTGATTGGGTTGGCGTCAACGCAAAAAACAAAACGGCGATAAAGAGTAATTTTTTCATATTTTTTTATTCGTAATTTGTAAAACGTGATTCGTAAATCGGAAATAGTATTTAATAAGGTATTAGTTCAATAAGTCCGAGCCTTGTCGTTCCAACTCATTGTAAATGTATTTGACATCTTGGGATTGTTCTTTTTGTAAAATCAAATTAGCATCAGGAGTAGCCACAAAAATGGTATTTTTCATTCCGATGAAAGTCGAAAAAACATCAGTACCAATCACCATATTGCCCTGCGCATCGACCGGATGGCCTTGAGCAGCCAAATAATCATAAACCGATTCGAAAGAACCTAAATCGGACCAAGCAAATTGCGAAGCCACAACTTTGATTTTTTTGGAACGCTCCATCACGGCGTAATCAATACTAATGGATGGAATTGCCATAGATAAGTCAAAATCCAATCGCCCATTTTGATTGGCTTCCCAAGCTTGTTGGGCTTTAGCATACACTTCCGGTTCAAACGCTTTCAATTCGTCTAACAACACTCCTGCTTTGAAACAGAACATGCCGCTATTCCATAAAAAATTGCCTCTAGAGATAAAATCAATAGCCGTAGCTTTATTGGGTTTTTCTCGAAAGGCAAGTACGGTGTCTTCTTTGTGCTCAATATAACCAAAACCGGTTTCGGGTTTGGTAGGTACAATACCAAAAGTGACAATATAATTGTCCTTGGCTTTAGCAATAGCTTCAGCAATAGCGCTAGTATAGGCCTCCATTTCGTCAATGATATGATCGGAAGGCGTCACAATTAAAATATCCTCTGGTTGTGCAGCGAAAGCTGCAAAAGCGATGGCTGCAGCGGTATTTCTTGGCGTCGCTTCTACAATATCAATATAGGGTGTTTGGGATTTTTCCAAAACTTTGCGACTCAAATGGCAGTTGTCTATATTGCCTACGACCATCACTTGGTTCACCAAATGACTGTTGCGCGCCACGGTCATTTCAAACAAGGACTTGCCTTCAAACAATTCTAAATACTGTTTGGGTTGGCTCTTACGAGAAAGCGGCCACAATCGGCTCCCCACTCCTCCTGTAAGAATAACATGTATAATGGATGGATTCATTTTTATATACTTTTTTCCGTTGTCTATCTTTGTTACAGATAACTAACAACAGCCAACTATTTCTTCGGTTGTTTGTCGGCTACTTCCTGACGTAAACTGCTGCTTGAAAATCGGTGTTCGCGAACATTAAAACACAGTTCGATCCCTTTTTCTTCGCAATAGGTTCTTCCAGTGAAATTTTTATGTTGGTATTCGTCACCAATGATGCGAACATCAATCTTAAAAGCACGTAAAATATCTTCTAAATCTTGCTCGGTTGCATACGGAACAATTTCATCGACAAACTTGCATCCTTTCAACTGAATATAACGCTCCACAACAGATTGTACCGGACGGTTTTTTTCTGGGCGATCAATGGTTGGATCGGTTTGCAAGCCACAGATCAAATAATCGCATTGTCTTTTGGCTTCTTCCAACATCGTGATGTGCCCTGCATGCAGCAAATCAAAGGCACTGAAGGTAATTCCGACTCTAAGTTTAGTACTCATAAATTATAATGGAATTTAAAATTAAACAATTGTTAATTTCAGTTCACGGCTTCGCCCTTTCCAGTCACATAAGCGTGTCTGAAAAAGGCATATTTTAAGCATTGCAAAAGTAGTAAAAATAAACTTATACACTGGCGCTTTTTTAGGCTATCAGCAGCCGATAAATTCATAATAACCCATTTGATAAATCTAAAATACTAATAATCAATTTAAAACAACAAATAGAACTGAATAATTAGCTTAAAATATCACTAAATACAATGAGAAGAAATAGGAGGTATACGATTTAGAAAGTAAGATTAACTTTAACCTAACTAAAAATGTTCAGCTTACTATACATTCCCTTGTTGAGTGGGGAATAATTCTGAATAAAAAGTAAAAGGGATGACCCGAAGCGAAGCTACTTACGATTCACAGTTCACGGTTTACGGATTATTTATGCTTCATCTTCAACACGCAACCCATGGATTCCAATACCAAAACATAGTGAGAAGCCGTTACTTCTTGCACTACTGCTTGTTGGTTTACAAAAGGCCCCGAATCGACTTGTATCGTTTCACCTACTTGATAAGTGCCCACTTCAATCTCGGCAGCATTTGGAGCTGATAACCATTTTTTGATGGTAGCGATTTCGTCTTCGCGCACCATGGCTGGTTTTTGTAACCAAAATAAAAAGCGAACGGCACCAGGCGATTGAAAAACCAAAGGACGGTCTTTCTCCTCCAAATGCACAAAAACATAGGAGTTAAACAAGGGTACTTCGACCTTCTTTTTACGATCGGACCATTGACGCTCTTTGATCACCAAAGGACAATAGCAATCGATACCGATCGCTTGCAATTGCTCGGCCACTTTTTTCTCCCATTTGGGTTTTGTGTAGAGTACGTACCAGTTCATCCTTTATTGTCGCAAAGACGCTAGGGCGCCAAGGTTAGTAATTATCTAAAAAGTCAAAAAAAATTAAGCTCCGATGCCTTGGTATACAAAACCAATAGCTTCCATTTCAGCACGATGCAACAAATTACGACCATCAAAAACAAAGGCTGGTTTTTGCATGCCATCATAGATTTTTTGCCAATCGTAGGTTTTGAATTCATCCCATTCGGTTAAAACTGCAATTGCATGTGCTCCATGACAAGCATCATACGGACTTGCAAAAGATTGCAATTGTTTGGCATTGGCTTCCTTAGAACGAGTTTCTAAATAATCCAAGTCGGCTAGGGCTTTTGCCTGCGACACTTTAGGATCGTATACTGCAATTTGGGCCTGTTCGTTAATCAAATCATTGGCTACATAAATCGCCGCCGATTCGCGAGTATCGTTCGTATCTTTCTTAAACGCCCAGCCTAAAAAAGCTATCTTTTTTGCTGCTACTGTGTTGTACAAAGTTTGTACAATTTGAGTAGAAAAACGTCTTTTTTGATGGTCGTTCATGATAATCACCTGTTCCCAGTAATCGGCTACTTCGTTCAATCCATAGGACTTGGCAATGTAGACCAAATTCAAAATATCTTTTTGAAAACAAGAGCCTCCAAAACCTACTGACGATTTCAAAAACTTAGAGCCAATTCGGCTATCCATACCAATGGCACGAGCCACTTCATTTACATCAGCACCCGTTTTTTCACACAATTCTGACATGGCATTGATAGACGAAATTCGCTGCGCTAAAAAGGCGTTGGCCGTTAATTTTGACAATTCCGAAGACCAAACATTAGTGGTTAAAATTTTGCTGGCTGGAACCCAATGAGCATAAACATCCACTAAGGCTTGAATCGCTTCTTGCCCTTCAAGAGTGGTGTCACCACCAATTAGAATTCTATCGGGATGTAATAAATCTTCTACCGCGGTTCCTTCTGCTAAAAACTCTGGATTGGACAAGATTTGGAATTGCACTCCGTTGCCAGTATGGTCTAAAATATTTTTGATGGCCTCGGCAGTACGCACCGGCAAAGTAGATTTCTCCACTACAATTTTGTTGTCTTTGGCCACTTGAGCAATTTGACGCGCACACAATTCGATGTACTTCAAATCGGCTGCCATTCCTTTTCCTTTTCCGTAGGTTTTGGTTGGTGTGTTGACCGAAATAAAAATCAATTGTGCCTCGTCGATCGCTTTGTCTACCTCAGTAGAGAAAAATAAATTTCTTCCTCTAGCTTCCGCAACAACAGCGCTTAATCCTGGTTCGTAAATGGGAATATTATCTACATTTTCATCGTTCCAAGCGGCAATGCGTTCCGCATTCAAATCGACAACCGTCACCTGAATGTGGGGACATTTTTGAGCAATTACCGCCATAGTAGGTCCTCCTACATAACCGGCTCCGATGCAACAAATTTTTGTAATCTTCATGGATTCTATTGTTAGTCGTTCGACTTTATTTTAATTGTTTTTAATAGACTTTTCAAAAGGAACGCGTTGTACAATACTACGTCCTAAAGTCACTTCATCAGCATATTCCAATTCATCTCCCACCGAAATCCCTCTGGCTATCGTAGACAATTCCACAGGATAGTCCATAATTTGTTTGTAAATATAGAAATTAGTCGTATCTCCTTCCATGGTAGAGCTCAAGGCAAAAATGATTTCGCTCACCCCACCTAGTTTGACTTTTTCTACCAAAGCATTGATGTGCAACTGACTCGGTCCTACGCCATCGATAGGCGAAATTTTTCCTCCCAAGACATGATAAATTCCTCGAAACTGACCTGTGTTTTCAATCGCCATGACATCGCGAATGTCCTCTACTACACAAATCATTTGATGATTCCGACTAGGATTGGCACAAATTTCACAAATCGCACTATCCGAAATATTATTGCAACTGGTGCAATGTTTAATGTCTGAGCGCATGGTGACTAAAGCTTGTGACAAATACTGGGTTTGCTCCTGGGGTTGTTTCAACAAATGCAAAACCAATCGCAAAGCCGTACGCTTTCCAATACCTGGTAATTGCGACATTTCGTTGACTGCTTTTTCTAAAAGTTTTGAAGAAAATTCCATGGATACAAAAGTAGTGAATTTGTAAAATGAATTGGCTTAGTATTGATTGGTAGCCAACAGAACCAAGGTACAAGCCACTTCTACTTGGATATCGTTCAGCGCTAGTAATTGGTAAAATTCAGGATTTTCCGTTCCTGGATTAAAGATAACCCGCTTCGGATGGGCTTCAATAATATAGTTGTAATACTCCCTTTGACGTGCTGGATTGAGATACAAACTCACGGTATCTAGACTTTTAATAGGCAAGGCTTTGGTCTGTATTTTAACTCCTGCCACTTCTCCTGCATTTTGGCCTATCGCCAATACCGAATGTCCTTTGGCCACCAAATTCGTAATGGCTTTAAAAGCGTATCGTTCCGGTTTGGTCGTAGCGCCAAGCACCAAGGTTTTTTTATTTTTCATTGATTTGAATTCTAAGCTGCAAAAGTAATCAAAAAAGAAACGATTGTGTCAAATTATTCCGACTAAACCGAAGCTCTTGGTAAGAAAATTTCCGCCATCATACAACGGGCACTACCGCCTCCACAAGCTTCAATGGTATCCAAATTCACTTTTAAAATGGTCAGATGTTCTTCTAGTTGCGCAATTTGTTTCTTAGTCAAACATTGGTAAGCCGAAGCGCTCATGACTAAATAACGACGTTCATTAGCGCCAATAACTTCCAGCATATTGCCCGCAAAATTATTCAGTTGTGATTCAGTAATCAAAATAATTTCTTTATCGTCACCACGTAGGCTGTCCAAGACCATCTTACGTTCTTTTTTATCATCGATACAATCGGCACAAATCACAGCAAAGGTATCCCCAATACACATCATCACATTGGTGTGATAAATGAGTTTTCGCTCTGAATCAACCGATTGAAAGGCTTCAAAAATAACCGGACTGTATTCAAAATCTTCGCAGAACTCAATGAATAATTCTTCATCAGCGCGCGGAGACAAAGCACAATAGGCTTTTCCATTTTCACGATCTAAAACAATACTTCCGGTGCCTTCCAAAAAGAACCCTTCGGTTTCTGCCGAAGTATAATCCATAATTTCGTTGACTTGAAATCCTTCCTCTTCCAAGATATCTAAAATATCTTCTCTACGCTCTAATCGGCGATTTTCAGCAAACATAGGATACAGTACTACATCGCCATTTTCGTGAAACGAAATCCAATTATTGGGAAAAATACTATCAGGCGTGTCCGTTTCCGTGGTATCATCTACCACAATCACTTGAACACCTACCCCACGTAATTGGTCAACAAAAGCATCAAATTCTTGTTGTGCTTTGGCATTTACCGTAGCAGGCAATAAACCGTCCAACACCTTTTGGTAGTAATTATTAACTGCAGTTTGTTCGTTCATGCGAAACGCCACTGGGCGAATCATCAAAATAGCGTTAGTGGTCTGGTTCATATTTTTTTTGTTATCGGTTATCTGTACTTGGTTCACGGTTTACGAATTTCGGTTTACGATTCACGAATCAACGGTAAAGTCGAGCATCGTAACAAGCCTTCTTGTTTGGCTATTTCAGCATACGGAATTTCCTCTACGGTAAATCCATTTTTTCGAAGCCATTTATTCAATCTATGGAATTTACGTTCCGACACTACAACATCGGGTGCTATTGAAAAAACATTAGAATACATATGATACATTTCTTTTCGCTTGATATGAAAAAGATTGTCGATCCCAAACAACTGTTCTAGAAATAAATAATCGGCTTCTTCTCGAAAACCCCGTTTGTAAATGATTGCTTTGTCTTTGCCTACAGGCTGAAAACAACAATCCAAATGCAAAGCATTGTCTCGGGCTTCTATTTTGGATTTAACCAAATCAAATTCCTTGACTATTTTGTTTGGAAACAATTTTCTAAGATATTCCACACCTTGCATATTGGTTCGAGCTGTAATATAGTCTTTGTAATCACTTCCTTTGTAAGTTCCTACAAAAATGTAATTCTCCCACAACATAACATCACCACCTTCTATGTGAACTTCCTCAGGCGGACGAACCACTTGTGCGGGCTGTATTTGATCAATTACATATTGAATCGCATCCAACTCCCGTTCTCTATCCGGTAAAATATTGGATTTAATAAAGATATTGTCAATAACGAAGCCAATATCGCGAGTAAAAATTTGATTGTAATCTGAAATCAATTGGGGACGAAAAACCGTTACCCCGTATTTTTTTAACACTGCTTCAAAAGCATTCATTTCTGGTACCATATCCGCTTCGATAGGATAGGTTCCTGCTTTGATATGTTCTAATGATTTTGGATCATAAGCCTCTTCGGGTTTTGGTGTAGGCCCATTGCTTTCTGCCGTTCCTAAAACCACTGCACGCAATCGCGAGGTCTCGTCTTGTACATGTAATTGCAACATAAATTCGGAATTTAAGTGGGCTAAGATAACAAAAAAAGCTTCACTAGAAAGTGAAGCTTTATAAATATTCTTGTTCGAATTATCGTTTGAATTCTCTCAAAGGATGTCCGATATAAATTTGTCTTGGTCGACCAATTGGTTCTTTGTTTTCACGCATTTCTTTCCATTGTGCGATCCAACCTGGTAATCTTCCAATAGCAAACATTACGGTGAACATATCAGTTGGAATACCTAAGGCTCTGTAAATAATTCCAGAGTAGAAATCTACGTTTGGATATAAGTTTCTTGACTTGAAGTACTCATCTTCCAAAGCCGATTCTTCTAATTTTTTGGCAATAGCCAAAATTGGATCATGAACGCCCAAAGTACTCAATACTTCATCAGCTGCTTTCTTGATGATTTTAGCTCTTGGATCAAAGTTTTTATATACACGGTGACCAAATCCCATCAAACGGAAAGGATCGTTTTTGTCTTTGGCCTTCGCCAAATATTTGTCGGCATCACCACCTGTACTAGCAATTTCTTCTAGCATTTCAAGTACCGCTTGATTAGCACCTCCGTGCAATGGTCCCCAAAGTGCCGAAACACCTGCAGAGATAGAAGCAAATAAACCAGCATGTGAAGAACCTACCATACGTACCGTTGAAGTCGAACAGTTTTGTTCGTGATCAGCGTGCAGAATAAATAATTTGTCTAAAGCATTTATAACAACTGGATCTGCTTTGTAAGGCCCTGTAGGCAATTCAAACATCAAGTGCATGAAGTTTTCTACATAACCTTTTGTATTGTCATAGTAATTCAATGGGAAGCCCATGCTCTTTCTGTACGTCCAAGTTGCAATAACTAGGAATTTACCCATCGTCTTACAAACTGCTTCATACATTTCTTTGCTGTTTTCTACATTCACCGACTTCGGATTGAAAGCAGTCAATGCACTTGTCAAAGCAGACAAAACACCCATTGGGTGAGCTGTTTTTGGGAAACCGTCAATGATGTTTTTCATTTCTTCGTTTACCAAAGTATATTTTCTAATATCTTCCTCAAATTGGTGCAACTGCTCTGCAGTAGGCAATTCTCCAAAAATAACTAAATACGAAACTTCTAAGAAATTGGACTTTTCAGCCAAATCTTCGATAGAATAACCACGGTAACGCAAAATTCCTAACTCACCATCAAGGAAAGTAATTTCACTTTTGCAAGAACCTGAATTTTTGTAACCTGGATCTAATGTAATTAGACCTGAAGCGTCACGTAATTTACTAATATCTACCGCACCTTCATTTTCACTACCAACGATAACGGGTAGTTCAAATTGATTGCCATCGATTTCTAATGTTGCTATTTTTGACATAATATAAAAAGGAAATAAACTGTATTAAAATAATAATTCTCAAATTTAGGGAATTTCATATTAATTTGAAAGTGAAATCTGAGGCAAAAATGTTAAAATTCAAAAAAAAAGCCATTCACAATCCGTGAATGGCTTTAAAATTTTGAGAAATCTTTAATTATTTTATCTTGAAAGCATTTTTTCCAGGAAAATAAGCCGTATTTCCAAGCTCTTCTTCGATGCGAATCAACTGATTGTATTTTGCCATACGATCAGAACGTGAAGCCGATCCTGTTTTAATTTGGCCACAGTTCAATGCTACTGCTAAATCAGCAATAGTATTGTCTTCTGTTTCTCCTGAACGGTGAGACATTACTGAAGTATAACCTGCATTTTTTGCCATGTTTACAGCCGCAATAGTTTCTGTCAAGGTACCAATTTGGTTTACTTTTACTAAAATAGAATTAGCAATTCCTTTTTCGATACCAGTTGACAAACGCTCTACATTAGTTACAAACAAATCGTCACCCACTAATTGTACTTTATCACCGATTTTCTCAGTTAATAATTTCCATCCATCCCAGTCGTTTTCGTACATACCGTCTTCGATAGAAATAATTGGATATTTAGCAGCTAATTCAGCCAAATAAGACGCTTGTTCTTCTGAAGTTCTAATTTTACCAGTTTCTCCTTCAAATTTAGTGTAATCGTATTTTCCGTTCACATAAAATTCAGAAGCTGCACAGTCTAGAGCAATCATAATTTCGTCACCAAAAGTATATCCTGCATTCTCCACTGCTTTTTTGATAGTATCCAAAGCATCTTCAGTACCACCAGCTAAATTAGGAGCAAAACCACCTTCATCACCTACAGCCGTAGAAAGACCTCTGTCGTGTAATACTTTTTTCAAACTATGGAAAATCTCAGTACCCATTTGCATAGAGTGAGAGAAAGAAGTTGCTTTTACTGGGAAAATCATAAACTCTTGGAATGCGATAGGCGCATCAGAGTGCGATCCTCCGTTGATGATGTTCATCATCGGTACTGGTAAAGTATTAGCAGAAACCCCACCTACGTAACGGTATAATGGCAATCCTAATTCATTAGCAGCCGCTTTAGCAGCAGCTAAAGAAACTCCTAAAATAGCATTAGCTCCTAATTTCGATTTATTTGGCGTACCATCTAAATCAATCATCATTTGATCCAATACATTTTGTTCGAAAACAGAAGTACCTACTAACTCATCAGCGATAAGAGTATTTACATTGTTCACTGCGTTTAAAACTCCTTTTCCTAAGAAAGCTTTTCCTCCATCACGTAATTCAACAGCTTCATGTTCTCCAGTTGAAGCTCCAGATGGTACTGCTGCTCTACCTAAAACACCATTTTCTGTGATAACATCAACTTCAATAGTAGGATTCCCTCTAGAATCAAAAATTTGTCTTGCGTGAATTTTAACGATAATACTCATAATCATTTATTTTATAATGTTGAACTCTATATTTTAAGCGCAAATATATTACATCTTTCGCAATCAAAACACAAAAAAAATCAATCTTATTAACGAAAACGTTGTAATTAATTAATGAATTTTAAGCTTGATTTGTGATTCTCAAAGTTTTAAAGAAAATAACACTCAAAAACCTCAAATTGTTAAATAAAAAAAGCGAAGTACAACTACTCCGCTTTTATAACACTCTCAAAAGAAGTGTTTTATTTTTTCATGTTCTCAATAAATTGATCGAACAAATAAGATGAATCGTGTGGACCTGGACTCGCCTCCGGATGGTATTGTACTGAAAAACAATTTTTATTTTTCATACGCATTCCGGCTACAGTTTCGTCATTCAAATGCAAATGGGTAATCTCTAAATCTGGATGTTTTTCTAGCTCTTCTTTATTCACAGCAAAACCGTGATTTTGAGACGTAATCTCCCCTTTACCAGTAATCACATTTTTAACAGGATGATTGATTCCACGGTGACCATTGAACATTTTATAAGTAGACACTCCATTGGCTAAAGCAATCACCTGGTGTCCCAAACAAATTCCAAATAAGGGTTGGTCATTGGCAATGATTTCTTTAGCTACTCCAATGGCACTTGTTAAAGGATCTGGATCACCAGGCCCATTAGACAAGAAGAACCCATCTGGATTGAACGAAGCCAAATCAGCATAAGTGGCGTTGTATGGAAATACTTTGATGTAACAATCTCTCTTAGCAAAGTTGCGTAGAATATTCGTTTTAATTCCTAAATCCAAGGCAGCAATTTTATAGGTTGCATTTTCTTCTCCAAAGAAATAGGGTGTTGTAGTAGAAACTTTAGAGGCTAATTCTAATCCTTTCATATCCGGAACCTGAGCCAAAGCCGCTTTCAATTCTTCGATCGGAGTACCATCGGTACAAATAACCGAATTCATGGCGCCATTGTCACGAATATAACTTACTAAAGCGCGGGTATCTACATCCGAAATACAGATTAAATTTTGCTTGGTAAAATAGTCTTCTAAACTTTCTGAAGCATCTGGACGAGAATAATTAAAACTGAAATTTTTACAAACCAAACCTGCAATTTTAATACCTTGTGATTCTACTTCTTTATCATTCACACCATAATTTCCAATGTGGGCGTTAGTAGCTACCATGATTTGTCCAAAATAAGAAGGATCTGTGAAGATCTCTTGGTATCCTGTCATACCCGTATTGAAACATACTTCACCAAAAGTAGTTCCGCTAATTCCGATTGATTTTCCGTGAAAAATAGTCCCATCGCTTAGTAATAGAATGGCACTTTGTCTAGTTGTGTATTTCATGTGTAGTTTAATATGCTGCAAATTTAATTCATTAATACAGCGGATGCAAAAAATTGGTTGACGATTTTCAAATTAAAAAATTCAAAAAAAAAGGATAAACTAAAAATTAGTTTATCCTTTTCTTATTATTGAATGATTATAATCATAATTATTCAGCAGCTTCTGTTGTTGGTTCAGCATCAGCAACCGGAGCTTCTGCAACTGGAGCTGCTTCTACTTCGTCTGCTTTTTTAGCTTTTCCACCACGACGGCTTTTTGCTTTTTTAACTTCTTTTTTACCTCCGTTGTAAAGTTCGTTAAAATCTACTAATTCGATCATTGCCATATCAGCATTATCTCCTAAACGATTTCCAACTTTAATGATACGAGTGTATCCACCTGGACGGTCACCTACTTTAGCAGCAACATCTCTGAACAAGTCAGTAACTGCATATTTGCTACGTAAGTATGAAAAAACAATACGACGATTGTGAGTCGTATCCGCTTTTGATTTTGTTATTAATGGCTCAACAAATTGTTTAAGCGCTTTTGCTTTAGCAACAGTAGTATTAATACGTTTGTGCTCGATTAGAGAACAAGCCATATTAGCTAACATAGATTTTCTATGTGCAGTCTGTCTGCTTAAGTGATTGAATTTTTTTCCGTGTCTCATTGCTTTATGAAATGTAATCTACCCTAAGGAGATTAGATTATTCTTTATCTAGTTTGTATTTTGCCAAGTCCATTCCGAAGGTCAAGTTTTTCACCGCTACCAACTCATCAAGTTCAGTTAACGATTTCTTACCGAAATTACGGAATTTCATTAGGTCATTTTTATTGAACGATACTAAATCACCAAGTGTATCAACTTCAGCCGCTTTCAAGCAGTTTAATGCTCTAACAGAAAGATCCATATCAACAAGCTTAGTTTTAAGCAATTGTCTCATGTGTAATGATTCCTCATCGTATGATTCTGTTTGTGCTATTTCGTCAGCCTCAAGAGTGATTCTTTCGTCTGAGAACAACATGAAATGGTGAATTAAAACTTTAGCCGCTTCAGTAAGAGCATCTTTAGGATTGATAGAACCATCAGTTTTTATTTCAAAAACTAATTTTTCGTAATCTGTTTTTTGCTCTACACGGAAGTTTTCAATAGCATATTTTACATTTTTTACCGGAGTAAAAATAGAGTCTGTAAAAATGGTTCCAATTGCAGCATTTTGTTTTTTGTTCTCTTCAGCAGGAACATATCCTCTACCTTTTTCGATAGTTAAATCGAAATTCAGTTTGATTTTACTATCAAGATTACAGATTACAAGTTCTGGATTCAAAACTTGGAAACCTGAAATGAATTTTTGAAAATCACCAGCTGTTAATTGGTCTTTACCAGAAACTGAAATAGTAACAGCTTCATTATCGATATCTTCAATTTGACGTTTGAAACGTACTTGTTTAAGATTAAGGATAATTTCGGTAACGTCTTCAACAACTCCTGAAATAGTAGAAAACTCATGATCTACACCTTCGATACGAACCGATGTGATTGCATAACCTTCCAATGCTGAAAGCAAAACTCTTCTAAGTGCATTACCAACAGTCAATCCATAACCAGGTTCTAAAGGTCTAAATTCAAATTTACCTTCAAAATCGGTTGAATCGATCATGATAACTTTATCGGGCTTCTGAAAATTAAATATTGCCATAAATTTCGACTAAGTCAATTATTATTTGTTGTACAACTCTACGATTAATTGTTCTTTAATGTTTTCTGGAATTTGCAATCTTGCAGGTACAGAAACAAAAGTACCTTCTTTGATATCGTTATTCCATGTAATCCATTCATAAACATGACTTGAATTAGATAAAGAACGTTCGATAGCCTCTATAGATTTAGATTTTTCACGAACCGCAACTTTATCACCAGGTTTAAGGTGGTAAGAAGGAATATTAACCACTTCACCATTTACAGTGATGTGTCTGTGAGAAACGATTTGACGAGCACCTCTTCTAGAAGGAGCAATACCCATTCTAAAAACTACGTTGTCTAATCTAGCTTCACATAATTGTAATAAAACTTCACCAGTAACACCTTTAGTAGCTGATGCTTTTTCGAATAAATTTCTGAATTGTTTTTCTAAAATTCCGTAAGAATATTTAGCTTTTTGCTTTTCCATTAACTGGATAGCGTACTCAGATTTTTTTCCTCTTTTTTTAGCCATCCCGTGTTGACCAGGTGGGTAATTTCTTTTTTCGAAAGCTTTATCATCTCCGAAAATTGCCTCGCCGAATTTACGTGCGATTCTTGTACTTGGACCAGTATATCTTGCCATTTTAAATTGTTTAAGATAGAGATTATGAATTCAGGTCGTATCCTTCGATAATCTATAAATCTATCTAGTTTATACTATAATTGTTTTGAGTATTATACTCTACGTCTTTTAGGAGGACGACATCCATTATGAGGCATTGGAGTTACATCAATAATTTCTGTAACTTCAATTCCACCGTTATGCAAAGAACGGATAGCAGACTCACGTCCGTTTCCTGGTCCTTTAACATATACTTTTACTTTTTTAAGTCCAGCTTCAAGAGCTACTTTAGTACAATCTTCTGCTGCCATTTGAGCTGCGTACGGAGTATTCTTTTTAGAACCTCTGAAACCCATCTTACCAGCTGAAGACCAAGAAATAACTTCACCTTTTTTGTTAGTCAAAGAAATGATGATGTTATTAAAAGTAGCAGAAATATGAGCTTCTCCCGTTGATTCAACGATAACTTTACGTTTTTTTGCAGTTGCTTTAGCCATATTACTTATTATTTAGTTGCTTTTTTCTTGTTAGCAACAGTTTTTCTTTTCCCTTTTCTTGTTCTAGAGTTGTTTTTAGTTCTTTGTCCTCTTAAAGGAAGACCAGATCTATGACGGATACCTCTGTAACAACCAATATCCATTAAACGTTTGATGTTCAAAGAAACCTCAGAACGCAATTCACCTTCAATTTTGAAAGCTGATACTGCTTCACGAATTGCTCCGATCTCAGCATCATTCCAATCTTGAACTTTTTTATCTTGGCTAACTTGAGCTTTATCTAAAATCTCAATTGCTCTACTTTTTCCTAATCCGAAGATGTAGGTAAGTGCTATAACACCTCTCTTGTTTTTTGGGATATCTACCCCTGCTATTCTTGCCATAATTATCCTTGTCTTTGTTTAAATCTAGGATTCTTTTTGTTGATTACGTATAATCTTCCTTTTCTACGAACGATAATGCACTCGGCACTTCTCTTTTTCACTGATGCTCTTACTTTCATTGTTGAAATATCTTTTAATATCTATAAGTAATTCTTGCTTTTGACAAATCGTAAGGACTCATTTCTAGTTTCACTTTATCACCAGGTAATAATTTGATGTAATGCATTCGCATTTTTCCAGAAATATGAGCAATTACAATATGTCCATTTTCTAACTCTACACGGAACATTGCGTTAGACAATGCTTCAATAATTGATCCGTCTTGTTCTATTGCTGATTGTTTTGCCATAAATTAAGCTACTGCTTTTCTATTTTTACCCGTTTTCATTAAACCATCATAATGTTGATTCAATAAGTACGAATTAATTTGCTGCATCGTATCGATAGCAACACCAACCATAATAATTAAAGAGGTACCTCCAAAAAACATGGCCCAAGATTGTTGAACATCCATTATACTTACAA
The DNA here is from genome assembly GCF_020886055.1 of Flavobacterium ammoniigenes. Lineage (NCBI taxonomy): Bacteria > Pseudomonadati > Bacteroidota > Flavobacteriia > Flavobacteriales > Flavobacteriaceae > Flavobacterium > Flavobacterium ammoniigenes. The sequence continues at coordinate 1,131,871 of NZ_AP025184.1, read as the reverse complement.
CGATAGCTGGGAACACAGCAATTAATGCAAGGAATAGAGATCCTGGGAAAGTAATTAAAGACATCACTTTATCAAGAAAATCCGAAGTTTCAACTCCTGGCTTAACACCTGGAATAAATCCACCACTTCTTTTCAAATCATCAGACATTTTGTTAGTAGGAACTGTAATTGCTGTGTAGAAAAATGTAAATACAACAATCAATGTTGCAAAAACAAGATTATACCAAAAACCGAACATATTACTAAAAGCACCCACAATAGATTGTGAAGCATCTGATTTTGACAAACCTGCGACAGCAGCTGGAATAAACATAATCGCTTGAGCAAAGATAATTGGCATAACTCCTGCAGCATTAAGCTTCAAAGGAATCCATTGTCTATTACCACCCATAACGTCTTGTTCATAGTCACCAGTTGATGTACGACGAGCATATTGAACAGGTATTTTTCTAACTGCCATGACAAGTAATACACAAGAAATAATAACTAATAACCAAACAATAATTTCGATCACCAATAACATTGGTCCACCATTATTATTTGTAACTCTAGTTGTAAATTCTTGAACAAAAGCTTGCGGAAGACGAGCTAAAATTCCCACCATAATTAATAATGAAATACCATTACCAATTCCTTTATCTGTAATTTTCTCACCCAACCACATTGCAAATATGGTACCTGTAGTTAAAATAACCACTGAAGAAAATAAAAACTCAAAAGAATTAAAACCTAATAAAAAGGCATTACTTGGTAATGTTCTGTATAGATTATAAATGTAAGTAGGTCCCTGAAGTAAAGTTATTCCAATTGTTAACCAACGTGTAATTTGATTGATCTTTTTTCGTCCACTTTCGCCATCGTTTTGCAATTTTTGCAAATAAGGAATGGCCATACCCATTAACTGAACCACAATAGATGCAGAAATATAAGGCATAATTCCTAAAGCAAAAACAGACGCTTTAGAGAAAGCACCACCTGTAAACATATCCAATACAGAACCAATACCTTGTTTGGTTTGTCCTGCAAGACCGCTTAATTGTGTAGCATCAATCCCTGGAAGCGTAACCTGAGCTCCAAATCGATAGATTAAAAGTAAACCAAGAGTTAAAAGAATACGATTCTTTAACTCTTCGATTTTCCAAACATTACTTATTGATTCAATAAATTTCTTCATCTTAATTGAAAATTATAATGTTACAGCTTCTCCACCAGCAGCTTCAATAGCCGCTTTAGCAGTTGCAGTAAATTTATGAGCAGTTACTTTCAATTTTGCTTTCAATTCACCTCTACCTAAAATCTTAACGATTTCATTTTTGGTAGCCAAACGATTAGCAACATAAACTGTCATATCAACAGTATCAGTAATTACTCCATTATCAACTAATAATTGAAGAGTATCTAAATTAACACCTTCGTATTCTTTACGGTTGATGTTTGTGAAACCAAACTTAGGCACACGTCTTTGAAGTGGCATTTGACCACCTTCAAAACCAATCTTTTTAGAATACCCAGAACGAGACTTAGCTCCTTTGTGACCACGTGCAGCAGTACCACCTTTACCAGAACCTTCTCCTCTACCTAATCTTTTATTTTGATTGTGTGTAGCACCTTCAGCAGGTTGTAAGTTACTTAAATTCATAACTATAATTGTTATTTAACTTCCTCAACGGAAACTAAGTGTTTAACTTTATTTAACATACCAAGGATTGCAGGATTTGAATCATGCTCAACAACTTGTCCCATTTTACGTAGACCTAAAGCTTCTAAACCTCTCTTTTGAGAAAGAGGACAGTTAATTTTACTTCTAACTTGTTTTACTAATAATTTAGCCATAATTTCCTTGAATATTAACCTTTAAAAACTTTTTCTAAAGATACTCCTCTTTGTTTTGCAACAGTGTGAGCACTTCTCATTTGTAACAAAGCATCAAAAGTTGCTTTTACTACGTTGTGAGGATTTGAAGATCCTTGAGATTTAGACAATACATCGTGAATACCTACTGATTCAAGAACTGAACGAACAGCTCCACCAGCAATAACTCCAGTACCATGAGAGGCAGGAATTAAGAATACACGTGCACCACCAAATTTACCTTTTTGTTCGTGAGGAACTGATTGACCATTCAAAGGAATACGTACTAAATTTTTCTTAGCATCTTCCACTGCTTTCGCAATTGCTTCAGAAACATCTTTAGATTTTCCTAATCCGTGACCTACCACTCCGTTTTCATCACCTACCACTACAATAGCAGAAAAACCAAATGCTCTACCACCTTTTGTAACTTTAGTAACACGATTTACACTTACCAAACGGTCTTTTAATTCAAGACCAGCTGATTTTACTAACTCTATATTTTTGTATTTATTAGACATACTATATTAGAATTTAAGTCCAGCAGCTCTCGCGCCTTCTGCTAATGATTTAATACGACCGTGATATAAATAACCTCCTCTATCGAAAGTTACTGCATCAATACCGGCTTTTAACGCTTTTTCGCCCACTAGTTTTCCAACTGCTGCAGCTACTTCTACGTTTGTACCTTTTCCTATTTCTTTTTCTCTTGAAGAGGCAGCTAATAAAGTAACTCCATTTACATCGTCAATTAATTGCGCATAAATTTCTTTGTTACTTCTAAATACAGAAAGTCTAGGTTTAGCAGCAGTACCGCTAACAATCTTTCTAATTCTGAATTTAATTCTCTGTCTTCTATCAGATTTTGTTAATGACATAATCTTATTTTTTAAGCTGATTTACCTGCTTTTCTTCTTAATACTTCACCTACGAATTTAACACCTTTTCCTTTGTATGGCTCAGGCTTACGGAAACCTCTGATTTTCGCAGCTACCTGTCCTAAAAGTTGTTTGTCAAATGATGTTAATTTCACAATTGGGTTTTTACCTTTTTCTGAGATAGTCTCCACAACAACTTCGGGAGCTACTTCTAAAACGATATTATGTGAATATCCAAGAGCTAAATCTAATTTTTGACCTTGGTTTGAAGCTCTATAACCTACTCCTACCAATTCCAATTCTTTAGTAAAACCTGTAGATACACCTTGAATCATGTTGTTGATTAAAGATCTGTATAAACCGTGTTTTGCTCTTTGGTCTTTCTGATCAGACGATCTTTCTACTAGAACTTGACCGTCTTCAACTTTTACAGTAACGTCCGAAAACTCCTGTGTAAGTTGACCATTCTTTCCTTTTACTGTAACCACACCATTAGCAACTTCAACAGTTACTCCGGCAGCAATTACAATTGGATTTTTACCTATTCTTGACATCTTATATAGTCTTTAATATTAGTATACGTAACAAATTACTTCACCACCTACATTCAATTGCTTAGCTTGTTTCCCAGTCATAAGACCTTTAGAAGTAGAAACAATCGCAATACCTAATCCATTAAGGATTCTTGGAATTTTAGAAGCACCTGCGTATTTACGTAAACCTGGTTTACTAATTCTTTGGATATCTTTGATTACAGGCTCTTTAGTATCTTTATCATACTTCAAAGCAATTTTGATAGAACCCTGAACGGTATTCTGCTCAAACTTGTAACTTAAGATATACCCTTGATCAAATAAGATCTTGGTAATCTCTTTTTTTAGATTAGATGCCGGAATTTCAACAACTTTGTGGTTTGCAGCCACAGCGTTACGAACTCGCGTCAAGTAATCTGCAATTGGATCTGTATACATATGTATCAATTTGCGGTTTTGGTTTTCGATGGCACTCTGCCATCGAACCTTAAACCAATTTATAATTCTTAATTCTTACCAGCTAGCTTTCTTAACACCAGGAATTAACCCGTTGTTAGCCATTTCGCGGAATGTTACACGTGAAATACCAAATTGACGAATATATCCTCTTGGTCTTCCAGTTAATTTACAACGATTGTGTAAACGAACAGGTGAAGCATTTTTTGGTAATTTTTGCAAACCTACGAAATCTCCAGCTTCTAACAAAGCTTTTCTTTTCTCAGCATACTTTGCTACCGTTTTTTCTCTTTTCACCTCGCGGGCTTTCATTGATTCTTTAGCCATGTCTTAATTCTTTTTAAAAGGTAATCCTAATTCAGCCAATAACGATTTTGCTTCCTTATCTGTTTGAGCAGTAGTAACAAAAGTAATATCCATACCGGAAATTTTGTTTACTTTATCAATATCAATTTCTGGGAAAATGATTTGCTCTAAAACTCCAAGGTTGTAGTTACCTCTTCCGTCGAAACCAGTAGCTTTGATACCACTAAAATCTCTAACACGTGGTAATGCAGAAGTAATAAGTCTATCTAAAAACTCATACATTCTTTCTCCACGAAGGGTTACTTTTGCTCCAATTGGCATTCCTTTTCTCAATTTGAAAGACGCAACGTCTTTCTTAGAAATTGTAGAAACTGCTTTTTGTCCAGTGATCTTTGTCAATTCATCAACTGCATAGTCGATTAATTTTTTATCAGATACAGCTGCACCAACTCCACGGCTCAAAACGATTTTTTCCAATTTTGGAACTTGCATTACGTTTGTATATCCGAATTCCTCTTTAAGAGCAGCAATTACTCTGCTCTTGTATTCTTCTTTTAGTCTAGGTGTATATGCCATCACTATAGTACTTGATTAGATTTTTTTGAAAATCTCACTTTCTTATCTCCTTCTACTCTAATACCAACTCTAGTTGTTCCTTTAGTTTTAGGATCAATTAAAGCAATATTTGAAATTTGAATAGAAGCTTCTTTTTTAACGATACCACCTTGAGGGTTTTTAGCACTTGGTTTAGTATGTTTCGAAACCATGTTTACACCTTCAACTATCGCTTTGTTTTTTTCACGGTACACGCGTAATACTTTACCTTCAGCACCTTTATGGTCACCTGCAATAACTCTTACTACGTCTCCTGATTTTATTTTTAGCTTTATCATCTTAAAACGAATTAAAGCACTTCTGGTGCTAATGATACAATTTTCATGAATTGTTTTTCACGAAGTTCTCTTGCTACCGGACCAAAAACACGAGTTCCTCTCATTTCACCAGCAGCATTCAATAACACACAAGCGTTGTCATCAAATCTGATGTATGAACCGTCGGCTCTTCTCACTTCTTTTTTGGTACGTACAACAACTGCAGTTGAAACAGCTCCTTTTTTAACGTTTCCGTTAGGAGTTGCATCTTTGATAGAAACTACAATCTTGTCACCAACAGAGGCATACCTTCTTTTGGTACCTCCTAAAACACGGATAGTTAAAACTTCTTTAGCTCCTGTGTTATCTGCTACTTTTAGTCTTGATTCTTGTTGTACCATAATTATTTAGCTCTTTCAATGATTTCAACTAACCTCCAACATTTTGTTTTACTCAAAGGACGAGTTTCACTTATCCTTACAGTATCTCCAATGTTACAGTCGTTCTTTTCGTCGTGTGCGTGATACTTTTTAGTTTTCAACACGAACTTACCGTATAAAGGGTGTTTTACTTTACGTACTTCAGCAACAACAATAGATTTCTCCATTTTGTTTGAAGTAACAACACCAATTCTCTCTTTTCTTAAATTTCTTTTTTCCATCTTTCAGCAGATTACAATTATTGTAACTCTCTTTTTGTAAGCTCAGTAGCTAATCTTGCAATTGTTCTTCTTACAGTTCTAATTTGTAGAGGATTTTCAATTGGTGAGATAGCGTGAGCCAATTTTAGGTTAGCATAAGCTTTCTTAGTCTGGCTAAGTTTTTCTTGCAACTCCGCTGCAGAAAGATTTTTTATTTCTGATTGTTTCATAATATAATTAGATTATGCTTCGAAATCTCTCGCAACAACGAATTTAGTTTTTACTGGAAGTTTTTGTGCTGCAAGACGTAACGCCTCTTTTGCAACTGACAAAGGTACTCCTCCAACTTCAAACATGATTCTTCCGGGTTTAACAACGGCAGCCCAATATTCAACGGCTCCTTTACCTTTACCCATACGTACTTCAAGAGGTTTCTTGGTGATTGGTTTGTCTGGAAATATTTTGATCCATAATTGTCCTTCTCTCTTCATGTAACGAGTAGCTGCAATACGAGCTGCTTCGATTTGACGAGAGGTTAAGAACATTCCATCTTCATGTACAGATTTAATACCAAACATTCCATTAGAAAGTTCATGCCCTCTTTGAGAGTTTCCTTTCATTTTACCTTTCTGTACCTTACGGTATTTTGTTCTTTTAGGCTGTAACATTTTTCTTTAGTTTAAAAATTTACTTTCTTTTACGAGCGTCTGGTTTTCCACCTTTATTAAAGTTAGATTTACCTCTAGGGGCATCTCCACCTTTACCACCTGCACCAGATTGTTTTTTGTCCATTCCAGCAAGCGGAGAAAGATCTCTCTTTCCATAAACTTCACCTTTCATGATCCATACTTTAATACCCATTCTACCATAAGTAGTATGTGCTTCTGCTAAAGCATAGTCAATATCGGCTCTGAAAGTTGATAGAGGAATTCTACCTTCTTTGAAACCTTCTGAACGCGCCATCTCAGCTCCATTCAAACGACCAGAAATCAAAACTTTGATACCTTCAGCGTTCATACGCATAGAAGCAGCAATAGCCATTTTGATTGCGCGTCTGTAAGAAATACGACTCTCGATTTGACGACAGATACTTGTTGCAACTAAATAAGCATCAAGTTCAGGTCTTTTGATTTCAAAGATGTTAATTTGAACCTCTTTGTCAGTAATTTTCTTAAGTTCTTCTTTCAACTTGTCTACCTCTTGTCCACCTTTTCCGATAATGATACCAGGTCTAGCAGTAGTGATAGTAACGGTTACAAGTTTCAAAGTTCTCTCGATGATTACTTTTGATACACTAGCTTTTGATAAACGAGCATGGATGTACTTTCTGATTTTGTGATCTTCGGCTAATTTATCGCCATAATCATTTCCACCATACCAGTTAGAGTCCCATCCTCTGATGATACCAAGTCTATTTCCAATTGGATTTGTCTTTTGTCCCATCTTTATTAATTGCTTTGTGTGTTATTAATAGCTCCTAACACGATTGTTACGTGGTTAGAACGTTTTCTAATTCTGTGTGCACGACCTTGTGGAGCTGGACGAAGTCTTTTCAACATCATTCCACCATCTACTCTGATCTCTTTTACAAATAAGCCTGCTTCAGTAACATTACCTTCACTATTTTTTTGCTCCCAGTTATTGATTGCAGATAATAATAGTTTCTCTAATTTTCTTGAAGCTTCTTTTGAGCTAAATCTTAATATATTAAGTGCTCTTTCCACTTTCTGACCTCTTACCAAGTCCGCAACTAAGCGCATTTTTCTAGGTGAAGTAGGGCAGTTATTCAATTTTGCAAAAGCTAGTGACTTATTAGCCTCTTTTCTTGCGTCTGCTGTTTCTCTTTTACGAACTCCCATTGCTTCTTATTTTTTACCTTTATTTTTTGCTCCAGCGTGACCTCTAAAAGATCGTGTTGGTGAAAATTCTCCTAATTTGTGACCTACCATGTTTTCTGTAACGTAAACTGGTACAAACTGACGACCGTTATGAACTGCGATTGTTTGTCCAACAAAGTCTGGAGTGATCATTGAAGCTCTAGACCATGTCTTAACAACTCCACTACCACCTTTTTCAATGTTTTCTTGAACTTTCTTGTCTAACTTATAATGAACGAAAGGTCCTTTTTTTAATGAACGTGCCATATCTTATTATTTCTTTCTACGTTCTACGATATACTTGTTACTCGGGTTTTTCTTAGAACGAGTTCTATAACCTTTAGCTGGTATTCCATTTCTTGAACGTGGATGTCCACCAGAAGAACGTCCTTCACCACCACCCATTGGGTGATCGACAGGGTTCATTGCAACAGGTCTTGTTCTAGGTCTTCTTCCTAACCATCTTGTTCTACCTGCTTTTCCAGATACAACTAATTGATGATCAGAATTAGAAACTGCTCCAATTGTAGCTGAACAGGTTAACAAGATTAATCTTGTTTCTCCTGATGGCATTTTAATTGTTGCATATTTTCCATCTCTTGCCATTAATTGAGCAAATGTACCAGCTGAACGAGCAATAACTGCTCCTTGACCTGGACGTAACTCAATACATGAAATAACAGTTCCTAATGGAATTCTGCTTAATGGCAATGTATTACCAATTTCAGGTTGAGATTCTGGTCCAGAAACTAATTTCTGACCCACTTTCAATCCGTTTTGTGCAATAACATAAGTTTTCTCTCCATCAGCATAAGCTAATAAAGCGATAAACGCAGTACGATTTGGATCGTATTCGATTGATTTAACCGTAGCAGGAATTCCTTCTTTAGTACGTTTAAAATCAATAATACGATATCTCTGCTTGTGACCACCACCCGTATAACGCATGGTCATCTTTCCTTGACTATTTCTACCTCCAGAGTTTTTTATCGGCGCTATCAAAGAGCGTTCCGGCTTATCAGTTGTAATGGCGTCATAACCATTCACAACTCTAAATCGCTGACCTGGGGTAATAGGTTTTAATTTTCTAACTGACATTGTTCTCTATTAGATATTGTTGTAAAAATCAATTGATTCTCCTTCTTTTACTTGTACAAATGCTTTCTTTTCAGCATTTGTTTTTCCACTGATCAAACCACTTTTAGTGTATTTGGTAGTTCTATCCGGTCTTACGTTAATTGTGTTAACACTAACAACAGTTACTCCATAAGTAGCCTCAACAGCTTTCTTAATCTCAACTTTGTTTGCTTTTTTGTTAACAAAAAATCCGAAGCGGTTTAAAACTTCACTTTCTTTGGTTACTTTTTCAGTTACTATAGGTCTGATTATAATACTCATTTTCCTATTTATTTGCTTAAATTATCTTCAATTCCTTCCAAAGAACCTTCTAAAAGCACTACATTATTAGCGTTTAAGATGGCGTAAGTACTTAATTCTGAGCTACTTACTACGTTAGAAGCCTTTAAATTGCGTGACGACAAATATACATTTTTATTTGAATCACCCAACACGAACAACGATTTTTTGTTTTCTAAGCCTAACGATTTCAAAACGTTAATGAAATTTTTAGTGCTTGGAGTTTCAAAATTGAAGTCTTCTAAAACGATGATATTTGACTCTTTTGCTTTGATTGAGAAAGCTGATTTTCTAGCTAAACGTTTCAAGTTTTTATTCAATTTAAATGAATAACTTCTTGGTCTAGGTCCGAAAACTGTTCCTCCACCTTTAAACAATGGATTCTTTGCACTACCCGCACGAGCAGTACCAGTTCCTTTTTGTTTTTTAATCTTACGTGTACTTCCCGCAACTTCAGCTCTTTCTTTTGCTTTGTGCGTTCCTTGTCTTTGATTAGCAAGATATTGCTTTACATCAAGGTATACTGCGTGATTATTTGGTTCAATTGCGAATACTGAATCAGAAAGTTGAACTTTTCTTCCAGTATCTTTTCCGTTGAAATCTAATACTTTTACTTCCATTACTTCTGAATGATTACATAAGAGTTGTTATGACCAGGAACACATCCTTTAATAACAAGTAGGTTCTTTTCAGCCACTACTTTTAAAACTCTAAGGTTTTGAACTTTTACATTATCTCCTCCCATTCTTCCAGCCATACGCATTCCTTTGAATACTCTAGATGGATAAGAAGAAGCTCCTACAGAACCTGGCGCTCTTAAACGGTTGTGTTGACCATGAGTAGCTTGTCCAACACCACCAAAACCGTGACGTTTAACAACCCCTTGGAAACCTTTACCTTTAGATACACCTTGTACATCTACAAACTCTCCTTCTTCAAAAATAGTAACATCAATAAGATCTCCTAATTTTTGTTCAGTTGCAAAATTTTGGAATTCAACGACTTTTTTCTTAGCAACAGTTCCCGCTTTTTTAAAGTGACCTACAGCCGCTTTTGTGGAATGTTTCTCGTTTTTGTCATCGAAACCAAGTTGCAACGCTTCGTACCCGTCAACACCTTTGGTTCTGACTTGGGTAACAACACATGGTCCAGCTTCGATTACTGTACAAGGAATATTCTTCCCGTTTTCATCGAAAATGCTAGTCATGCCGATTTTTCTACCAATTAACCCAGACATAAATATTAATTATTAATTATTAAATATAAATATAGAACACACGTTTAAGCGAATCCTATTTTTTAAAAATGAGGTGCAAAAGTATAACTTATTTGCAGATATTCCAAAAAATGTTTTCGCTTAAACGGAATGCTCTTGTATTTCGAAAATACTGGTACCTAAACTTTGATCTCTACTTCAACTCCACTAGGCAATTCTAATTTCATTAAAGCATCAATAGTTTTAGATGAAGATGAATAAATGTCAATTAATCTCTTGTATGACATCACTTCAAATTGTTCTCTCGCTTTTTTGTTAACGTGTGGAGAACGTAATACCGTGAATAATTTTTTGTGCGTTGGCAATGGAATTGGTCCTGTTACTACTGCACCGGTAGTTTTCACCGTTTTTACAATCTTCTCAGCAGACTTGTCTACCAACATATGATCGTAAGATTTTAATTTTATTCTGATTTTTTGACTCATTTTCTTAAAGATTAAGCGTTTCCTTTTGCTTTTTTGATTACTGCTTCTGAAATATTAGCAGGCGTTTCAGCGTAGTGTGAAAATTCCATTGTAGATGTTGCTCTACCTGAAGACAATGTTCTTAATGTAGTCACATATCCAAACATTTCAGATAAAGGCACATCAGCCTTAATAGTTTTAGCACCAGCTCTATCACCCATGTCATTTACCTGACCTCTACGACGGTTAATATCACCTACGATATCTCCCATGTTTTCTTCAGGTGTGATCACTTCCATTTTCATGATTGGCTCTAAAATAACAGCACCAGCAGCTTTCGCCACTTCTTTGTACCCCATTCTAGCAGCTAATTCAAATGACAATGCATCAGAATCCACCGGGTGGAAAGATCCGTCTGACAACGTTACTTTCAAACTATCTACTGCATATCCTGCTAAAGGACCTGCTTTCATAGCTTCTCTAAAACCTTTCTCTACAGAAGGAATATATTCTTTAGGAACGTTACCACCTTTAACTGCGTTGATAAACTGTAATCCCACAGGAACTTTACCGTCCACTTCATCAGCAGGCTCTAATGTAAATACGATATCACCGAATTTACCACGACCTCCAGATTGTTTCTTGTAGGTTTCTCTATGTGTAGCTGATCTTGTAAACGCTTCTTTGTATTCTACTTGAGGCTCACCTTGGTCAACTTCAACTTTAAACTCACGTTTCATACGATCTACAAGGATATCCAAGTGTAACTCACCCATACCTGAGATAATAGTTTGCCCAGAAGCCTCATCTGTTCTAACTGTAAATGTAGGATCTTCCTCAGCTAATTTAGCCAAAGCCATACCCATTTTATCTACGTCAGCCTTAGTTTTAGGCTCAATAGCAATACCAATTACCGGTGCAGGGAATTTCATAGACTCAAGAATGATTGGGTGTTTTTCATCACACAATGTATCTCCAGTTTTGATATCTTTAAATCCAACAGCAGCTCCAATATCTCCAGCCTCAATATATTCGATTGGATTTTGTTTGTTAGCGTGCATTTGGTAGATACGAGAAATTCTTTCTTTGTTTCCTGAACGAGTGTTCAAAACATAAGAACCAGCATCTAAACGACCAGAATATGCACGGAAGAAAGCCAAACGACCAACGAATGGATCAGTAGCGATCTTAAATGCTAAAGCAGCGAATGGCTCTTTTACATCTGGTTTACGTAATATTTTAGTTTGATCTTCTTCTAATAATTCAGCATCATCAGGGTGAATACCTGTAATACCTTCTTTATCCATTGGAGATGGTAAGTATTTACATACTGCATCTAACATGAATTGAACTCCTTTATTTTTGAAAGAAGAACCAGCAATCATAGGAATGATCGCCATGTCCATAGTCGCAGCTCTTAAAGCCACGTTGATTTCTTCCTCTGTAATAGAGCTTTCGTCTTCCATGTATTTATCCAATAGATTTTCATCATAATCAGCTACTGCTTCAATAAGAATTGATCTATATTCTTTTACTTCTGCAAGCATATCTTCTGGGATAGGCACAATATCAAAAGTAGCTCCTTGAGTAGCATCATGCCAAATAATAGCTTGATTTTTAACTAAGTCAACTACCCCTTTGAAATCATTCTCTTCACCAATTGGCAAAGTGATTGCAACAGCGTTAGATTTTAACATATCTCTAACTTGTTGACATACGTTCAAGAAGTTAGAACCTTGACGGTCCATTTTATTTACGAATCCCATACGCGGAACTCTATATTGATCTGCTAATCTCCAGTTAGTTTCTGACTGTGGCTCAACACCATCAACCGCACTAAATAAGAAAACTAAACCATCCAATACACGTAACGAACGGTTTACCTCTACGGTAAAATCAACGTGTCCTGGGGTATCAATAATGTTAAAGTGGTAAGGTAATGTTTCAGGTAAAATTTTACCTTGTTCAGTTGGAAAATTCCATTCACAAGTTGTAGCAGCAGAAGTAATTGTAATACCTCTTTCTTGCTCTTGTGCCATCCAGTCCATTGTTGCAGCACCATCGTGTACTTCACCAATTTTGTGTGATTTTCCTGTATAGAATAAAATACGCTCTGTTGTTGTTGTTTTACCAGCATCAATGTGAGCAGCAATTCCAATGTTTCTTGTATATTTTAAATCTCTAGCCATTTCTTTATGAATTAAAATCTAAAGTGAGAGAAAGCTTTGTTAGCTTCTGCCATTTTGTGAGTATCCATTCTTTTCTTAACAGCCGCTCCTTCTTCTTTAGCCGCAGCTAAACATTCTGAAGCTAGTCTTTGAGCCATTGACTTCTCATTTCTTCTTCTTGAATAAAGTATTAACCACTTCATTGCCATAGAAATTTTTCTGTCTGGTCTAATTTGCATTGGAATTTGAAATGTTGCTCCACCAACTCTACGACTACGTACTTCTACGTGAGGCATAACATTAGTTAACGCATCTTTCCAAATTTCTAATGATGATTTTTCTGCATCTTGCTTTTTTGTTTCAATGATATCAATTGCATCATAAAAAACTTTAAAAGCTGTTGATTTTTTACCGTCCCACATTAAGTTGTTCACAAAACGAGTTACCAATTGGTCATTAAACCTTGGATCTGGTAAAAGTGGTCTTTTCTTTGCCGCTCTTTTTCTCATGTCTTTTTTTTAATTAAATGTCATACCTATATATATGTAATAAATCACACATACATGTAGTCATAACGTTTTAAATTACTTTTTTGCTTCTTTTGGGCGTTTAGCACCGTACTTAGATCTTCTTTGCGTTCTTCCTGCTACACCTGATGTATCAAGCGCACCACGAACGATGTGATATCTAACTCCTGGTAAATCTTTTACCCTTCCACCCCTAACTAATACTATCGAGTGCTCTTGTAAATTGTGTCCTTCTCCAGGGATGTAAGCATTTACTTCATTACCATTTGTCAAACGTACACGCGCTACTTTACGCATTGCAGAGTTTGGTTTTTTTGGTGTAGTAGTGTAAACACGCGTACAAACCCCTCTTCTTTGAGGACAAGAATCTAAAGCAACCGATTTACTCTTCTTAGTTATCTGAGTTCTTCCTGTTCTTACTAATTGTTGAATTGTTGGCATAATTAATACTAAAAATTTCTTATTATATTAAATTCCCGCTTTTTACGGGGTCGCAAATGTATAAATTATTTTTAACTCTGCAAACCATAATTAATTAATTTTCAATACAATTATTAAAATTAGAGTTTTATGAGATTTATTTGATATTTAGATTCTTATAAAATCAATAATAACACAGTGGTCATTATAAAGAAATAGATTACAAACAATTAATATTGATCAACTAAATTGAATATCACATTTCTAATTCGCCTTTTCAAAATAAATACAGACTATACAAAAAATAGACAATAAGTTAATAATATAACAAAATCAAGTGTTTTGGAGATTGAAAAAAACGTCAAATCGGCAAAAAACACAAAAAAACAACATTATTAAATCAATACGTTATAATGTTAAATTTTAGATGCACGCATAAAAAATTCTTCAAAACATTAGGAATGTTAACAAATTATTAAGAGTTTTGCTTCACTAATTCAAAATAATTAAAAATGAAACTAAAATTAAATGGATTCTTAGTGCTGCTTTTGGCGCTAGTGACGCAAATTACATTTGCTCAAGAAAGAACCGTTTCAGGTACTGTTTCTGACAATGCAGGCATGCCTCTTCCAGGTGTGAGTGTATTGGTTAAAGGAAGCAAAACAGGAACGCAAACTGATTTTGATGGAAAATTTTCTATCAAAGCGAGTGCTAACCAAGTGTTACTTTTTAGCTACATCGGGATGAAATCTCAAGAAGTAGTAGCTAATTCAACTTCACTAAATGTCAAACTTAAAGATGACTCAGTGGAATTAGAAACGGTAATGGTTACTGCCCAAGGTATTAAAAGAGAGAAAAAAGCTCTTGGATATGCTGTAAGTGAAATCAAAGCTGCTGATATCGAACAAAGAGCAGAAGGAGATGTAGCCAGAGTATTATCTGGAAAAGCTTCTGGAGTAATTATTAATCAAACAAGTGGTATTTCTGGTTCAGGAACTAGCATTAACATTCGTGGATTAAACTCTATCTCTGGAAATACTCAACCATTATTTATTGTTGATGGTGTGCCTTTCTCAGGCGATACCAATGCAACTGGTAACTTTGCTGATGGTAACTCTGGTTCAAGTCGTTTCTTAGACTTAGATCCAAATAACATTGCAAATGTTAACATCCTTAAAGGATATGCTGCAACTACATTATATGGTACTGCAGGTAGAAATGGTGTAATCTTAGTTACAACTAAAGGTGGTCAAGCTAAAAAAGGTCCTAAGAAAACTGAAATTACTTTAAACCAATCTTTATTTTTCAACGAAATTGCTTCTTTGCCAGATTTCCAAAATAAATTTGGTAATGGTTTTGACCAGGCTTATGGAAACTTCTACTCTAACTGGGGACCAGGTTTTTATGAAAAAGGTTTAGGTGGATGGGCTGCTGCTGGATCAGGTATTGGTACTGACGGAACTATCCTTCACCCCTACAGTAGATCAGCTTTAGCTGCTGTATTCCCTGAATACCAAGGATTAAGAATTCCTTACAAAGCTGCTCCAAACAATGTTAAAGATTTCTTTAGAATTGGATCAGTGATCAATACAAGTTTAAATGTTGCTGGTGGTTCTGATGACGGAAACACTAATTTCAACATCAACTTTGGTAATTTAAGTGACGAAGGATTTACTCCTGGAAACAAATTAAAAAGAACTTCATTCAGTTTAGGTGGACGTTCTAAGTTAACAAACAAATTTACAGTTAGCGGAACAATGAACTTCTCTAAAACTGACTTCTTAACCCCACCTGTTGCTCGTAGTAACGGTTCTGGTGTTCAAGGAGGTGGATTGTCTATTTATGCTGACGTTTTCTATACTCCTAGAAACGTTGATTTGCAAAACTGGCCATACCAACACCCTATTACAGGTGCTAACTTAAGTTACCGTTCAGGAAATGATATTTTGAATCCATATTGGACGCTTAAAAACTCATTCGTAAACCAAATTACTAACAGAACATTTGGTAATGCTGCATTAACTTATGATTTAAATGACAACATCAAATTAAACTATAGAGTTGGTTATGACTTTTATAACGAGCGTAATACTGTAGCAACAAATATTGGTGCGCCTAGAGGACCTGTTCAAGGATCTTTAAGAACGTATGATAACAACAATATGATTTGGGATCATAACGTAATGGTGAATGGTAATTATTCATTAACAGACAAATTAAACTTGAACTTTACTGCTGGAGCTACTTCAAGAGCGGAGAGCTTTGACAGACAAGGGGTTTCAAGTGTAGGACAACAAGTTTACGGTATTTTAAGACATTACAATTTTGGTACTCAATCACCAATTCAATATTCAGAACAACGTAATATTGTTGGTTTGTATGGTACTGCAGAATTTGATTACAACAAATACCTATATGTAACTTTGTCTTCAAGACAAGACTGGGTATCTAATACATTCGAAAATACTATTCTTTACCCATCAGCTTCGGCTTCATTTATTGCTACTGAGGCTTTCCCAAGCATCAAAAGTGTAAAAGGATTAAACTATTTAAAAATTAGAACAGGTTACGGTACTTCTGCAGGATTTGCACCAAGCTATCCAGTAGCCAATACTCTTGAGAGTTCTGCAAGAGACTTCTCTGATGTAAACGGAGTGGTTAACGCTGCACAATCAGGTAGTTCTTCTTTAGGTAACGCTGGATTACGTCCTGAGTTATTAAAAGAAATTGAATTTGGATTTGACTCTAAATTCTTTGATAACAGAATCTCTTTGAATGCTTCTTATTTCAAAAGATATACTACAGATTTGATTACATCTACTCCAATTGCTAATTCAACTGGATACCTAAACACATTTACTAATATTGGTAAATTAGAAGGTAACGGTTTAGAAATTGACCTTGATGTTCATGCAATCAAAAATGATAAAAATGGTTTCAACTGGGAATTAGGCGCTAATTTCTTTAAAGGAGAAATGATCGTTACTGATTTAGGTGACTTAGAAAAAGTAACTGTTGCAGGTTTCACTAACTTGGGTAACCAAGCGATTGAAGGAGAGCAATTAGGTGTAATGGTAGGTAGTAGAATCAAAAGAGACGCTAACAACAATTATGTAGTAAACAGTACAGGTTCTTACGAAATTGAAGCAGGTCCATTTATTATTGGTAACCCTAACCCAGATTTCACATTGAACACTAACAGTACAATGTCATACAAAAACTTCAACTTCTCATTCTTGATTAGTTATGTAAGTGGTGGGGATATCTACTCAGGTACTTCTTCTGCTTTATTAGCGAGAGGTTTAACTGCTGATACTGATAACCGTGTAAATACTTTTGTATTACCTGGTGTAAAAGCAGATGGAACTAAAAACGACATTCAAATCAACAACTCTGATTACTACTTTACCAATATTGGTTTTGGACCAGATGAATTGAGTGTTTATGATGGTTCTGTAATCCGTTTGAACGAAGTTTCATTAGGATATACTTTACCAAGCAAATTGATAGAAAAAACACCATTTGGCAGCATTACTTTTAATGTAGCTGGATACAACTTATACTACAATGCCTTCAATACTCCTAAAGGAGTTAACTTCGATCCTAACGTAATTGGTACTGGAGTTGGTAATGGTAGAGGTTTTGATTTCTTGAATGGACCTAGTGGAAAAAGATATGGTTTCAGCATTAAAGCGACATTCTAATTCATTCTAAACTTATAAAAACTATGAAAAAATTATTTAAAACAGTAGGTTTTCTTATCCTAATGATAAGTTTAGTGACGTTTTCATCATGTGAAACGACCAACCTAGAATTAACGGAAAATCCGAATGAACTTCCAATATCAGCTTCAAATCCTGATTTATTATTAAATGGAGTTCAGTTAAAATTCGCTAACACAATCCAATACTTTGGAAACAGTGGTGCTGAAGTAACACGTTTGAAATATATGTATGGTAGAGATTACCAAAATGCATATAGTGCATCATTCTTTAATACTGAATGGGAATATTCTTACCGTTCAATTATTAAAAACATTCGTTTAATGAACCCTATTGCAACTGAAAAAGGTTTCAAACACCACCTTGCAATCGGTCAAGTAATTGAAGCGTATACTATTGTAACTTTAGTAGATTATTTTGGTGATATTCCTTACTCTGAAGCTTTTGACGGTTCTAATTTGAATCCAAAATTAGATTCTGGTAAAGATGTATATGCTGCTGCTCTTGTATTGTTAGACAAAGCTATTGTTAACTTTAACGCTACTGCTACTGCAGAACCAACTAACGATTTCTATTATGGAAAATCATGGTCAAAATGGGTTAAATTAGCGAATACTATCAAAATGAAGATTTATCTTCAAACTCGTTTAGTAGATGCTACTGCAATTTCTAAATTCAATACTTTAGTAAGTGCTGGTTCATTCATTGGAACTGGAGAAGATTTTGAATTCAACTGGGGTACAGCTAATGCCAATCCAGATTCAAGACATCCTGAGTATGTAAACAACTATACTCCATCTGGAGTAGGTTCAGGATACCAAGCTAACTGGTTATTAAACGAAATGAAAAATGGTAAATCTGTAATTGACCCACGTATTCGTTTCTATTTCTACAGACAAGTTAGTGATACTCCTGTTAACGAACAAGACATGACTTGTTCTGTACAAACAGCTCCTGCTCACTATTTAGCTGGAGGTCATACTTACTGTAGAATTGCAAATAATGCAGGATATTGGGGTAGAGACCACGGTAATAACGAAGGAACACCTAATGATGCTCAAAAAAGAACTGCTGCAGGATTGTATCCAGCTGGAGGTCGATTTGACGACAGTTCATTTAAAGCAATCAACGGAATCTCATTTGGAGCCAAAGGACAAGGTATTACACCAATCATCTTAGCTTCTACAGTTGATTTTTGGAGAGCCGAAGCGGCTTTATCTCCAGGCGGTACAGGAGATGCTAAAGCTTTAATGACAGCTGGTATCACTAAGTCATTAGCTAAAGTTAGAGGGTTTATTGGTAGAGATAAAACAGCTGATGTAACTAGAGTTCCTGCTTTAACTGCAGATACTTCTTACTTGACTTCAGTTGGATTGAACTACGATAATGCTACCAATAAATTAGATGTGGTAATGACTGAATTTTTCATTACACTTTATGGTAATGGTATCGATGCTTACAATGCGTATAGAAGAACTGGTTTACCAAGTAGAATTCAACCTAACATTGAGCCAACTCCAGGTAAATTCATCCGTTCTTTCTTATACCCTGCTTCAGAAACAGGTACAAATCCAAATGTTAAACAAAAAGCAAGTGTAGGACAACGTGTATTCTGGGATAATAATCCAGAAACTGGTTTCCCTCTTGGTAACTAAAATAAATTATTATGAAAAAATTAATAAATAAAGTTAGTGTACTTTTAATCGCTTTAAGCCTTTTTGCTTGTACAGAAGGGAATAAAGTAATTGACCAAGTACTTAATGACACTGAAATTGGTGGAGGTGCTCTAAGAACACTTTCAGTAGCAAGCCCGATCATTGAATCAGGTGTTGCAACAAGTAAGTTTTCTGCAGTTGTAGAAGTACAAGATGTTAATCAAAGTAAGGATACTGAAAAAATTGACATTTACGTTACATTTAAAGACAACAATCTTGCTGACGGAAACAATTCTAAAGCTGAAGTCTTATTAAAATCTATTCCTGCTACATCTTTTGTACAAGGAAGTAGAGAATTTATGAATGCAGCTATTGATGTAACTATCGCTGAGTTAAAAACTAAATTTTCATTGACTGCAAGCCAATATACTGGAGGAGATGTTTTCACAGTACGTTTAGCACAAGTAATGAAAAATGGCAAAGTGTATACAAGCACTAATGCTGCTGGTACAGTTACTGGTGGTGCTTTTTTCAACTCACCATTTAGATACACAGTAAATGTAGTATGTCCTATAACAGATGCGTCTTTATTCAACGGAAACTACAGAGTAATTAAGGATGAATGGGAAGACTATCCAGTTGGAGCTACTGTTCCTGTTGTTTATGATGCAGCATTTGGAACACTTAAATTCAAAATCTTGAGTTCTACTAACCCAAGTGCCGTGAATGCAGGTACACCGTATATCATTGTAACAATTGATGCAGCTAAAGCTATTGTAACTTCAGCAACTTCATATTCATTTTTCAATTATGGTTCTGCTACAAATTATACTGTAACGGCAGGAACAGGTTCAGTTAACTCTTGTACAGGAGATATTGAATTAAAATTGACTTGGGGTGCTTATGGTACTTATGCATTTAATTTGAAAAAATTATAATAGCTACTCAAATCAATTAAATTGATTTACTATATCAAAACCATCAGCCTTTGGCTGGTGGTTTTTTTTTGTATCTTTGCCGCATGGAAAAAGAAAACATAATATTCGGAATACGCGCCATTATTGAGGCCATACAAGCAGGAACAGCAGTAGACAAAGTCTTTATTCAAAAAGAAATTGCTGGCGAACTGATGAAGGATTTAATGAAGGTGATGAAACGTGCCAATATTAATTTTTCCTATGTACCAGTAGAAAAACTAAACCGCTTAACACCTAACAACCACCAAGGAGCTGTGGCTAGCATCTCTCCTATTGGTTTTATGGAATTGGAACATTTAGTAGAATCGACTATAGAATCGGGGAAACAACCTTTATTCTTAATCCTAGATCAAATCTCTGACGCCCGTAATTTTGGGGCAATAATTAGAACTGCCGAATGCACCGGTGTTAATGGCATTATCGTACAAAAAGCAGGCTCTGCACCTGTGAATGGTGATACTGTAAAAACTTCTGCTGGAGCTGTATTCAATGTACCTATTTGTAAAGTAGAACATATTAAAGATGCTATCTTTTACCTTCAGGGTTCTGGTATCAAAACCGTAGCTGCTACAGAAAAAACAGAACAAAACATTTACGACATTGCTTTGAACGAACCGGTAGCCATCATCATGGGATCAGAAGATAGAGGAATCAATCCTTCTGTATTAAAAATCGTAGACGAAAAAGCAAAACTTCCTATGTTTGGGACAATCGGATCACTAAACGTATCTGTTGCTTGTGGTGCCTTTCTATACGAAGCAGTTAGACAAAGAAGTTAGAAATAAAATCTTCAAATTTGTATTACAAATAACCGAATCAACAAATAACCCATTACTCCAATGGAAGCTCCTTTAGCAGAACGCATTCGTCCACAACAACTAGAAGACTACATTAGTCAACAGCATCTTGTGGGACCAAATGGTTCACTAACGCAGCAAATTGCAAAAGGGATTATACCTTCATTGATCTTTTGGGGGCCTCCAGGTACAGGCAAAACCAGCTTAGCCCAAATTATTTCGCAAGAATCCAAACGTCCATTTTATACCTTAAGCGCCATTAATTCTGGCGTAAAAGACATTCGCGAAGTCATTGAAAAAGCCAAACAAAGTGGCGGACTATTTACGTCCAAAAATCCTATTTTGTTTATTGATGAGATTCATCGTTTTAGCAAATCACAGCAAGATTCCTTATTGGCTGCTGTAGAAAAAGGTTGGATTACTTTAATTGGAGCTACAACTGAAAACCCAAGTTTTGAGGTAATTCCAGCACTCCTATCCCGCTGTCAAGTGTATACCTTGAATGCCTTTAATAAAGAAGATTTAGAAGCATTATTACACAGAGCCATGCAAATGGATGCCGTTTTAAAAGAAAAGAACATCCAATTAAACGAAACAGAAGCGCTATTACGACTTTCTGGCGGAGACGGACGCAAACTATTAAATCTTTTTGAACTGGTTGTAAACGCCTCTAATGAGGACGAAATTTTAATTACCAACGATCGTGTACTTGAATTAGTACAGCAAAATACCGTTTTGTATGATAAGACTGGCGAACAACATTACGATATTGTTTCGGCCTTTATTAAATCCATTCGTGGAAGCGATCCTAATGGAGCGGTCTATTGGCTTGCCCGAATGATTGAAGGTGGAGAAGATGTGAAATTCATTGCAAGACGTATGCTGATTCTATCTAGCGAAGATATTGGCAATGCCAATCCAACCGCCTTTATTATGGCAAACAACACCTTCCAAGCGGTAGCCACTATTGGTTATCCTGAAAGCCGAATCATATTGAGTCAATGCGCTGTGTATTTAGCAACCTCCCCAAAAAGTAATGCGTCTTATCAAGCCATCGGGAAAGCACAACAAATCGTAAAACAAACCGGAGATCTTTCTGTTCCAATTCACTTGCGCAATGCACCTACTCCCTTAATGAAAGAGCTAGGTTATGGCGAAGACTACAAATATTCGCATGACTATGCCAATAATTTTGCCGAACAAGAATTCTTGCCCGATGCAATTACAGGAACTGCAATCTATGAACCTGGAAATAACACACGAGAAAATTCAACCAGAGAATTCCTGAAAAACAGATGGAAAGACAAATACGGTTACTAGAACTTCACCGCTACTTTTTCTGAAACTAATTTTTCGCTTTCGTAATACTCAAAAAACCATTGATTGTCCTTCTGAATCAACACCCCTTGGTTCATGCCTTTTGAAGCAATAAACAAATCAGAGCGAGAGGTTTTGTACAATTTATACACCACTTTAGGACTAGCGTCAACTAACTGATAGCCTGTGACTGTGGTTTGAGCATACAACAAATCTGAAGTAGATTTTTCAATAACAGCAGTAGGAACAGTTGACACAACAATTGGAGCAACTTCACTTTTTATTGCTACAACTGGATTAGCCGCTGAAGTTTTTTCGAATTGATAATGCAAATTAGTTACAGAAACAAAGGCTTTCTTTAATGCATCGGCATAAGCCAACTCAGTATCTTTTTCTTTAGAATATCCCGTTTCTGATTTAAAAATTATTTTACCAGTACAATCTTTTAATTCAATGTACATTTTCGTAGCCAAAAAAGCATTTTCTTTCACAATATCATAATACAATAAATCACAACGATCTGCGTATTCCTTTGGTAATATCTCATTCGAATAATACGCATTAAATCCTGCAGTGTTAAGATATGCTTTAGAAATTGTACAAAGACGGTATTGGTTATTAGTACGAATAAAGTCAAATTTCAAAGGGATGATTACAGCTTTGAAGTTATTCACGTTTTGAGCAAAACAAAACGAAGTAAACAACAATACAAATAGTAGTTTTTTCATAATTACAAATAGTTTTTAAGATCTAATAAATGGTTAATTTCAATAATATTTTCGGGTTTATACTCTTTATTAGGATTGAAAAAAAGGGCTTCCATTCCAAAATCCAAGGCCCCTTGTACATCGGCTTCCAAACAATCACCGATCATGATACTGTGTTCTTTTTGGGCTTTTGCCAAATCTAAAGCATGCTGATATATGATGGGATTAGGCTTCTTCACTCCTGCCATTTCAGAATTGGTAATCGTTTTAAAATAGGTATCAATTTTTGAATTGGCTATTTTTTTATATTGAACATTCGCAAATCCATTCGTGATAATATGCAATTGGTATTTGCTATTCAGATACTCTAAAATTTCAATAGCACCGTCAAACAAATGATTATTGTCGGGCAATAAAGTAATATAATCCTCTGCCATTTGATGAATAGCTTGATCTGAAATAGCATAATTCAGAGCATCAAAGGATTCTTTAAGTCGTTTATAACGCAATTCCTGGTGAGTAATTTTATCGTACTGATACAACTTCCAACAAGCCTGATTAATTGGTGCGTATTTTTCAATAAAATCGGCTATAGCAATTTCTGGATGATTTTGTTTGAATATCGTACCAAAAGCCATTTCAGAATTTTTATCAAAATCCCAAAGGGTATGATCTAAATCAAAAAAAACGTGCTGTATATTTTTATATTTCATTCGTATAATTACAAAATTCCTTGGTCAACAAAACTAAAATAACTTGTTTCAGTTACTATTACATGATCCAAAATGGCTATTTCTAAACTCTCTCCAGCTCGTTTTAATTTTTGTGTAATTTGGATGTCGGCATCGCTAGGTTTTAAACTCCCCGACGGATGATTGTGACACAATACAATGGAAGTCGCTCCAAATTCTAATGCCATTTTAAAAACCAATCGTATGTCTACTACCGTTCCAGTAATACCGCCTTTGCTTAATTGTGTTTTTGAAATCACCTTATTGGAATTATTCAAATACACTATCCAAAATTCTTCATGTGGTAATTCACCAATTATGGGTTGCATCACATCAAAAATTACTTTGCTTGAAGTAATTTTAACCCATTCAACTGTCTCTTCTACCCTGCGTCTTCTTCCTAATTCAAGGGCGGCAATTATGGTAATCGCTTTGGCTTCGCCAATTCCTTTAAATTGCATCAATTGCGACAAACTCAGTTTGCCTAAGGCATTTAAATTTTGGTTAATACTGGCCAACATTCGTTTACTTAAATCGACTGCCGTTTCATTCCTGCTTCCAGATCCAATTAAAATCGCTATCAATTCGGAATCACTCAAGGCATTTTTACCTTTAAACATCAATTTCTCCCGAGGTTTATCATCTTCGGACCAACTACTAATGGGAAAGGGGGCGTTTTCCATAGGTGTACTATTTAAGTTGCTATTATTCGATCAACTGCTTGACTTCGTCAAAATTCAATCCGCCGTAATTTCCAGAACTCATCAACAATAAAGCGGAATTATCTAAATTTCGATTGAACAAATACTGTTTGAATTCGGCTGGATTAGTATAAATAATTAAATCTTTTCGATTAAAGGCTTTGGCAATTTGCTCGTAAGTCACCTCTTCCAATTGTTTGATTTTTACTGCATCTGGCGAATAAAAAACAACCGCTTCATCCGCATATTCCAACGCTCCTTCGTATTCTTTCAAAAATTCAGCATTCAAACTACTATAGGTATGCAACTCTAAACAAGCAACTAAAGTACGATTCGGATATTGTTCCTTCACGGCTTTAGTTGTCGCAGCTACCTTACTTGGCGAATGCGCAAAATCTTTATAAGCAACTCTTCCTTTTCCTTCGGCAATTTTTTCCAAACGTTTTGATGCCCCTTTGAAACTCGCAATGGCTTCGTAGAAATCGGCTTCATCAACGCCCATATTTTGACAAATCCATTTGGCTCCAGCCAAATTATTCAAATTATGTGCACCAAAAACTTCAATTGGCATAGGGCCTTCAGGAGTTTCCAAAAGTGTTACACCGTCATTTACACTATAAGCAGGCGTACTATAAGGTAATTTACGAATCGGATTTGTAGCGGTTTCTGATACACGTTTCACCTCAGCATCGTCTTCATTGTAGACTAAAATGCCACCATTCGTAATTTTGTCGATGAAAATTTCAAATTGCTCCACATAATTTTCGTAGGTTGGAAATACATTAATATGATCCCAAGCAATTCCTGAAATCAAAGCAATATTGGGTTGGTACAAATGAAATTTAGGACGTCTATCAATGGGTGAAGACAAATATTCATCGCCTTCCAGCACCATAAAATCATTTTCTTCGGTCAAATGCACCATGGTATCAAATCCTTCCAGTTGGGCTCCCACCATATAATCTACGGCAATATTATGGTAATGCATGACATGCAAAATCATCGAAGTAATCGTAGTTTTTCCGTGAGAACCGCCAATAACTACTCGCGTTTTGTTTTTAGATTGTTCGTACAAAAATTCTGGATACGAATAAATTTTCAAACCCAATTCTTGTGCTTTCAATAACTCGGGATTATCTGCTTTGGCGTGCATTCCTAAAATGACGGCCTCAATATCAGTAGTTATTTTTTCAGGAAACCAACCCATTTCAGCGGGCAGAATTCCTTTCTTATCTAATCGTGATTTGGAAGGTTCAAAAATAGCATCGTCGCTTCCTGTAACTTGGTATCCTTTGTTGTGTAGCGCCAAGGCTAAATTGTGCATAGCGCTTCCGCCAATAGCAATAAAATGTGTTCTCATTCTTTTAGTTTATGAGTTTAAAGGATTACACCATTTATAAGTTCGAAAAATAAACTTATACGCTATTATCCTATTTAACTATTTTTCAAATTGTTCTTTTAACTGTTGGGCTTTCTCTAAATTTTTTAATTTATACGCATACAAATTGTATAATTTTTGAAAAGCCACTTTTGATTTACCTAACTCAAATGCTTTGGAGTAATTCAACTCTGCTTTCTTATTTCTTCCAAAATATTCATCAATATATCCTTTTGATAAATAACCTTCCAGAGGCGATAATCGCATTAGTTCATTCGAATACGCTACTGCTTTTGTTTCGCTTCCTCCAATAATTCCAGGTAATTCCAAATATAACATTAATAAGGCCCAACGAGATTCTTTGTGTTTTGGATCTAAAGCAACCGCCTTTTCAAAGGACGATTTGATCTCGTCAATCATTCCTATAGCCTTGAATTTATTTACTGATTTGGCTTTCATACCCAAAGCGCCGCCGTATTTATAATAATATTCGGCTGCTGTAGGTTGTAATTGTTTGGCCTTTTTATAATACAATAGTGCCTTATCCCATGATTTATTTTGACCTGCAATATCACCCAAACGTTCTATTGCTTTGACTTGAGACGGATTATCTTTCACTATATTTTCAAACACTACCCGTGCTTGATCTGTTTTTCCTGATTCCAAAAGCTGCTCTGCTTTCTCAAAATTAGATTGAGACCAAAGCATACTTGGAATTAAAAATAAAAGAAATAATAATCGATTCATATTTCAAAAATAAGGAAATAAATACTTGTATTCCACTCTAATGGAAAAGGTTTTTCATAAAAAAATCCGTCTCAATCGAAACGGATTTGTATTTTAAACAAAGTAAAACTTAGTCATTCAACATCGACCACAATTTATCCTTTAATTCTGTCAAACCTTGTTGTGCCACCGAAGAAATAAACATATAAGGAATGTCCTTAAATGCCACATCTAATTCGGTTTTCAATTCGGCCTTTAATTCTTCATCCAACATATCAATTTTTGAAATGACTAACAATCGTTCTTTGTCGAGCATTTCTGGATTGTATTTGGTTAATTCGTTGACCAAAATATCGTATTCGGCTTTAATGTCGGGTGTATCCACCGGCACTAAAAACAATAAGGTAGAATTTCTTTCGATATGACGTAAGAAATAATGTCCTAAACCTTTTCCTTCTGCTGCACCTTCTATGATACCGGGAATATCAGCAATTACAAACGATTGAAAATCACGGTAGGCAACAATTCCTAAATTAGGTTTTAAAGTAGTAAATGGGTAATCGGCAATTTTTGGCTTAGCCGAAGTCAAAACGGATAACAAAGTCGATTTTCCTGCATTTGGAAAACCTACCAATCCTACATCAGCCAAAACTTTCAATTCTAAAATTACGTCCATTTCTATACCCAACAAACCCGGTTGCGCGTAACGTGGCGTTTGATTCGTAGAACTTCTAAAGTGCCAGTTTCCTAAGCCTCCTTTACCACCTTGAGCCAAGATACGTTTTTCTCCGTCCTCAGTAATTTCAAAAAGCACTTCGCCGGTTTCTTTGTCTTTAACCACAGTTCCTAAAGGCACTTCAATGTATTTATCGTCTCCATCAGCACCTGTGCTTCGGTCTCCTCCTCCATCGCCACCGTGACCGGCTTTGACGTGACGTGCAAATTTTAAGTGAAACAAAGTCCAAAGTCCTTTATTACCCACTAAATATACGTGTCCACCACGACCACCATCACCACCATCTGGACCACCTTTTTCAATAAATTTTTCTCTATGTAAGTGCGTAGAACCTTTTCCTCCTTTACCGGAAGAAACAAATATTTTAACGTAATCAACGAAGTTACCTTCTGTCATTGTTCTTTATTTTATAAATCTTTCAGTGTGGTGATTAATACTTTATCAATCTTCACACCATCCATTTTTTGAGCTTCAAACTCTAATTTATTCCAAATCAACTTATCGCCTTCTTTTGGAATAGCACCTAATTCGGTGATAATAAATCCACTCACCGTTGTCACTTCATAGTCTGTAGTTAACTCATCCATGTCAAAATAGGTCAAGAAATCGTGTAATGAATATTGCCCATCCACTAACCAAGATCCATCTTCATTGGCAATCAATTTATATTCATCGTCATCAAAGTCAGCCGCGTCTCCTACCAATGCTTCCAAAATATCATTCAAGGTAATTATCCCTTGAAAAACCCCGTATTCATCTGTAATAAAAGCATAATGCACCTTAGTTTTTTTGAAATTTTCTAGTGCCTTATAAGCCGAAGTATGTTCAATAAAATAGGAAGGTTCTTTGGCAATGGAACGCAAATTAAAATTGCCTTTTTCAAAATTGGCAAACAAATCCTTCAAAAATACCACACCCACAACCTCGTCTAAATTCTCTTCACAAACCGGATAAACCGAATGCAATTCGTCTAACACTTTTGTCTTAATTTCGTCTAAAGTATCCTCCATAGAAAGATAGACCATAGAGCTACGATGTGTCATCAAGGAATTCACTTTTCGATCACCAATATGAAACACACGCTCCACAATGTCTTGCTCGATTTCTTGAACTTCACCTACTTCAGTACCTTCTTTAATAATAGCCTTAATTTCTTCCTCGGTTACTTTACCGTCTGCGGTTGGTTTGATCTGAAGAATTTTCAATAAAAATTCTGTTGAAGTAGTTAACAACCAAATAAATGGCGCCGTAATAATTGAGATGACTTTCATGGGCATCGCCATGGCCTTGGCAATTGATTCTGGATGATTTAATCCGATGCGCTTAGGCAATAATTCGCCTAAAACCAAAGAGAAGAAAGTCAATACTACCACTACAATTCCCACAGCAACTGAATGCGCATAAGGAGTAATGGCCTCAAATCCACTTACAAAATATTCAACATCTTCGGTAATTTTATCACCACTATAAATACCAGTCAAAATACCGATAAGAGTAATTCCAATTTGGACTGCCGATAGAAATTTATTGGGTGAATTGGCCAAATCTAATGCCGCCTTAGCACTCTTACTTCCTTTTTTAGCAGCCGTTTCCAATCGGCTCTTTCGCGAAGAAATCAATGCGATTTCCGACATAGAGAAAACGCCATTCAAAAGAATTAAGAAAAATATAATGAGTATTTCCAATGGTATGTTGTTAAAAGTTTAAAATCAGATGTAAAGAAAATCGAATACCGAATATTACTTTAATCCAAGGTTCCAAACATTTTTTTGTTAGTATTATAAATTATCGATTACAGCACTTAATCGTTCTGTGATTTCTGCGATAGAACCAATGCCATCAACAGCATAAAACTTTCCTTGCTCTTTGTAATACCCCATCAAAGGAGCTGTTTTTTCATTGTATTCTTGGTAACGGTTTCTAATTTTTTCTTCATCTTGATCGTCTGGTCTACCCGAAGTTTTTCCTCTTTCTAATAAACGTTGCACCAAGATTTCATCATCAGCCTCCAAAGCCACTGTGGCTGTAATTTGTTGTCCTTTTGATTCTAAAAAGCGATCCAAAGCACCGGCTTGAGCAATCGTTCTAGGAAAACCATCAAATAAAAAACCTGCTGAATCCGGATTAGCATCTACTTCAGATTGCAACATTTGGATTGTCACTTCATCAGGAACTAAATCGCCTTTGTCCATATAGGTTTTGGCTAATTTTCCTAATTCCGTTTCGTTTTTGATATTGAATCTAAAAATATCCCCTGTTGACAGGTGAGTTAAATTGTATTTCCCTTTTAAAAATTCGGCTTGCGTTCCTTTTCCTGCACCTGGTTTCCCAAATAAAACAATATTAATCATTTTCTAAATCTATTTTGTGTGTTGTAAATATGGTTATTAATTAGTCTTTCAATTGATATACTTCGGGTAAATTACGACCTAAACCATCGTAATCCAAGCCGTAGCCAACTATAAATTTGTTCGGAATTCGAATGCCTACATAATCTATTGGTAAGTCCTGTTGGTAGGCTTCTGGTTTGAAAAACAAGGTTGCGATCTTGAATTCTTTTACTTTTTCTTTTTCGAATAAAGCTTTCAAAGCTACTAAAGTGTTGCCGGTGTCTACAATATCCTCAATCACAATTACCGATCTTCCTGTCAAGTCTTGATTCAAACCCAATAATTGTTTTACCTCCTCAGTAGAAGAAGTCCCTTCGTAAGAAGCCATTTTGATAAAACTCACTTCGCATGGCGATGAATAGCGTTTCAATAAATCGGAAACTACCATAAATGCACCATTCAAAACCCCAATAAAAACAGGTATTTCATTCGAATAATCAGCCGATATCTTTGTAACCAATTTAGTGATCGCAAGATCGATTTCTTTGGCAGAAATAAACGGAACAAATTGCTTATCGTGAAGTTGAATCATTATTTGATTTTAAAAATAAAGAGCAAATATACTGAATTCGGATTGGACAATCTATAAAAGACGGGGAATTTGTAGTTTTAAAATGACGAATTATGCATTATCAATTGTTAATTATCAACGGACTAAGTATCTTTGCACACCTAGGCAACAAAAGCCCAGCAATTGAAGTAATAGAGAAAACAAATGAATTATTTTTCTTCTGATTTTAAGTTAGGAATTTTAGGCGGTGGTCAATTGGGCAAAATGCTCTTGTTTGACACCCGAAAATTTGACATTCAAACCTATGTTTTAGACCCAAGTGAGGAAGCTCCATCTAAAATTGCTTGCAACCATTTTGTTCAAGGCGACTTGATGGATTTTGATACTGTGTACAGCTTTGGCAAAAAAGTAGATGTATTGACTTTCGAAATCGAATTGGTGAACCTAGATGCTTTAGTAAAATTAGAAGAGGAAGGAGTGCCCGTTTATCCTTCTCCTAAAACGTTGAAATTAATTCAAAACAAAGGCATTCAAAAAGATTTTTTTTCCCAACATAACATTCCCACTGCAGCTTACAACCGTTTTGACACAACAACATCACTAAAAACCGCGGTTGAAAATAACAAACTTAGTCTGCCATTTGTATGGAAATGTACCGAATTTGGTTATGACGGAAACGGTGTAAAAGTAGTTCGAAAAGCAACTGATTTAGACGCATTGCCCAATGTAGAATGTATTGCAGAGGCTATGATTCCGTTCAAAAATGAACTGGCAGTAATTGTGTGTCGCAATCCTTCGGGCGAAATCAAAACCTACCCTGTGGTAGAAATGGAATTTCATCCCGAAGCCAATCAAGTAGAATATGTGATTTGTCCTGCGCGAATTGATGATGCAGTAGCCAAAAAAGCAAGAGCCATCGCATTGAATGTTTCCCAACAATTCCATCATGTGGGATTATTAGCTGTAGAAATGTTCCAAACAGAAGACGACGAAATTTTAGTCAACGAAGTAGCGCCAAGACCTCATAATTCAGGACATTATTCTATTGAAGCCAGTTACACTTCGCAATTTGAAAATCATTTGCGAGCTATATTGGATTTACCTTTAGGAAACACCGATAGTAAAGTAGCCGGAATTATGGTAAATTTGGTAGGCTCAGAAGGACATTCAGGACCAGTAGTTTACGAAAACATTGAAAAAATATTAGGTTGGAATGGGGTTACACCACATATTTACGGTAAAAAACAAACCCGTCCTTTCAGAAAAATGGGACATGTTACCATTGTAAACGAGGATGTGAACGAGGCACGTAAAATTGCCGAACAAGTAAAAAATACGATTAAAGTGATCAGTTAAATAGACAACAATGAGTACAGTAGCCATCATCATGGGAAGCATTTCGGATATGCCGGTAATGCAAGACGCCATCGACATTTTAAAAGAATTTGGAATCGAAACCGAAGTCGATATTGTTTCGGCGCACCGAACTCCTGAAAAATTATTTGATTTCAGCACAAAAGCACACGAAAGAGGAATTTCGGTAATTATAGCAGGCGCTGGTGGTGCGGCACATTTACCTGGAATGGTAGCGTCTATGAGTCCGCTTCCAGTTATCGGAGTGCCCGTGAAATCAAGCAATTCAATTGACGGTTGGGATTCAGTTTTATCGATCTTGCAAATGCCAGGCGGAGTTCCAGTAGCTACAGTAGCTTTGAACGGAGCTAAAAACGCAGGAATTTTAGCAGCTCAAATCATCGGAAGTGCAGATGCAACTATTTTAAACCGAATTATTGCTTACAAACAAAATCTAAAAGAAGCGGTCATCAAAGCCTCTGAAGGATTGAAAAAATAAATTATAAAACATCTGTAAGGGATCAAGAAAAATTAAGAAATATTAACCGTTCTTAACTATTCTTGATCCCTTACTTATTTAAAAAACTATTGTAAATGACTATCTTAACCTCAACGTACACAACCCCATATAACTCGGCACCCTTTGCTCAAATTCAAATGAGCGATTACCAAGCTGCTTTTGAAACCACTATTGCAGCAGCGCGTGCCGAAATTGACACCATTACAAACAATCCAGAACAACCCACATTTGAAAATACCATCGAGGCCTTGGATTTTTCAGGCCAAACTTTGGATCGTTTATCGTCGATTTTTTTCAATTTGAATTCGGCTGAAACTTCTGACGAAATGCAAAAAATTGCACAAGAAGTATCGCCTTTACTTACTGCTTTCAGCAATGATATTTCATTAAACGAAGGATTATTCCACAGAGTGAAAGCCGTATACGATCAAAAAGACGAACTGACCTTAACACCAGAGCAAGCCACATTATTAGATAAAAAATACAAAAGTTTTGCTCGCAACGGCGCCTTACTTTCTGAGGATAAAAAAGTACGCTTACGCGAAATTGACACTCAATTAGCTAAACTAAAATTGACTTTTGGCGAAAATGTGTTGGCCGAAACCAACAATTACGAATTGCACATTACTACCGAAGCCGACTTAAAAGGTTTACCAGAAGGTGTTATAGAAATGGCTCGTTCTTTGGCCGAATCAAAAGCAAAAGAAGGATGGATTTTTACCCTAGACTTTCCGAGTTATTTACCTTTTGTCACCTATGCTGACAATCGTGAATTGAGAAAAGAAATTAGTATTGCTGCAGGAAAAAAAGCCTTTCAAAACAATGCATTCGACAATCAAAAAATCACCTTACAAATTGCCAAACTGCGTTACGAAAGAGCTAATTTATTAGGGTATGAAACTCATGCACACTTTGTTTTAGAAGAGCGTATGGCGCAACATCCTGATCAGGTTAAAACGTTTTTGAATGATTTGTTAGCCAAAGCCAAACCGGCTGCCGAAAAAGAGTTGGCCCAATTAACCGCTTTCGCGAAAGAACTAAACGGCATTGAGCAATTAGAAAAATGGGACGGACCCTATTATTCAGAAAAATTGAAACAAAAACTTTTCAATTTGGACGACGAAATTTTGAAACCCTATTTCCAATTAGAAAATGTGTTGCAAGGCGCCTTTACAATTGCCAATAAATTATTTGGATTGACATTCAAAAAAATTGACACCATTGAAAAATACCACGCTGACGTGCAAACTTTTGAAGTTGTCGATGACAAAAACGAATTAGTAGCACTATTCTATGCCGATTTTTTTCCAAGAAAAGGCAAACGCAACGGTGCTTGGATGACTTCGTTCAAACCGCAATACATTCAAAATGGTGTAAACGAAAGACCCCATATTTCTAATGTGTGCAATTTTACTCCGCCTACTCCAACCAAACCTTCGCTATTAACTTTTAACGAAGTGACTACTTTGTTTCATGAATTTGGACACGGTTTGCATGGCATGTTAGCCAATACTAACTATCCTAGTCTATCAGGAACGTCTGTGTTTTGGGATTTTGTTGAATTGCCTTCGCAAATGATGGAAAACTGGTGTTACGAACCGGAAGCTTTGGCATTGTTTGCCAAACATTATGAAACAGGCGAAATCATTCCACAAGACTATGTCGAAAAAATCAAAGAAAGTGCGAGTTTCTTAGAAGGCATGGCCACTTTACGCCAATTGAGTTTTGGCTTATTAGACATGGCCTTTCACAGTACTAATCCAACGGATATTACAGATATTAAAGCCTTTGAAAAAGTGGCTTTTGAAGGTACCAGTTTGTATCCAGATGTAGCCGAAAATTGTATGAGCGTGTCGTTTTCTCATATTTTTCAGGGAGGTTATTCGTCTGGATATTACAGTTACAAATGGGCCGAAGTTTTGGATGCCGATGCTTTTGCTTATTTTCAAGAAAAAGGAATTTTCAACACAGAAGTCGCTACAAAATTCAAAGACAATATCTTATCTAAAGGCGGTACCGAGCACCCAATGACATTGTACAAACGTTTCAGAGGTCAAGAACCAAAACCAGAGGCGTTGTTGAAACGCGCAGGTTTGATTTAAATTGTTGCTATTGCGTTAGGGATTGAGGCGGCATCCTCGAAGTGCAACGTAGAGATACAGCCGAAAGCCAGACCCTGTCATTGCGAGGCACGAAGCAAACAGGGAACGCCCTAAAACTAGACTTTCAAAATATTCTTTAATAGGTTGATTTGATTTTTGGTGCGATTTAGATTTTGTTTCGGATAGCTGCATTGGTAATACACATCCCCATTCAAATAATCGGTTAAAAAACGTAAAGCCTGAATATAAATGATCACCTGCGGCGCATAGGGTAAGTTTTCCAATTCGACTTTGGTTAAGAAAGCACGTGTTTCAGTCAAAAAACCATCTGTTAAAGCGCGGTACAAGTCGGCATTGAACACTCCTTCTGGATTGGGATCGTCTTCTGGTTTTGTATTGGTATACGAACGAATCATATCGCCGTAATCGTATAAAATGGTGCCCTGCATTAAGGTATCCCAATCGATAATCGCTTTGGGTTGGTGGGTAACGGAGTCAAAAAGCACATTGCTGATTTTTGGATCGGCATGAATGAGACGAACAGACAACTCTTTTTGTTCCTGAAGTTGTATCCATTTTTGTGGTAAGTCTAGGTGTTTTACCATCCATTGTATTGATTCATTGGCTTCAATTAAACGCGATGAATTAGCCGATTGCAATGCAAGTTCAAAAGCAACTAGCCTGCTTTTGGTATCCAAAAAATGGGGCAAAACCGCTTGGATTTGGTGAAGATCAATTCCGTTTAAAAAGGTGTAGAATTGACCAAAAAAAGCTCCGATTGCATGTGCCTGTTCCGTATTTTGAACTACATTGATGGTGTAACTATTTTCAATTTGTGCTAAAAGTCGCCACGTACCACCATCATAAACTGTTTCAGTTTCCCCTTCAACTGTGGGACATAATTCCAACACAGGATGGGGATACTTTTTTGATTTTAAAAAGTTACTTACTACAGTAATATTGGCTTGAATCGTTTTTGGATTTTGAAAAACAGCCGTGTTGATTTGTTGCAAAATATAGTTACTACACTGCTGCTCATTTTGTATTTGCACACTAAAAGTAGTATTGATCAAACCACCTAGGATGGGTTCAATTGTCACCTCTTTTGCATGAGGAAAAAAAGCCTGTATAATTTGGAATTGATTTTTCATTATTCCCACAAATTACTAGGATATAATTGATTCTCGACACATTCTGAAATAAATCCAACCAATTGCTCTTTGTCTTCGGGATAGGTAATTCCATGCCAACGATCTGAGGTATGTAAAACTTTTACTTTGACACTTTTGGAGTCGATCAATCCCTGTACTTCAGTTGGAATATAGATTTCTGAAGTAGGCTCAGGAACCGCTTTTAAAAAAGCATGAAAGGCCTTCTCTAAATCTTCAAAAACAGTTGGATGAAAGCCCCAAAAATTCATGGAAACTAAAGCATCCGAAGCAATAATTTCCTTTTCTCCTTTTTCAATAAATACGATAGTATTTCCTTCTCGAGCAATTTTGGTGCGTTCAATTACCTGTTCTAAGTATCCTTCGTTTGACAGTGTACAAATTCCTCTTGATACAGCTCCATTTTCGCTTAAAGTGGCCGATACTGGATAAGCAACCATAGCAAATTGATTCTGTTGAATATGTCCTTTATTGATATATTCAGCCATTTCTATAAAGGCTAGCTTTCCGTAATAATCGTCGGCATTAATTACTACAAACGGTTCCTGAATAGTTTCTTTGGCACACAAAATAGCGTGAGCAGTTCCCCACGGTTTTTGTCTTTCTTGCAACAAATAACTAAATTCTTCCGGAATCAACTTGTCAATTGTTTGGGACACCAGATGAAGTTCAAACTTTTTTCGAGTTGCTATATCAGTAAGTCTGGCGAGATACGAAACCGGCAGATGTGAATTAATTATAATAACGATTTTGGCAAAACCGGCAGCTATAGCATCATACATAGAAAATTCCAAAACAGTGGCACCATCAGAAGTGATGCCGTCTACTTGCTTCAAACCTTGGTAGCGACTCCCTAATCCACCTGCCATAATAAGCAGTGTTTTTGGCGAACTAAAATGCTCCATCAAATCCAAATACTGGTTTTCTTGTTTGCCAAGCACCTTTTGTAAAATCAGGAATATCAACTACTTGACCGTTCTTTTTAATTGATTTTTCACTTAATGGTGTAATCGCATACCAAGTGGCTAAATCATACACATCCAATGGAAATTCAATATTGCGTTTGATACATTCTATGAAGGAATTGTCTACAAAGAAATCCATGCCGCCATGTCCTGAATTTTCGGCATCTTTAGCATAACGCTGCCAAAGTGGATGATCGTATTCTTGCAACCATTTTTCAGTATTATCCCAACGATGCGAATGTTTCATTAATTTTTCAAAATAAATAAACCCTTGATTATTGTCGCCCCAACCAAAGTCTTGCCAAATTCCATCGGTTCCTTGCACTCTAAATCCTAAATTATACGGGCGCTGCAAAGAAGTGTCATGCGTTAATAAAATGGTTTCTCCATTGGCACATTGGATTTGGGTAGTTACAATGTCGCCTTGTTGGAATTTTACTTTGGCATTAGGATGGTCTTTGCCTCCTTTTGGGTGTTCTTCGATGTACTTTGTTAGTCCTCTTGATTTGGATGAAAATGAAGACAATCGCAACAACCTATTGCCTCTATTGATATCAAACATTACCGCAACCGGACCCAAACCATGGGTGGGATACAATTCTCCATTTCTGTTTACATAATGATTCGTTCTCCATTTGGCCTCGCTAAAACCTTTGGCTCCAAATTCGACACCCGAATTATAAGCCGTTTGGCCGTCATTAAACAACACCCCTCTTAAATCATGTTCGTATCCTCCTTGACCGTGAATTAACTCTCCAAACATTCCTTTTCGTACCATGTTTAGTACTGCCATTACATCACGACGGTAACAAACATTTTCCATCATCATGATTGGAACTTTGGTTTCTTCATAGGCTTTTACATAGTCCCAACAATCATCTAAAGTCATAGCGCCACAAACTTCCATGCCCACAATTTTTTTGGCATACATAGCTTCTACCCCTTGTATTTTATGCCATTCCCAAGGCGAAGCAATAATCACCGCATCAATAGTTGGATCTTTAAGTAAGTTCCTAAAATCGTAATCGCCATTAGCATATTCTTGGGCAGGTTGTCTATTAAATTTAGCCATAAGTTTTTGCCCCATAGCCAACATTCTTGGATCTGGATCTGCAAAAGCAACGATCTCTACATCATCTCTTTTAAGCATTTCTTCCAGATGCGCTTGACCGCGATAGCCCATAGCAATGAATCCTAAACGAACTTTTTTATCCGTCTGAAAATTAACATTATAGGAGAAAAGAGAATTGGGTAAAATTAATGCGCCAAAACCGGCAGCTGCAGTGGTGGAAAGAAAATTTCTTCGGGTAACATTCGGATTCATAAATAGCTATTTTAAGCTAATTTAATAAAATTCTGTTTCGAAAATTTATAATTAGCTAAAAAAGCAAAACAACTAGCCAGAAAATCGGCAAACTTTCCACCCAAAAAGAAGTATAATACCAACTCCTTTTTTCATCCGAAAAATAAATTGCTATTAGGGAAGATAATGCATAGATAAAGTAGGGATAGTGTAAGGATAGTGTATGAAATGAAGTCATACAAAACAACCCTACCAACCCATAGCCTATTTGTTTGGTTCTTGGTATTCCAAAACAATGGGGCAATGTTTTCATTGCTACTGCATCTTTTGAACTGTCCAAAATTTCAAACGGAATCATCACGCTTGATAACAATAAAAACCGTTGGACAAATAACACAATCACATCTACATCACTTTTGAGCGGAACAAACAACGTAATATAACTCACCACAAAACTCACATAAAACGGTTTTAGCCAACCTATTTTTCGAACCAATGGATATAAAACTACCAGTCCAAAAGCAAGAATTAAATTTAACTGTACCGTTGCGTCTTGCTGCAAAAATAACCAAGAAAACCCTATGGCTGAAATCAAAGTAACTACAAGTATTCCAATGTACTGGATTCGAAAAAAATGAGTAGAGAAAAACCATTCGGAATATTTCAAAAAATTATACCCCACAATGGTTCCAAACAAAACCAAAAAAGAGTAACTATTCCATTGTTGAACACTAAGCTGAACTAAACAAAATACGGCAAACCCAACATGTATGGAGGATTGAATGTAAAAATCAACTATTTTTCTAAATGCAAGCATTTTACAAAACTAGCAAATCTGTTAATAAGACTGGATTTTGGTTAACAAATTCTCAAAATATTACCATTTGTTGAACTTAAAAATACAAGTATAATAATTACTTTTGTTCGCGAATTCTTTGTTTGAAAACAACAGCGAATTAAATCACAATCCAATTTACTTTTATTTTATATAAATGAAAACAGATGCATTTGCTTTACGCCATATAGGCCCAAGAGAAAGTGACCTTCAACACCTTTTTAAAACCATCGGAGTTGACTCACTTGAACAATTAATTGCAGAAACAATTCCGGCTGACATTCGTCTAAAAAAGGACTTAGAGTTAGATGCTCCAATGACAGAGTTTGAATACCTAAGTCATATTCAAGAATTGGGAAACAAAAATAAAGTGTTCAAATCGTATATTGGTTTAGGGTATCACCCTGCTGCAATTCCAGCTGTAATTCAACGAAATATTTTTGAAAATCCAGGTTGGTATACTGCCTACACACCCTACCAAGCAGAGATTGCTCAAGGTCGTTTGGAGGCGATTTTAAACTACCAAACCACAATTATTGAGTTGACCGGTATGGAAATTGCCAATGCTTCCTTATTAGATGAAGGTACTGCAGCGGCAGAAGCCATGGCTTTACTTTTTGACGTTCGTACTCGCGACCAAAAGAAAAATAACATTAATAAACTCTTCGTTTCAGAAGAAATATTACCTCAAACTTTATCGGTTTTACAAACTCGTGCTACTCCAAAAGGAATAGAATTAGTAGTTGGAAACCATGAAACCTTCGATTTTTCATCGGATTTCTTTGCTGCAATTTTACAATACCCAGGCAAATTTGGACAAGTAAACGATTATACTGGTTTTATTACCAAAGCACATGCAAACGAAATCAAAGTTGCCGTAGCCGCCGATCTATTATCTTTGGCTAAGTTAACTCCTCCAGGAGAAATGGGAGCTGATGTAGTGGTAGGAACTTCCCAACGTTTTGGAATTCCAATGGGTTATGGTGGACCGCATGCTGCTTTTTTTGCAACCAAAGAAGAACACAAACGTTCCATGCCAGGAAGAATCATTGGAGTGACTATTGACGCTAATGGTAACCGCGCTTTGCGAATGGCGTTAGGTACTCGCGAACAACACATCAAACGTGAAAAAGCAACTTCAAATATCTGTACAGCTCAAGTATTATTAGCTGTTATGGCTGGAATGTATGCCGTGTTTCACGGACCAAAAGGTTTGAAATATATTGCCAATAAAGTGCACGCATCAGCAGTAAGCTTGGCGGATGCCTTAAATCAATTAGGAGTTTACCAAACTAATTCTGCTTTCTTTGACACCCTTTTGGTGAAAGCCGTTGCTGTAAAAGTAAAAGCCGTAGCCGAGAAAAATGAAGTCAATTTCTTTTATGTAGACAACGAAACAATTTCGATTGCGTTGAACGAAACAACTTCATTGGCAGATCTCAACCAAATTGTTGTCATTTTTGCGGAAGCATTAGGAAAACCAAATGTGACAATTGAGCAATTGGCAAATGAAACAATGGTTCCTAAAAATTTAGAAAGAACCTCAACATTCTTGCAACACGACGTATTCAACAACCATCATTCTGAAAGTCAGTTGATGCGATACATTAAAAAATTAGAACGAAAAGATTTATCGTTAAATCACTCGATGATTTCTTTGGGTTCTTGTACCATGAAATTAAACGCTGCAGCTGAAATGTTACCCTTATCTATGGCCAATTGGAATAGCATTCACCCGTTTGCTCCAATTGAACAAGCGGAAGGCTACCAAATCATGTTGAAAAAATTAGAACAACAATTGAATGTAGTGACTGGTTTTGCCGGAACTACTTTACAACCTAATTCGGGAGCACAAGGAGAATATGCTGGTTTGATGACCATCAGAGCTTATCATTTATCGAGAGGCGATCACCACAGAAATGTGTGTTTAATTCCTTCTTCGGCACACGGAACGAATCCGGCTTCGGCAGCTATGGCAGGAATGGAAATCATTGTAACCAAAACAACTCCAGAAGGAAATATTGATGTAGAAGATTTACGCGCTAGAGCTATTGAGTACAAAGATCGTTTGTCTGCATTAATGGTTACTTACCCTTCGACTCACGGAGTATTTGAAAGTACCATTATTGAAATTACCAATTTGATTCACGAAAATGGTGGATTAGTCTATATGGATGGTGCCAATATGAATGCGCAAGTAGGATTAACTAATCCCGCAACCATTGGCGCTGACGTTTGTCACTTGAACTTACATAAAACCTTTGCTATTCCGCACGGTGGTGGCGGCCCGGGTGTTGGACCAATTTGTGTCAACGAAAAACTCGTTCCATTTTTACCAACCAACCCAATTATCCCAACAGGTGGCAACCAAGCGATTTCAGCCATCTCGGCAGCACCTTATGGTTCGGCTTTAGTATGTTTAATTTCGTATGGCTACATTTCGATGTTAGGTTCAGAAGGATTGACCAATGCTACTAAATATGCAATTTTGAATGCCAATTATATGAAAGCGCGCTTAGAAGACCACTACCCTGTTTTATATTCAGGCGAAATGGGAAGAGCAGCGCACGAAATGATTTTGGATTGTCGTGCTTTCAAACAACAAGGTGTTGAAGTTACAGATATTGCTAAACGTTTGATGGATTATGGTTTTCACGCACCAACCGTTTCCTTCCCTGTAGCTGGAACTTTGATGATTGAACCAACCGAATCTGAAGATGTAGCTGAGCTGGATCGTTTTTGCGATGCGATGATTGCTATTAGAAAAGAAATTGCGGTAGCTACTGCTGAGGATCATAATACAGTTTTACACAATGCGCCTCACACCCAAGCGATGTTAACGGCCGATGTTTGGAATTTTCCATACACCAGAGAACAAGCTGCTTTCCCATTGGAGTACATTGCTGAAAATAAATTTTGGCCAAGCGTTCGTCGTGTAGATGATGCATATGGCGATCGAAATTTAGTTTGCTCATGCGCTCCAATTGAAGCATATATGTAATTCAAATAATCCAATACACGAAAGGGTTCAGTTGAAAAAATTGAACCCTTTTTTATAAACGAAACTCTCGCAAATTGAACTAAATGAAAGACATTCAAACCGCCGAAGAGATTCATCTAGTAGTAGATGAATTCTACAAAAAATTATTAGCCGACGAGAAAATTAGTTACATCTTTACCGATGTGGTCAAAATAAAACTGGAAGAGCACCTGCCTATTTTGGTTACTTTTTGGTCGCAAGCTATTTTGGGAACTGGTGGCTATGTCAATAATTTGACCCAAATTCATTTGGATATCAATGCCAAATCCTATTTATCCAAAGAACTTTTCGAGATTTGGCTCGACCATTTTGAAGCTGCTATCAACGAAAATTTTGAAGGCTTCAATTGTGAACGAATGAAAAACCAAGCGCATAATTTGTCTACTATCATGCAAATAAAAATAGCCCAACAAGACAAATAAGTTTTCAATTATCGTTTTTTGACTATTTTTATTAAAATAATGGAAATAAATCGATTTCGTTTCCATTTTGTTGTGGTTATTTCGGATAAAAAGGATAAATTCGTGTTATAATTTATAATTTTATGAACATCAAAATAAGCGGAATAGGAAGTTATATTCCTGAAAAAAGCATTAGTAATACCGATTTTATTAATCATGTTTTTTTAAACGAAGACGGAAGTCCTTTCGGACATCCAAATGAAGTTGTAGTCAACAAATTCAAGAGTATCACTGGAATAGAAAACCGACGCTACGCCAACGATCAATTCACCACCTCAGACTTAGGTTATTTTGCTGCCCAAAAGGCTATTGCCAATGCCAATATAGACCCTGAAACTATGGATTATATCATTTTCGCACACAATTTTGGCGATGTAAAACACGGTACTATTCAATCGGATATGTTACCGAGTTTAGCAACAAGAGTCAAAAACAAATTACAAATCCAAAACCCGAAATGTGTGGCTTACGACCTTCTTTTTGGTTGCCCAGGCTGGATAGAAGGGGTGTTACAAGCCAATGCCTTCATCAAATCGGGCATGGCAAAACGTTGTTTGGTCATTGGTGGAGAAACCTTATCAAGAGTGGTAGACGATCACGATCGTGATTCTATGATTTATTCAGACGGAGCGGGCGCTTCCATTTTAGAGGCATCAACCGACGAAAGCGGAATGTTATCCTATGAAAGTGCGACGTTTGCTAATGAGGAAGCTGGATATTTATTTTTTGGGAAATCCTACAATACTGATTTAGATCCCGATACCAAATACATTAAAATGTACGGTCGTAAAATCTATGAATTTGCTTTAAGCAATGTGCCAGCAGCCATGAAAAGCTGTTTGGAAAAGAGTGGATTAGGCATTGACGATGTGAGCAAAATATTGATTCACCAAGCCAATGAAAAAATGGATGAAGCCATTGTACATCGCTTTTACAAATTGTACGGAAAAACCCCTCCTAAAGATGTAATGCCTATGAGCATTCACGATTTAGGGAACAGTAGCGTGGCTACAGTTCCAACACTTTTTGACCAAGTGCTTCAGGGTAAAATTGAAAATCAAGAAATCAACAAGGGCGATGTATTAATCTTTGCTTCGGTTGGAGCAGGAATGAATATCAATGCTTTTGTTTACCGATATTAAGCAATATTATCACTATCTGAAATTCGCAGTTGAAACCATTTAACTGCGAATTTTGTTTTGATATACGACGCTTTCAAGTTCACAATTCAAAACTTTATTTATCTTTGTTGCTATAACAAAATCGAACGCAATTTTAATTCGTTCCTCATTACTACTATGTACGAAAAAACATTTCCCAATAAACGATTCAAACATACTTTAGAATTTCTACAAAAACACATTGCCACTTCAGAAACTATTTTTGATTTGGGTGTTCCCAATCCTTTTTCGAAGATCATGATCGAAAATGGCTATACGGTAAAAAACACGACTGGAGAAGATCTAGACAACAACCAAACAGCGCTTCAAAACGAGGAGTATTCTGTTTTTACTGCCTTCGAAATTTTCGAACATTTATTAAATCCATACACGATTTTACAAAATGTAACATCAGATAAATTAGTAATATCAATTCCACTTCGTCTGTGGTTCTCTCCTGCTTATCGCAGTAAAACCGATATGTGGGACAGACATTATCACGAATTTGAAGATTGGCAGTTGGACTGGTTATTGGAAAAAACAGGTTGGAAAATTATAGCTCGAGAAAAATTCACACACCCTGTGAAAAAAATTGGTTTTAGACCTTTGTTGCGTTTCTTCACGCCAAGATATTACTTCGTTTATGCCGAAAAAATAAAATAATGAGGTATTATATCGTCATTCCTACGTACAACGAAGAACAATTTATCGCGTTGACATTGCAATCGTTAGCAGAACAAACTGTTGTGCCCACAAAAGTGGTTGTAGTGAATGACAGCTCTACAGACAGCACTCCCGAAATTGTATCGGATTTTGCTGAAAAACACCCATGGATATCCTTGGTCAACAAAACTTCAGACGCCATTCATTTGCCAGGAAGTAAAGTAATTCAGGCTTTTCAAAAAGGACTAGAATCAATCGACGAAGACTATGATTTGATCGTAAAAGTAGACGCTGATTTGATTTTCCCGGCCAATTATTTCGAAACCATAATTCGTCATTTTGAATCAGATGCTGCTATTGGAATGGTGGGCGGATTTTGTTATATCGAAAAAAACGGTAAGTGGATTTTGGAAAACCTAACCGACAAAGATCATATTCGTGGTGCATTGAAAGCGTATAGAAAAGCTACCTTCCAACAAATTGGAGGATTAAGACCTCAAATGGGTTGGGACACAGTGGATGAATTATTGTGTAAATTTTATCATTGGAAAATAGTGACTGACGAAAGTTTACACGTCAAACACCTGAAGCCAACAGGAGCCAATTACAATAAAACCGCGCGTTTCAAACAAGGGGAAGCATTTTATACCTTGGGATATGGATTTAGTATTACCGCTATAGCCTCATTGAAATTATCTTTGCGAAAAGGAAAACCTTTCCTATTCCTTGACTATCTAATTGGTTTTTGGAAAGCCAAATTAGCCAACAAACCATTATTGGTTACTGCGGAACAAGCACAATTCATAAGGAAATACCGATTGCAAAAAATGAAAAACAAACTATTTAGTTAATATAAAGTTGAAACTCCTCAATCAATTAGAGCTAAGCTAGTTCTTTTTTGTAAATTAGCTTGCAATTAATAAAATATGATACTCATCAAGAACTTAACCCAAATAGGCAGTTATTTCCTCATGTTGAAAGACATGTTCAACAGACCCGTAAAATGGAGTGTGATGAAACAACTCATTCTTAAAGAGATTGACGATTTGATTATTGACTCTTTAGGGATTGTTTGTTTTATTTCTTTTTTCGTGGGTGGCGTTGTTGCTATTCAAACGGCCTTGAACTTAACCAATCCA
Organism: Flavobacterium ammoniigenes; assembly: GCF_020886055.1. Classification (NCBI taxonomy): domain Bacteria; kingdom Pseudomonadati; phylum Bacteroidota; class Flavobacteriia; order Flavobacteriales; family Flavobacteriaceae; genus Flavobacterium; species Flavobacterium ammoniigenes. The sequence continues at coordinate 1,087,189 of NZ_AP025184.1, read as the reverse complement.
TTAATTCCAAGATACTTAATTGGATTTGCCACTAGACAATCGGTAATTCTAGAGTTTGCCCCTACATTTATTTCTATCATTATGGCGGGTAAAATGGGTTCATTTATTACCTCAAGTATCGGAACGATGCGCGTAACAGAACAAATTGATGCGCTAGAAGTAATGGGAGTTAATTCATTAAACTATTTGGTTTTTCCGAAAATTATAGCGCTATTTTTGTATCCTTTCGTTATTGGAATCGCGATGTTTTTAGGCATCTTTGGAGGGTATTTAGCTGCCGTTTATGGAGGATTTGCAACCTCAACTGACTTCGTAACAGGAATTCAAGTTGAATTCATTCCCTTTCATATTACCTATGCATTTATAAAAACCCTTGCATTTGCATTCATATTGGCTACTATTCCTTCTTTTCATGGTTATTATATGAAAGGCGGAGCGTTAGAAGTTGGAAAAGCAAGTACTGTTGCCTTTGTTTGGACCTCTGTATTGATCATTATTACCAACTATTTTCTCACTCAAATTTTATTAAGCTAATGATTGAAGTTATAAACGTTGAAAAGAAATTTGGGGATCAAAAAGTACTAAAAGGGATTAGTACTAGTTTTGAAGCGGGACAAACGAGTTTGATCATTGGTCAAAGTGGTTCTGGTAAAACAGTATTCATAAAATCATTATTGGGTGTTCATGAAATAGACAAAGGTACCATTGCATTTAACGGTCGAATCTATGGCGAAATGTCTCAAGATGAGAAACGAGAACTTAGAAGTGAAATAGGAATGGTTTTTCAAGGAAGTGCCTTGTTTGATAGTATGACGGTAGAAGAAAATATTGGCTTCCCCTTAAAAATGTTTACTAATAAAACCGCAAAAGAAATTAAAGAGCGTGTCGATTTTGTAATTGAACGTGTTAATTTAGTGGATGCACATCATAAAAAACCATCCGAAATTTCTGGAGGAATGCAAAAGCGTGTTGCTATTGCCCGTGCCATCGTTAACAATCCAAAATACTTATTTTGCGATGAGCCCAATTCGGGTCTAGATCCTGAAACCGCAACCGTAATTGATAATTTAATTCAAGAAATTACCAAAGAATACAATATTACCACCGTAATCAATACGCATGATATGAACTCGGTAATGGAAATTGGAGAGAAAATCGTTTTTCTAAAAAAAGGATTAATTGCTTGGGAAGGAACTAAAGAGGAAATTTTTAGAACTGATAATAAGGCTGTAGTTAAGTTTGTCTATTCTTCCAATCTATTTAAAAAAGTAAGAGAGGCTGTTTTAAGCGGACATTAATTCATTTTCAACAACTCCACTTCGGCATTTGGGTTGAACAAATACGTTTTACCCGTACTAATTTCTACACATTCAAATCGTTTGGTTCGCACTGCTATCTTTTTGAAAATTTTTCCATTTGAAATTCGGAAAACACTTCCATACGGAATTTCAAACACATAATTTTTATCGTTCTGTTGGTCAAATTGTTTGAGTGCCAATGACAATGTAGTATCGGTATCACTACTGGCGGATGGATTCCTGAAATGTCTTGCCAATAAAGGTAATAGGTGTTGTGGAAAAATTTCTGGTCGAATAAAAGGCACCATCAAACGCTGAAAAGTAATCTTCCATTCCTCCCCATGAGGTTTGATATTTCTACCAAATTTTTCAAAAGCTACTAGATGGGCAATTTCGTGAATTAATGTAATCAAAAACTTGTACCTATTCAAACTAGCGTTTACCGTAATTTCATGTTTTCCGTTTAATGCTCTTCGATAATCGCCATGGCGGGTTTGTCGCTCGTTGACTATTTTAAGATGAACTTGATTGGCCACAATCAATTCGAAGACCGGCTTAACTGCATGTTCTGGAATATATCTCGCTAAAGTATCACTCAAAACTAAACCAATTTAGGGATTCGAAGAAGAAACTTCCAAAACTTTACCGTTGTAATATTGATTTCCGGTAAGCGTAAAATCAACAATGTATTTTGCCATATCAGCAGCTGAAATAGGTGCTTGATAACCCGGAAAAGCTTCCGCTAGCATTTCAGTTTGAACTGCACCAAGTGCCAATACATTAAATGCGATTCCTTGTTCTTTGTATTCTTCGGCTAACAATTCAGAAAGTGTAATAACAGCTCCTTTACTCGAACTGTAAGCTGCTAAACCCGGAAATTTTAAACTTCCTTGTATACCGCCCATCGAACTAATCGTAACGACATGACTCCCTTTTGTTAAATAAGGCAAAGCAATACGAGTCAAATTGGCAACACCAAAAACATTGACTTTATAAATAGATTCAAAATCGGCTTGTGCTGTTTCTGAAAAAGGTTTTAGCAACAAACTCCCGGCATTATGTATTATAGCATCTACTTGCTTCCAAGTCGAAGATAAATAATCTCCCACTTTTTGCAAATCGGATTCATGAGCTAAATCAACTGAAAGACAGCTGATGTTTTCATTACCCAAAAGCGCTTGAGGAATTGTTCTTGAAATAGCTAATATATGATGCCCTTTGTCAGCCAATTGCAATGCTAATTCCAAACCTATACCTCTACTCGTTCCTGTAACAATAATATTTTTCATCTAGCAAAAGTAAACAAAAGAGTGAAGATAATACCGAAACTAAAAAATCAATCCGCTAAAACTGCGCGTGAAATTACAATTTTCTGAATTTCAGAAGTCCCTTCGTAAATCTGAGTAATCTTGGCGTCACGCATCATTCGTTCTACATGGTATTCTTTTACATAGCCATTTCCACCGTGAATTTGAACCGCTTCCACTGCTGTATCCATGGCTACTTGCGAAGCATACAATTTGGCCATAGCCCCACTAATATCATAATTATAACCGTTGTCTTTGTCCCAAGCTGCTTTCATACACAAATGACGAGCCGCCTCAATACTCACTGCCATATCGGCTAATTTAAATGCGATGGCTTGGTGGTTGCAAATTTCGGTTCCAAAGGCTTTTCGTTCTTTCGAATATTTCAAAGCTAATTCATAAGCCCCTGAAGCAATCCCTAAAGCTTGTGCAGCAATTCCGATTCGTCCGCCTGCTAAGGTTTTCATGGCAAACTTAAACCCAAAACCTTCTTCTCCAATGCGATTGGCTTTAGGTACTTTAACATCCGTAAAAAGTAACGAATGTGTATCTGAACCTCGAATTCCCATTTTTTGTTCCTTTGGACCAATGGCAAATCCAGTCATGTCTTTGGTCATTATCAGCGCATTGATTCCTTTACTTTTTTTATCAATATCTGTTTGAGCAATTACGATATAAAAGGAAGCAGTGCCACCATTCGTTATCCAATTTTTGGTTCCGTTAACTAAATAATAATCTCCTTTATCAATAGCAGTAGTTTTTTGCGAGGTAGCATCACTCCCCGCTTCGGGTTCACTCAAGCAAAAAGCACCATGAATTTCACCCGAAGCTAATTTGGGCAACCATTCTTGTTTTTGTTCTTCTGTGCCAAAGGTTTGCAAACCCCAACACACCAATGAATTATTTACCGACATCACGACTGAAGCAGAGGCGTCAATTTTTGAAATTTCTTCCATCGCTATAACATAGGAAACGGTATCAAGACCACTTCCTCCGTATTTGGGATCCACCATCATGCCCATAAAACCCAATTCTCCCATTTTCTTTACTTGTTCAGTCGGAAAAGTTTGGTTCTCATCTCGTTCAATAACACCAGGTAATAATTCATTTTGAGCAAAATCACGAGCGGCTTGCTGAATCATTTTATGTTCTTCGGTTAAACTAAAATCCATAATTATATATAATAAATAGGTTGATTTGTTATAAAAAAGCAATCAAAGATACTTTTTAAAACTGAAAATTTAGCATTTATAGTTCAAAATATAGCTGTTGAAATTACCAGTATTTCTTTTTTTCTCTTGACAATTTTTAGTACATTTCGACGTTTTTAAAACGACTTATTCAATTTCATAAACACATGGGTTTCACTCCTTCTTCAGACCAAAAAAAGTCCTTAGTAGTATCGCTGCTTATTTATGCTTCAATGGTATTGATTTTATTCTTCATCCGATTTTGGCCACCTTCCAATTTGGCTGAGCTAACTGGTGGTGGAGGTGGCGGTGTCTCTGTTAATTTCGGAGACAGTGATCTAGGCTCTGGCAGCAATTATGAAAGTGAAGTCCTTGAAGTACAAAATCAAACGAAAGAAATACCTACTGAATCCACTCCTGAAGAAGCGGTAATTGCACAAGAAAACAGTACAGAAGAAAGTGTTGTCATTCCTAAGAAAGAAAAAACAGAAACTAAAACAACCGTTGTTAAAGACGAAGCTAAGCCAGAAGTGGTAAAGCCTAAAGTTTCTAACACGACCAATGATGCTTTATCAAGTTTATTAAAAGGATCTAACAAAGGCGGTGATGGCGATGATAAAACCGCAGGTAATAAAGGAAAATCAAATGGAAGTTTGAGCGCTACTAGTTATTACGGCAATGGCGGTTCCGGTGGTGGAACCGGCGGAGGTAATGGTACAGGCAACGGAATTGGAAACGGTAGTGGCTATGGAGCAGGTTCGGGTGGCGGTTCCGGAAACGGAATTGGTGGCGGCTATTCTTTAGGCAATCGGAGAGCAATTTCAAAACCGGCACCAAAATACACCTGTAACGAAGAAGGAAAAGTAGTCGTAGAAGTTTCAGTAGATCGAAACGGAAAAACAGTGAGCGCCATTGCTGGTATCAAAGGGACTACAAACACGGCTAAATGTTTATTGGAACAAGCTAAATCAGCTGCATTGAATACCAAATGGGATGCAAGTAGTGATGCCCCTGAAAAACAGGTAGGAAAAATCGTTTACAATTTCAATTTGAACTAACAACTAACATAAACCAAAAAGCCCCATAATTCTTTTGAATTATGGGGCTTTTTGTATTTTCATCTTAGCTTATTTAGGACTTGTTGCAATCACAAATTTCAAATTGTTTCGCACTCCAATTTGCAATACATCAACCAAATCTTGTACTTGTAAATTAAAGGGAATTCGAACTACAACTGTCTGATCTTTGGTACCATTCATTTTTGACATTAAAGTACTTTCTAAAGCTTCGAAAGCCACTGGTTCTTTGTCGATATAGAACTTCTTGTCTTCAGTAACTGATAGACTTATAAATTGTTTGTTTGTTTTTTCATTCGCTTGCGCTTTTGGTAAGGTCATTTTAATCACATTAGGATTGGCCAATGTAGAAATGATCAAAAAGAACAACAATAAAAAAAACATAATATCACTCAGTGACGAGGTCGCCACTTCAGCATGAAATCTTCTTTTACGTTTAATTGACATACTTATGCTTTTTGAATAATATTGACAAATTCTAAAATTTGTTTCTGAATTTTCAAGGCAAAATTATCGATTTTACCATTCAATAAGTGATAGGCACTGTAGGCAATAATTCCTACAACCAATCCCGAACCACTACTGATCATTTTCTCATACAAACCTCCAGAAATATTTCCAATACTAATATTCTCTGTAACCGAAATACTGTAAAAAATCTTGATTACTCCAGAGATCGTTCCAATAAATCCTAATGTAGGTGCAATACCTGCAATCAACCCTAAATGACCCAAACGACTTTCCATTTGTGCAATTTCGATGTCAGCTGCACGATCCATATTCGATTCAATTTCGGCAATTGGTCTACCCACAACTAAGATTCCTTCTTTTAATATATTGCCAGAAGCTGAGTTACTTCTTTCGGCAATACTTCTTGCTAAATCCAAATTACCTAAATGCAATTGATCTCGCACATCTCCCATCAAACGGCTGTCAATAGTAGCCGCTTTGTTAATGTATAAGTAACGTTCAATGATTACATAAATAGTATAAAACAATAAAATAGCAATTGGAATCAAAAAGAAACCGCCTTTGAATATGAATTCTAAAACCGAGATTTCAGTATTGGTAGCGATTTTTTCAACCACTACATTAGAGGCAGTATTGGCAAGGGTATCAGACTGTAATTGTAGTAAACTAAACATATATTATTCGTGTTTTTTAAGCTTTAATTCTAAAATTTGTTTCAAATTTGCAATAAAGATACTTTTCGATGCAATAGTAAACTAAAAAAACCGAAAAATATTTTAAACAATTACTTTTTTTCTAACAAAATGACCTATTCTGAAACCCTAAATTGGCTCTTCAATCAACTCCCGATGTACCAACTTCAGGGGGCTTCTGCCTACAAGAAAGATTTGACTAATGTCCATGTATTAATGGATTATTTGGGTCATCCCGAAAGCCAATTACAATGCATTCATGTAGCCGGTACTAATGGTAAAGGCTCTTGTTCACATATGTTAGCGTCTGTATTGCAAGAAGCCGGTTTCAAAGTGGGATTGTATACTTCTCCACATTTAAAGGACTTTAGAGAACGCATCAAAATCAACGGCCAAATGGTGTCTGAAGCTTTTGTTTGTGATTTCGTCAACCAACATCAATCGTTTTTTGAAGCCAACGACATGAGTTTTTTCGAAATGAGTGTGGGCTTGGCTTTTGATTATTTTACCAAAGAAAAAATTGACATCGCGATCATAGAAGTAGGAATGGGTGGCCGATTGGACGCGACGAATATCATTTCGCCATTGGTTTCTGTAATTACCAATATTGGTTTGGACCATACACAGTTTCTTGGAAATACACTAACGGCTATTGCAGCCGAGAAAGCTGGCATCATCAAATCGAATACCCCAGTAGTTATTGGCGAGTATACATCGGAAACACAGCCCGTTTTTTTGGCTACAGCCAAAGCCAATCAGAGCCCAGTCTACTTTGCATCCGATTTGATTGCAACGGCTTATCCGTCGGATCTAATTGGCGATTACCAAATCCACAATAAAAAGACAGTTCTGCAAACCCTTACCGTTTTAAATCAACAGACCAACTTCAAAACCACTGAAAAGGATTGGGAAAAAGGATTGGCTCAGGTAGTAAAAAACACAGGCTTAGAAGGACGCTGGCAACAACTAGGAGCGGCTCCCAAAATAATTTGCGATACCGCACACAATACGCATGGTTTGTCCATTGTGTTAAACCAAATCCAAAAAGAACCCTTTGATCAACTCCATTTTGTTTTCGGAGTGGTCAATGATAAAGATTTGGACGAAGTACTCCCTTTATTTCCGAAAAATGCGATCTATTATTTTTGCAAACCCAATATTCCTCGCGGACTAGAAGCTGCCATTTTAGCCCAAAAAGCAACACCATTTGGACTGAACGGAAAAATATATAATTCTGTTTCAGCCGCTTACGAAAAAGCGAAGCAAAATGCACAACCTACTGATTTTATCTATGTTGGCGGAAGCACCTTTGTAGTTGCAGAAATTTTATAATTTTTTTTCTTTTTTACTTGCAAATACAAAAAACAGCTGTATATTTGCACTCGCAATAAGGGAATGAAAATTTACAAATTGCAATCGGGCGATTAGCTCAGCTGGTTCAGAGCACCTCGTTTACACCGAGGGGGTCGGGGGTTCGAACCCCTCATCGCCCACCGATAAACTCCTTAAGAAATTAAGGAGTTTTTTTTATTTTTACCCCATGTTATTCCAAGTCTACTTACTCTTTAGTGAATCGAAAAATCGATACTACATAGGATACAGCTCTAATTTAGAAGCGCGTTTGATTCGTCACAACCAAAAAAGCAAAGGATTTACAGGTAATACTAACGATTGGAAAGTAGTTTATACTGAACAATATAATACAAAAGAAGAAGCACAAAAACGTGAACTTCAAATCAAATCTTGGAAAAGCAGAATAAAAATTCAAGAGCTTATTTCAACTAAATAATAGCTCAGCTGGTTCTTAGCATTCCGATTGCATCGGAAGTGGTCGGGGGTTCGAACCTTCCGATTCTCGGAACAGGCTATCATCGCCCACCGATAAACTCCTTAAGAAATTAAGGAGTTTTTTTTATTTTATGAAACCCATAAACTTTATAAAATCAATTGCTTGATCCGATTTTAAGACTAAATCGCCTACCTATACAACTTCTTAAGAAATTAAGGAGTTTTTTTATTTTATATAAAACTCATAACTATAAGAAAATCAATTCTTTAATCAGTTTTAATCTATTTAGTAAACTTTAAAATATAACTTTTGTAGTTCTACATAGTTTTTTTTGTTTTCAAGTAATTTGTAATTAATTGATTATGTACTTCATTTCCTTTATTTAGAAATTCAATTTAACAGGTTGAATTTGAAGGTGTTTTAGCAGCTGTTTTTTATTTTTTAAATAAAATGTCGTATTCTTGTAGCCATTAATAGAGAAATAATTTGACACTAATTGGGCTATTTAACCCATTTATAAACAAGATCCAACATTTTTTTCTGTACAATATTATAATTATGAAACAATTAATTTCCTTTCCTAAGGCCTTAATTTTATTGCTATTTTTGGCAATAATACCACAACAAAACTTGGCGCAAGTAAGCTTGCCTTATTCTCAAAATTTTGAAGGAAGCACTTCGGAGTGGACTTTAGAATCGAGTTCGCCAAACAAATGGGTAGTTGGAACGGCTGCAAAAAATGGCGGTTCGAAAGGATTGTATATTTCTGATGATAATGGTTCCTCTAATACCTATTCAAATACCCTCTCAGTTTCAGGAGAGGAATTTCTATACGCTAGTTTTGATGTCGATTTAACTAATGTTGAAAATTCAGAATTGAAATTTGATTGGAAATGTAACGGTGAATGGGGAGCTGATTACGGTGAAGTATATATAGAATCTGGTGGTGTACAAACTCTAGTTTGTTCTCAATTTGAATTGTACAATTCATCAACGTTCACAAACAAAACAATTAATTTATTTGACTATAGAGGCCATATAATCAAAATTAAATTTTTATGGCACTACGATTTTTCTACGGTTAATAACCCACCCCTTGCAATAGATAATGTTTCAATAGTTCAAGTTATTACTCCTCCAAATATACAAACTCCAGGCGTCGGTTTACAATCTATAACTCAAACTAGCGCAACTTCTTCCAACACTATATTAAGCGCAGGAACCAATTCAATTATTTCAAGAGGAGTAGTATATGGGACATCGCCAAATCCTACTTTATCTGATAATGTGATTACTTCTGGATCTGGGATAGGTAGTTTCCAAATAGAATTAAATAATTTGGCGATAAGAACTCATTATTATCTTAGAACATTTGCTACCACGAGTGCCGGGACTTATTATTCAAGCGAGTATAATTTTTACACCACAAATATTGACACTCCTACAGCAACTTCGGCAACTTTAATCAATAATAAAGGGTTCAAAGCAAATTGGAACGCAGTTAGTTATGCTACAGGCTACAAATTAGATGTTTCTACTTCCTCAACTGTTTTTTCCAATTACAGGGCTGAAGCTCCATTTTTAACTTTTGATTTTGAAGGTTCTCCCGTACATCTTAATAACAATTCATTAAGTAATTCAAATAACCAGTATAAATCAATAGAAACTAATGGTCCAGCGACTTTTTCATCTCCTGGAGTTATAGGAACTACATTTTGGTCTGTAAGTGGCACAATGTATTATAGAATTACATTTAACACATTAAATCAATATAATATTAAATTTTCTTCCAAGCAAAAGTCTACATTAGATGGCCCAAAAAATTTTAAACTACAATATACTTTAACCTATGATGGCGCAGAAAACTGGATTGATGTGCCAGGTGGTTCGATTATATGTGGAACTGATTTTACCACTGGTGCAATTAATGATTTGCAACTGCCTGATGTATTAAGTAATAAATCTTATGTTTCTTTAAGATTGCTGCTAACATCAGACACTGCTGTTAATGGAGGTTCTATCCAGCAGTCTGGAGAAAATTATATTGATGATATTCAACTTAAAGGAAGTGAAGATCAAACCTTAGTGAGTGGTTTTGATAATTTAACAGTTTCGGGAACCTCAAAAGAAGTGACCGGATTGGATGCACCCGTTACTTATTATTATAGAGTTAGAGCTGTAACATCAACAACTACTTCAGCTAACTCTAATGTAATTACAGCAGCTACTGTTTGTACTCCAAGTGCACAAGCTACGTCTTATGTATTTGGTACCGATACTTCAGCACCTGCGAGTAAGATTACTTTTTCATTTCAAGCGGCGGTACCAGCTGCGACAGGCTATGTAGTAGTGCGTTATGCCCATGGTGCAACGCCTACAGCTCCCACTGATGGAACAACCTATACTATTGGAAGTAGTTTAGGTACTGGAACAGTAGTGTATGCAGGCACAAATACCTCAGGGACAGCAACCGGTTTAAGTGCAAATACAGAATATGATTTTTATACTTATGCGTACAACTCTTCTTCGGGATGTACAATGATTTATAAGGCATCTTCCCCTTTATCAGGTTCTTATAAAACCTGTGTGGTTGTACCTACATTGAGCACTTCATCAGCGATAACCAATACTGGTTTTACTGCAAACTGGAATGCCGTTTCAGGAGCCACCTCCTATAGTATACATATTTATACCAATTCAAATTTCACACAACAACTAAGTGGTTCTCCATTTACTTCAAATACAAACTCGTATTCAGCTACTGGCCTATCTCCATCCACTACCTATTACTTTAAAGTCAAAGCCATTGGACCTAATAGTTGTGACAGTGGTTTGTCAAGTTCAGGGTCAGTAACCTTACTTTGTACCCCTCTCACACAACCTACAAATTATCAGTTTGGGTTTGATTCAACATATCGATCTACAGCAATTATTTTCTCATACCAACCCACAACAATTGCTTCTACTGGTTATTTGACAGTAGTTTATGCACACGGAGCAACACCAACCGCTCCAGTTAGTGGTACAAGTTACACTATAGGTGATACTATAGGTTCAGGAACTGTTGCCTACTCTGGTTCATTTAATTTCTGGGAGATTAATAATCTTACTCCAAATACTGAATACGACTTTTACACGTATGCGTTCAACACCACGCAAATTTGTACCAAAGAATATAATTTAGTTAACCCATTATTCGGAACCTTTAAAACGTGTGTTACTTCACCTTCGTTAAGTTCAGTATCTTCTATTACAAATACAGGATTTACAGCTAATTGGAGTACTGTTTCAGGAGCTATAAATTATACACTAGAAGTATTTTCAGACTCTGGATTGAATACTTATGTAACTGGATCCCCATTTACTGCTAACACAAATTCCTATGCTGTTTCCGGTTTATCTAATACAGGAACCTATTATTATAGAGTATCTGCAAATGGTGCAGCCTCATGTTCAAGTAGTGCCTCTTTAGTTCAAGGACCTATTAGTCTTGAATGTAATCCTCCTACAAGTTTAGCAGCAACCGCATTGGCAACCGCTACAACCATAAACTCTATTTCAGCAGAATTCACAGCTGCTGCTTCAAATGCACCTGATAGTTATTTGGTTGTAAGAACAACTACAAATACACAACCAGTGCCTGTTAACGGAACTACTTATACAGTAGGAAGTAATTCAATCGGTTTTATAGAATATGTCAATACTATAGCAGGATCTTGGACGTCTAGCGGACTAACTGCAAATACGACATACTACTATTGGGTATTCTCAGCAATCTCAACCAATTGTTTTAATGCACCGGTATACAGTACTTCGACTACTTCTTTTTCAGAAAAAGCAAATGCAACTGCAACATGGACAGGTGCTGTAAGTAGTTCGTGGAACACAGGAGGAAACTGGTCTACTGGAGCTGTTCCTACTTCAACCGATAACATAGTTATTGATTCGAATGCATCCAATAGTACCGAATTAGATACCAACTTTACCCTAGCTACAGGTCAAAAACTAACGCTATCCGGTACAGGGACTTTAACTATTAATCCTACTTCAAGGTTAACGATAGCTGGTTATGCTGATTTTGGAGGAAAACCAGTTACCTTTAAATCCACTAGTGCGGGAACCGCAACTTTAGGTCAAATTACTGGAACATTGACTGGAGCAACCAATGTAACTATCGAAAGATATATCCCAGCCAAAAGAGCTTGGCGAGCCATCACTGCCCCTTTAAAAGGATGGAATTATTCTTCTGTTTATTCGTCATGGATGAACAACAACCAATCGGGAGTTTCAGATGCTACAGGAATGTTGGTATTCGGACCTACAACCAGTTGGGGTATTCAAATGGCGCAGAATTATAACCTATTAACTTATAATGCCAATGATACTTGGAGTGGCGTTTCGATGCCAATTGCAAGCGGAACCTTATTTTCGTCTACCATAAACAATGCCTTCATGGCCTTTATTACGGGTCCGTTTGGAAGTTCAAATATCACTTCAGGTGCTACAGCTACCACTTTAAAAGCAAAGGGAGAATTAATTACGGGCACACAAACTTATTCTAGCCTTTCGGCAAGTGAATACAAATTTATTGGAAATCCTTATGCGAGTCCAATTAGCCCAAGTGCAATTTTAACAGACAATGCAAACTTTAGTAATATTTGGGTTTGGGATCCAGAATTAGGATCTCTTGGTGCTTATGTTGTTTATTCAGGTTCTGCATATAGTAATACTTCGGGAAGTTATTCTTCAAATCAACCGATCCAAAGTGGTCAAGCTTTCTTTGTAAAACCAAATACAACATCTAATTTTATTATCAATGAAAGCCACAAATCGACGACGGTAGATAATGGTTTATTCGACAAGTCAAAAGCGCCAACTAAATCACTTCAAGCTCCATCTGTCCTACTTCGAGTGAACTTGTTGAAACAACTTGAAAATAAATGGAAACCATTTGATGCAGTTATGGCGTTATTCGATGCCAATGCTTCCAATGCTATTGATGCAAAAGATGCTGTTAAAATGTTCAATCCAAATAACAACATTACTATTCAAAATAACGGCATTTCATTAATGGCAGAACATAGAGCATTACCAACGCCTCAAGAGGCATTACAATTACGTTTAGGTGATATTGATACAGGATCAGAATACAAATTAGCCATCCAAACTGAAGATTTTTCTACTCTTGGTTTGTCAGTCAATTTGGTAGATTTAGTTACTAATACAACGGTCCCTATTACATTGAATGGAACAATAACAGAATACAACTTTGTTCCTTCGGCAACTCAAAATGCTACGGATCGCTTCAAAATTGTTTTTGGTGCGCCATTGTCAATTGATACAATCGCTTCAAACGATATTACTGTTTTTCCAAATCCGTTGACTGGATCAAGTTACCAGATTCATTTTGAAAACATCCCTTTTGGAAATTATAGATATGCTATCTTGAACACTTTAGGACAAGTTGTAGATCATGGGAAAATTAACTTAACGAATACTTTAAATAAAACGTTAACTCCTAATATTATACTTCAAAATGGTATTTATATTTTAAAATTAGTTGACGAACAAAACAAAAATTATTCAGTAAAATTATTAATAGAACAATAAATTGACGATATGAAAACAGTTATTAAAACAATATTTGTAGCACTTTTATTTTTTTGTAGTTTAGAGGCATTCTCTGGTAATATGTTCCCTATTCGACTACAAGCACCTTCAAATCCAGGAAATGATCCAGGAAATGGAGTGCCAGTAGATGGAGGAATTACAGCTCTTTTAGTAGGAGGTGCAATTTATGGAGCAAAAAAACTAAATGAAAGAAAAAATCAAAAATAAGTGCTTGGTACAAAATTTTGGTTTTAGATATTAATATGAAGAATCGTATTTTACAATATTATCATTCTTTTATAAATGAAACCCCGCCAACAATAAGAGCATTTCTTAGAAATGCTCTTATTGTTTTTGCTGTTTGGAAGATAGTCTATTTAGTTTTTTTATACGAACACCGAATTCTTGACAAACCATTAACAAATCATATTGGTATAAGTACGGCTTGGTTTCTCAACCACTGTACTCCTTTAGATGGTTTTAGCGCTACTGCAATTGAGAAACAATCAATATTTGAGGGTCAAATGCAGTTTAGTAAAGTTTCACAAGTACGACATCATGGAAAGGATATTTTATTGATAGCAGATCCTTGTAACGGGCTGGAATTAATCATATTATTCATAGGATTTATTTTGTGTTTTCCTTCAACGATTTACAAAAAAATTGTTTTTATTTTATCTGGTGTTGCAATAATTGATTTAGCCAATATTGTACGATGTGGTGGATTGGTATTTTTAAAGAGATTTTATGATTATGATTTGTTTCAATTTGCTCATCATTATGTTTTTAAAATCACACTATATGGTATCATTTTTATGCTTTGGATGCTATTTACAAAAAATATAAAAATCAAGAATGTCGTTATATAATTCAGAACGTCGCCGTTTTATAATGGGATTATTTATCATAGTATTGGTTTACTCTGCCTATTACATCTTTTTTGCCGATTCTGAAAATGCGGTAACAATTCCTAGGAGAATGCGCCATATTATAAAATTTAGCACTACTATTCTTGTATACCTTATTGGATCTTTTCATTTAGGTACACTCCAGCAAAAATGGATGAGAATGCTGTGGCATTGTATTCATATATCCCTATTAGTTACCATTACTTCTATTGGATTGTACGATTGGACTTTTGGAATGGTATCCAACTCCACTAAAGATGTGGCGCAGTCCATGCAAGAGTTCTTAATCTCGCCCGTTTTATATGTTGGGATGGGGATTTTAAATTCTAAATATGTCGGATTTTCTTGAAATAAAATCAATTACTTGATTCGATTTAAGATCAATATCGCCCACCGAAAAACTCCTTAAGAAATTAAGGAGTTTTTTTATGTTTCTTATTCCTATTCTATACAAAGTAAAATACCTTCTTTTAGTTCGTGAATTTTATTAGTAACTTTGGCAAAAATTAAACCGACTACAATCTACAACTACACAATGTCATCAATTACAACTACAAAAAGCATTTCTAACGGCGTTATGTTGAACGCGTATCCAGATAGTATTGGATCTCAATTAAAGGATATCGTTAGCATGTTGCAACTACCAGAATTCAAGGATACTTTCTCTCTTTTTTATGTATTGCCTACTTTTTTTAATAGTGATTTAGACCGAGGCTTTTCTATTGTTGACTATAACATTAATGAAGAATTAGTTTCCAAACAAGACATCGAAGCCTTGAAAGCTTTGAATATTCAGTTGAAATTTGACATTGTATTGAATCACTTATCCGTTGCTTCTCCTCAATTTAAAGATTTGATTGCTCACGGAGATCAATCCAAATTCAAAGATTTTTTTATTGACTGGAATGAATTCTGGAAAGGCAACGGAACGCTTGGAGAAGATGGAATTATAGTTCCAAATAAAGAATATTTGGACAAACTGTTCATGCGAAAATCAGGTTTGCCCATTTTAAATATCGTATTTCCTGACGGACAAGAAAGACCCTATTGGAACACTTTTTATCAAAAAGTTAGCTTTCAAAAAATCAGTGTTGCCGACTTACAATCTCTAACTAGCATTTCAGCAGAAGAAGCCGATACTATTTGCGAAAAAATAAATAATGCTATTGACGAAAATATTGATATTCAAACTATTGATTTAGGTCATGACAAAGAACTAACGGCTGAAGTACTGAAAATTGTAAACAGCAAGCGGGAGTATTTAGGCCAAATGGATGTGAATGCCAATTCGCCTTTGGTTTGGGAATTTTATGAAGACGTTTTGGCTAAAGTGGCGAGTTACGGCGGACAAATTTTACGTTTGGATGCTTTTGCGTATTTGCACAAAGCCATTGGCGAAAGTAATTTCTTCAACAAACCGGGTACTTGGGATTATTTGGCTCGAATTAACGAAATTGCCCAACGAAATAATTTGCAATTATTACCCGAAATTCACGCCGAATACGGTTTGCATTTGCACGAGGAAGTAGCCAAAGAAGGTTATGCTATTTACGATTTCTTCTTGCCTGGATTGTGTATTCACGCGATTGAAAAAGGAAGCAACAAAGCACTTTTGACTTGGGCGAATGACATTATCACCAAAGGCTTGAAAACAGTCAACATGTTAGGTTGCCACGATGGAATTCCTGTTTTGGATTTGAAAGGAAAAGAAGTGAATGGTGTGTACCAAAAAGGATTGTTGGAAGATAACGAAATCGAAGACTTGATGAACCTCATCATTGAACGAGGTGGTTTGGTGAAGAATCTATACGGTGCCGACGGTAAAAAAATATCGTATTACCAAGTGAATGCGACTTACTTTAGTGCGCTTGGAGAAAGCGAACAAAAATTAGCCTTAGCTAGAGCCATCCAACTCTTTATGCCGGGAATTCCTCAAATTTGGTATTTGGATATTTTTGCGGGTGCCAATGATTATGCAGGAGTAGAAAAAGCAGGAAAAGACGGTCACAAAGAAATCAACCGAACTACCTTAAGTACCGAAGCTATTCATGCAGGATTGAAAAGAGAAGTTGTTCTCAAACAATTGGATTTACTTCGTCTACGCAATACCTCAAAAGCCTTCTCAGGAAGTTTAGAATTTGGAGACGCTGCTGACAATGAATTGCACCTTATTTGGAAAAACGAAGACGATATGGCGCAATTGAAAGCCAATCTGACCACACATGAATTTTCGATTCAGTATACTGATTCCGGAGAATTGAAAACATTATAAATAAAAAAGGGTTGTCAATTGAGACAACCCTTTTTTATTTATCGATGGATTTTACCAACCTTGGTGCAAACCAATTTTCAAGACTTCTTCGTATCGATCTTTATCAAAAGAATACAAGTTAGGCGCTTTGTGAGCGACATTACTTTTCTTTTCATCCAATTTCGTCAAAATCCCAATGGAAGTTATTTTACGTAGAAAGTTGCGGCGGTCGAGTTGTCTGCCTAAAATGGTTTCGTATAATTTTTGTAATTCAGGAATCGTGAATTTTTCTGGTAATAAATTATAGCCCACAGGAACTTGATTCAATTCCATTCGAAGTGTTTCAAGTGCTTTATCAAAAATTTCTTTGAGGTCTACAATTAAACTAGGAACCGCATTACAATCAATCCATTCTACAATTTCATTTTTCCCTTCAGGTTGCGGAACGGCTTTCAAAAAATCAACTAAAGCATAATAACCTATAGTTACAAAACGGTTTAAAAACCATTGTCCTTCCTCCGATGAAATTCCATAAAAATCCAATACTTGTTGACTCTTCTCAATAGAATTTCTGTTAGCTTGACCAAAAGTAGCGAATTGTCTAAGAAAAATCCCTTCTAATCCTGTCCGTCCCTTTAATACATGAACTGCAGCCTCATCAATCCCTTCATCTAAAAGAACAAAACCTCCTGGCAAAGCCCAATCTTCACTGAATTTGGTTTTGATTAACAATACTTTTAATTGATTGTCATGAAATCCAAAAATAACACAATCCGTAGATAAACCCGGTTGGTAATTTTTTTGGTTTGCGATAACTTCTTTTAACATGAATTTGATTTTAGAATTGTTGCCGTTTTTGGGTGCAACGAATATACTATATATACCGAAACGGTCAAAATTTATAACGAACCAAAAAAATAAGGGATACTAAAACAAATTAGCATCCCTTATTACACTACAATCTACTCTACTTTATAGTTGTTTTGAATTTTAGTTTATTTAACCAATTCAAATGTTGTTTTTAAACGAATATCTGATGAAGAGGTTCCAATCATTACATCAAAATCGCCTGCTTCTGTATTCCATTCTAATTGCTCGTTGTAGAATGCTAATTTTTCTTTGTCAATAGTAAATTGAATTGTTTTTGTTTCGCCAGCATTCAAATAGATTTTTTGAAAATCTTTTAATTCAATAATGGGA
The DNA here is from genome assembly GCF_020886055.1 of Flavobacterium ammoniigenes. NCBI lineage: Bacteria > Pseudomonadati > Bacteroidota > Flavobacteriia > Flavobacteriales > Flavobacteriaceae > Flavobacterium > Flavobacterium ammoniigenes. The sequence continues at coordinate 1,069,397 of NZ_AP025184.1, read as the reverse complement.
CGAACTACTGAACCTACTTTGTCTCTTAGATACAATTGCACTACTTCATTTCCTGCAAATTTTCCCGAATTAGTTAATTGAAAACTAACTTCAATAGTATCCGAATCGCTTATTTTGTTTTTTGATAATTTCAAATCGGCATAGGTAAACGTGGTATAACTCAAACCGTGTCCAAATGCAAATTTTGGGCTATTTTTCAAATCAGTGTAGGCCGAAACATAGTTGAAAGCCGTTTCATTAGGTGCTGGTCTTCCAGTATTAAAATGGTTGTAATAAATGGGCAACTGACCTTCTTCACGTGGAAAAGTCATTGGCAATTTTCCTGACGGATTGTAATCGCCAAACAACACATCTGCAATAGCATTACCAGCTTCAGTTCCTAACCACCAAGTATATAAAATAGCCGGTGCCGTATCTGCAGTTTGATTAAAAACAAGAGGGCGTCCAGCATTAATCAAAACAATCACCGGTTTTCCTGTCGCTTGCAATGCTTGTACCAATTCTTCTTGTACGCCTGGTATGTGAATATTACTTCTACTTTTAGCTTCTCCACTCATATTGCCTCTCTCACCGATACTCACAATTACCACATCAGCTTGATTAGCAACTGCAATCGCTTCAGCAAATCCATCTTTATTATTTCCTTCGATTTCACATCCTTTAGCATATAATAATTGCGTGTTTTGACCCAATTTATTTTGTAAACCTTCCCATTGGGAAACTACATGTTTGTTATAATCTAACTCAGGCAATTCCACTGCCCAAAATCCCATATTTTCTTTATGTTCTTTTACCAAAGGACCAATAAAGGCAATCTTTTTCAAGTCTTTTGACAAAGGCAAAAGCTGTTTTTCATTTTTCAATAAAACAATACTTTTAGCCGCCATATCACGTGCAATTTTTCGATGCAACGGATTATTTAATTCTTTGGCTTCGCGTTTTGGATTAGAATATTTGTAAGGATCGTCAAATAATCCCAATTCCATTTTCTTTCTTAAAATACGCTTTACAGCATCGTCAATCAAAGCTATATCTACTTTACCTTCTTGAACTAATTGTCCCAAATTGTAACGGTAGGCATTACTTTCCATATCCATATCGCTTCCAGCTGTTATAGCTAGTTGAGCCGCTTCTTTGTTGTCTTTCACATTTCCGTGATTGACCATTTCGCCAATAGAACCCCAATCAGAAACTACAAAACCTTGAAAATTCCATTTCCCTTTTAAAATGTCACGTTGTAAAAATTTATTTCCGGTTGCTGGCACCCCATTCAAATCGTTGAACGAATTCATAAACGTTGCAGCTCCAGCATCCAATGCCGCTTTGAACGGTGGTAAATACGTTTCCCACAACATTCTATCACTCATGTCTACCGAATTGTAATCACGGCCACCAACTGCAGCACCATACCCTACAAAGTGTTTTACACAAGCCATCACCGAATTCACGTCGCCTAGATTGCCTTGAAATCCTTTTACTCTTGCAACCGCAATTTTAGACCCTAAATAGGTATCCTCACCTGCTCCTTCCATCACACGACCCCAACGAGGATCACGAGCAATATCAACCATAGGGGCAAAAGTCCAATGAATCCCGCTTGCAGATGCCTCAACGGCTGCAATTCGAGCACCCAAAGCAATAGCATCCATATCCCAACTAGCTGCTTCAGCTAAGGGAATTGGAAACGTAGTTTTGTAACCATGAATGACGTCTTGCCCAAACAACAACGGAATTTTTAATCGGGATTGCATGGCCAATTCTTGGTATTGGCGCGTATATTTTGTACCAATTACATTCAACATCGAACCGATCAAACCGTTTTTGATTTCAGCTTCTTTATTGGGATTGATGGTAATTGGACCTGTTGCCTGATTATTACCAGTGTATTGATTTAACTGACCAATTTTTTCCTCCAAAGTCATTTGTTTTAACAATGCTTCGACTTTTTGATCAATTGTTTTTTGTTGAGAAAATCCTAATATGGAGAAAAATAACAACCCAATAAAACTTACTTTTTTCATGTATTCTATTTTAAATATAAATTAATAAACCAACGTTTGAATAGCGTGTGGCGGTATTTCAACTATTGTTTTTTCAGTGCCTAAAATCAAATTGTATTTTATCTTGTCTGAAGATGAATTCATAACTACTGTCACAAAACTTCCATCGAGATTCTTAAATGTAGTACTTAACAAATTACTTCTACTTGAAGCTGTACTTATACGTTTGGCATCAGGGCGTATAAATTTAGAAAAATGCCCGATATAATAATAACTTGGAGTATAAATTAACTCCCCAGTTTTCATATCCGCATGTATGGGTGCAAAACAAAAATTCCCTTTATGATTGGGCCCTCCATTTTCGTCCAAAAGAATATTCCAATCGGTCCACCCAACGGTTCCATTATTAAAATCATTAATCATCGAAGTTCCGTAACGTTCTGCATTCCCCCAAAATTGATATTTTTTGGCATCAAAACGTTCTACACAACCTTCGGTAAACAATAAATTTTTAGAAGGATAAGCTTCATATACTTTACGAACATTATCAAACATGGGCTGTCCACCAGACCATGTTTCATACCAATGAAACCCCATTCCCCATGCGTATTTAGAAGCTTCTGGATCATCAAAAATTACATTAGCTCTATAATTCATTAAATCACGATTGTGATCCCAAACTACTATTTTTTTTGAACTTAAACCCTCTTTTTGCATTGTTGGTCCAAGATAATTTTTAAGAAAATTTCTTTCGGCATCAGCAGTGAACAAACAGGATTCCCATGTTTGAGTAGCCATTGGTTCATTTTGAATCGTAATTCCCCAAATAGGCATGCCTTCTTTTTCGTAGGCTTTTACAAACTTGGCATAATAATTTGCCCAAGCCTGATAAAATTCAGGTAATAAGGTTCCTCCTTTAAGCATGGTTTTGTTACTTTTCATAAAGGACGGAGGACTCCAAGGGGAAGCATACAAAAGCAAATTTCCACCTGCAGATTGAATGGCACGTTTGATCATTGGAATTCGATATTTCTTGTCATGATCTATTGAAAATGTTTTCAATTCCTGATCTCCTTCTTGAATGTAGGTATAACTTTCACTTGCAAAATCAGAACTATGAATAGAAGTTCGCAACAAAGAATACCCTATCCCATTTTTTTTATCATAATAGGCTGTGATCAACTCCGCTTGTTTAACTGCACTCAATTTTGCAAAAACCTCGGCACTTGCATCGGTTATTGCGCCTCCAATTCCCATAAAATTTTGGAAGGATTGAGTAGGATTTACATAAACTGAAATCTCGCTTTCAATAGGTTGTTGAGAAGGGATAAAATTTAGGTTGTTTGTTGGGGTCAAACGTAAATCTGTATTTTCTGCTGTAGTAAATACTTGGATTAACTTTTCTTTAGAATATAACTTTTGTATCTCTTGCCCGTAACTTGAAAAGGACATGATTATTATACTTAAAATACTGTATTTTAACATGGTTTGAAATTTGAATAGTTTACCAAATAAAAGTAGCAACAGCACCTGCATCAATAGCGGTTGTAACCCATTTTCCATTTGACTTTATGTTAAATAATTCATTAGCAGACCCATCATTTTCAATGATAAGAACTGTTTTTCCCGTTGGTGTTTTAAAAGCCACTGTATTTAAATTGGGCGTTTGATTTGAAGCAATACGAACCGAACCCGCAGGAACAAATTTAGAAGCATGAGCAATAATATAATACCCAACATTTCGCTCAAAACTATCAGAACCATTTATAGTTAAACCCCCTTTACAAGTAGAACATCCGCCTGGGGTAAAAGGTCTAAAATTAGCATCGTTAGCTAAATTCCATTCCATTGCCACTTTGCTCCAGTTGCGCATAGAACCAATAATTACATTTTTCAAATGCCACTTTAGGTCACCATCAAAAGTGCCTGAAGTACCCGTATATTGTTCGGTAAAATAAAGGTTCTTATTTGGGTAAGCATTATGAACGGTAGACATAGCACTTATATCACCTTCATACAAATGAAATGCAGAACCATCCACATAGGGATTAGCGCCAACATCATTTAATATTGCCAAGGGATATTCTGGTTTATTGCAATTATGATCGTAAATTATAATTTTGGTAGTCAAATTAGCATTGGCAAAAGCAGGTCCTAAATAATTTTTAATAAAATCTGCTTGTTGCAAAGCGGTCATATACATACTCGGATTATTTCCTGGATGTAAGGGTTCATTTTGAGGAGTAATTGCGGTTATTGCAATGCCTTCCTCTTTCATTTTTTGAATATATTTTACAAAATAATTTGCATAAACTCGGTAAAATTCTGGCTTTAGACTTCCTCCAATAAAGCTATTATTATCTTTCATCCAGGTAGGTGGTGACCAAGGTGTAGCTATAATTTTCATTTGCGGATTGATTGCCAAAATTTCTTTTAACATTGGAATCAGGTCATTTTTATCGGGGTTCAAACTGAATTGTGATAAGCTTACATCTGTTTGACCTGCAGCTAAATCATTGTAAGAAAATGGAGCCGCATTCAAATCAGAAGCTCCAATGCTAATTCGGAGATAGCTAATTGAAATCGAATTGTCATTTTTTCCGAATAATTCTTGCAATAAATCTTTTCGTTTTTGCGTATTCAATAGGTTAATACTCTGCGCACTTCCACCTGTCAAAGTAAAACCAAAGCCATCAATAGTTTGATAGGTTTGTGTGGCATCTACTTCAATACTTGGATATACATTGTAAGTAGATCCAAATGTCAAAATTCCAGTTTGCTTTTGTAGAAAAGTATTTTTGGCTCCATTCGTTAACCAATAATCAACTTCATTTACTTGTACCGAAGGGACTTTAGGAGATACCTCAGGCAATACTGTATCAGTAGATGAGGAACAACTAAACAAGCTGATGGATAAACTTAGTAAAGAATATAGGATCATATTTTTAAACATAAATAAATTAGTAAATCAAATTATTTAATTTCCACATAAACTGGAAAATGATCTGAGGGGTATCTAAAATTTTTTGAATCCGTTAAGACAGCATACTTTTTTACTTCAAATTTGGCATTTTTAGAAATAAAAATGTAGTCTATTCTTCTAGTAACTGGTTTGTCAAATTCAAAATTATTAAAGGTTCCATTAGGTCCAAATGGTTTTTGCAAACTAATTTCACTCGCGTCATTCATTTGCATTTTAAGAGCTACAATTGATTTGTCGTTGGGTTCCAAATTAAAGTCACCCATAAACACAATAGGATACTGATCTGTATTGTACTGTTCAATTTTTGAAAGTATTAGTTTAATTCCATTAGCCCTTGCTTGCTCCCCAATATGATCTAAGTGAGTATTAAATATCCAAAATTTTCTTTTGGAAGTTATATCCTGAAAAAGAGCAAATGTACATACGCGATGACAAGCAGCATCCCAACCTTTAGATATTGCATCAGGTGTTTCAGATAACCAAAAAGTATTCGTTGTTATTACTTTTAGCTTTTCTTTTTTATAAAAAATATTGGAAGACTCTCCTTTACCTTCGCCTTCTCTACCTATACCAACTTGGTTGTAGTGAGGAAGCATTTGCTCTAAATCTAGAACTTGATTAGGCATTGCTTCTTGCACCCCCATAATATCAGGTTCGTAGAATTGAATTTGTGAGGCAAAAAAATCTTTTCGAACAGGCCAGGCATTTTGTCCATCAGAAGCAACATCCAACCGAATATTATAAGACATCAGTTTTAAATTTTGACTGTAGCTTAGACTTCCTAGAATCAAAATAATTAAAATCCAAATACGTTTATCGGTTTTCATAATGAAATGGTATCAATTCTTCAAGAAAGCTTTTATCCAACTTACAAATAAAAGCTTTTTATGAAGAACTCTAAGTTAACAAACCTTTTTAATTGAAAACTCTGATGTAATCTACTTCGAAAGTAGATGATGTAAAACCAGGAGCAATTGCACCGCCAAAATTACCGCCCATTGCACAATTAATAATCAAGAAAAAGTTTTGATTAAATGGTAATGATGAATTATTTGTGAACGTATGGAACAAGTTGCCATCGACATAAAATTTTATACTGTCGGCTCTCCAGTCTAATGTATAAATATGAAACTCTGAAGACGCATTTGTAATTGTAGTGGTTCTTGAAACCGCATTACCTCCTGAAAAATTGGGATAATGTAGGGTACCATAAATTTTGTTTGGTGTATTTCCTACGTGCTCCATGATATCAATTTCGCCACAAGCAGGCCAACTAGCTGTTGTAATATTATTTCCTAACATCCATAAAGCAGGCCATGTTCCACCACCTAATGGTAATTTTGCTTTAATCTCTACTTTACCATATTTGAAAGAAAATTTACCTTGTGTTTTAATTCGAGCGGATGTATAACTACTTCCTTGATAGGTCTCTTTAATAGGAGTAATAATTAACTTACCGTTTAAAACCTTAACATTCTCGGGACGATTCGTATAGTATTGTGCTTCATTATTACCCCATCCCCAATCTCCAGTACCTAAATCGTAAGCCCATTTGGTTGCATCAGGCGCGCCATCAACATCAAATTCGTCTGCCCAAATTGCTTTTGGAGCAACATAAAGTGTTAATGCAACAGAAGTGCTAATAAATTGTGAGCCATTGTAGGCAGATACATAAACGGTATATGAATTTGTTCCGCCAGCATTATAGGTATACGTTAAGGATCCTGTAGTAGTTTCTTTAGTTTCACCATCTCCAAGAGCAATCTTGTAGGATTTTGCATTGGTTGCACTAAATGTGAAACTAACCGTTCCACTACCATCTCCATTTGGATTTTGTGTTGAAACACCCACTGGAGTTGCAACAACTACTAAGTTTGATGGTTTTACTACCGCTTCACCTCCAGTTGTATCAGCTGCATCGCCACTACATGAAAAAAACATAAACGCCGATAAGAAAACACTTAACATAAGCTTAGATTTAGTGAAATTATTAAATTGTTTTTTCATTTTAAGATCTATTGGTAATAAAGAATAAACTCAGAACCAATGATGATTCTGAGTTTATAATGATTAATACTATTGTGCTGGTACTAATTTTAAATACCACGCATTTCCTGATTCAGGACCGTATCCTAAAACACGTAAATGCATTGCTGTTGGTGTGATAGAAAGAATTTCATATTCTTTTTGCACAGAAGCTACACCGATATAAGTATCTACTCCAGATAATACAATACTGGTTTGAGTTGAAGGAGTGGATGCTGCAAAACCAGAAGATGCACTTGCAAAACTAAATGCTGAAGTTCCTCCACCGTATGCATAGCAACCTTCGTCTCCAGAAGCAGGTATTCCAGGCAAACTCGTGAAAGCACCTGTTTTTGTAAAGGCACCATCTGGATTAGTTACTTGCAAAGTATAATTGAAAGCACCTAGTTTGGTAAATTTAAACCTAGTAGTGTAGAAACAATTAGCTGTTGCTACTTTTTCATTAACATTAGCAGACCACCAGATTGGTGCAGGATTATCAGCAGGACCTACACCAAAATGCGCAGGAACTGATTTATCTACTACCCAAGTCTTGTTTGAATCTCCAGTTAAAGCCGTAACAATTGAGGCTGCTGGAGCAAAACTAACTTTAACAGTAACTTCTTTTGTAACTGTTGTTGCTACACCTCCTGCACCATAAGCTACAATTGTAATTTGGTACGTTTTGGTTCCATTGGTAGAATACTTTTTAGTGATTTTTCCATTTGGAGCATCCACTAAATCTACAGCATCGTCAGCGTCAAAATCAACTTTTGTAGCCAATACATTTTTTCCTGTGATAGTGAAATTTACAACACCAGTTCCATCACCATTTGGATTTGCAGTAGTTTTACCTACAACATCGGCAACAACTGTAAGCTCAGACGGACTTGTTAAAGCACCAAATTCATAAGTATCTTGTTCACAACTGGTAAAACCAATTGCAATTAATACTAGCATAAAATATTTTATATTTTTCATTTTATATCCTTTTTAAAATTAAACTCTAACAAGTTTGAAAGACCAAAACACTCCATTTCCTGCTTCAATAACCAATTCCATTGTATTATTCCCGTTTGATAAAACTACGTTATACACAATTGAACTAGGAACTGCAACATTTGGCAATTCACCGCTGTTATTAGCCTTTGGTAATCCTAAATAAGCTCCTGAACCATTGATCGTAACTTTATTAGTTGAAGAGTTGTAAGTATAAGTTGCTGATGCTCCATTATGAGGTGCAACAGGAGCTCCACAGGCATTAGCAGTTCCTTGCCAAGCTTCTAACCAAGTACTACTTCCTAACACATTACTAAATGATCCATTAGTAGCAAAAACATAGGTATCGTCAAACAAACAAGCTCTTGTTGTTACATCTTGTACTGAATTTGACCACCAATTTCCTGCACCATAACTATCTCCCACTTTCAAAGCTCCCGCTTCTGGCGCTAATTTCCAAGTTCCTTGGATACCTGATGCTGGTGTAGGGTTTTTATAAAAATATAAATTGTCTATAAATACAGTACCGCCCGATGAAGCGAATAACATTTGAGTGATCGCCGATTTGTTAGTTGTAAAATCTGATAAAGGAATATCTACACTTACCCAATTCATTCTAGTAACCGTTGACAAATCAACTTGAGATTCTTTAGTAGGTCCATTCGGCTGACTTGTATTTACAATTTTGAAGCCAAGTGTAGTTGCATCTGGTGTCCAATAATCAAAATGCACATAGGTCATATTGGATAAATTAGTTGCATTACCATAATCCGTAACAATTCCAGTATAATTAAGCGCACCATATTTCAGAGTGTTATTTGATCCAATGGTTACATTAGTCAAAACTGTTGATTGTCCCCAACCTGGATTCCATTCAGAAACTCCAATATTAGTATAAGCATCACTAAAAATAGATACTACATCACCAGCAATTCTACTAGGAGGTGTTGGAGCTGCAGTAGTAGGAGCCATGATGGCAGTAACTACAAAATCTTCTTGGTAGTTAGTAGTTCTGACAGCACCACTTTTAGATACAATTTTTATTGTGTAGGTACCTGCATTTGCATAAATATGAGAAGTAGCTTCTCCATTATTTACTTGAACTGGAACCTCATTCGGAACATCTCCAAAATATACTTCATAAAACAAAGCAAAATCTGCTGTAGCACGAACTGTTACTTTTTTAGAAATAGCTCTGTCATTCTCAATAGTTACAACTAAATTTTCAGGAGATCTAAAAGATACATTAATTTGTTGTGTACTTTCAGTTCTTTTACCTGTGATTCCAATTGCAACAATTTTAACAGTATAAACTCCTTCTCTGTAAATATGAACTGCTGAACTACCTGCGCTCACTATTGCAGGTTGTGCAGTTCCATCCCCAAAATACACTTCAAATTTAGTAGCGCCTTCTCCACGAGGAGTTAAAGTTACTTTACCAGAGTTATTTTGAGTAATTGTCGCTAAAGCAGACACTGCTGCTGGATCGGAGGCACTAGCCAAGAAACTGGTGTCGCCATCAATTCCTTCCGGAACACTACAACTTATTGTTACAGCTAGCATTAATAGAAAGCTGAATAGTAATTTTATATTTTTCATAGTTATCTAAATTTATTGATTATATCCAGGATTCTGAACCAATTTAGTGTTTAGCAATTCTTTATATGGAATTGGGAAAACTTCATTTTTACCTGCTTTAAAACCTCTTGAGGCCAATTTAGTAGCAGCATCTCCCCAACGAACTAAGTCAAAGAAACGGTGCCCTTCACCAGCTAATTCAGCTCTTCTTTCAGCTTTAATTGCAGCCAAAGAAACTGGAGTACTGGCAAGCCCAACTCTAGCTCTAACAGCATCCAATAAAGCTTGCGCTCTAGCACCAGTTCCGCCCAAAGCTTCTGCTTCCATCAAATAAGAGTCAGCCAAACGAATTACATACGAATTTTGTCTGTAATTCAATACCGGCTCACCTGTGCCTGTTGTAACATCAGAACGTCTTGGAATAAATTTATTCAAGAAATAACCTGTGTCTTGATACCCTCCAATGTAAGAAGCTTTTCCTCTTGTTTGCAAGTCTTTCATATCTAAAACTGTTGCAGCAAAACGTGGATTCAGTTTAATAAAATCATAGAAATCTTGTGTAAAAACATTAAAACTCCAACCCGATGGTAAATCTGGTGCGTCAGAAGCAATTTTAGAATAGGTTCTTGGCCCACACATTACATTCGTTGAATTTCCTTCATCAACTCCGTTACCCCAATTTTCCCATCCGATACTAGAAGCGTTGGTATGAGCAACTTCTAAAATGGATTCTGTGTTGAATTTATTATTTACAGTCCATAAATCAGCGAAATTTGCCAATAATCGATATCCATATTGACTAGTTCCACCTGGTGTTCCATTTACAGCAGCTAATTCTGCAGCAGCTTGCGAATTTTTATTTTGATATAAATACACTTTACCTAATAAAGCACGCGCAGCACCCTTAGTAAAACGAGCGGATTCTGCAGCAGAAACAGTTGTTGGTAAATTAGTGATTGCTTCTGTCAAATCTTTTTCAATTTGAGCATAAACTGCAGTTGGATTAGCCTGAACAACGGTGTAAAATTCCGAAGAAGACATTGGTACAGTAATTAATGGAATGTTTTTAAACATTCTAACTAAATTAAAATAATAATTCGCACGCAAAGCTTTTGTTTCGGCAGTATAACGATCTATCAACGCAGCATCCATTGGAACAGAAGCTAACTTCGTTAACAAATAATTTGCTCTAAAAATCCCTTGATAATGATCATTCCACAAACTAGAAGGCATAATATTTGCATTAATTGTGTAGTTTGAAAACCCTTGGATTCCAGCTCCATCTGTAGCTCCACCACCACCTGCATAATGATCGTCAGAACCTGCATTCATCATGGTAATCATATTCTCAAAACCCCCTGAATTTTTTCTCATGATGTCATAAACAGCAACTAATCCAGCAAAGGCTTGTTCTTGATTTTGATAGTAATTACTCTCCAGATTAGTTCCTTTAGGCTCCACATCTAAATACTCTTTAGAACATGAACCTAATGATATAACTGCGGCAGTTACAAAAGATAATAATTTAATATTTATTGTTTTCATAATTTAATTTATATTAAAATTGAACATTTGCACCAAACATGAAAGTACGTGCTTGAGGATAATATCCTCTATCAATACCTAAAATATTTCCGCCAATTTCTGGGTCAAAACCTGTATACTTAGTCAACGTAAGTAGGTTTTCTCCAGTTACATAAAAACGAACTTTTTGTGCTCCTACTTTATTTACAAAACTTGATGGTAAAGTATATCCTAATTGAACTACTTTAAGACGGATGTAATCTCCTTTTTCTAAATAAAAATCAGAAGAATTTCCAAAATTTCCATTAGTATCATTGTTTGTCAATCTTGGATAAGTAGTTGAAGTTCCTGGGCCTGTCCATCTAGATAATGCTTCCGTTTGATAATTAGCATTCAAAATATCCAATCGTCTTATCCCTTGAAAAATATGATTTCCTGTTGCTCCTTGAGCAAAAGCCATCAAATCAAATCCTTTGTATTCTAGATTTAAAGTCAACCCAAAAGTAAATTTAGGAAGTGGACTTCCTAAAAATTGCTTATCATCATTAGTAATGGCGCCATCACCATTAGTATCTGTCCAACGGAAATCTCCAGGACGTGCATTTGGTTGAATTAAACCACCTGCTGAATTGGTATAAGCATTAACTTCATCTTGAGTTTGGAAGATTCCTGCAGTTTTAAAACCATAAAAGGAATTGTAAGATTGACCCACTTGTGTTCTAGTAATTTCTCCCATTGATTGAAATCCTGCCACACCATTAGTAATAAATTGTTTTCCTTGGCCTAAGAATGTAACCTCATTTTTAAGATAAGATACGTTACCATTAGCAGAGAAATTAAATTCTCCCATTTTTTTACGGTAACCTAATTCTACCTCGACACCTTTATTTTCCATGTCAGCAACATTTCCTAAAGGACTACCCGTTGCTCCTACATAACCTGGTAAATCAACATATTGAAGAATTCCAATTGTTTTTTTGTTGTAATATTCAACAGTTAAATTCAAGTCGTTGAATAATTTGGCATCAAATCCAACGTTGAACTGAGAAGTTTCTTCCCATTTCAAATCAGGATTAGAAGGTGCACTTGGACTATTTCCAGAAGATATAGTAGAACCTGCACTACCAAAAGTATAGTTACGACCACCATCAATTAAAGCTAAGAAACCATTAGCAGCAATGGCATCATTTCCAACTACACCATAACCTCCTCTAATTTTAAGGGAGTTTACTATCTTATTTTCTTTCCAAAAACCTTCTTTAGAAACTACCCATCCCGTTGAGAAAGATGGAAAAATTCCAAATTTATTATTTGGTCCAAAATTTGAAGAACCGTCACGACGAATAATACCTGTAAATAAGTACTTTTCATTGAAAGCATAATTCAAACGAGAAAATAATGAAGTTACTCTATGTTCCTGAGTTGTATAAGATGCTCCAACACGTTGTGCAGTTGGCAAAGGAAAGTTGAAAGATGCTTCTCTATAATCGTTAACTGGTAAATTAGTATGAGCTACATAAGAACCTCTTGTATTATTATCAATATAAACCCCTTGACCAACTAATACAGTAAAATCATGTGAACCAATATTTTTAGTATACGATGCTGTGTTCTCAATATTCCATGCAAATGTTTGATTAGTGGCACGAGTCAAACTATTTTGAGAAGACAATACTGTAGGACTTAAATAAAATTTAGGTGTAAATGCCTCATCACCCCAATAGGCTATTTTACCTCCCATAGAAGATCTAATTTTAAGATTTTCGATTGGTTTGATTTCAGCAAAAACATTTCCAATAAAATCGTCAGACCAATTGTAGTTTCCTAAACGAGTATTTACGTAGGCAACTGGATTTGACATTTCTTGTCCCACTATAGAAGAAATACCGTAAGGATTTCCATTAGCATCTCTAAAAACAGGATTGCTTGTATAAATAGATGAATTAGCTACAATAGGATCTGTAATTACAACGGGAGTAATAGGATCTAAATTCAAAGCTGAACTTAATGGACCTCCAAATTCACTATTAGTATTACCTAAACCTACACCTTTTTGATGTGTATAACCCAAAGTTTGACCTATTTGAATTTTTTTACTCAAATTATGAGTGGAGTTCAAACGAATACTTTTCTTATTGAAATTAGAAATTGGTTTTGAAACAATACCTTGTTGATCTTGAACACTAAATGAAGCAAAAAAAGTAGAAACATCATTTCCACCACTAAAACTAACTTCATGATTAGAACGTTGTGCATCATTACTGAAAATTTGTTTTTGCCAATCAGTTCCTTTACCTAAACTAGTTAAATCAGAATATAAAATTGGACCACCTCCTGCAACAGATTTCTCGTTCATCAAAGCACCATATTGTGTAGCATTTAATAATTTAAGGGTTTTTTCTGGAGCAGAAACACCAGTAAACCCAGTATAATTAACACTAATCTTACCCGATTTTCCTTTCTTAGTTGTTACTAAAATAACACCTGAGGCAGCACGCGCACCATAGATAGCCAAAGAAGCAGCATCTTTAAGCACTTCGATAGATTCAATATCAGATTGATTAACAAAACCAATTCCTCCAGAATCTACAATAACACCATCAACAACCCATAAAGGATTATTTCCTCCATACGTATCAAAAGTGGTTAAACCTCTAACACGCACTGTTGAAGCGGCACCTGGCTGACCCGATTGTGCAGCAATGGTAACACCAGAAACTCTACCTTGAAGTGTTTGTTCAATTCTACCATTAGGTACTTTCTCTAAATCTTTTGCTTTAACGCTAGAAATTGCACCAGTTACAACACTCTTCTTTTGAGTACCATACCCTACTACAACAACTTCATTTAAATCTTGAGATTGCGACTTTAACTTAAAAGTTAATGACGTTTTACCATTAATGGATTGTTGAATAGAAGCATATCCAATATAACTTACAACTAAAACACCATTTTTAGGAGCTTTAATTTCAAATGCTCCATCAAAATCTGATGTTGTTGCCTTGGATGTCCCTTTCAATAAAACGGTAGCCCCTGGAATAGACAAACCATTATCATCATACACTTTCCCCTTTACGACAAGATCTTGTGCTTGTACATAAATAGAGAAAAACAAAGACAAAAAACAAAAAATAAATAATTTCGTTAATTTCATTTTTCTAAAATTTTGGTTAATTAATTAGTAATATGGCACAATATTATTGTAATTATTTTAAATAAAAGAAAAAAAAATCTATACAAAAACACATCAAATGCTGATTTTATAAAATACAAAAACACATCATAAAATTTATAATTAATTGATTATAAATAATTTAAAAAAATAAAAAATATATTTGTAAAAAAATAAAATCTGAAAGTAACTTACAAATGGCAATTTGAATTAAATTAGCAAAAAATGAACTTTTCTAATTCTGTATTTTACAAAATTTAACCATGAAAATCATAAAAAGAAACTCTTTTCTTGCATTTTTCCTATTACTTCACTCTGTATTTGTAGGCCAGGTGAAAAGCATTGGTATTCCAGAAATTAGAAACTACAAAAGGACAGATTATAAGGGTGGTACCCAAAACTGGAATATAGACCAAGACGCTAATAATAATTTATATTTCGCCAATAATGATGGAATGTTTATGTTTGACGGAACCGTTTGGTCCAAATATGAACTACCTAACAAATCCGTTGTCCGATCTTTAAAAACGCATTCGTCTGGAAAAATATTCGTGGGGGGGTATAATGAATTCGGTTATTTCAAACCAAATAGTAATGGAAAATTGGTCTATTTTTCATTATCTAAATTCCTAAAGAATAAGAATACTATTTCAATTGACATTATTTGGAAAATACATCAACTCAAAAACGAAATAATTTTTCAATCGTTTAATGCTGCCTATATCTTTAAAAACAATCAGTTAAAAATTATAAAAGCACCTACTCGATTTCAATTCTCTTTTCTCGTAAAAAACACTTTATATTTTCAAGATATCAATAAAGGTATTTTAAAATATAGAAATGGAAATTTAACTGCAATTCCAAACTCTACTTTACTCA
The DNA here is from genome assembly GCF_020886055.1 of Flavobacterium ammoniigenes. Classification (NCBI taxonomy): domain Bacteria; kingdom Pseudomonadati; phylum Bacteroidota; class Flavobacteriia; order Flavobacteriales; family Flavobacteriaceae; genus Flavobacterium; species Flavobacterium ammoniigenes. The sequence goes on along the minus strand of NZ_AP025184.1, from coordinate 1,054,237 downwards.
ACAATACTGAAATTTGGGGGATGTTTCCAATTGATAATAAAATAATTATAAGCACATTAGACAAGGGACTTTACATTTATCAAAATAACAAAATTGCACCTTGGGATACCGATGCAAATTGGTTCATTAAAAAAAATAGTGGCCTTGGTGGTGTTGCAATGAAAAACAATCATCTCGTACTGAATTCAGTTGTAGATGGAGTAATTATTTGTGATCGAAATGGGAAAATCATTCAACATATCAACCGAAAAAAAGGCTTACAAAACAACACCTCACTAACGTCATTTATCGATAAAAATGAGAACCTTTGGTTAGGATTAGACAATGGAATATCTTTTTTAAATGAAAATTCTCCATTTACATTTTTTGGGTCGAGTTACAATTTAAGTACAGTTTATGCTACTATTGTACATAAAGAAATATTATATGTTGCTACCAACCAAGGCGTATTTTACCATCGATGGAGCATCCCCTTTAGAGAAGAGGATTTTCAACTTATAAATGGTACAGAAGGCCAAGCTTGGAACCTACAACTTATAAATGGTACTTTATTTTGCGCCCATAATAGAGGTGCATTTATATTAAATGGCAATTTGATATCACGGACACTAGACAGTACTGGATACTGGAGTTTTAAAGGTGTTCCGGGCAAACCTGATAAGATAATTGCCTCTAACTACAATGGTTTTTCTCTATTAGAAAACAGGAATGGAAATTGGGTGTTAATAAATCAAATAAAAGGATTTTCAAAATCTGTAGGTGAATTTGAGCTTTCCAATACTAATTTATGGGTTAAGAAAGATGAGAATTTATTCCAATTAAAATTAGACTCGAATTACTCTAGATTTATAAGTATAAAAACACACAAGAAGCTATCTGAAAAAGACAGTGGGATTACCAGTGTTCAGCGGATAAAGAACTCTGTTGTTTTTCAATATAATAATCATTTTTACACCTACTCAGAAAAGAAAAACAAATTTGAACCCAATATGTTTTTGACAAAAATATTTCAAAAAATTCCAAAAACTAACACAATTGTGGAAGATAAGGCTGGAAATATTTGGTATGTTGTTAAGGAGACATTAGGGGTTTTAAAAAAGACACCAAATGGAACATACACAAATACTAGTAATCCGTTTCTCAATTTCACACAATATCTAGTATACAACAATCTATCTATTAATACTCTAGATTCTAAAAATATATTTATAGGACTAACCGATGGATTAGTACATTATGATTCCAATCAGTTAAACAACATCAACAGCAAACCAAAAGTATTTATTCAAGATTTCACAACTCAAGAAACTACAATTTATACTAGTTCAAATACATCTGTTGATAAAAAAATAACCATCCCATACGCTTCCAATTTCGTGAAATTTAGATTTTCATCTCCGACATTTGAAAATGTTGAAAATATAAAATATTCATACAAATTAAACGGATTTGACGAGGAATGGAGTAACTGGTCGTCGGCAACAATTAAAGAGTATACAAATCTTAGAGAGGGAAAATATACAATGAATGTTAAAGTCAAAAATAGTTTTGGAATTATTTCAGACACCGCATCCATACCCTTTACAATTTCACCTCCTTGGTACAGACATTTTATTGCTTATCTATTTTACTTGATATTGATTGGAGCAACTATTCGTGTTATTCGGGATAGAATTAAAATTAAAATTCGAAGAAATAAATATTACGAAACAATAGAACAACGTCGATTGTACTTAGAAAAAGAAGCTAGAATCCGTCAAGAACAATTTAATTTAGAAAAAGAAATTGAAAAATTAAATAATGATAAACTACAGCTCAATTTATTAGCAAAAGATAAAGAACTGGTAACCAATTCACTTCAGGTGGTGAAAAAAAACAAAATCTTGAATGGTATAATTCAGCGTTTGAAAGATATAGACACCTCTACTTTTGATGAAACTAATAAATTTCAATTTGAAAAATTACGTAAAAGTATCCTTAAAGAAGTAAATTCGGATAAAAGCTGGAAGGATTTAGAAAAGCATATAAAAAATGTACACTTTGAATTTTTAAAACGGCTAAAAGAAAAACATCCGACAATTTCTCCGAGAGAATTGGATTTGTCAACCTATTTATTGATGAATATGTCAACAAAAGAAATCTCTGAAATTATGAATATTTCAGGAGGTGGAGTAGAACTTGCTCGTTATCGTTTAAGAAAAAAATTAGAGCTTGAAAAAAAGGAAAGTTTAACCGGGTATCTAATGAGAATTTAAACTTCACAAGCACCCCTATTTTTCAAAAAAATCTAAAGTACGTTCTAAAGCCATTCCCCTAGAGCCCTTAATTAAGATAGTGCTGTCGTTAATTTTTTGTTTATTTAAATACGTTGCTAATTCATCAAAAGTTGCATGAAAATGGAAATTTTTTGCTTCTATATTATGGACAAAAAAATCAGCACCAACAAAATGACAATCAATTTCATTTTGATTAGACAAAGAATTCACAATTTGTTTGTGTTCGTAAAGACTTTCATCCCCTAATTCAAACATATCTCCTAAAATGGCCATTTTATTTGGGCGATCTAACTGTTTGAAATTTTCAATTGCTACAGCCATACTACTTGGATTGGCATTGTAAGCATCTAAAATGATTTGGTTTGTTCCTTTAGCAATCATTTGTGATCGATTGTTTTCTGGAATATATCCTTCTAAAGCGGCCTTGATAGATGCATTAGGAACTTCAAAGTAATTACCGATTGCTATGGCAGCATTTATATTATTAGCATTATAAAGGCCAATTAAATGCGAGGTTATTTTCAAATCTTGAAATTTGACAGTTACGAATGGATTTGCAGTAACTTGAGTAATCGAAACATTAGCCGTCGTTGTATTAAGTCCAAAAGTAAACTGATTTATAGATCGCGTTTTTTCAACTTGAATACTATCTTCCAAATTAACGAAAACTAATTTATTATGTTTGAACAGATAAGAGTACATTTCACTTTTGCCTTCTATAACTCCTTCAACACCTCCAAAACCCTCTAAATGCGCTTTGCCAAAATTAGTAATATAACCAAAATCAGGCTGGGCTAATTCACACAAAAACTCAATTTCTTTTTTGTGATTGGCACCCATTTCTACAATCCCAATTTCTGTTTCAGACGTAAAAGAAAGTAAGGTCAATGGAACTCCTATATGGTTGTTTAAATTTCCTATGGTAGCTTTGGTAGTATACTTTGAAGAAAGTACCGAATAAATCAGCTCTTTGGTAGTCGTTTTACCATTACTTCCTGTAAGGGCGATGATTGGTAATTTTAAATAATTTCTATGATACTGCGCTAATTGCTGTAGTGTTTTAAGACTATTTTTTACCAAAATAGTTCTGTCATCAATACAGTAATTAGAATTGTCTACTATAACATAGGAAGCGCCTTTTTCTAGAGCTTCTTTAGCAAAAGTATTGGCGTCAAAATTATCGCCTTTTATGGCAACAAATAACGAATTGGGTTGAATTTTTCGGGTATCAATTGAAACCGAGGTGCATTTTAAAAATACTTCGTGAATTTTTGCAATATCCATATATTGGAAATTTTAAAAACAAAAAGCCCTAAAAAGGGCTTTTTGTTTAAATGAAATAAAAACTAGTTTCTAGGTCTTTTTTTATTTTGTGATTTTGATCCTACTCTTGACATGGCACATCTAAAACCGATGTAATCTGTTGCCATATCTTCAGGGAAGAATCTTCTTTGTGCAGGATCTAACCAATAAGCTCTATCTCGCCAAGAACCTCCTTTAAAAACTCTTGCTTTGTCATTAACCAATGTAGTTCTCTTATTTGATACATCATAACCTGAAGGCATTCCTAAACTATCTCTTTTTAATGTATGTTTTGGGGAATTGTACATATTTTTAGGATCTTTAGTAGATTCTGAAGATCCAAACTTGTATTCTTTACTTGATTGTTGATCACCATCTCTGTAATTCAAGTTGTTACTTTTATCAAAATTTTGTCTTAAATAAGTCTCATTCTTATCAACCGGAACTTGAGCAATTTGACCTGGAAAAGTTCTCGCAATGAGTTTACCATTACTTAAAGTGTCATACTTCATAGTTTCTTTAGTAACAATTTCAGCTTTACCGTCTTTACCAATTTTATTTTTGGTGTATTGATTCCCTCTAAAATAATTAAAATCATTGAATTCGTTGTCAACAATAGGTCTGTACACATCGGCAACCCATTCAGCCACGTTTCCTGCCATATCATATAATCCAAAATCGTTAGCAGGGTATTTTTTAACTTCATTAGTTATATCCGCACCATCATCAGACCAACCTGCAATACCGCCGTAATCTCCGTTACCTTGTTTAAAATTAGCTAACTGATCTCCTACTGTTTTTCGTTTTCCAGATCGAGTATCTTGTCCCGACCAAGGATATTTTTTTTGTCCCTTGTATACATTGTACTCTCTTTGTCCAATATCGGCTGCTGCAGCATACTCCCATTCAGATTCTGTTGGCAATCTATATTCTGGCAATAATAAACCCGATGAACGTTGCACATAAATATTTTTAGGCGGAATTACTTTTCCATCTTTACCAGTTTTAGTCCCTTTGGCTGCAGAACCTTTTCTACCTTTCAATACAATTTTTTCATCACCACCATAAGATAAAGATGGAGAATTAAAATACGTTTCTGTATTAAATGAATTTTCTGCAGTTACATCTAAAGTTTTAGCATCTTTTTTCAAGAATCCATTTTTTTCTAACAAAGCTTCGTTAACACGATCTGTTCGCCATTTACTAAATTCATTTGCTTGTATCCAGTTCACACCAACAACAGGATAACTTGCATAAGCAGGATGTCTTAAATAATTATTAGTCATGTTTTCACTGTAGCCTAATCTATTTCTCCACACCAAAGTGTCAGGAAGAGCACCTTCGTATATTTGCTTATAATTTTCTTCAGTAGGAGGAAAAACATTTTTTAACCAATTTAAATATTCCAAATACATAAAATTAGTTACCTCCGTTTCGTCCATATAAAACGACTGAACATGTTGTTGTGTAGGGGAATTATTCCAATCGTGCATTACATCATCTTGTACTTTACCCATTGTGTAGGTACCTCCCTCTACAAAAACAAGTCCAGGCCCTGCTTCTTGATCTCCTGTTTTTTGGAATCCAGCTTTCTTTTTATTGACATTCCAGCCTGTAGCTTGTGAGGCTCCTTTACCAGAACTAGATGATTTTTTACTACAACTCGTAACACCTAGCAATACTACTAAAGACAATGCTAATTGTAAAAATTTTATATTTTTCACTTTCATATTATTTATCAAATAAATTGGTCATCTGGTCTCTACAAAAAATCTGTTTTGTAGATTTTTGTTCAAAATAACTTTTAAACTCTAACTTAAGACAACAGAACGCAAATTTATAATTTTTATTATTAATAATAAACTTTGAAGTGTATTTTTACTTCCTAAATCTATACTCTTACTATTTTTTATTTACTAAAACCTACTATTTGTAATTAAATAACAATAAAAAACGAAAAATAGTGTTATAAACTAATCCTAAATAACTAATATGTTTTCAAATTAACTACCTTGTGAATAGAAAATAATCCAAAAAAAATTACTTTTGTTTATTAAACATCATTTTAAAATGAATAAATACATCTTTCTGTTTTCATCCATGCTTGCTTTCTCAATTAGCAATGCCCAACAAAGAGTAATTACAACAAGTACCCCCTTCTTAATGGTTGCTGCTGATGCAAGATCGGCAGGTATGGCAGATATAGGTATTGCTACTTCATCTGATGTTTTTTCGCAACAGTGGAATCCTGCAAAATTTGCATTTGCAACAGCAGAGCAAGGTTTTTCAATTAGCTACACCCCTTATTTAACTGATTTAGTTAATGATATCTCATTAGGCCAAGTTTCCTATTTCAATAAAATAAATGACAGAAGTGCATGGGCAACAAGCCTTCGATTTTTTGGCCTCGGAAATATTGAATTACGTAACGATCCCTACGAGCAAGCTAATGTAGTTTCTCCAAACGAATTAGCCCTAGACGGTTCCTACTCTTTACAAATAAGCAAAACATTTTCTATGGCGGTGGCCGGAAGATACATTCGTTCCAATCTAAAATTTCCAACACAAAATATTGACGCTTCATCAGCATCTTCATTTGCTGTAGATGTAGCCGGATTTTACCAATCAGAAGAAAAGGTATATACTCATTTTAACGGGATTTGGAGAGCTGGATTTAACATCCAGAATTTAGGCCCGAAAATAAATTACGACAATGCCGATGACACGAATACCGGCTATTTTTTACCTGCCAATTTAAAAATCGGTACGGGATTTGAGTTTATTTTTGATGAAGACAATAAGTTTACTGCAAATGTAGAATTGAATAAATTATTAGTACCCTCTCCTCAAGATGCAGATTTAAATAGAGATGGCACAATTTCAACATTGGAGAACGAACAAACTAAAAATAATTACATTAAAACAGGATGGGTTTCAGGAATTTTCAAATCTTTTGGAGATGCGCCAAACGGCTTTAGTGAAGAGCTAAAAGAAGTCACCTATGCAATAGGTACTGAATATGCATTTAAAGATGCATTTATGGTTCGTGCAGGATATTTTCACGAGAGTCCTGACAAAGGAGCTCGTAATTATTTCTCAATGGGAGCTGGATTCAAATATACTTCCACAAAAATTGATGTCTCCTATTTATTCTCTACTTCAAAAATAAAAAATCCACTAGAAAATACGCTTCGATTTTCACTAACATTTAATTTTGGTGACAATTACGGACTCAATTAATACATCGATTATAAGTAACTCAAAATCCAAATTTCATTTGAAATTTGGATTTTTTTTCCGAAATAAAAATGAACAAAATAACAATCACTGCAGAATTCAATGTTTTTGAAACCATAGAAGAACTTCCTTATGACATTCAAAATTTAATGCATGAAGCAGTAACGATTCGTAAAACTGCTTACGCGCCGTATTCTAATTTTAAAGTTGGAGTGGCTCTCAAATTGGACAATGGGGAAATTATTCTGGGTTCCAATCAGGAAAACGCAGCCTACCCTTCAGGGCTTTGCGCAGAGAGAGTAGCCGTATTTTATGCCGGAGCCAAATATCCAGAAGCCAAAATTCTAAAAATGGCTATCTCTGCCGCATCCGATAGCAACACTACAGGCGCTCCTATTCCTCCTTGTGGTGCTTGCAGACAATCAATTGCCGAATACGAAATAAAACAAAACACCCCTATTGAAATTTACTTTATGGGTGAAATTGGCGCTATTTACAAATCAGACTCTCTGAAAAACTTACTCCCACTACTTTTTGATAAAAAGTTCTTATAAAAAATTTCAAAAAATAGCATATTAATTTTAGTGCTACGATGGAATGTCTTATTTTTGCACTTCGCAAATTTGTGTGAGGAAACTATTTTGCGTTATTAGGTACAATTGATAACACAACATTATTCAAATGAAAGAAGTTACAAAAGAAGTTTATTTAAAGTGGTACGAAGACATGCTACTTTGGAGAAAGTTTGAAGACAAACTTGCAGCGTTATACATCCAACAAAAAGTAAGAGGATTTCTTCACTTATACAATGGCCAGGAAGCCGTTTTAGCAGGTGCCTTACATGCTATGGACTTGACCAAAGATAAAATGATTACCGCATACCGAAATCACGTTCAACCTATTGGTATGGGAGTTGACCCAAGACGCGTAATGGCAGAACTTTTAGGGAAAGCAACCGGAACTTCAAAAGGAATGGGTGGATCCATGCACATTTTCTCAAAAGAACACCGCTTTTATGGTGGGCACGGAATCGTAGGTGGTCAAATTCCTGTAGGAGCAGGTTTAGCTTTTGCAGACAAATATTTTGAAACAGGCGGAGTTACTATGACCTATTTTGGTGATGGTGCTGCACGTCAAGGTTCATTACACGAAGCATTCAATATGGCTATGTTATGGAAATTACCTGTTGTATTTATTGTTGAAAACAATGGGTATGCAATGGGTACTTCTGTAGAAAGAACGGCAAATCATACCGATATCTGGAAATTAGGTTTAGGTTATGAAATGCCTTGTGGACCAGTTGACGGAATGAATCCTGTTAAAGTAGCCGAAGCAATGACCGAAGCTATCGAAAGAGCACGTCGTGGAGACGGACCTACTTTCCTTGAAATGAAAACATACCGTTACAGAGGACATTCTATGTCTGATGCACAATTATACCGTTCAAAAGAAGAGATAGAAGAGTATAAAAAAATAGATCCAATTACTCAAGTATTAGACGTAATTAAGGACAAAAAATATGCTACCGAAAAAGAGATTGATGCTATTGACCAACGAGTTAAAGATTTGGTTGACGAATGCGTTAAATTTGCAGAAGAATCTCCTTATCCAGAGATTCAACAATTATACGACGTAGTATACGAACAAGAAGACTATCCATTTTTACCTCATAAATTATAATCAGTTATGGCTACAATAGTAACAATGCCTCGTTTGAGCGATACAATGACAGAAGGAACGGTGGCTACTTGGCTTAAAAAAGTCGGAGATAAAGTTAGCGAAGGAGATATCTTAGCAGAAATCGAAACAGATAAAGCAACAATGGAATTCGAATCCTTCAATGAAGGAACTCTTTTACATATCGGTATTCCAGCAGGAGAAACTGCACCTGTAGATTCTTTATTAGCTATTATAGGAAATGAAGGAGAGGATATTTCATCATTACTAGCTGGCGGTGCTACTACAGTAGCAGCTCCAGTAGTTGAAACAGCAACAATAACTGAAACAAAAACAGAAGCAGCACCTGCCGCTTCACTTCCAGAAGGAGTAATTGTAGTAACAATGCCTCGTTTGAGCGATACAATGACGGAAGGTACAGTTGCGACTTGGTTGAAAAAAGTAGGCGATACAGTAGCAGAAGGCGATATACTTGCTGAAATCGAAACTGACAAAGCAACTATGGAGTTCGAGTCATTCAATGCAGGAACATTATTATACATTGGAATTCAAGAAGGAAATACAGCACCAGTAGATAGTTTATTAGCTATTATTGGTCCTGCAGGAACGGATATTAGCGGCGTAGCTGACAACTTTAAAGTAGGCGGAAACACTCCTGTTGCTAAAGAAGAAACTACTGCTGCCCCAGCTGAAAAAGCGGCTCCAGTTACTCAAGAAGCTGCTGTAGACGGACAGCGCATTTTGGCTTCGCCATTAGCTAAAAAAATAGCTAATGACAAGGGAATCCAATTGTCTCAAGTAAAAGGTTCAGGAGAAAACGGACGTATCGTAAAAAGCGATATCGAAAACTTTACTCCATCTGCAACAAGTGCAACAACTGCTGCAACACAACCTCAAGAAACTGCTAAAGCTGCAGCGCCACAAGTATTTGTGCCTGCCGGTGAAATTTTTACAGAAGAAATTAAAAATTCGCAAATGCGTAAAATCATTGCGAAACGTTTAGCTGAATCTTTATTTACTGCTCCTCACTACAATTTATCAATTGAAGTTACCATGGACGAAGCAATGAAATCAAGAGCAGTAATTAATAGTGTTCCTGATACCAAAGTGTCTTTTAACGATATGGTAATTAAAGCCTGTGCATCCGCATTGAAAAAACACCCAATCATTAATTCACAATGGAGAGAAGATGCTATTATCATCAATCACCATGTAAATATTGGAGTAGCTGTAGCTGTGGAAGACGGATTAGTTGTACCTGTATTACGATTTACTGATGCGATGAGTTTGTCTCAAATTGGTGCAAGCGTAAGAGATTTGGCTGGTAGAGCCAAAAACAAAAAATTACTCCCTAACGAAATGGAAGGAAGTACTTTTACCGTTTCAAACCTTGGTATGTTTGGCATCACCGAGTTCAACTCAATCATTAACCAACCTAACTCTGCTATCCTATCTGTAGGAGCAATTGTTGAGAAACCAGTAGTTAAAAACGGACAAATTGTGGTAGGAAACACTATGATGTTATCATTAGCTTGCGATCATCGTACTATTGACGGTGCAACAGGCGCGCAGTTCTTACAAACATTAAAACAATACATTGAAAATCCAGTTACCATGCTGGCTTAATAATTGTATTTTAAATAAATGAAATCCCGTTTTGAGAAATCAGAACGGGATTTTTTATTTTATAGGTTAGATTTAGTAATTTTAAAGTCTGATAAACAAACAATGAAACCAACTATAACTATTATTGGAGCGGGATTATCAGGCTTAACAGCCGCCGTCTATTTACATCAAAAAAACTACCAAGTCCAACTTATAGAAGCATCGGATCGAGTGGGTGGCCGAATCAAAACAGATTGTATAGATGGGTTTCGATTAGATAGAGGATTTCAGGTTTTGCTCACTGACTATCCGGAAACGAAAGCGCTTTTAGATTATCAAAAATTAAACTTGAAACCCTTCATACCAGGTGCAACCGTACTCTTTGAGGGTGGACAATTTGATATTGCCGATCCGTTCAGAAGACCTACTGCCCTTTTTGCTACATTATTTGCACCCGTAGGAAGCTTAAAAGACAAGGTTCAAACCTTTTGGTTAAAGCTTAAATTAGTCCGTCTTTCAAACTCAGCTATTTTTAAACAACCCGAAACTGATACTTATTCGCAATTGAAAAGATATGGCTTTAGCCAAAAAATGATTGATCGTTTTTACAAACCTTTTTTCTCTGGTATATTTTTAGAAAATGAATTGACAACATCAAGCAATATGTTTGACTTTGTAATGAAACAATTTTCAACTGGTGATGCCGCAATTCCTGAACTCGGTATGGAAGAAATCCCAAAACAACTAGCGGCACTACTTCCTGAAAATTCAATTCAATTTGAAACAAAAGTAACAGCGATTGAAAACAATACAATCTATTTAGAAAATGGTTCAGAAATGAATTCAGACATCATAGTAATTGCAACAGAAGCAACTGGTTTAGCGGGTAATTATATTGCCCAACAAAAACAACAATCCCATTCCGTTACTACTGTCTACTTTGAAGCAACAAAAGCACCAACAAACCAAGCTGTTGTCATTTTAAATGCTTCTGAGAACAAAAAATGGGTAAATAATCTCACTGTGATGTCGAATATTTCGAACAAATATGCCCCAGATGGAAAAGTGCTACTCTCCATCTCCTATAATGGCATACCAGAAATAGACGATACAATAGTAGCGGAGAATATGAAAGCTGAGCTAAAGCAATGGTATGGAAATCAAGTTGACGATTGGAAAATGTTGAAAACCTACCGCATTCAGTATGCTTTACCAAATCAAGATAGCGTTAGCGATGAACTAACTAAAACTGACATGAAAATCAACGACAATATTTTCATATGTGGAGACCATTTGATGAATGGCTCTATAAATGCCGCTATGAAATCAGGACGACTAGTGGCAGCATTAATTGATGAAAAGAAAAAATAGCAAACTACATTTTTCTATTTTTTTCTTCTATCCATCGCGACAGGTATTTAGTACTTTGCAAAGTATGATGCATCAACATTTGACCAATAAAATTATGATTACGGTGCTTTTCTAAATTGGATTGTAAATAAGTCAATGTTGTTTCAAATTGATCTTCAAATAATGCGGTCAAATACCTTTGTTTAATAATGGAAAATCCATTTTGTTGACTATGTTGCCAAACGATTTCATCCTGATACAATTGAACAGCAGCAGCAGCAAATTCTTGCGAATCATCTTCAATACTCCCATTCCAATTTAAATCAGCATGCATAGATTCTGCACCGATAGAAGTAGTAACGGAAGGGGTACCGTATTCCATTGCCTCTAGCAATTTACCTTTAATTCCGGCACCAAAACGAATTGGAGCCAAAAGAACACGCGCATTTGAAATAATCTCCTTAGCGCTTTCAGCCCTACCTTTTATTAAGAAACCCTCTTTTTCATTATGTAGTTGAAAAACCTTTTGCGAAGGATAAGCCCCATATATTTCAACAACTGCTGTTGGGAATTGCTTTCTAATAATTGGCCAAATTGTCTCTTTCAAATACTGAACTGCATTCCAATTGGGTTCATGCAGAAAATTACCTATAAAAACAAAATGTTGCCTTTGTATGTAGGGCAAAGGATTAGGATCAAAAGTAGTAACAAGTAAAGGTAAATAATACAAAAGCGATGGATCAATATTAAATACAGACTGCAAAACCTCCATTTCATATTCAGAAACCATCAAAGCAACATCCGAACGTAAAATACTGGCAATTTCTCTTTTTGCTACATCCTCTTTCCTTAGATCTGAAATATCAAAATTACGATTTGCCTTAAAGGCATTCTGTCGCGCTAACCGCAAACAATGCAAGTCTTCCGTATCTAAAATTCGAACAGCATTAGGACAATGTTCTGCTACACGCCAACCAAATTGCTCTTCAATCATGAAACGATCAAATACTACCACATTGGGCTGCAATTCCTTTATATAAGAATCAAAACTAGAATCATTTAAAGCAATCGACACTTTATCTACATCGTAATCAGCAAGATTGACCATAAAATCACTATCCAGTGCGGGACTAGCGAAAGTAATAGCAAAGCCCTGATTTTGAAACAATGCAATCAATTGCATCATTCTTCCACCCGCAGCAGAGGAATTGGGCTCAGGCCAAACAAAACCAATTAGTAAGAGTCGTTTATTTGTATTCATGTATCCATTTTTCCGAACTACAAAATAATGGTAATTAAACGGTAATTCAATCATTTATCTGAAAAATAGAACATAAAAAGAGTAATTTTGTAAGTCTAAAATCACAATTCATGTTAGGACTTAAATTAGCAACCGATCCAAGATGGGTCAACATCGTCGAATCAAATATTGAAGAAATCTTGACCGATCATGCTTGGTGCGAACAAAAAGCAGCCTCTAATGCTATTTATATCATCGTCAACAATTCAGAAAAAGAAGAATTGGTAACCGAAATGACTCGAATCGCTTTAGAAGAAATGGAACATTTCCAAATGGTTCATACTATTATTAAAGAAAAGGGCTTGACATTAGGACGTGAACGAAAAGATAATTATGTCAACGATCTAGTCAAATTTGCAAAAAAAGACGGCAGTAGAAACGATGCCTTGGTCGAACGATTACTGTTTGCTGCCATGATCGAAGCACGAAGTTGCGAACGCTTTAAAGTCCTTTCAGAAAACATTCAAGATCCCGAATTGGCAAAATTCTATAGAGACCTTATGATTTCTGAGGCAGGACATTACACTACCTTTTTAGGCTTCGCAAAAAAGTACCAAGACAACATCAATGTGGATACCCGTTGGAAAGAATGGATTGAATACGAATCGTCTATCATAGCCAATTACGGCAATCGAGAAACCGTACACGGTTAATAAAAATCCTCAATTAGTAATTGAGGATTTTTTTTTGCAGCACTATTCTACATCCTGAACACTAGTTGTCCCGCTATCCGCGCTACGCGGTAGCTAGCTCCTATCGGGGCTATTCAAGTCGTGGTGTATTTCAGTGGCAGTTCGCGGATGTATCTAAAACAAAAAACCCCGTTTGGTTAGAAACAGGGTTTTTAAAAGAAAGCGACGAACCGAGCCCTTTAGGGCGAACACGTCGATCCATTAAAAAAAATGAGCCTTGTCTATAAAGACAAGGCTCAATAAAGAAAGGCGACGACATACTCTCCCACATAACTGCAGTACCATCTGCGCAGGCGGGCTTAACTACTCTGTTCGGGATGGGAAGAGGTGAGCCCCGCCGCAATAACCACCTTAAGGTTGTTAGTGATTAGTTAGTAGTGATTAGTAATTAGTCTTACACTAATTACTAGTTACTGTTCACTAGTCACTGCTCGCGTCGAGCAAATATCTTAACATACTGAGATAAAGAAAAAAATTAAGAAAGTTTCTCCCTGCCCCTTGCGGGGCAGGAAAAGCGTACATAAGCTTACGGGTTATTAGTACTACTCGACTATGACATTACTGCCTTTACATCTATAGCCTATCAACGTGGTCATCTTCCACGACCCTTAAAAGAAATCTCATCTTGTGGTGGGTTTCGCGCTTATATGCTTTCAGCGCTTATCCCTTCCAAACGTAGCTACTCTGCGGTGCCCCTGGCGGGACAACAGATACACTAGAGGTTTGTCCAATTCGGTCCTCTCGTACTAGAATCAGATCCACTCAAATTTCTAACGCCCACAGTAGATAGAGACCGAACTGTCTCACGACGTTCTGAACCCAGCTCGCGTGCCACTTTAATGGGCGAACAGCCCAACCCTTGGGACCTTCTCCAGCCCCAGGATGTGACGAGCCGACATCGAGGTGCCAAACCCCCCCGTCGATATGAGCTCTTGGGGGAGATCAGCCTGTTATCCCCGGCGTACCTTTTATCCTTTGAGCGATGGCCCTTCCATGCGGAACCACCGGATCACTATGCTCTACTTTCGTACCTGATCGACCTGTATGTCTCTCAGTCAAGCTCCCTTATGCCATTGCACTCTACGCACGGTTACCAAGCGTACTGAGGGAACCTTTAGAAGCCTCCGTTACTCTTTTGGAGGCGACCACCCCAGTCAAACTACCCACCAAGCAATGTCCCCCGCATAGCGGGGTTAGGCCTCAGATAAACAAAGGGTTGTATTTCAACAATGACTCCACAACGCCTGGCGACGCCACTTCATAGTCTCCAACCTATCCTACACATCATTTATCCAAGGTCAATACTAAGCTATAGTAAAGGTGCACAGGGTCTTTTCGTCCCACTGCGGGTAAACGGCATCTTCACCGTTACTACAATTTCACCGAGCTCATGGCTGAGACAGTGTCCAGATCGTTACACCATTCGTGCAGGTCGGAACTTACCCGACAAGGAATTTCGCTACCTTAGGACCGTTATAGTTACGGCCGCCGTTTACTGGGGCTTCAATTCAATGCTTCTCCGAAGATAACATCTCCTCTTAACCTTCCAGCACCGGGCAGGTGTCAGGCCCTATACTTCATCTTACGATTTTGCAGAGCCCTGTGTTTTTGATAAACAGTCGCCTGGACCTCTTCACTGCGGCCAGCTTGCGCTGGCGACCTTTCTCCCGAAGTTACAGGTCTATTTTGCCTAATTCCTTAGCCATGAATCTCTCGAGCACCTTAGGATTCTCTCCTCGACTACCTGTGTCGGTTTGCGGTACGGGTACTTATTACCTGAAGTTTAGAGGTTTTTCTTGGAAGCCCTTAGGCGCACTATCTCTTTGACCGAAGTCTCCGAGTACTATCGTATTTCCCCAAGAAGCGTGGATTTGCCTGCGCTTCTTATAGGTAGGTACTTCAACGAACTATTCCGTCAGTTCGCGGCGCTTTCATCACTCCGTCACCCCATCACAGTAATAAGTAGTACGGGAATATTAACCCGTTGGCCATCGACTGTCCCTTTCGGGTTCGCCTTAGGTCCCGACTAACCCACAGCTGATTAGCATAGCTGTGGAAACCTTAGTCTTTCGGTGTGCGGGTTTCTCGCCCGCATTATCGTTACTTATGCCTACATTTTCTTTTCTAACCAGTCCAGCATACCTTACGATACACCTTCTACCCTGTTAGAATGCTCCCCTACCACTTGTATATAATACAAATCCATAGCTTCGGTACTATACTTATGCCCGATTATTATCCATGCTCGTCCGCTCGACTAGTGAGCTGTTACGCACTCTTTAAATGAATGGCTGCTTCCAAGCCAACATCCTAGCTGTCTGGGCAGACAAACCTCGTTCTTTCAACTTAGTATAGATTTGGGGACCTTAGCTGATGGTCTGGGTTCTTTCCCTCTCGGACTTGGACCTTAGCACCCAAGCCCTCACTGCTGGTAAACATTATATAGCATTCGGAGTTTGTCAGGAATTGGTAGGCGGTGAAGCCCCCGCATCCAATCAGTAGCTCTACCTCTATATAACTTAAATCCAGCGCTGCACCTAAATGCATTTCGGGGAGTACGAGCTATTTCCGAGTTTGATTGGCCTTTCACCCCTACCCACAGGTCATCCGAAGACTTTTCAACGTCAACCGGTTCGGTCCTCCACTGTGTGTTACCACAGCTTCAACCTGCCCATGGGTAGATCACACGGTTTCGCGTCTAACACTACTGACTAAAGCGCCCTATTCAGACTCGCTTTCGCTACGGATCCGTGACTTAACCACTTATCCTTGCCAGCAACGTTAACTCGTAGGCTCATTATGCAAAAGGCACGCCGTCACCCCACTAAAGGGCTCCGACCGCTTGTAAGCGTATGGTTTCAGGATCTATTTCACTCCGTTATTCACGGTTCTTTTCACCTTTCCCTCACGGTACTGGTTCACTATCGGTCTCTCAGGAGTATTTAGCCTTAGCGGATGGTCCCGCCAAATTCAGACAGGGTTTCACGTGCCCCGCCCTACTCAGGATACCACTATCCTTTACACTCATTACCTATACGGGACTATCACCCTCTTTGGTCCTACTTTCCAGTAGATTCTAGTTCTTTGTGCAAGAAATGTCGTGGTCCTACAACCCCAACATTGCCGTAACAACATTGGTTTGGGCTAATCCGCGTTCGCTCGCCACTACTTACGGAATCACTTTTGTTTTCTTCTCCTCCGCCTACTTAGATGTTTCAGTTCAGCGGGTTTGCCCACCTATCGGTGTACTATGTCTTCAACATAGTGGGTTGCCCCATTCAGGTATTTACGGATCGTATCGTGTGTGCCAATCCCCGTAACTTTTCGCAGCTTATCACGCCTTTCATCGCCTCTGAGAGCCTAGGCATCCCCCATACGCCCTTATTTTGCTTATTGTACCAACATATTACTTAAAATATGCCGTTTCTTTTACTTGTCTAATGATAAACAAGTAAAAATGTTTTCTACTTTATTATTTTCTTATCTCAATATGTCAATGAACGTGTGTGCTAAATCTAATTAGCATCTTGTGGAGAATAACGGAGTCGAACCGTTGACCTCCTGCGTGCAAGGCAGGCGCTCTAGCCAGCTGAGCTAATCCCCCGTGTTTTAGTTGTCAGTTATCAGTCGTCTGTTGACAGTATAATGATAAAGACAACATCCATCGGATGACTCAACTTCTAAAATTTCCATAAGCTAAAAAATAGTAGTCCCGCCCAGACTCGAACTGGGGACCCCTACATTATCAGTGTAGTACTCTAACCAGCTGAGCTACGAGACTCTGTTTTTTACTTATTTGTATTATTTGAACTAACAGCAAGAGTAATATTATCATGAAATTCAATCCCATGTCGATCTATCGTCTTCTTTCTTGAAAGTGTTACCAAAATAACTAACATTCAAGCTCTAGAAAGGAGGTGTTCCAGCCGCACCTTCCGGTACGGCTACCTTGTTACGACTTAGCCCTAGTTACCAGTTTTACCCTAGGCAGCTCCTTGCGGTCACCGACTTCAGGCACCCCCAGCTTCCATGGCTTGACGGGCGGTGTGTACAAGGCCCGGGAACGTATTCACCGGATCATGGCTGATATCCGATTACTAGCGATTCCAGCTTCACGGAGTCGAGTTGCAGACTCCGATCCGAACTGTGACCGGTTTTGTAGATTCGCTCCTGGTCACCCAGTGGCTGCTCTCTGTACCGGCCATTGTAGCACGTGTGTAGCCCAAGGCGTAAGGGCCGTGATGATTTGACGTCATCCCCACCTTCCTCACAGTTTACACTGGCAGTCTTGTTAGAGTTCCCGACTTGACTCGCTGGCAACTAACAACAGGGGTTGCGCTCGTTATAGGACTTAACCTGACACCTCACGGCACGAGCTGACGACAACCATGCAGCACCTTGTAATTTGTCTTGCGAAAGATCTGTTTCCAAATCGGTCAAACTACATTTAAGCCTTGGTAAGGTTCCTCGCGTATCATCGAATTAAACCACATGCTCCACCGCTTGTGCGGGCCCCCGTCAATTCCTTTGAGTTTCATTCTTGCGAACGTACTCCCCAGGTGGGATACTTATCACTTTCGCTTAGCCACTGAGATTGCTCCCAACAGCTAGTATCCATCGTTTACGGCGTGGACTACCAGGGTATCTAATCCTGTTCGCTACCCACGCTTTCGTCCATCAGCGTCAATCCATTAGTAGTAACCTGCCTTCGCAATTGGTATTCCATGTAATCTCTAAGCATTTCACCGCTACACTACATATTCTAGTTACTTCCTAATAATTCAAGTTTAACAGTATCAATGGCCGTTCCACCGTTGAGCGATGGGCTTTCACCACTGACTTATTAAACCGCCTACGGACCCTTTAAACCCAATGATTCCGGATAACGCTTGGATCCTCCGTATTACCGCGGCTGCTGGCACGGAGTTAGCCGATCCTTATTCTTACAGTACCGTCAAGCTCCCTCACGAGGGAGTGTTTCTTCCTGTACAAAAGCAGTTTACAATCCATAGGACCGTCATCCTGCACGCGGCATGGCTGGATCAGGCTTGCGCCCATTGTCCAATATTCCTCACTGCTGCCTCCCGTAGGAGTCTGGTCCGTGTCTCAGTACCAGTGTGGGGGATCTCCCTCTCAGGACCCCTACCCATCGTCGCCATGGTAAGCCGTTACCTTACCATCTAGCTAATGGGACGCATGCTCATCTTTTACCGTTGGAACTTTAATGTGAAAACCATGCGATTCTCACATACTATGAGGTATTAATCCAAATTTCTCTGGGCTATCCCTCTGTAAAAGGTAGATTGCATACGCGTTACGCACCCGTGCGCCGGTCTCTAGCTCCGAAGAACTATACCCCTCGACTTGCATGTGTTAAGCCTGCCGCTAGCGTTCATCCTGAGCCAGGATCAAACTCTTCATCGTATATTATGCGAAGCAAATAAATTTGCTTCTATTTATTATGACAATGATCTAATGGTCTTTTTCGAATCTTACGATTCTATTACTCTTTAATTTGTTTTGAGATCTCTCTCAAAACGGCTGTCAATTCAATATGTCTAGGAACGTGTCTAACTTGTTTGTTGCGCTTATCTCTCAAAGCGGGTGCAAAAGTACAACTTCTTTTTTATCTCGCAAGTCTATTTGAAAATTTTTTAGAAAAAATACTTTCTTTTTTAACTCACTCAACTTACTTAAGAACTTGGCTCCTTTTGGGGAGGGCAAAGATAATTACTTTTTTATCTCTAGCAAATTTTTTACAAGTAAAATTTCTTTTATCTCCTTTTGTTTGCTTTTCAATATCTATGTAAGAACCTCGCCTTTATTGCGGGTGCAAAAGTACAACCTAAATCCACTCTGGCAAGTATTTTTTGAGTTTATTTTACAGCTTTTTCTTAACTGGCTGATTCCCCGTTTTGTAAATACCAAAGTTTTTTGTCAATTGGGAATTGTAAAGGTTGAATTAGAAGGTTCAAACAACGAAAATTCGATAAAGAATGTTGAATGTTGAACTTTGATAGAGATGTTTTAATCACAAACCGCGTTAGGGATAGAAGCGAAAAGCCCACAGCGCAGCGAGGACTTGTAGCAATAGCCCGACCTAGTTTGCGAGGCCACGAGGCAAACAGGGAACGCTCAGGTAATTAGTCGTAACGAATGGCTTTGACTGGGGAGATTTTAGTAATAAGGTAAGAAGGAATCAATAATACAACAAAACAAACGGTTACTGTTAATAGGTTAAGCGCCAAGATATAGCCCCAATTAAAATAGACTGGTGCTTGATTGACATAATAATTTTCGGGATTGAGTTGGATGACACCAAAGTATTTTTGGATGAGTAACACGCCTATCCCAATACCATTGCCCCATAAGAGTCCACGAAAAATTAAATACAGGGCGTTGTAAAGAAATATTTTTCGGACAGACCAATTGTTAGCTCCTAGTGCTTTTAGAATTCCGATCATTTGGGTTCGTTCTAATATTAGAACCAATAAAGCCACCACCATATTAATGGTAGCAACCAAAATCATCACGCCAAGAATAACGACAATGTTGAAATCAAACAATTGCAACCAGTCAAAGATGTAACTGTATTTTTCGATTATGGTTTTGGAATCTAGATTGGACGGAGTTTGTTGGTACACTTCTTCTCCAACGGATTGAATCTGATCAAAATCGTCTACGAAAATCTCAAACGCACCGATTTGATTGGGTGACCATTTATTAATGCGTTGAATATGGCGAATATCTCCCAATATATAAGTAGCATCAAATTCTTGAAAGCCTGAATTAAAAATACCTGATATTTTAAATCGGCGAATATTGGGCAATTGATTTTGATTTTCTTTGATGAAAAAAGTATTGAACGCATCGCCTACTTTTAATTGCAACCTATCGGCTAAAAATTGTGAGATCACTACCTCCGATTTAAGTTGGCTTGACAAATAAGGCAAACGGCCTGCAACCAAATACTCTTTAATATTACTCCATTGATAGTCTTTTCCTACTCCTTTAAAAACAATTCCTTCAAAAGCCTTTTCGGTACGGATAATTCCAGCTTTGGTAGCTATAGCTTGAACATGACTAATGCCTGCAACCGAATTGAACTTAGGGTAAAACTCTTGGTTCTTGGTAATTGGAGTTAATGTAGCCTCCGATTGATTATTATCATAATTAGAAATAATAATATGTCCGTTGAAAGCGGATACTTTCTCTCGGATTTTTTGTTGTAAACCAATACCAGTGGCTACAGAAACAATCATCATTACCATACCAATAGCAATTGCAGCTATGGCAATTTTTATTATTGGTGCAGATATACTACTTTTATAATCTTTAGCAGTAATCAATCTTTTGGCGATGAAATAATCTAAATTCAAGTAAATTGGGTATTTAATTGAGCCAAAAATACAGCTAAAACACGAATTACACTAATTGACTTTAACTTTATTTATAAGACAATGTTCAACACTTTTAAAAAATCAATTCCTTTTTTAGGCGTACTTTTTTTGATGACTTCCTGTTCCATAAATAAAACTATTCCAAGCAAAAATTCGTATCAAAAATCAACTCTTTCTGAAAATCAAAACTCCATTCGACCGAATCAATCGATCAGTTTTAAAACAGGTGCTGATAACTCCGAAAACTATCTTCCACTTTTGAAAGATAAAAAAGTAGGAGTCGTAAGCAATCAAACTGGGATTTTATCCAACAAAATACATTTAGTAGACTTTTTAGTTTCCAATGCGATCCAAGTTCAAAAAATATTTGCACCCGAACACGGATTTCGTGGGACGGCAGATGCTGGCGAACTGATTATTGATGGAAAAGATACCAAAACTGGTCTTCCCATAATCTCTTTGTATGGTGCTAATAAAAAACCAACCCCAGAACAATTAGAAGGAATTGACATTTTGATTTTTGATATTCAAGATGTAGGCGCTCGTTTTTACACCTATATTTCTAGTTTACATTACATCATGGAAGCCTGTGCCGAAAACAATATTCCCTTAGTGGTTTTGGACCGCCCTAATCCCAATGGCTTTATCATTGACGGACCTATTTTAGAAAAAGAATTCAGCAGTTTTGTGGGAATGCATCCTGTACCGGTGCTTTACGGAATGACCATTGGCGAATATGCTCAAATGATTAATGGCGAAAAATGGCTTAAAGAGGAAGTACAATGTAATTTACAAGTAATTCCTTGTGTTGATTATGATCGAAATGCCTCGTATCATTTTCCAGAAAGACCTTCACCCAATCTTCCTAATGACCAAGCCATTAATTTGTATGCGAGTTTGTGCTTTTTTGAAGGTACCAATGTTAGTGTTGGAAGAGGTACCGACAAACAATTTCAAATTTACGGTTCGCCCAATTTACCGCAATCTGGATTTAGTTTTATTCCTGAGCCAAATTTTGGTGCCAAAGAACCCATATATAAAGGTGTTAGTTGTTTTGGGGAGGATTTATCAACGATAGAACCGGTAAGCCAAATTGAATTAAAATGGCTCATCCGAGCATATAACACAACGGAAGATAAAACCGCATTCTTCAATCCTTTTTTTACCAAATTGGCGGGAACGCAAACCTTGCGACTACAAATTGAAGAAGGGATTTCTGAACGAAAAATCAAAAAAAGTTGGAAACCCGGCCTAGACCAGTTTAAAGAAATTCGAAAAAAATATTTGCTTTACTAAAGCGGCAGTTTCTTTTTCATTTCTTCTACAATATTGTAGACTGCAGGACAAATAGGAATATTTTTTAAAGTCAAATCAGAAATTTGCTGGAACTTTTTTCGGTCGGTATGAGGAAATTCGCGACAGGCTTTTGGTCGCACCTCATAAATAAAACAAGTATTGTCCTGATCCAAAAACGTACAAGGCACTGATTGTAATACATAATCATTATCCTCGTCAATACGAAGATACTGCTCAATAAACTGTTGTGGTTTTTGTCGTAAATGTTTTGCTATTCGCTCAATATCAGCCGAAGTAAACAAAGGACCGGTAGTTTTACAACAATTGGCGCAAGACAAACAATCGGTTTTTTTAAATTCGGCATCATGCAATTCTTGCATCGCATAATCTAAATTCTTGGGTACCTTCTTTTTCAGCTTATCGAAATATTTTTTATTTTCGATATGCTTATCTTTGGCCAGTTTTCCGAGTTCAGCTAAATTTGGTTTTAACATACTACTAAATTTCTACTGCAAAGTTAAACAAGTTGAATCTATAAACTAATTAAAGAGGAAAGATTGCTTCATTCCTCAAAACGATATTATGAAAGACCTTTTCGGAAAAGCCATACTCGATTATCAAACCAATACTTCGCCAGAAAACATGATCACTTCAACCTCTATTTCGGATGATGATGAAATGGAAGTGGTGTATTTATTTCGAAGCTTTGCCGAAATGCCAACTCTAGAACAAAAAGCGTTACAATTAACCAAAGGCAGAACCTTAGAAGTAGGATGTGGTGCTGGAAGTCACGGATTGTATTTGCAAAACGAACGAAATATCGACGTTCACTCCATCGACATTTCTGAAAATGCGATAACAGCTTGTACTCTTCGCGGATTGAAAAACACCCAAGTTATAGATGTATTGAATATCGAAAACGAGAAATACGATACGATTCTATTGTTGATGAACGGCACCGGAATTTTCGAAACTCTAGAGAGAACACCCATTTATCTTCAAAAACTAAAAAGCTTACTGAATCCAAACGGACAAATATTGATTGATTCATCTGATATCATTTATATGTTTGACGAGGATGAAGATGGGGGGAAATGGATTCCGAGTGATACCTATTATGGCGAACTCACTTTTACTGTTCAATATAAAAACGAAACAGAAACTCCTTTTCCATGGCTTTATTTGGATTACAATACATTGCAAAATGCGGCAATCGCGAATGGATTGCAATGCAAGCTCGTTTTGGAGGGCGATCATTTTGATTATTTAGCACAACTTACTCATTTATAACACTACTGAAAATGGAAGATCAATTACGTTATCCTATCGGAAAATTTAAAGCACCTGAAACCTATACTTCAGACTATTTATCAGAACGCATTCAAGCAATAGCACAATTCCCAGAGCTGTTAAAAAACGAAGTGATGCACTTAACCGACGAACAATTGGACACGCCTTATAGAGACGGCGGCTGGACAATTAGACAAGTGGTACACCACTGTGCCGATAGTCATATGAACTGTTTTATTCGAATCAAATGGGCATTAACCGAAGACAATCCCACCATCAAATTTTATTTCGAGGACCGCTGGGGCGATATGGCCGATAATGTAACAATGCCGGTTGCACCAAGTCTAGCCTTTTTAGAAGGTTTGCATTTTCGATTGGCGTATTTAATGAAAAGCTTATCGGCAACCGATTTAGAAAAATCATTCATTCATCCCGAACATAATGCATCGTTCAAAATTAAAGAAATCATTGGCACATATGCCTGGCATGGATTGCATCATTTGGCCCATATTACCGAATTGAAAAAAAGAAAAGGCTGGTAAATAAAAAACTCCAAACAATGGTTTGGAGTTTTTTTATTAAGGGATATTCAAATATTTATGTGTTTGTAACGACACACGCCATTTGGGATTGTTCATTACATAATCTACTATCAAAGGGGTCATTTCTTCTCTTTTACTCCATTCTGGTTGCAAAAAAAGAATCGCATTTTTATTTACTTTTTCGGCTTGTTCTTCAGCAAAAACAAAATCGTGTTTGTTGTAAATAATCACTTTCAACTCATCGGCATTGTCATAGACCGTCTGAGTAGGTAATTTGTATTTTTTAGGCGAAAGACAAATCCAATCCCAAGTCCCAGAAAGTGGATAAGCTCCTGAAGTTTCAATATGTACTTTTACCTTATTGTCTTTTAGTTTTTGAGTTAACAAGGTCATGTCCCAAGTAAGTGGCTCGCCACCCGTCACTACAACTGTATCAGCATACTTAGTGGCGTTGGCAACAATTAAATCGACATTAGTAGGTGGATGCAACTCAGCATTCCAACTTTCTTTTACATCGCACCAATGACAACCCACATCACAACCGCCTATTCGAATAAAATAAGCCGCCGTTCCAGTATGTGAACCTTCTCCTTGAATGGTGTAGAATTCTTCCATCAAGGGCAACATGGCTCCTTTATTAACTTCTAATTGAATTTCTTTTGATAACATCTAGTTCTATTGAAGCGGCAAAGATAGTCAATTCCAAAATTCATTTCCTATCTTCATTTGTGCAAAATAGCCATAAAAAAAACCGACAACTAATTGTCGGTTTTTTTATGCACTCTTAATACTTTATTTATTTCAATTGTTTAATTGAACTTAAAGCGTAAGCATTGGTTGGGTCAATAGCTAATGTTTTATTGAAATACTCTACAGCTTTCACTTTATCCGTATTAGCATAGGTTGCTCCAATAGTGTTGTAACTTTCAGCGATTTTTTTAATAACTGCTGGTTTTGCAGTTTCTTCTGTTCCTTTAGCAATTACTGCAGCGACATAAGCTTCATAGAATTTAATGGTGTTCTCATCATTTTCCATCAAACTATTGGTTCTTGCTTTGAATATATAGGCTTCGTAATAACTTGGCGAAGCTACTAATACTTTATCAAAAGCAGCATCTGCTTTTTGAAGACCAGCAACCTCAGGTTTAACGTCTTT
The DNA here is from genome assembly GCF_020886055.1 of Flavobacterium ammoniigenes. Classification (NCBI taxonomy): domain Bacteria; kingdom Pseudomonadati; phylum Bacteroidota; class Flavobacteriia; order Flavobacteriales; family Flavobacteriaceae; genus Flavobacterium; species Flavobacterium ammoniigenes. The sequence continues at coordinate 1,029,114 of NZ_AP025184.1, read as the reverse complement.
TTTATTATTAGCATAATACAAAGACAATCCAAGATACAAATTGTCATCAAGATAAGTTTTTGACTCTGCATTATTAGCACCTAATTCAAAAATGGCCGCGGCTTCTTTGTACAATTTCTGACCAAATAATTTTTTACCCACTTCATTTAAATCCTCTACTGCTAAAGGTTCCATTTCAATAGATTTCTTGATAGAAACTAAACCGGATTCGAAAGCTATAGGATCAATAGCAAGTCCATCAGCACTTGTTCCTTTTTTGATTTTAGCTAAACCTAATACTTGAAAATCTTTAGCGATAATTTTACTAGCTGGATTAGAAGTAAATGTTTCCAAAGATTGGATTGCTTTATCCACATTTCCATTTTCAAAAGCAGCATATCCTAAATAACGGAAAATTCTTGGATTCACTTTATCCAATTCAATCATTTTATTTGCTTCTTCCTCTAAGGCTTTGTATTCTTTTGCTAAAATTAAAAAGTCGGCACGACGCATTCTAGAGTGAATAGAATAATCTGTTAAATCCATGTACTTTTGATAGTAATCAATCGCAATTTTGAAATTTTCAGCCGCTTTAGACGGTTTGTTACGAGCAATTTTATAATAAGTTTCTGCCAATTCTCTATAAACTGGACCGTAATTTGCGTTAATAGCAATCACTTCATTGTAGGCTTTTGAAGCTTCATCATACGATTTTGCTCCTTTTAACAAAACCCCTAATTGCATTTTTGCTCTCAACAATGTATTGTCAGCTGAGAATGCATCACGATACGCTTTGTATGCATCGTTTTGATTGCTTAACCCATAATAAGCGTCTCCTAAAGCTAACTGAACTTGAGCATCCATTGGGTTGTTTACTATAGCACGCTTTAAAACTGCTAATGCTGCTTTGTAATTTGGTTTTTCAGCATTCATGTACGCTCTTGCCACATACACATATTCTTCAAAATCTTTTTTACGCATGTCTTTGGTTGCCAAAATAAATTTTGCATTAGCCGCTATAGTATCATTTCGGTCCAAATCCATTTGACCTAAACCAATATGATTGAAACGTGCAGCTTCAGTTGCTGCTAATCCTTTACCAAAAGAAATTGTAGCAGAATCTTTGACGCTTTGATTTAAATAAACATTTCCTAAAAGGAAAGAGGCCATACCATTGGAAGGTTTAGCTTGTAATATTGATTTTAATATCGTTTTAGCTTCTTCGTATTTTTCGGCATCAATTGCCTTTTTAGCTTGATTAATATCTTGCGCATGACCTACTGAAACAGTAGCCAAAAGAAGTAATCCGAAAATTTTAAATGTTTTCATTTTGAGTTGTATAGTTAATTTATTTTTTATCGTTATTGATTTGATTTCTAATACTTAATTTACGTGGTGGGACTTTGTAGGGCAACAATCCTGACTTCAAAATAATTCGTTGACCAATATCACCCGCAACAAAAGAAGCAAATCCCATTCCTAATCCGGAAAAACCTTGACAATTAACAATGTATATTTCACGCGCTAAAGCATATTTACCCTCAGCTATATTGTTTTGATCAGGTGCGAAAAAATCATTTTGATTATGGCCTTTTAAGCTTAATGCAACAACTTTATCTACATAGGCTTGCATTTCAGGTTTTGGTTGTGTTAACCAGTTTAATCCAACTACACCAATCATGCCTTCATTTTGCGATACAAATTTAATAACTTCATTGTTAGTTCCAAAAGAAAAAACTCCTTTTTGAGGAATTGTAGTTAAACCGGCTAATTTATTCATATATCGTACCGTACTTGAGTTAGCATTATCAAACACTAAACCTTTGATTTTCGGTGACGGTTTTCCATTCATAAAATCTATTACAGCCTTTATATCAACCAATGTATCATTTGAATTGCTATTGGTAATAAGAGCTACAGCATCTAATGCAATCGGTGTAATTTTTGGAATTATTTTTCTATTCGCAAAAATTTTCATTTCATCAGCATTCAATTTTCTTGACAGCACCGCAATACTAGAAGTGTCTTTAACCAAAGATTGAATCACTTCCGTTTCTGATTGTGCATTTATACCAATGGTCGCGTCGTACCTACTTTCAAAAATCTGTACTTGATCTTCCATCACAGGCATCAAAGTAGCATCAACAAGCAACGTTGCTTTACCTTTCAAAATCGTTTCTTGATTTGCATCAACTGATTTGTTGCAGGAAATAGCTAAAAATAGAACGCAAAAAAAAGTACTTAGTCTTAATGTAGAATTCATAACTTACTCTTTACTATCATTAATAATTCGAAAAAAACGTATAATTGAATACGCAATTAAAAGAACGCCAAAAGCAACTCTATAATTGTATTGCATTGAAAATGGAAAGGGCTTCATGAAAATGAACAAGATACCTAAAGTAAGGTAAGACATTAAAAACAAAATCCCCATAACGAGAAGAAATCGCTCTTTGAGCGATTTCTTCTGAAAACTATTAACAAAGTTTTGTATCATTACTCTGCAGATTGAATAGTAATAGGAAGAGAGTAAAGTACTCTCACTTTCTTACCATTTTGCTCTCCAGGAGTCCATTTTGGACATTTGTTCAAAACACGGATAGCTTCTTTACCAGTACCGTATCCAATATCTCTAATTACTTTGATATCTGTTAATGAACCATCTTTCTCAACTACGAAAGTAACATATACTTTCCCTTTCAAGCCATCCTCTTCAGGAGTTTGATAGTTGTTTCCAACAAACTTGTAGAATTTTTCCATTCCACCAGGAAAATCTGGTTTTACTTCGATACCAGCAGTATTGTAAATACTGTTATCTTCTTCTACTACAGCTGCAGGTCCATTTCCAACAGGCTCAACAGACAAATCGGCATCTGGATCCCCTTTGATGGTTTCGTTACCTAATTTCTTGTCTTTAATTTCAGTAATTTTTGGTGGCTCCTCTGTTACCTCTTCTGCTTTAGCCACAACTGGCTTAACAAATTTCACTTGATCCACTTTTGGTGGAGGTGGTGGAGGTGGTGGAAGGTCTTTTTTAGGCTCTTCCTTTTTTGGAGGTAACTTCATGGTTACGATTTTAGTATCTAAACTATCATCATCACCTGAAGAATCTGGCAACAAACTCATAATAAGAGGTGCAGCTACAAGCACAGAGAATAAAACTGCACCAATAATTAACGCTCTAACTGTGGTTTTTGTATTTGATTTTCTAAGTTCATAAGCCCCGTATGTCTTATTTTTCCCTTCGAAAACAATATCAAGCCATTGATTTGTGAATATATCTAATTTCATATTTCTTAATTATTAGGTTATTGAGTAAATCCTATTATTATTTACCTTCTAACAATTTTTTTTCTTCAGGAGTATAATCATTAACAATTGCATACGTTGGTACATCTACAATTGCCATTTCATCTAATATATCTACCAAGTTACGATAATTCGATTTTTTACTTGGTTTGATAATTACAATCATCCCTTTATCCTTATTCCCTGTGTACTCAAGTACCAGCTTTTTACGAGCTAATAACTCTTCGCGGATTCCGCCTTTTCCATAAGAAAAATCTTTTGGAGCACCGCCTTTAACAGGAGTTGCAAGAAGTCCAACATAACGAACTAATTTGTCGTTATCTCCTAAAAGTATAGTCATCGTACGATTTTCATCCACTTTAACTTGATTTTTAGGATCTGGTTTATCTTCTTTATCTGGCAATCCCAAGCTCATCGATTGAGGCTTTGACAAGGTCGTGGTCAACATAAAGAAAGTAATCAATAAGAATGCTAAATCTACCATGGCTGTTAAATCAACCTTAGAGCCAGATTTTTTACTTCTTACCTTACCACTGCCTTTTTTACCACCACCGTCGCCGGTATTTAATTCAGCCATTTTAGTATCTTTTTATATTATTTATCTTTTGCTCTTAAACCAGTAACTAAATTAAAGCTATTGATTTTTTGGTCTTGTAAAATATCCATTACTTTTTTAATAGCTGGATATTCTTCTCTAGCATCTCCTTTGATTGCAATTTGCAATTCTTTATCTTGTAATTCAATATTTGCAATACGCGCATTTTGAATCCATTGAGACAACTGATTGTCTAAAGAATCTTTAGGAATTCCAGGTTGTAAATTAGCTTTACTTCTGTCTGAACTTTTCATTGCAATTAATTGCTTAAGGCTTGTAATTGGCACTCCAATACCCTCCATTAAAGCAAATTTTGCAGATTCTTCTTCAGTAAAAGCAACTTCATACTTTTGACCCATTAACTCTAAAGTTCTTTTTCTAACTTCTCTACCTTTTAGGTCAAAGAAAACTTTTCCTTTTCCTACGGTAATAGTAGCTAAATCAGTGTCTGGCAATTTGGTTTGAACTGTTGATGCTGGGGTATCTACAGGTAACGGTTCTGGAATTTTGGCTGTAGCAGTCAAAATAAAGAAAGTTAACAATAGAAAGACAACATCACACATAGCGGTCATATCAATAGACGCAGCTTTTTTGGACATTTTTACAGCCATTACTTTATTTTTTATAATTCAATAAGCGTGCGATAAATCGAGTCACTTATTACAATTAATTATTTAATTATTTTTTTGTACTTCTGAAGTGTCTGTAAGTATTTACAATTGTATTACCAGCCTCATCAATAGAATAAGTCAAAGTATCAATTTTAGAAGTAAACAAGTTATAAGTAACAATTGCTAATGCAGAAGTAGAGATACCTGTTGCAGTGTTAATCAATGCTTCAGAGATACCATTTGCAAGTGCAGCTTGATCTGGAGTTCCAGCAGATGCTAACGCACCAAACGCTTTAATCATCCCTGTTACAGTTCCTAACAAACCTGCTAATGTACCTAAAGATACTAAAGTAGAGATGATAGTCATGTGTTTCTCTAACATTGGCATTTCTAATGAAGTTGCCTCTTCGATTTCTTTGTGAATTGTTTCAGCAGCAGCTTCGCTATCTAATCCTTCTGCTTTAACGTCTTGGTATTTCAATAATGCAGATTTGATAGCATTAGCAACAGAACCTTGTTGTTTGTCACATGAAGCAATAGCCGCATCGATATCTCCTTTAGTAATACTAGCTTGAACAGTTTTCATGAAAACATCTAAGTTTCCTTTTCCAGCTGCTTTTGAAATAACTGCAAAACGCTCAAAAGAGAAAACAATTACCATCAATAAACATCCTAACAAAATTGGAACGATTGGACCTCCTTTATACACCATTGCTAAATAGTTTCCTGGAAGTGGGTGACCTGTGTTTACTCCTCCTTCGAAGTTAGCTCCATTACCCATGATAAAATTCCAAATAATCCATCCAACAAAAATACATGCTGCGATGATAATTCCTGAAATTGCTCCTCCACCTTTTGGTCCATTTTCTTTTTTAACGTTTGCCATTTTTTTTAATTTTAATAGTTTTAAATAATTTAATTTTTTAGTGTTTAAATAAACTTGTAGTGGAGCAAATTTATATTTTTAGTTTAAATAAAAAAACTTTTTTTAATTTAATTAGTGTTAATTTTAGTCGAGTCAATTGAATTTTTTTTTGAAATTAATTTATTTAATAAAAAATACATAACGAAATCGATTGTTTGATACTAATTACACATTTACAAGCCGTATATTCAGTTAAATTATCAATATAACTTGCTAAAAAATTTGGATATAAAATTTATGTTTTTTTAATAAAAAACGTTGTAGTAAGAGATTATTTGTGACAATTAGCCCAAAAATAAGTACTCCCAATCACTAAATTGATCCTGCAAAAAATATAGTAACCCATCCAATTAAATAGGAATTAAAAACTAATTAATTAATTGAAAACCTCTTATTCTACTAGAATTAATATGTTTGTAATCTAAACTGAAATCCAAGTATGGATTAAATCCGTTCTAGCTTAATAATTAATAGGAGATAAATACAACATTATGAAAAAATATACCTTACAAAATAACCCATTCGTTGTCCCTACTACTGACGGGAAATTAATTGAAGAGCATCACGGCCTTGCGAGTACTAACAATCCAAATGTGTCCATCGCACACATGATAGCGCCTCCTGGATGGAGCGAACCTTTTCAAACACCCGAATTTGATGAGTATACCTATATAATAAGTGGTAAAAAACAATTTATTGTGGAAGAAGAGACAATCGTATTAGAAGCAGGACAATCTATTAAAATTGAAAAAAATACCAGAGTTCAATATTCCAACCCATTTGAGAAAGCTTGTGAATACATTGCTATTTGTACGCCTGCATTTGACTTTACTAAAGTACACCGAGAAGAAGACTAGTTTATTTATCTTGAAGTAATTCCAAGATTTTGTTTTCCACTTCAGCTGAATCCCAAATGGATTCAATATTGTCCATTCGCAACACTTCTTCCATAATTGTATTTTGGGCATCGCCAATAGCCAATGCTTCGGCATAAGGTCGGTCGCTAAAAGTTACTCTACTATACAATGGAATCCACAAGTCGGGGTATTTGTCTGAAAATACTTTTTCGATTTTCTTTTGCAACAAGAATTTCTCATCGGCAGTTTTGGTACTCATCTCCATAAAATTGCGATACGACAATTCAGCAATGGCATCTGCATTTGGTTTTCTTGATTTTTGGTATTCTGAAAGAATTGTTTTCCAATCGTTTCCATACAATTGCATCATTTCGTTCAAAACAGTAATATCTTCAAAACCCGCATTCATTCCTTGTCCATAAAAAGGAACGATAGCATGACAGGCATCTCCAATCAATGCAATTTTGTCTTCGTATGCCCATGGAAAACACTTCATGGTTACCAATGTACTTGTTGGGTTTTTAAAAAAGTCTTCCGCTAACATTGGAATTACCTCAATGGAGTCTGGGAAATTTTTGGCAAAAAAAGCTTTTACCAAATTAATATCTTTTAATTCTGCTAACGAATTGTCACCTTCAAAAGGCATGAATAAAGTACAGGTAAAACTTCCGTCTAAATTAGGCAACGCAATTAACATATATTCGCCTCGTGGCCAAATATGGAAGGAATTCGGATCTAATTTATGAGTTCCGTCTGGATTCGCAGGAATATTTAATTCTTTATAGCCAATTTTTAAAAATTCTTGCGAATAGTCAAACATGCTTTGGCGTTGCATGCGGTGGCGAATTCTAGAGAAAGCACCATCTGCACCAAATACCATATCATATTTTTTTTCCTCCCAAGCACCACGTTCCGATTCGCCAATATGCAAAGTAGCATCGGCAAGCGTCACATCCCAGATTTTTTGTTCGAAAAAGAATTCGGCTCCTGCGGCTTCCGCCAAATCAATCATTTTACGATTCAAAAGACCTCTTGAAATTGAATAGATCGCTTCTCCTTCTTGTCCGTAGGCTTGAAAATTCAATTTGTCAACCAAATGGATCGCACGTTTGTCCATGGGAATGGCAATTTGGCGAACGGCATCTCCCACTCCTACTCCATCTAATGCTTTCCAACCGCGATTGGACATGGCTAAATTTATGGAGCGGCCCGAAAATTCAATTTGGCGAATATCCGGACTTCTGTCATAAATATGGACGGTATGGCCTGCTTTGCGCAAATAGATTGCCAATAATGAACCTACTAACCCTGAACCAACTATTGCAATTTTTTGAGGAGTCTGCATGACTAATTTTAAAAGTTGGGCAAAAATAATTATAAAAACGTACTAACCCTTATTTCTATTTAATTTTTATTGGGAATAAAAACCAATTTTGTTGAAGTGGTAACAATTTCAGCTTTATTCAATTTCATTTTTCTAAACTTTCCTGTGTTGTACATTTCGGCTTGGTCTTTATAATGCGGACTCATTGGATTCCCAGATTGACCTGTTGGTAAAATACTCCAACTGTTTTCAATATCAGAAAAGTCAATTATTCGTCTCGTTGAAGGCCCGCCTTTTACTGCATAGTTGCCATCCTCTGTATAATCAAAAAACAAATTGTTGATTACTTCCACAGATCCCGAAACTTCAAAAGGTCCCACATTAAAAAATGGTTTCAAGGCATTCACTTTCCCCAAAGGATGTTGGTGTTCTGCCGTATGCACTTTGTTCCAAGTCCACGATTGTACGGATTTACCTAGTTGCTTTTCAAGAGCAGCAACAGCTTCTTTCAAAGCGGTTGTCACGATTTGACTGCGCGTTTCTTTTATATTTTTAGTAGACAAATTATCCCACCAAAGCGATTGGTTATTGGCCATTTGTCTTGCAACAATTTGTTTCGCAATATGAGTTCCTAAAAATTGTTTGAAATCTTTCTCTCCCATTTCGTCTTGAAACGTATTTTTTAGGCTGCAATAAACCCATTTATTATAAATGGTAGGGGCTACGTCTTCCAAATTACTAGACCCTTTCCAGTCTTTTAAAATAGCAATAGCTTCTTTTTCTGATTTAGAAAGTGTATTTAAATCAACAGCTTGAATAAGATTTTTAACCACTGAAGGCGCAACCGAAGAGGTATTATCAAAAATCATTTTACTTGCTGATTCTTTGTCCCAATTGGATTTTGAATCCAACAAATGCACAATTCGTTTGGCTCTATCCTCAGGTAAATAATAGCCTGGATATAAAAAACCATCAATTGCTTCCGGTTGATTGTTGGCAGAATACACATAATTCCAACTCGGATTGACAGAGGAAGGATTTTTGGAGAAATCCAAATATTCCTTAATATCGTCTTTTCCACTAGCGCCATCCAAAATAAAATTCGGATTCACACCTGGATTGTGTTTGTATAATTTTCCGGTTGCCCACCACGCCACATTGCCTTTAGCATCGCCATACATCACATTCAAACCAGGAGCTGAAATTAATTGAACCCCTTTTTGGAAATCGGCTTTATTTTTAGCATGCGAAAGTTTATAAACCGCATCTAAAATCAAAATAGGTTGTTGGGTATACACCCAAGATAATGCGACTGGTTTGTCTTTTTGTAATCCCTCTATCAAATCATTGACAATTGGTCCGTGACGACTCACTTTAACGTTCATCACCACATCAGACGTGTCTTTAACTTTGATCGTTTTAGTTCTTGTCTCAAAGGCATTAAATCCTGAAGGTGTTTTGTACTTTGTGACATCTGTCGAACTAGTTTCTTCTTGGTACAAATCAATATCGTCGTTTTCAAACATGGTTAATCCGTAGGCATAGTTGTGATTATGTCCCAGTAAAGGAAATGGTGTTCCCGCTAGATAGTAGCCATAAATTTCATGATCTGGAGTTACCATATGAGCTTCATACCAAGTGCCCGGTTGCGAAAATCCAATATGTGGATCATTGGCAAAAATTACTTTTCCGTTTTTGGTCTTTTGTGGCGCAATGACCCAACTGTTACTTCCAATAAATGGAGGAATTGGTGATCGGTCTAACAAAGAAGCTACTGATTTGGCTATAGCCGAATATTCTTGAACATTCTCCTTCGCATTCTTGATTTTGGTAGTGTTGAATTCGCCCTCTAAACCAAACTCTTTCAAATACTCCATACCATATTTATTTCGCAAGTCAGTCATCAGGGGATCTGATTTTTGTGCCATCGCAAAACTAAATGACATGTACCCGAAAATATTATAAACGTCTTTTATTTCAAATTTTTGTTTTTGAATTCCCAATAATTGAAATTCTATAGGTGTTTTTCCTTCTTCTAAATATTGATTGATTCCGTCCAAATAAGCTTGTGTCAATTTGTAAGCCGGACTGTTTTTGTCCAATTGCGCAATGGCTTTGGCCGAAGCTTCTTCGATACCAATACCCGCAAAAAATTGATCATTTTTCAAAGCTGCCGATCCGAAAATTTCGGATAATCGTCCTGGTGCAATACGTCGCATCAACTCCATTTGCCATAAACGATCTTGAGCATGAACATAGCCCAATGCTTCCATGGCATCAGTTTGGCTCTCGGCATAAATGTGTGGTACTCCAAATTCATCAAAATAAACCGTAGTTTCTTTTTGTATATTTTTCAAAGGCAATTCCCCTTCATATTGCGGTTTAGAATAAAAAGCATAGCCCACTAAAACCAAAATAAGTAGTATCAAAATTGAAATTATAACAAGAAGTCCTTTTTTGAAAATTTTCATATCGTTTAAATTTGATTAACAAATATAACAGAATAATCGAGAATTACTACTTGACACTAATCCAAAAATTTGAATTTTGTTTAACTAAAATTAAATATTTATTAAACAAAAAGTATCTTTGCACAAAATAAATACGATGAAAGACATTTCGAAGGCAAACATTGGCGCCATGGACAAAGTGCCTCGTTTGAATTTAATTAATTCCTGTACGGGTTACAAATCGACCAATTTAATTGCTACAAAATCTGTTGATGGACAATCGAATGTGGCAATTTTTAGTAGTGTGACGCACCTAGGAAGTGATCCTGCAATGATTGGATTTATCATGCGACCAACAACAGTTCCTAGAGATACCTATAAAAATATCAAAGAAACAGGTTATTTCACTATCAACCATGTAACGGTTGACATGATTGAAGACGCGCATCATAGTTCAGCGAATTATGATATGGGTATTTCTGAGTTTGACAAAACGAATTTAGAAGAAGAATATAAAACAGATATCGAAATTCCTTTTGTAAAAGGAAGTCCCGTACAATTGTATTGCAAATATTTAAACGAATACCACATAAAAGAAAACGATACGATTCATATCATTGCTTCGATTGAACGCTTGTTTTTTGAGGAAGAATTACAACACGAAGATGGCTGGTTACAGCTCGACAAAGGAAAGGTAGTTACCGTAAATGGTTTAGACGGGTATTGTTTGCCTAAATTGGTAGACCGATTAAAGTATGCCAGAAAAAACCAGCCAACTGAATCCTTTATAAAGTAATTGAATATTTATTTCGATTCAATACCGGTTTTCAAAATTTGCCCAAAACGATAAATATCTTCGTACGAAGTGTATAATGGAACTGGTGCAAGGCGAATTACATTAGGTTCGCGCCAATCGATTATTACACCATTTTTCATGAGGTAGTCAAATAAACTTCTGCCTTCTCCATGTAAAAAAACCGAAAGTTGGCAACCTCTTTCTGATGGATTAGAAGGGGTAATAATTTCAAAATTGCCATTCACTTCTTGATCAATTTGGCGCAAAACAAATTCCAAGTAAGACGTAATTTGATTTCGTTTTTGAATTAATGCCTCCATTCCAATTTCGGCAAAGAGTTCGACTGAAGCCAAATAAGGAGCCAAAGACAAAACGGGTAAATTACTTATTTGCCAACCATCTGCCCCTTGAATAGGATCAAATTTCTGTTCCATTTTGAAACGGCGTTCTTTATTATGTCCCCACCAACCGGCAAAACGAGGTAGTTCAGAATTAGTATGATGCTTCTCGTGTATAAAACAACCCGACGCATTTCCCGGACCTGAATTCATGTATTTGTAACTGCACCAAGCAGCAAAATCTACTTGCCAATCGTGTAAGTGCAATTCAATATTTCCAGCGGCATGCGCCAAATCCCAACCAACGTATGCGCCTACGCGATGACCCGCTTCAGTGATGGTTTTCATATCAAAAACTTGACCGGTATAATAATTCACTCCGCCAATGAGTACCAGAGCCAATTCGTCTCCGACTTCATTAATTTTTGCTAGCACATCTTCCAAACGAATGTTGTGTTCGCCTTCACGACGTTTCACTTCTACAATGGCGTCTTCGGTTGCATAGCCATGAAAATTGACTTGACTTTGAAACAAATATTGATCGGAAGGAAAAGCTTTTTCCTCGCAAATAATTTTATATCGAGTAGCTGTTGGTCTATAAAACGACACCATTAGTAAATGCAAATTCACTGTTAATGTGTTCATCACCGTAACCTCAGACGGTAAAGCGCCCACCAATTGACTCAACGGATTGGCAAAACGCTCGTGGTAATCCCACCAGGGTTTTTCGGCATAAAAATGACCTTCAACCGCCAAGTTTGCCCAATCATTCATTACCTCATCTACATAAGTTTTGGCTCTTTTGGGTTGGAGTCCCAAAGAGTTTCCGGTAAAGTAAATCACATTCTTTCCGTTTACTTGTGGGAAAGAAAATTCATTTTGATACTGTCTTAATTGGTCTTGAGCATCGAGTTGTTGCGCAAAAGCTAGGCTGTTTTCAAATGTCATTCGAACTAATTTTGAGAGGTAAAAGTAACAAACAATTAGGAAAAATAAGCACGAATAAAGTGAATTAGAATTTAACAGCGTTTTGCGTGAGGGATAGCAACAGAAAGCCCGAAGCTGGTGAAAGCCAGCGAGGACTTGAAGTGTATAGCCCGACCCAAGCCTTGGCTGTAGGAAGGGAAAGGGTCACGCCAAAAAAAAAATCTCGCCAAGATGGACGAGATTTTAATATATTTAAAGTAGATGTGATTAAATAATCAACATCGCATCTCCATAAGAGTAGAATTTGTATTCTTCTTTGATTGCTTCTTCGTAAGCACGTTTCATTAAATCGTGACCACAGAAAGCTGAAATCATCATTAATAAAGTCGATTTTGGTGTATGGAAATTGGTTATCATACAATCGGCAATACTGAAATCGTGAGGAGGAAAAATGAATTTATTAGTCCAACCTTCAAATGGATTCAAGGTATATTGTGAAGAAACCGAACTTTCAATGGCACGCATAGAAGTTGTTCCAACAGCACAAACACGTTTCTTTTTTGCTTTGGCATTATTCACAATATCACAAGCTTCTTGACTGATTTTTAATTCTTCCGAATCCATTTTGTGTTTCGATAAATCTTCTACCTCTACTGGATTGAAAGTTCCTAAACCAACGTGCAAAGTAACCTCAGCAAAATTGATTCCTTTGATTTCTAATTTTTTCAATAAATGCTTTGAGAAGTGCAAACCTGCAGTAGGTGCTGCAACAGCTCCTTCTTCTTTAGCATAAATGGTTTGGTAACGCTCTGCATCTTCTGGAGTTACCTCACGTGAAATGTATTTTGGGATTGGGGTTTCGCCCAATTCAGTTAATTTGTTTCTAAATTCTTCGTACGAACCATCGTAAAGAAAACGCAATGTTCTTCCGCGAGAAGTAGTATTGTCAATTACCTCAGCTACTAACGAATCATCATCTCCAAAATACAATTTGTTTCCGATTCTGATTTTACGAGCTGGATCTACTAATACATCCCAAAGACGTTGTTCTGCATTCAATTCACGCAACAAAAACACTTCGATTCTTGCTCCGGTTTTTTCTTTATTTCCATACAAACGTGCTGGAAAAACTTTGGTGTTATTCAAAATCATAACATCTCCGTCATCAAAATAATCGATAACATCTTTGAACATTTTGTGCTCTATCGTCTGTTTTTTTCGGTCGATCACCATTAAACGAGACTCGTCTCTGTTCTCTGCAGGAAACTCAGCTAAAAGTTCTTTCGGTAAATTGAATTGAAAATGTGATAATTTCATTTGTTTTGAATTTTAAGTTTCAAGCAAAAGGGAATTTATAGTCTTTTACTTTGTGGGTGCAAATATACGATTGTGAAAGAGGCGTTGTCAAGTCTTTTGGTGTTTATTTTTACCAACCCAATACCAGAAAGGGATGCCGACTATGTAACCTTACAAATTAAGCTATTTCTTCGATTGCAAAGCCAATTCTTGTTAAGTCTTCCCAAAAATCAGGATAGGATTTAGAGACTACTTCGGCATTGTCAATGAAAATCGGAACTCGGAAAGCCAATGGAGCAAAAGCCATTGCCATACGGTGATCATTGTAAGTGGCAATCGTAACATTTGGATTGATTCCTTTGGTGGCTACCAAAGTCAAACTATCGTTAGTCACTGAAATATTCGCACCTAGTTTTGTTAACTCGATTCGAAGTGCTTCAAGACGATCAGTTTCTTTGATTTTTAGGGTATGCAAACCTGTTAAATGACAACCAATTCCTAATCCAAGGCAGGTTACTACAATTGTTTGGGCAATATCCGGCGTATTATTCAAATCGAAAGTAACGTCTTGGTAATCAAAATTGGCTTGTTTGGTCAATGTCAATTGGTTTCCATTGAAAGTTGACTCTACTCCCATAGCTTGGTATAAGTTGACTAAGGCTGAATCACCTTGTAAACTGTTTGCTTTATAGCTTGAAATGGTAATCGAAGCTTTGTCTGCCAAAGCGGCAATACTAAAATAATAGGAAGCCGAACTCCAGTCGGATTCTACTACCATTTCTTTAGTTTCCACAGCTGATTTAGGAGCAACAGTAATTACATTTCCTTCAAAACTCGTGTGAATATTCAAATCATTTAGCAAAGCCAAAGTCATCTTGATATATGGAATAGAAGTAATTTCTCCTTCTAAAGTAAGTTCCAAACCATTCTCTAAATTCGAAGCTACTAACAATAAAGCCGAAATATATTGACTACTTACATTGGCCGCTAAATTGACTTTAGAAGCCGTAATTTTTTGTCCTTTGATTCGGATAGGTGGATAACCCACTTCTTTTTCGTAGGTGATGACAGCCCCTAACTGTTCTAGAGCTTCTACCAAAATTTTGATAGGGCGTTCTTGCATTCGGCTAGAACCTGTTAGCACAACTTCACGACCCGCATTAACAGCAAAATAAGCCGTCAAAAAACGCATTGCCGTTCCTGCGTGGTGAATATCTACTATTTCATCTGAACCATTCAACGCTTTTTGCATTACTTCGCTATCATCTGAGTTGGAAGTATTGGCTAAACTAATATTCGGAAACAATGCTTTTAGCAATAACAACCGATTGGTTTCGCTTTTGGAACCCGTGATCTTTATTGCAGCATTAATTTCAGATAGTGCAGATTGTAGTAGTAATTTCATTCTGTTTTGTGTTGGTAGGTAATTGGGCGCAAATTTATTTTAAAAAAAGGAGTTGCCCAAGTTTTAAAACAGCGTATCACATTATTTCAACTTTTCGTTGTTTTTATGACGGTCTTTATCACGAACCGATTTTAAATCCATTTTCTTGTCGAAAGCAGCTTGTAAATCAATTCCGGTTTGATTGGCCAAACATAAGACTACAAAAACAACATCTGCTAGTTCTTCGCCTAAATCTTTATTTTTATCAGATTCTTTCTCAGACTGTTCGCCATAACGGCGTGCGATAATGCGCGCTACTTCGCCCACTTCTTCTGTCAATTG
The DNA here is from genome assembly GCF_020886055.1 of Flavobacterium ammoniigenes. Lineage (NCBI taxonomy): Bacteria > Pseudomonadati > Bacteroidota > Flavobacteriia > Flavobacteriales > Flavobacteriaceae > Flavobacterium > Flavobacterium ammoniigenes. Next base: position 1,013,981 of record NZ_AP025184.1, on the reverse strand, counting down.
CGCCATGTTGGTCAATTCGTTAAAGTAACGAACACCGTGCTCTTTAATCCAAGTATCGACGTCTAATTGTGCGTTTTTTAAATCCATTATTCTTTGTTTTTACTATCTATAATTATGGTGACCGGACCGTCATTCAGTAATGCCACTTTCATATCGGCACCAAAAATTCCCGTCGCTACTTTTTTACCCAATTTTATTTCTAACGAACTTACGAATTTTTCATACATTGGAATAGCAACTTCAGGTCTAGCCGCTTTGATATAGGAAGGTCGATTGCCTTTTTTGGTAGCGGCATGTAAAGTAAACTGACTTACTACAAGTACATCTCCATTCACCTCCTCAACGGATAAATTCATCACTCCATTTTCATCGCCAAAAATACGAAGTTGGGTAATTTTGCCAACTAACCAGTCAATATCTTCTTGCGAATCGGCCTCTTCAATTCCAACTAGGACTACTATTCCTTTTTGAATTTCTCCGACTATATTATCTTCAACAATTACTGAAGCCGATGTTACTCTTTGTAATACTACTTTCATTAATCTCGTGTTTTATCGCTAGCTATTCGGTCTTCATTGTAAATATCCGTTCGGTAATGTTCATCATCGCCTTCTAAAATCTTCAAATAACTATTGTAACGCGACCAAGCGATTTCATCCTTTTCCAAGGCTGCTTTGATGGCACAATGAGGTTCCTCTTTGTGCAAACAATTGTTGAATTTACATTGATCTTGTAATTTGAAAAATTCAGGAAAGTAGCCTCCGATTTCTTCCTTCTCCATGTCCACGATTCCAAATCCTTTGATTCCGGGTGTATCAATAATCTTGGCACCAAAACTCAAGTCGTACATTTCGGCAAAAGTGGTCGTGTGCTGACCTTGTTTGCTGGCTTCTGAAATGTTTTTTGTTTTCAAATGCAAAGCAGGCTCCAATGCATTGACCAAAGTCGATTTCCCAACACCGGAATGCCCAGAAAACATACTTACTTTATTTATCATTAAAGCTTTCAATGCATCGATCCCTTTCATTTCGGTTGATGAAACGCGCAAACATTGGTAGCCAATTTCTTGATAGACATGTTGCATATACAATTGCTCATCCAAAGTAGCGTCGTCAAGCGTATCTATTTTGTTAAATACCAATACTGTTTCAATTCCATAGGCTTCAGCAGTAACCAAAAATCGATCTATAAAATTGAAAGTAGTTGGTGGATTATTCACTGTCACTAAAAGAAAAACACGATCAATATTCGAAGCAATGATGTGCATTTGATGCGATAAATTCACCGATTTTCGAACGATGTAATTTTTTCTGTCGTGGATATGATGAATAGTTCCTGTAACAGAATCTGAGTTCTCGTCTATTTCATAATCGACTACATCACCTACAGCAATTGGATTGGTGCTTTTAATTCCTTTCATTCGGAATTTTCCTTTGATACGACATTCGATAAAATCGCCTGTCTCCGATTTTACGGTGTACCAACTCCCTGTAGATTTATAAACGATTCCTGTCATGCGGCAAAGGTAAAATTTTGTTTCAAGTTTATGGTTGGAACTACAAAGTTTTTACACTGACTTCAAATAAAAAATCCTCACAATTGATTCAACTGTGAGGATTCTATAAATAGAAAAATACGAATTATGAATTCAATATTTTTTCTTGTTGTTCGATACTTTCTTGGTGAATGCCTTTGAACAATTTAATGATAAATTCTTCAGACAATCCTTTTTTAGCACCTTCAGCAGTCATTTTTGCTTGGATTTCATTCCAACGACTGTTTTGCAAAACCGCAACGTTAGCGTCTTTTTTTACTTGTCCAATTTCAGAAGCCACTTGCATACGTTTTCCTAGTAACTCTAAAAGGTTAGCGTCTAACACGTCGATGTTCGCTCTTAATTTTGTCATTTTGTTTTCAAAATCAGCCGTATCTCCTGTTTGCTTTCTGATTTTCAAATCTTTGAAAATTTGTTTCAAAGCAGCTGGTGTTACTTGTTGAGCAGCATCACTCCAAGCATTGTCTGGATCAATATGTGTTTCGATAATCATACCGTCGTAATTCAAATCCAAGGCTTCTTGAGTCACTTCCAAAATCATATCACGGTTTCCTGTAATATGCGATGGGTCAATGATCAAAGGCAAATCAGGGAATTTATTTTGCAATTCGATAGCAATTTGCCATTCTGGAATGTTTCTGTATTTTGTTTTTTGGTAGGTAGAAAACCCTCTATGAATCACTCCTAATTTTCTAATACCTGCTGCATACAAACGCTCTACACCACCTAACCATAAAGCCATATCTGGGTTTACTGGATTTTTAATCAGAACGATTTTATCTGTTCCTTTCAAAGTATCTGCAATTTCTTGCACTGCGAATGGATTAGCAGTTGTACGCGCTCCAACCCATAATACATCGATATCATATTCCAAAGCTAATTTACAGTGTGCTGCAGTAGCTACTTCAGTACCCATTAGCAAACCTGTTTCTTCTTTCGCTTTTTTCAACCATTTCAATCCAATTTCTCCTACACCTTCAAATCCTCCTGGACGAGTTCTTGGTTTCCAGATTCCTGCTCTAAACACACTTACATCTGAATCTTTCAATTCGTGAGCAATTTTTAATACTTGCTCTTCAGTCTCAGCACTACATGGTCCTGCAATTACTAATGGATGATCTAATTTGAATGCATCCAACCAATTTCTCATTTCTTTACTATTCTCCATCTTTTCTAAAATTACTTTTTAATGTTTATTCCGTTTAATATTTCTTTTATTTTATTGACACTTTGCATTTCTTGATAAATCGCATCATAATCCTCATTTTCTAACAAGGTTTTAAACTTTGACAAATTAGAAATGTATTCTTCTAAGGTATTCACCACTTGTTGTTTGTTCTGCTTGAAAATCGGTGTCCACATGGCTGGGGAACTTTTAGCCAAACGCACCGTACTTTCAAATCCACTGCCCGCCATATCAAAAATATCTTGCTCTTCGGTCTCTTTGTCAATTACTGTTTTACCTAACATGAACGAGCTAATATGAGACAAATGCGATACGTAAGCTATATGTTTATCATGCGATTGCGGATCCATATAGCGAATTCGCATTCCTATAGCTGTAAACAATTGTAAGGCTTTTTCCTGCAACTTGAAGGTCGTTTTTTCTACCTCACAAATTATATTTGTTTTCCCTTGGAACAATCCTTTTATGGCTGCCGTCGGTCCTGAAAACTCGGTTCCTGCAATAGGATGTGTTGCAATATAATTGCGTCGTTTTGGATGATTGGCTACCGCTTCGCAAATAGGCAACTTGGTAGAACCTACTTCAAAAACAATGGTATTCTCTCCAACAGCATCCAATACTTGAGGCAATACTACCAAAGCAACATCTACCGGAACCGAAACAATCACAAAATCAGCATCGGCTAAATCTTCAGACGTTCCTGCTTTTTCAACCACCCCCAAATCAATAGCTTGTTGCAAATGATTTTCATTGGCATCCATACCCAAAATAGTCGCTTCTGGATGCAATGCTTTGATGTCTAAAACCATTGAACCTCCAATTAAACCGATACCTACTACAACTACTTTCATTGCATTAAAATCTATCTATTGCTTCTTGTACTTTTTCTTCTTTCACACAAAGTGCAAATCGAATGTATCCTTCACCATTACTTCCGAAAATAGTTCCCGGAGTTATGAAAATATGTTTTTGATATAATATTTGGTCGATGAATTGTTCTGCAGAGCTAATTCCTGCTGGCAATTTTGCCCAAACAAACAATCCTACTCCTTCTTTATAGACTTCACAACCTAATTTTTCAGCCAATTGTTCAGTTAAAACTCGACGCTTTCTATAGATAGCATTCATCGAATCAAACCAAGAAGCATCACTTTTCAAAGCGGCGATGGCTCCTTTTTGGATGCCATAAAACATACCGCTGTCCATATTACTTTTCACTTTCAACACAGCATCAATACAATCGGCATTTCCTAATACCATTCCTACACGCCAGCCCGCCATATTGAAGGTTTTACTCAACGAATTCAATTCTAAAGCTACTTCTTTGGCACCTTCGACTTGCAACAAACTCATCGGATTGTCATTCAGAACAAAACTATACGGATTGTCATTCACTAACAAAATGCTATGCTTTTTGGCAAAAGCCACTAATTTTTCAAATAAAGCCAAACTGCCTCTAGCTCCCGTTGGCATGTGCGGATAACCCACCCACATTATTTTTACTTTAGATAAATCCAATTGTTCCAAAGCCTCAAAATCCGGTTCCCAATTGGTACTTTCTTTTAAATCATAATACACCGGAACTGCACCCACTAAATTCGTCACCGATGTATAGGTTGGATAACCCGGATTAGGAATCAACACTTGGTCTCCTTCATTCAAGAAAGCCAAAGAAATATGCATGATCCCTTCTTTGGAACCCATTAAAGGCAAAATTTCAGTAGTCGGATTCATTGCTACCCCAAAGTTATTCTGATAAAAATCAGCCATACTTTGACGCAATTCAGGAACTCCTTGATAGCTTTGGTATTGGTGTGCATTTTCTTCCTGCATGGCCAAAACCACCGCGTCAATAACAGCTTGCGAAGGCTTCAAATCAGGACTTCCGATACCCATATTAATAATGGGTTTCCCTTCTGCAGCCAATTGTCGTACTTCTCTCAATTTGGAAGAGAAATAATATTCTTCAACTATCTCTAAACGTTTTGCTGTTGCAATCATGTTGGTTCTACTATCTTAATTTACTTTCGTAAAGGTATTTTACTTCTTAGGGTTTTGCATTTTTGTACTCTCCCAAAACTTTGAAATACTCCGCCATAATATCTATCAAGGCTTTTGCTTTGGCATAATCTTCATATTTCTCAAAGGTCACATCCACAAAAAACGAATATTTCCAAGGAGTTTCGATTTTGGGTAACGACTGGATTTTGGTTAAATTCAATTTGCAATCGCTCATAACATTCAGCACGGCTGCTAAACTGCCACGTTTGTGATCCAATTCGAATTTAATCGACGCTCTATTAATTTCATTAGTTGACAAAACCGATTGCTTCTTATCAATAATTACAAAACGGGTCATGTTATTATTAATCGTCTGAATCTCCGGTGCCAAAATTTCTAAATCATACATTTCAGCAGCCACTTTACTGGCAATAGCTGCAATGCCTTTCAATTGCTTTTCGTGAATTCTTCGCGCCGTTTCTGCAGTGTCTTTGTCTTCCACAATTTTAATATGTGGATACTGTTTCAAAAACTCCATACATTGCAGCAAAGCCATTGGATGCGAATGCACCTCTTCAATATCTTGAATCGTCTGACCTTTCAAAGCCATTAAATTCTGTTGAATATCCAAATAATGTTCGCCAATAATGTGCAAATTATTCTTGTCAATCAAAGCATAATTCGGAATAATAGGGCCTGCGATCGAATTTTCGATAGCCATTACCGCCTGATCTGATTCTCCAGACAATAGGCTCGACACCAATTCTTCAAAAGACAAACATTCATCCACAGCCACCTCTTTCCCGAAGTACTCCTGAGCCACTTGATGATGGAATGAACCTTGTATTCCTTGTATTGCAATTTTTGTTGCCATAAATTCAAAAAAAAATCCTGATTTTCATCAGGATTGTATATTGTTTTAATTTGCTTTTTAATTTTTCAAATAACCCTATAACAATCCTTACTTCTTAAAAAAGAAGTAATAAGTATTGCTAAAATAAAAACGGTTATTACACATTGCCTGCTTGTTTTGTAAATAATTACGGTGCAAATATTAGCATTTATTTCATCTCCTCCAAGAAAAACCAATGCTTTTATACAACAAAAACGAAATTCTTTGTTAAACACACTATTATTTAACTATTGATTAAATAAACGTTTATTTATTCCCTGTTTTTTAAGAATTTGAAAATTGCATCAAAATTCAAATCGGTTGCAACAACAATTAATTGCTTTTTCTGTTTACTTTTGTAGCAAATACAACACCATGTCAATAGCCATTCATAATATATCTAAAAGTTACGGAACACAAAAAGCACTTGATGCAATTTCTTTTACCATTAACAAGGGCGAAATTGTGGGTTTTCTTGGTCCAAACGGAGCTGGAAAATCGACTTTGATGAAAATTCTAACGACTTATTTGACCGCTGACGAAGGCAGTGCTAAAGTCAATGGTTTTGATGTGAATTCCCAACAAAAGGACGTCCAACTTTCAATTGGCTATTTGCCAGAACACAATCCGTTGTATTTGGATTTGTACGTTCGGGAATATTTAGCCTTCAATGCCGATGTGTATAAGGTAGCCCAATCCCAAATTGAAGAAGTGATTCAATTGACCGGACTGACTACTGAAAGTCACAAAAAAATTGGTCAATTGTCCAAAGGGTATCGCCAGCGTGTGGGTTTAGCCAATGCTTTATTGCACAATCCTGACGTTTTGATTTTGGACGAACCCACCACAGGTTTGGATCCCAATCAATTAGTAGAAATTCGAAATGTGATAAAAAATGCTGGTAAAGACAAAACTGTTTTCCTTTCTACACATATCATGCAAGAAGTAGAAGCGATTTGCGACCGCGTTATAATTATTGACAAAGGAAAAATTGTAGCTGATAAACAATTAGAAAAACTCATTAGCGAGTCGGCTACCCAAATTATCGGAGTGGAGTTTGATCAAGAAGTAAACGAAACTCAAATAGCCACTATCGAAAATATAAGTTCTTATTCCAATATTGATGGCGCCATTTGGGAATTGACTTTTGCAACTGACAAAGACATGCGCCCGGTTGTTTTTGATTTTGCTACCGCCAATGGACTAAAAACGTTACAGCTGAATCAAAAAAATAAAAATCTTGAAACGGTATTTCGAGAAGTTACTAAATAAAAAATCCAGTCTTTAGGTACTGGATTTTTTTTATGTGTTGTTTTAATTAAAAAACTTTACTTGCTATTTGTCGGATGTTTTCTGATTTACCCATAGAATAATAATGTAAAAACGGCACTCCTGCTGCTTTCAATTCCAACGACTGTTGGATCGCCCATTCTACTCCCACTTGACGGATATCCGCTGGTGTTTTACATTTTTCCACCGCATTGATTAAATCTTCTGGTAAATCTATTCTAAAGATTTGAGGTAGGATTTGCAAATGTCTATGTACCGCAATTGGTTTAATTCCTGGAATAATAGGAACATTAATTCCAATTTCTCTTGCTTTGGCCACAAATTCAAAAAATTTAGCATTGTCAAAAAACATTTGAGTTACCACATAATCAGCACCGGCATCTACTTTTTCTTTCAATCGTTTCAAATCAGAAGTTAACGACGGCGATTCCAAATGCTTTTCTGGATAGCCCGCTACTCCAATACAAAAATCCGATTTGTGTTCGATATCTTTCAAACCGTGTAAATAATTCCCTTGATTCAACTGGTGAATTTGACTCACCAAATCAGCTGCATAATGGTTTCCACCTTCTTTAGGAATAAACGATTGTTCGTCTTTCATGGCATCGCCACGCAAGGCCATAACATTATCAATTCCCAAATAATGACAATCTACCAAAAGGTATTCGGTTTCTTCTTTGGTAAATCCACCACACAATACGTGAGGCACTGTATCCACATGGTATTTATGTTTTATAGAAGCACAAATTCCTAAAGTTCCTGGACGCATTCTAGTTAATTTTTTTTCCAATAAACCGTTGCCTTTATTCACATAAATATACTCCTCGCGCGAAGTAGTTACATCAATAAATGGCGGTTTGAATTCCATTAACGGATCTATATTATCATATAATTCCTGAATACTTGTCCCTTTAGTAGGCGGTACAATTTCAAATGAGAATAAAGTTTCCCCTTTGGCTGCTGCTATATGGTCTGTTACTTTCATAGTATCATTGTTGGTTGTCGGTTTTATTTACAAAATAAACCGACAACTGTATTAATCTGCAATATTAGGAGCCAACCATTTTTGTGCTTGCTCCATGGTGGTGTTTCTTCGTTTCGAATAATCTTCTACTTGGTCTTGTTTGATTTTACCCAAACCAAAATACTTACTTTCTGGATTGGCAAAATAGTAACCGGACACTGACGACGCTGGCCACATAGCCATACTTTCGGTCAAAGTTACACCTATTTTTTGTTCAACTTCTAAGAGTTTCCAAATCGTTGGTTTTTCTAAATGGTCTGGACAAGCAGGATATCCTGGTGCCGGACGAATTCCTTTATAATTTTCAGCAATTAAATCCTGATTCGATAAATTCTCATCAGAAGCATATCCCCAAATTTCTTTTCGCACTTGCAAATGCAAATATTCCGCAAAGGCTTCGGCCAAACGATCACCTAAAGCTTTCACTAAAATCGAATTGTAATCGTCCAAGTCTTTTTCAAAAGCTTTGGCTTTTTCTTCTACTCCAAAACCGGTGGTGACGCAAAAACAACCCATATAATCTTGCACTCCTGAATCTTTTGGCGCAATAAAATCGGCTAAAGCGATGTTAGGCGCTCCAGCGGTTTTTTGAGATTGTTGACGTAAAGTTAAAAAAGTGATCGGTTGTCCGTTGTCTGTTGTCAACAGAATATCGTCGTCGTTGATGGTATTCGCTGGAAAAATTCCTACAATACCTTTGGCCGTTAACCAATTTTCTTGAATTAACTGGTGCAACATTTGTTGCGCATCAGCAAATAAAGAAGTGGCTTGTTCTCCAACTACCTCATCAGTTAATATCGCTGGATATTTTCCGTACAATTCCCAAGAATTGAAAAACGGCGTCCAATCAATATAGTCGACTAAATCGGCAATCGCTACATCCACAGTTTTTGTACCAATGAAATTCGGTTGGGCTGGGGTGTAGGTATTCCAATCTAGTTTTAGTTTATTAACTCTTGCCTGCTCAATCGTTAGGAAATTTTTATCTCTACTTCGATTCAAATAGCCTTCACGAAGCGCATCGTATTCGGTACGAATGTCTTGGGTGTATTTTTCATTGGTATCCGAATTCAATAAGTTTCCAGCAACAGTTACTGCTCTTGAAGCATCGTTTACGTGTACTACAGTCGCTTTGTATTGTGGTGCAATTTTCACAGCGGTATGCGCTCGAGAAGTGGTTGCTCCTCCAATCATAATTGGAATTTGCACATTGATTTTGTCCAATTCTTTAGCCAAATAGACCATTTCGTCAAGCGAAGGCGTAATTAAACCACTCAATCCGATGATATCTACATTGTGCTCAATAGCGGCCGCGATGATTTTTTCTGGCGCTACCATTACACCTAAATCAACTATTTCATAATTGTTACAGGCCAAAACGACCGAAACAATATTTTTCCCAATATCGTGAACATCTCCTTTTACGGTTGCCATCAAAACTTTACCCGCACTTTGCGACACACCATCTTTTTCGGCTTCGATGTAAGGCAATAAATACGCCACTGCTTTTTTCATTACACGTGCTGATTTTACTACCTGTGGCAAGAACATTTTTCCGCTTCCGAATAAATCGCCTACTACATTCATTCCGGCCATCAAATTGATTTCGATGACTTCAATAGGTTTAGAAGCGGCTTGTCTTGCTTCTTCTACATCTATTTCTATAAATTCGTCAATTCCTTTGACTAATGAATGCGTCAATCGTTCTTGAACCGTACCGTTTCGCCACTCCGCAATCGCTTTTTCATTGGCTTTGAAATCACCTTTAAAGCTTTCTGCTAGATCCAATAAACGCTCGGTAGCATCTTCTCTTCTGTTCAACAAAACGTCTTCTACATGTTCTAACAAAACCGGATCAATTTCGTCGTAAATCTCTAACATTTCAGGATTCACGATTCCCATTGTCATTCCGTTTTTGATGGCATGGTATAAGAATGCCGAGTGCATAGCCTCGCGCACTTTATCATTCCCTCTAAACGAAAAAGACACATTACTCACCCCACCCGAAATATGGGCATACGGTAAGTTTTCTCTAATCCATTTGGTCGCACGGAAAAAGTCCAAAGCATTCAATTTATGCTCTTCCATTCCGGTAGCCACTGGAAAAATATTCGGGTCGAAAATTATGTCTTGAGCAGGAAAACCTACTTTATCGACTAATACATCGTAACTTCTTTTACAAATTTCGATACGTCGCTCGTAATTATCAGCTTGACCTTTTTCGTCAAATGCCATTACAATTACTGCAGCTCCGTAACGTTTGATTTTTTTGGCGTATTCAATGAACTTTTCTTCACCTTCTTTTAGCGAAATAGAATTCACCACCCCTTTTCCTTGAATCACTTTTAATCCCGCTTCGATGATCTCCCATTTTGAGCTATCAATCATTACAGGAACACGAGAAATGTCTGGTTCAGCAGCAATTAAGTTTAAGAATTTGGTCATGGCGTACACCCCGTCCAACATTCCTTCATCCATGTTGACATCGATGATTTGTGCACCACCTTCTACCTGATTTCTAGCAATATCTAAAGCTTCTTCGTATTGCTCTTCTTTGATTAATCGAAGGAATTTTCTGGAACCAGTCACATTAGTTCGTTCTCCCACATTCACAAAATTAGTTTCTGGGGTGATAATTAATGGCTCTAGTCCGGATAATTGTAAATATTTCGTTTCGTGTGTACTCATATCGTGTAACAACCTATTGGTTTTGAAAACCTTCGTGGTTTAGTTTAATTCAACGTTTCTCGGTTTGAACTCTCTCGCTACATCAGCAATGGCTTTGATGTGCTCTGGAGTTGTGCCGCAACAACCTCCAATAATATTGATTAAATTATCTTGCAAATACTCTCGAATCAAAGCTTGCATTTCTTCGGGAGTTTGATCGTAATGTCCAAAAGCGTTAGGCAAACCTGCATTAGGATGTGCCGAAATATTCAATTGCGTATTCATAGACAAACGTTTCAAATACGGTTTCAATTGGTCGGCTCCTAAAGCACAATTGAATCCTACACTCAATAACGGAATGTGGGAAATCGAAATTAGGAAAGCTTCTACCGTTTGACCTGAAAGTGTTCTTCCTGAAGCATCGGTAATGGTTCCTGACACCATTACAGGCATGTCTATTTTGCGTTCTTCTTTTACTTCTTCAATGGCGAAAAGGGCTGCTTTAGCATTCAAGGTGTCAAAAATGGTTTCGACTAATAATACATCGCAACCGCCATCAATCAAGGCTTCTACTTGTTGTTTGTAGGCCACGCGCAAATCATCAAAAGTAACCGCGCGGTAACCCGGATCGTTTACGTCTGGTGACATCGAGGCTGTTCTATTGGTTGGTCCGATAGAACCCGCTACAAATCGCGGACGGTCTGTAAATTCGTCGGCTACTTCACGAGCAATTTTTGCCGATTGAAAGTTCAACTCATACACCAAATCTTCCAAATGATAATCGGCCATACCGATAGTGGTTCCAGAAAACGTATTGGTTTCTACAATATCGGCTCCTGCTTGAAAATACAAACGGTGCACTTGTTTTACGGCATCGGGCTGTGTGATCGAAAGTAAATCGTTGTTCCCTTTTAACGGATGAGGAAAATCTTTAAAGCGTTCGCCACGAAAATCTTCTTCAGAGAAATTATTGCGTTGCAACATGGTTCCCATAGCGCCGTCTAGGACTAAGATTCTTTCTTGTATGGCTTTTTGAATTTTTGACATATTTATTATTTTGGCCTTACAGGCACTCAATCAAACTGTTGTGTTGTTTATTTCTTGGCAAAAAAATCCCTTTTTGCCCTTTAGCCCTGATGGAAGCGGCATCCTTTTATTCTGGGTTTCAGAATAAAAGATAGAGCGTACAGCAGGAAAAAATCTTGGCAAAAATACGCCATTCCTTTGCTTTAAAAAAATATTAGATACGATCCTTTTAAAAAAATGGCGTTTGAGCTGAAGCCAAAATACAAAAAGCGCTAAAACTTAAAAGTTATAGCGCTTTGTATTGTGATGCAAAAGTAGTTACACAATTGCTTTTACTACTGCTTTTGGCGCTTCTTTACGAGTACCGTCAAACCCATCAACTCCTGAAACGGTGGTGTATTTCAATACATAACGTTTTCCTGGATTGATGATTTGGTAGGCGGCCTGACACATCAAAGTGGCTTCGTGGAAACCACAAAGAATCAATTTTAGTTTACCAGGATAAGTATTTACGTCACCAATGGCGAAAATTCCAGGAATGTTCGTTTGATAATCCAAGGAGTTGTTTACTTTGATCGCATTTTTTTCGATTTCCAATCCCCAATCGGCAATTGGACCTAATTTAGGTGTCAAACCAAAAAGCGGAATAAAGTAATCCGTTTCGATGGTTCTTTGCGCACCGTCTTCGTCAATTACAATAGATTCTACATGGTTAGTTCCATTAATACCTACTACTTCGGCAGGAGTAATCATTCGGATTTTACCTTCGTTTTTCAACTCTTGTACTTTTTCTACTGAATCCAAAGCACCTCTGAATTCGTTTCTTCTGTGAATCAAAGTGACTTCTGAAGCTACATCAGCCAAGAAAATACTCCAATCCAAAGCTGAATCTCCTCCACCTGCTATTACCACTCTTTTGTTTCTGAATTCTTCTGGATTTTTGATGAAATATTTTACGCCTTTATCTTCGTAAAATTCGATGTTTTCAATCAACGGTTTACGAGGCTCAAAACTTCCTAAACCACCTGCAATAGCTACTACGGGTGTGTGAAATTGTGTTCCTGCATTAGAGGTTACGATGAAGGTTCCGTCTTCTTGTTTTACGATAGTTTCAGCGCGTTCACCCAGTGTAAATCCTGGTTCGAATTGCTTGATTTGTTCCATCAAATTATCCACTAAATCTCCAGCTAATACTTCAGGAAATCCTGGAATATCGTAGATTGGTTTTTTAGGGTATAATTCCGAAAGCTGTCCGCCCGGTTGAGGCAAAGCATCTAGAACGTGACATTTTAATTTTAATAATCCCGCTTCGAATACGGCAAATAAACCTGTTGGGCCTGCTCCAATTATAAGTATGTCTGTTTTAATCATGCTATTGTATTTTATTCTTTAATTATCTTCTCTTATTTTATGCAAATGAACGAATGATTTTAGTTTCTGATGGTAACATTAATCACTTTTCCTCTTCAATTGCTATTTCTTGTTTTTCAACGATTCGGTAATTTCATTCATCTTTTGCACTTTTTCTTCAAAATTACCTTTCAAAGTTTTTCGATATTCATTCAGGTTTTCAACCATTGTATTGATATCGTCCGGAATAATTTCTTCAAAAAACTCTCGCAATCGCTTGGCTGTTGTTGGCGATTTTCCATTGGTTGAAATGGCAATTTTCACATTTCCTTTAGTGACAATTCCTCCCAAGTAATAATCACACAACTGAGGCGTATCGGCGATATTGCAAATCAAATGACGCTTGCGACACAAATCAAATACTCTTTTATTGACCTTCAAATCGTCGGTACAAGCAATTACCATATGGCGTTTGCGAAGCATCCAACGATTGAATTTCTTTGGTGTTAGCTTAACCGAAGGATGTTGGGTAGCCAAGGCTTCCAATTCAGGAAGAAATCTAGGCGCTACCACCTCAACATTGGCATTCGGACTGGATTTCAACATAAAAGACAACTTTTCTAAACCGACATTTCCGCCACCCACAATCAACACATTCAATTGATGCAGTTTTAAAAATACCGGATATAGTTCGTTTCTTTCTTTCATTCTTCTTTATTGGCTCACGCCAAAGGAACGCTATTTATCTTTTTTCTATCAAATAATCGTGATAAAAATCTTTCAGTTTATTGCTTTCTCTCACCACTTCGCCAATAACAATAATGGCTGGTGAACTTAATTTCTTTGCTGCTACTACTTGCTGAATCGTATCTATGGTTCCTACTCCTATTTTTTCTTTGGGAGTGGTTCCATTTTGAATAATGGCAATTGGACTCGCGCCTTTCGATTCATTTTGGAACAAATTCACAATCTGGTTCAATTTACTCATGCCCATCAAAATCACTACCGTGGCTGATGACTGTGCTGCCAAAGCCACATCAGTTGATAATTTTCTATCCGAAGTAGTTCCTGTAATTACCCAAAAACTTTCTGAAACTCCTCTCTTAGTTAATGAAATTCCTTGATAAGCTGGCACTGCAACCGAAGAAGAAATCCCCGGCACTATGGCTGTAGGAATTCCGAAACTTTCTACAAAATCAATTTCTTCACTACCACGACCAAAAATAAATGGATCGCCACCTTTCAAACGTACAACATGTCCGTAAGTCAAAGCATTGTCCACAATCAATTGATTGATTTCGTCTTGTGAATAGGCGTGACATCCTTTTCTTTTCCCCACAAAAATTTTTATGGATTTTTTAGGGGCATAGGTCAAAATTTCTTCGTTGGCCAAGGCATCGTACAAAACCACCTGAGCTTCCGCTAAAGCATTGGCTCCTTTGATTGTTAGCAAGTCTGGATCGCCTGGACCAGCACCTACTAAAGTTACTTTGGGTTGTATTGGTTTATGCATTAGCTAAATCTTTTTCTCTGTATTCTTCTATGGTTGCAAAAAACGCTGTGGCTTGTTCTAAATACTGTTTGGCAAACGCTTCCGAAGGTTCGTTGTCTTTAATTTGGTACACCAACTCTTTGAAAGTAGTGGCTAATGGAATGGTATTCGTCTCCACAAATACGGTATCAAACAAATCAATAATTCCGGCGTGGTGGTTTGTTTTTTGTTTTTCGGCCAACAATAAAGCTTTGGCTGCATTAACAAATCCTGCATAGGTTAAGTAAATAGAATCGGACCATTTTTGGTCGTTCAATGCTTCTTGAGAGAAGGTCAATTTGTCTTTGGCTTCTACCAGTAAGGTAGCTACTAAGTCAATCACTACTCCTGCACATTCTCCTACACCTACTGCTTTTACATAGTTGTCAGCATTTCCCCAATCGACAAAATCAGCTTCTGTCAAATTGGTTACATCGGCTAAAGGTTTCAAAAATTCGTAAAAATATTTTTCACCTTTGGCATCATAATAATTCAAGAACGATAGTCCATTTGCATTGGCTTGAAAATCATTTAAGATCAAACGCAAAGCTTCAGGTCCTCTTCGACTTGGGATTTTAATTACTTTATCTGAAAAACGTCCCTGGCCATTTCCTAAGTTACCACCTCCCAACAAAACTTGAAGGGCTGGTGCTACTAATTTTCCAGAGTTGATAGACATTCCTTGGAAACCAATTTCTGCCATATTGTGTTGTCCACAAGCATTCATACAACCACTAATTTTAATCGTGATTTCTTGATTGTTGCTATATTGTGGATATTCTGTTGCTAAAACGCGTTCTAATTCTACTGCGATTCCGGTACTGCTAGCAATTCCTAAATTACAAGTATCGGTACCAGGACAAGCCGTCACGTCATTAATGGTGTTGTACCCTAAAGTAACAAAATCCAACTTGGCTAATTCTTGGTAAAAGAACGGTAAATTTTCTTCTTTTATGTAGCGAATTAAAATGTCTTGACGCAAGGTAAAACGCAATTCATTGGCGCCGTAATTTTTAATCAAATGGGCCAAAGCTCTTGCTTTATCCGTATAAAAATCACCTAACGCTACTTTGATTCCGATAGCTACATAACCGGCTTGTTTTTGCGCGATTACATTTGATTTTTTCCAAGCCTCAAAAGCAGCAACATCTTCGATAGTTACTTTAGGAACTTCCAAAGCTGGTGCTGGAATTGGACCTTCAAAGGCAGTAGTATCAATTTCCACTGTTTGGTACGACAAGGCTTTTTTCTCTTCTTCTACCAATCGTAAAAATTCATCTCTACCAATTTCTTTGATTAAGAATTTCATACGGGCTTTCAAACGTTTGGCTCTTTCGCCATAGCGATCGAATATACGCAAGACACCTTCTGTCATCGGAATGATTTGGTTGACCGGAACAAATTCAGAAAGCAATTCGGCATGGCTGGGTTGCGAACCTAATCCACCACCTAACATTACTTTAAATCCGCGTTCTCCATTGACAATTTTTGGTATGAATCCTAAATCGTGCAAATAACTCAAAGCGGTATCCTTATCAGAAGATGAAAAAGACATTTTGAATTTACGTCCCATTTCTTGACAAACCGGATTTCTCAAGAAAAATTGAAACAAAGCGTGCGCATAAGGCGACACATCAAAAGGTTCTTCTGGGTCAATTCCTGCATTTTCACTCGCTGTAATATTTCGAACCGTATTTCCACAAGCTTCTCGAAGGGTAATATCGTCTTTTTCCAAATTAGCCCAAAGCTCCGGTGTTCTATCTAAACTTACGTAGTGAATTTGAATGTCTTGACGCGTAGTAATATGCAAACGCCCAGTCGAATATTCGTCAGATACTTTAGTAATTCGCACTAATTGTTCGCTACTCACTTTACCAAAAGGCAATTTGATACGAATCATTTGTACTCCTTCTTGACGTTGACCGTATACACCTCTAGCCAAACGAAGACTACGAAAACGTTCGTCATCAATTTTACCTTCTTTGAATAATCGTATTTTTCTTTCTAAATCAATGATGTCTTTTTGGACAATCGGATTTTCTATTTCGGTTCTAAAACTTTCCATTTTTGTGGGCTTTTATTTAATTAATAAATCCAACTCCCGCTGTTGTGTTGGTATTGGCGTCAATTAAAATAAACGCTCCATTGGATTTGTTATCGTTGTATTTATCAAAATACAATGCTTTGCTTAATTTGATGGTTACTTCTCCAATTTCGTTAATGGCTAATTGCGAAGCCGGAGTCGCACCAGAATAATCGGTCGCAATTACATTTTTGATTGCATCAATTTTAGCCAAAACTCTATTGGTATTGTGTTGCACTAAATACTTGGTTCCTGAGACTAATTTCTTGCTGTCCATCCAGCAAATAGTCGCATTGATATCTTTTTCTACTTGAGGTAATTCTCCTGATTTTACAATCATATCTCCTCGAGTCACGTTGATGTCGTTTTCTAATTCCAATACAATAGAGGAACCTGCTTTGGCTTCATCAAATTGTTGGTCAAAGAAGTGGATTTTGGACACTTTTGATTCGGTTAAAGAAGGTAAAACTGTAACGGCATCGCCTACTTTAATGGAATTCCCATATAATTTCCCAGCATATCCTCTAAAATCATGGTATTCTTCTGTTTTGGGACGAATCACTGTTTGCACAGGAAAACGCGTTTGACCGGTTTCAAAAACATCTTCAGGAGTTAAATCTTCTAAGTGTTCCAATACCGTTTGCCCAGTATACCAAGGCATATTTTCAGATTTATCGGCTACATTCCCGCCGTTAATTGCGCTCAACGGAATGTAACTTACGTTTTGTTCTTTGAACGAACTTTTGGCATTCAAGGCTTGGAAGTCGGCTTTGATTTTGTTAAAAACCTCTTCTGAATAATCCACTAAGTCCATTTTGTTTACCGCAACAATTACCTCTTTCACACGCAATAAATTATTGATGAAAAAGTGACGGTAGGTTTGTTCAATTACTCCTTTTCGCGCATCAATCAAAATGATGGACACTTGCGAAGTCGAAGCTCCCGTTACCATGTTACGCGTATATTCTACGTGACCTGGAGTATCGGCAATAATGTAACTTTTCTTTGCAGTCGAAAAATAAATATGGGCTACATCAATTGTAATTCCTTGCTCTCTTTCGGCAACTAAACCATCCGTAGCCAAAGAAAAATCAAGATAATCGTATCCTTTTTGCTTGCTGCTTTTTTCTATTGCTTCAATTTTATCCGTTGTCAATGATTTGGTATCATACAATAACCTCCCGATTAAAGTACTCTTTCCATCATCTACACTTCCTGCTGTTGCTATTTTTAAAACTTCCATAAGCCCCTCCCCAGCCCTCCCCAAAAGGGAGGGAGCTGAGTTTTGATTTTAAATTAATATTTTGTTTATTTTTTTTCGCTCCTTCGTCCCCCCTTTGGGGGTTAGGGGGCTTAAAAGTACCCTTGTTGTTTTCTTTTCTCCATAGCTGCTTCTGATCGTTTATCGTCAATTCTAGCACCTCTTTCAGAAATAGTGGATGAGCGAATCTCTCCTACTACTTCTTGAATGGTTGCGGCATAGGATTCAACAGCAGCCGTACAACTCATATCTCCCACGGTTCTAAAACGAACAATTCGTTCTTCGATTTCTTCATCTTCCTCTTGGTACACAAATGGGGAATGAGACCAAATCAATCCGTCTCTTAAAAACACTTTACGTTTGTGTGAAAAATAAATTGACGGAATTTCAATGCCTTCTTGTTCGATATAACTCCAAACATCTAATTCGGTCCAGTTTGAAATTGGAAAAACACGAACGTTTTGACCCAATTCAATTTTTCCGTTCAACAAATCAAACAATTCAGGACGTTGGTTTTTTTCATCCCACTGACCAAAATCATCACGTACTGAAAAAATGCGTTCTTTAGCTCTTGCTTTTTCTTCGTCTCTTCGCGCGCCACCAATACATGCATCAAATTTGAATTCTTCAATCGCATCCAAAAGCGTAGTCGTTTGCAAACTATTTCTGCTAGAATACTTCCCAGATTCTTCTACTACTTTTCCTTGGTCAATAGCATCCTGAACGTTACGAACGATTAATTCTAATCCTAATTCGGCTACCAACTTATCTCTAAACTCAATCGTTTCTGGAAAGTTATGCCCGGTATCAACGTGCAATAATGGAAAAGGTATTTTTGCTGGAAAAAAAGCTTTTTGTGCCAAACGCACTAAGGTGATCGAATCTTTTCCACCTGAAAAAAGCAATACAGGTTTCTCAAATTGAGCAATTACTTCTCTGAAAATATAAATTGCTTCGCTTTCTAAAGCATTTGTTTTTACTATTGAACTCATTTATAATTGTTTAAAAGTTTAAAGTTTAAGGTTTAAGGTTGGTTAACCTCTTATCATTAAACTTTCCACTACTTTTTTATTTATTATATTCTAATCACTAATTACTATTGACTAATCACTATTTTTGGTGTAAGCCACATTCTTTGTGACTTGATTCCCACGACCATCTTCCTGCTCTGATGTCCTCGCCAGGCAAAATTGCTCTGGTACATGGCGCACATCCGATACTCACAAAACCTTTTTTATGTAAGGTATTCTGCGGCACGTTATTCTTTTCTAAATATTCTTCCACTTCCTGCAATGTCCATTTTAGTAATGGATTGAATTTAATGATATCAAAATGGGCATCGTATTCAAAAAAGTTCAAGTCGCTTCTGTTCTCTGATTGCTCTGCTCGCAAACCGGTAATCCAAATTGCATTGCCTTGCAAGGCTTTTGTCAAAGGCGCTACTTTTCGAATGAAACAGCATTCTTTTCTATTCTCTACCGAGCTGTAAAAACTGTTCGGCCCTTTTTCATTCAACAAGCTTTCTACGGCTGCTGTTTCAGGGAAATAGGTTTTGATTTCGGTCTTGTATTTTTTAACTGTTTTATGAAATACATCATAGGTTTCTTGAAACAAACGCCCGGTATCTAAAGTAAATACGGTAATTGGCAATTGATTTTGACCAATCAAATCGGTAATCACTTGATCTTCTTGTCCAAAAGAAGTAGAAAAAACTACTTGATTTGGATATTCATTCGCTAAAAAAGCAAGCGTCTCCTCGATAGAGAAGTCCTTTGTTTTTTCCAATAAACTGGCTACGACTGATGTACTCATTATAGTAATTTAGATAAGGTTCGCAAACTTAAAATGATAATTAATATTCCCACTGCTATCATCATAGGTTGTCTTTTAATTTTGTTCACTAAAAAGGCGGCAATGGGTGCTGCCATCACTCCTCCTAAAATCAAACCAATGATGACTTGCCAACCTTCAATTCCGCCAAAAAGCATAAAAGTTACCCCACTGGCAAAAGAAACAGCAAACTCGGCAGCATTTACAGAGCCTATAGTGTAACGTGGATTTCTACCGCGACCTAACAAAGTAGAGGTTACAATTGGTCCCCAACCACCGCCACCAACAGCATCCATAAAACCTCCAAAAGAAGCAAGGACACTCAAGCGCTTGGTTTTCTTTTTGATGATATTTTTTTGAGCTGCTTTTCTAATAATGATGATCGCTAGTGCAATCATATAAACCGCAATAAAAGGCTTAATTACATCTCCGTCGATAACATCCGAAAGCAAATAAGCTCCCACAGCAGATCCTAACACACCTGGAATTAACAAGTGTTTCACTAATTTTTTATTGATATTTCCAAAACGGTGGTGCGAAATTGCAGAAGCTCCTGTTGTGAACATCTCGGCAACGTGAACTCCCGTACTGCTTATTGCTGGTGGAATTCCGTAGGCCAATAAGAACGAAGTGGAAGTAGCCCCATACCCCATTCCTAAAGTGCCGTCTACTAACTGAGCAAATACTCCTATTAAGAAAAAAACCAAAAACTCTTGATCGAAACCTGCTAGTAAACCCTCCCAAGAAAACTCCGCATGATGGTTGTAGATTAAACTTGAAATTAAACCCACTAACAAAGCAACTGGAATAATCACCCACAAACGTTGTTTGAAGGGTACTTTTGTATTGGCTTCTAATCTATTTTCTTTAGCTTCTCGACTCATTATTACAGCTTATTCTTAATTTTCTTATGTAAAAATCTATTACCCTATCGGTAAAGTAGATTAAAGTGCAAAAATAGTACTTTTTTACTAATTACAAAATGGAAATTTAAAAAGTTTGAATTTAAAAAGAAACGTCTGCGAGCGTATTGTTTTCGAGTATCATCAGAGTGTTATCGCGGACTTCGGTCATTAGTTTATGAACGGAACAGTTCACTTCATCCACACAATCATCACATTTTTCATAAAAATTGTGACTTACACAAGGAAGTAAGGCAATAGGACCTTCTAAAATACGGTACACATGCGCCATATTAATATCTTTCGGTTCTTTGATCAAATAGTAACCGCCACCTTTCCCTTTTTTGGCTCCCAAAAAACCCGAATGACGTAAGAGTAATAAAATGCTTTCTAAAAACTTAATCGAAATATGCTCACTCTTGGCAATTTCTGCAATTTGCACCGGCGTTTGATTCTCTTGGCGTGCCAAGAAAGTCAATGCTTTTATTCCGTACTTTGTTTTTTTTGATAACATGATTTATATATTCGATTTACGATACATGATTTACGATCTGCAAAGTGCGAAATTATAACACTAAATCGAAAATCCACTATCGCACATCTTAAATTTTAAGACAAAGCTTGTTCCAAATCAGCAATGACATCGGCAACAGTTTCTAAACCTACCGAAACTCGAACCAATCCATCGGTAATACTCACTGCCAAACGTTCTTCAACAGATAATTTACTATGTGTTGTTGATGCCGGATGCGTAACAATTGTTCTAGTGTCTCCTAAATTGGGTGACAACGAACATAATTTAATTTTATCCAAGAAAGCTCTTCCCGCTTCGATTCCACCTTTGATTTCGAAAGCTACAATATTGCCTCCTAATTTCATTTGCTTTTGCGCAATAGCATATTGCGGATGCGATTTCAAGAACGGATATTTCACTTTATTTACTTGAGGATGGTTTTCTAAAAACTCAGCCACTTTCAAAGCATTCTCGCAATGTTTTTCCAAACGAACGGCTAATGTTTCCAAACTTTTCGACAAAACCCAGGCATTAAACGGTGATAATGTTGGCCCAGTCAATCTAGAAAAAAGATAAATATCTTTTATCAAATCGGCGCTACCCACTGTGATTCCACCTAAAACACGTCCTTGACCGTCCATCAATTTAGTTGCCGAATGGATCACTAAATCAGCACCCCATTTGATAGGTTGTTGCAAATAAGGCGTTGCAAAACAGTTGTCAATAATTAAAATCAAATTGTGTTTTTTGGCAATTTTTCCCAATAATTCCAGATCGATAATATCTACCGCAGGATTTGTTGGCGATTCGGCAAACAAAATTTTAGTATTGGGTTGAATACAACTCTCAATGGTTTCTGGATGATTTAAATCAAAATAGGTTGTTTCGATATTCCATTTGGGAAAATAATTCACAAACAACGAATGGGTTGCCCCAAAAACACTACTCGCCGAAACAATATGGTCTCCCGATTTCAATAAAGCCGCAAAAGTAGAATACACCGCTGCCATACCTGATGCAAAAGCAAAACCGGTTTCGGCTCCTTCCATTTGGCACACTTTATTGATGAATTCAATCGTATTGGGATTGCTATAACGACTATAGATATTGCGTTCTTTTTCGTCTGCAAAGGAAGCTCTCATGTCTTCTGCATCTTCAAAAACAAAACTAGAGGTTAAATACAAAGGCACCGAATGCTCCAAGTATTGTGTTCTTTCTAATTGACCGCGTATCGCTTGAGTTTCAAAACCGAAATCTTCTTCGTTCATTGTAGTTGTATTTATTTTTTTTAATTCGCTAATTCCACTCCATTCAATACAACTTTGTACAAAATGGTAGCGGTTGGTTCTAAGGTTTTGGAAACCGAACAATATTTTTCAAACGATAATTTAGCCGCTCTAGCTGCTTTGTCTTCGTTGATTGGGCCTTCTAAAAAGAAAACAACATGAATTGTTTTAAACGGATTGGCCTCACCAACGGGTACGCGTTCTCCTTCTACTTCCGCTTTAAAAGACGTAATTTCTTGACGTTGTTTTTTCAAAATCGAAATCATATCAATACCACTACAACCCGCAACACCCATTAACACCAATTCCATTGGACTTGGTCCCATGTCGTTTCCTCCAAAGGCAGGACGTGCATCGACATTGACAAGGTGTCCTCTGTCGTTTTTCAATTGAAAATGAAAGTTATCGTTTACTCTTTCTAATGTTATTTTCATTTGTTTTGTTTGTATAAATATTATCCTTTGTCTGACAATCTTAAAATATCTCCAAACACCCCTCTTGCTGTTACCGCTGAACCAGCTCCCGCACCTTGAACTACAATTGGTCGATCTCCATAGGATTCAGTGTAAATTTCGAAGAATGAATCCGATCCTTTCAATCCACCTAAAGCTGTGTCTGAAGGGACTGTTACTAATTTCACTTCTAAATTTCCTTTGTCGCTTTGCAAATCACCAGACAATTCGCCGATGTACCGTAACACATGATTCGGTTGTTGGTCTTCTTTTATTTTGGCGTAGACCGCATCAAATTCTTTCAATTTGGTCAAAAATTCAGATGCACTTCCTTCTCGTAAATGTTCCGGAATTAAATTTTGAATAGCGATTTCTTCGAATTCGTTTTGCAAATCCAATTCACGCGCCAAAATTAACAATTTTCTACCTACATCGTTTCCACATAAATCTTCTCTTGGATCGGGTTCGGTATACCCATTGTCAATGGCTTCTTTCAATACGTCGCTAAACGGAACGTCTTTGGCAGAGAAGTTATTAAACAAATAACTCAATGTTCCAGAAAACACCCCTTTTATTTTAGTAATATTTTCACCTGAAAGGTGCAATAATTTAATCGTATCAATCAATGGCAAACCGGCTCCTACATTGGTTTCATACAAATAGGTTTTTTGATTGTCGGCCAATACTTTGCGTAGTTTTTTATAGAAACTATAACTCAAGGTATTTGCTACTTTATTGGACGAAATTAAGTCAAAACTACTTTCAATCAACGGAATATAATTTTCTACAAATTCGGCACTCGCCGTATTGTCAATAGCAATTAAGTTTTCCAAATGGTGTTCATTGGCATAATCAATCACATCTTGAATGGTGTATAAAGTCCCTTTGTTTTGGATTTCGTTTTTCCAATTAGGAGTTACCCCATTTTTATTCAACAAAACATTTTTAGAATTGGCGATAGCAAAAATATTCAACTTCACATCTTTGCGTTTTTCGATAGCGGTAGCCGATTCTAAAATTTGGTTAATTAAAGTTCCTCCAACTAATCCGTGACCAAAAATAGCTATGTTGATTTTTTTGGAAACCCCAAAAATCTCTCCGTGAATTACGTTCAAAGCACGATTCAATTCCGTTTTCTTCACCACCAAACTCACGTTTTTACCGGTAACGGTATTGTTAAACAAAATTGGAACAATTTTATTTTTAATCAATGCCGTATAGGGCTTGTGAAAAGTACTTAAGTCTTGTCCGATGATAGAAATAACCGATACATTATCGGTCACCGAAATTTTATTGACATCTTTCGAATAGAAATCATTTTCAAATTCTTTCTCCAACTGAATCATCGCTAAAGACGCTTTATCTGCATCAACCACTAAACCAATTCCTCTTTCAGAAGAACCTTGCGAAATGATACTCACACTGATATCATTGTCACCCATAACTTTGAAAATTCGGGCATCGACACCGGTTTTTCCAAGCAAACCGCGTCCTTCTAAATTGACCAAGGCCACATTTTCCAAAACTGAAAGTGTTTTGATTCCTTCTTTACTCGCTGTAGATCGGATTAAGGTGCCTTTATTTTCGTGATTGAAGGTATTCAAAATACGAAGCGGAATGTTTTTCTCTAATAATGGAATGATCGTTTTAGCGTGTAAAATGGTTGCGCCAAAATTAGCCAACTCATTGGCCTCGTTAAAAGTCAAATAATCAATTTTCTTGGCATCGGGAACTAAGTCAGGGTTTGCGGTATAGATTCCGTCAACGTGTGTGTAGTTTTGTAATTCTTCGGCATTCAAATAATTCGCAATCAAAGAAGCGGTATAATTACTTCCGTTTCTTCCTAAAGTAGTAGTCACATTTTTCGCATTCGAAGCAATGAAACCGGTCACAATATTTACTGCATCCTCATTCTCTTTGAAATACTGTACTACATTTTTTTTAGAGGCGTGTTCAATGGGTTGTGCATCGCCAAATTTTGAATCGGTTTTGATCAATTCTCTACTATCTGCAAAACGAGCAGTCACTCCATTTTTAAGTAAAATAGCGGTCAATAATTTAGCAGAAAGTACTTCGCCTATCGACAAAATTTGATCTTTAATTTTACTGCTGTAATCCCCAATTAAGCTTACACCCTCAAATAATTTTTCTAAAACGGTAAATTCTTCTGTAAAATCAACTTCAGCAAAACCATTTTGTTGCTCTAATTTAAACTGTTCCAATTGCGGCTTGTAGCTTTCATTTTTGGATGCAATAGATAACATCTCTTCCAATTCGTCAGTAGCATTGCCACGCGCCGAAACCACCACGGCAATTTTCTCACCTTGATTAACTTTGTCTAAAATAATTGCTACCACTTTATCTAATCCATCTCCGTTAGATAATGACTTTCCTCCAAATTTTAAAATCTTCATTGTGTCTGTTTTTTTGGTTGTACCATTAAAAAATGGTAGCCAATAAATTATGTAATTGTTGGTATTCTATCAAAAAAGCATCGTGACCATGAATGGAAACAATTTCTTGATAGGATACATTTTCTTTATATTTTTTTAATTCTTCATAAGTACCGCGATTCTCATTTGCTGTAAAAAACAAATCCGAATCAATCCCAATAATATGAATAGTAGCTTCGATTGTTGCCGCTACTGTTGCAAAAGAATCCCTGCCTCTAGTAATATCAATCGTCTTTAGCAAATGGTTCATCATTTTATACGCCGATAACTGAAACCGTTTTTGCAACTTATTCCCGTGATGGGCTAACCAACTTTCGATATTGAAAACGGCTAATTCTTCATTGGTTGTACGTTGGAATTTGGACGAAAAGGATTCTGGAGTTCGATAACATAACATGGCGTGAATGCGCGCATCTTCGATTGGTTTTGACGAATTAGCTAAAATTTGTTCTTGCAAAAAACAATTAGCAATCAACCAATCTGTCGATTTCCAATCGGTTGCAATTGGAATCAAATGTTGGGTAATTTTAGGGTTTAATGCGGCCATTTCCCAGGCTATTCCTCCACCAACAGACCCGCCAATAATGGCAAACAACTGTGAAATTTGTAGCGCTTCAATTCCCTGATTAAATATTCGTGCGATATCTCTCGCGTTGAAATCTTGGTAGTTTTCAATACCAAAACCATCGTATCCGTTTCCTGGTACATTAAATGCTAGAACGCTGTATTTATTTGTATCGATCGTTTTGCCTTCTCCAATTAAATCGTTCCACCAACCTTGTGCCCCAATTACGTTGGAATTACCTGTTAAGGCGTGATTCACCAAAACAATAGGAGCTGTATTCAAGCTTGGGCCAAATACTTGATAGCTTAAATGTAGTGTAGGATATAACACACCACTTTCGGTGGTAAAATTGTGTATTTGTATTTGGTTGGTTTTATTTTCCAATGTCAAATCGATTGTGATTGTTGATTTGTGTTGGAAATATTAGAAAGAAAATCTAGAAGGAAGCTAGAAAAATCTCGTGTTATCTTTCCACATTGCTGTGGTAGAATGCAGCACCTTCTTCGATTTACCGAAGGGTTGCTAAGGTTTCATCGGGTCTAATCCCTCTACCTTTCTTTATAACATTTCAATACGTTTATTTGAACTTTGAGCTGCAAATTAACGGCATATTTCTTAAAGAACCAAATTTCGTTTCTGCATAATTGGACAAAATTCGAATACAGGGCATTTGATTTTCTCTATTTGCGAACGATTATTTGATTACAATATAATAAGAACAAAGAAATAATGCAATAAAAAGGAGCTAAAAGCCTCGTTTTTTGAAGAAACCGAAACCAAAACGCCTTTTTGCAACAAAAAAAAATGAAAAGTTTAATTTGGAATTCAAAATCGTTTTATAACTTTGCGCTCTAATTTCAGAGGAAAAATTTGAACTGATTGCAACCTCGTTAAAAAATGCTAAAGCAGGAATTTCCCTTTAGCATTTCGTAGCAACACCATTTTTCCTCGCTTAATTTAAAACTAAATTAAATTATTATGGCTTATTTATTTACGTCAGAATCTGTGAGTGAAGGACATCCAGACAAAGTGGCTGATCAAATCTCCGATGCATTAATCGATAATTTTTTGGCATTTGATGCCGATTCAAAAGTAGCTTGTGAAACCTTGGTAACAACCGGTCAGGTGATCTTGGCGGGTGAGGTAAAATCCAATACCTACCTAGATGTACAACAAATCGCTCGTGATGTAATCAAGAAAATTGGTTACACCAAAAGTGAGTATATGTTTGAAGCGAATTCTTGTGGAATTCTTTCAGCAATTCACGAACAATCAGCTGATATCAATCAAGGAGTAGATAGAGCAAGTAAAGAAGAACAAGGAGCGGGTGACCAAGGAATGATGTTTGGTTATGCTACTAATGAGACGGAGAACTACATGCCTTTGGCTTTGGATTTATCGCATGCGATTTTGATCGAGTTGGCTAACTTAAGAAGAGAGAACAACGAAATCAAATACTTGCGCCCAGATGCTAAATCGCAGGTAACTCTTGAATATTCAGATGACAACAAACCGGTTCGAATTGACGCCATTGTAATCTCTACGCAACATGACGATTTTGATCAAGAAGCGGCGATGTTGGCTAAAATCAAATCGGATTTAGTGAGCATTTTGATTCCGCGTATTAAAGCGAAATACCCACAATATGCACATTTATTCAATGATAATATTACTTATCACATCAACCCAACAGGAAAATTCGTTATTGGAGGACCTCACGGAGATACTGGTTTGACAGGAAGAAAAATCATTGTGGATACCTATGGTGGAAAAGGCGCTCACGGTGGTGGTGCTTTCTCTGGAAAAGATCCGTCAAAAGTAGACCGTTCTGCAGCGTATGCAACCCGTCATATTGCTAAAAATTTAGTAGCAGCAGGATTGTGTGACGAAGTTTTGGTACAAGTGTCTTATGCTATTGGTGTGGCAAAACCAACATCAATCAATGTAAATACATACGGAACTTCAAAAGTAAGTTTGACAGATGGAGAAATCAGTAAAGTAGTGGAAGGTATTTTTGATATGCGTCCGTACTTCATTGAGCAACGTTTGAAATTGAGAAATCCTATCTATAGTGAAACAGCAGCTTACGGACATATGGGACGTACACCAGAAACGGTAACTAAAATCTTCTCAGCTCCTGGCGGATTAACGAAAACCGTGACTGTAGATTTATTTACTTGGGAAAAATTAGATTTTGTAGACGCAGTTAAAACAGCTTTTAAATTGTAATTTATTTGCTTTTTATAGATAAAAAAAACCACGCCATTGGCGTGGTTTTTTTGTATATGTAGACTATAAATTATACTTCAAACTAAAAATAATGTATCTAGGCTGAACAATATATTGCGAAGTTCTTGTAGAAAATTGAGAAAAACTATCATCATTTAACGAAGTAGTATTCAATAAATTAGTTGCTGCAATTTTATATTCCATCTTACTTTCTTTTGTTTTTTGATAAATCAAACTGGCCGAAAGAAAATCATACTCGTTATTTACCGTTTTATCGCCGTTGTAATAATGGTAAAATTCGTATTCAGACACAAAAGAGAAACTTTTCAAAAAGTAATAATCCAACTTGACAAAAGGTTTGTCTGTATAAAATTTAGTGTTGTTATAGTCATTTACAGTCAACGAATACCCCAGTTCTAAATTAGGTAAGTTCTTGTAATTTGTAGAAGCGGTAATCGTATGCGATTGCGTGAAGCTTTCTCTAACCGTAAGCGTAGCATTTTGAATATTATTGAATTTTGACCAAGCCAAACGGGTGTTCAAAGAGGCTTTATAATTCTTAAAAAAAGAACGGCCATACATGGCAAAAGCAGAAGCAGTTTCATCAGCAAAATCTGAATTATACGGTGCTGATGTTTGATTTACCCCATTAAAAACTGACTGCGTTTTAATGGCATCCACGGTTTTAGAATAACTTAGATTAGCCGAAATATTTTCTAGATTAAACATATTGTATTTGAAATAACGCAACGAATGAGTTTGTTGAGTAGCGTTTTCCAGCGTTCGACTTCCTTTAGACAAACTGTTGTAATTATTAAAAACAAATCCTTCTGCCAGTCTATTGATATCCGTAAAACTATTAGTGTATCCAAAATTATAGGTCAAGGTTTCGGCCTTTTTCATTTGGTAAATGGCTACAAAATCGGGTAATATCCTAAAGAAATTCTGATTGAAACTAGTGCCCAATTGGGTATTAGTCATATCGTAAGCATGGAAACTTACACCAGGTGTAAAAGTAAATTTACCGGTCAATACTTTGTAATGGAATCCCAAAAAAGCATCATTAAATTTATAATTTACATTGTTTTTATTTCTTGAATCTGACAAATTATTGACAGCCCCACCATCTAAAATTTGAAAAATTGAGGAATCAAAATTCTGATTCGAAATGGTATTTCCCATGGTAATATTAATATTACTTTTTGGGGTTACCATATAATAGTAATCTAGTTTAGCATCTACTTTATTGGTCTGTACAAAACGGTTTTGGGTTAAATCATTCCTATTTTGCCCATTCAAATATCCAGTTAAACTAAAGGGTTGCGATTGCAAATTAGCATTGTAAAATGGATTTTCGTCTTGGTACAAATGCTGCATTTCTAAGGCAAAAACATTCTTTTCACTTTGCGTAAAATAAGCACTCAAATTTTGATTCAATGATGTTGGATCTTGATTTTTTTCGGTAAATATAGTTTCCGAATTCGAAAGGGAATTAACAATCGATTGACGTGATAAAGTACTCGTTTCATCTTGTTTTGAAACTTTAGCCAAAATATCATAATCCAATTGCAATCGGGAACTAGGTTTGTAAATAGAACCCAATTTAAACAATCCTAAATTACTTCTTTGGTTGGAAATCTCCGTTCTTTTCTCTGTAGAAGCAATCTGATTGGAAGTAGGATTCAAGATATTCACTGTCGATTTAGTTTCCAAATCGGAATTAGAATTCAACACAATTCCAAAACCACTCAAGGTCCAAGCTTTGGTCACATTATATGAAAAATTGGCAGCGCCAAATTGTGTCTCGATTTCTTTCGCTCTATTGTTTCGCATTAAAGAAATACCCAAATCATTTGAAGATACATTGAAACTACTACCCCCTTTTGCCATCATACTTCTAAATCCCCCTGTGAATTTAAAATAATCTTGAACCGTCAAAGGCAATTCGCCTATATTATTGAAATTAGTAATCAGGTTGATACTATACTCCGGATTGTAATAAAATAATTTGGGATTGACCAAGTAACGTTTGGTATCATTCAATCCTCCAGCAGCAGCGATATCACCAAACCAGAAATTCTTTTTCCCTGATTTCAATTTGATATTCATGGCCACATTATCTTGGTTGTTTTCTACTCCTTTCAGGATCGAATTTTCATTATAATTGCGAAGAAATTGTACTTTATAAATAGCATCTGCTGGGATATTTTTTACCCCTAATTTGGTGTCTCCTTTGAAAAAATCTTTTCCGTCTACCATCAATTTGGAGACTTTTTTACCTTCTACTTCTACTTCTCCATCTGCATTAATTTCAACACCAGGCAATTTTTTAAGTACATCTTCCAACTTGCGTTCGGTACCCGATTTGAAAGAATCTGCATTGTAGACAATAGTATCACCTTTAATAGAAACCGGCATTTCGCGAACAATTTCGACACCGGCTAATTCAATACCGCCCGATTCCATAGTAATATTCTGAACGATGTTTTCTGATTTTGTGCTAACTGAGATTTCTTTATTTTGCATCCCAATATAACTCAGTTTTATCGAATACGACGTATTGGCTTTCAAGTTCAAAACAAACTTACCTTTGTCGCTAGTAATAGCATAGGAATCCATTGTTTTAGAGGTTTGATTAACCGCCATTACATTGGCCATTTCTAGTGGCGCTTTTGCATTATCAAGAACAATTCCTTCAAAGCGAATATTTTGAGCATTCACAAAAGTCATTGTTAAAAAAGCAATCAACAGAATTATTTTTTTCATTGGATACCATTTGATTTTATTGTGGTTTTATTGTGGTTTTATTGCCCGATTCGAATTTGCATTCCACCTCGATCGCCACGACCTTGATTCATTTCTCTAAATTCTTCCATTTTTTTCATTACGGTTTCGTCGTATTCTTTTTGGCCGACCACTTTCCCTTTAGAAGAAGGCTTTATTTCCGCTTTTTCTTTTGGATTTAAAATTACTTTGGAACACAAAATAATGGTTTTCCCATCATTTACTTCTAAAATTAATCCAGGCAAACCCCAATAACCTTCAGGCCCTTGATTAACCGGAATTTCAGGTGTATACCAAGCTGTAATTGTAATTTCTTTAGGCAGTTCAACGGCATCCATGAAGTTCGTTTTCTTTGCTTCAGCAGGTTTATCTGCGTCCTTTTTAGGTTCTTCTTCTTTTTTCGGACGGAAATTTCTAAAATCTGTTTTACTTGCTTCCTTTACTGCTGTAGCTTTGTAACAAGTATACCCGCCAATTACACGAGTTTCAGCCTCCATTTTCCAATTCAAACTCGCTAGTGAATCTTTTACTAAAAATTCTTTCCCCATGAATTCCTTATCCACTGTGTAGGTTTTGTCTTTTACATTTTTATAAAAAGTACCGCCGCCACCAGTCATGGAACTCATCATTCTGAATCCGCCACCTTGTGGGTTTGCATCTAATTTTTCTTCTTCTTTATAGATGGAGGCTGATTTATCAAAATTTAAAATGAATGTTTTCTCAAACATTTTTTTCATTCGCTCTTCCATCATTTTTTGCATTTCAGGATTAATATTTTTATTCCCTTCCATACGAACTTTGAAGTCGGCCATACTGGTTTTTGACTCGTATACGGCCATACCTTGAAAATCTTTTTGTGCTTGTGAATTAGTATAAATTAATACAAATAATAAAAGTAAAATCGCTTTTTTCATGAAGTTCAAATTATAATTAAAAGGCAAATATGACGAAAGAATTTGAATTTTGTACCAATAAAATGTTAAATGACTTAGTCAGAGGCATTCCAAATCAGTTGGTATCGATGCAATTAATTTAAAAATAGAAATAAAATAAAGCCACTATTTCATTTTTCGATTGTGAATAAATCATTCCGAAAAATGTATTACAAACACTAATTTTTATCTATTTTTACCCTTTTAGAATTTATCAATAATAAAATCACACTACCGTAATGCATATAGCAGTAGCAGGAAACATAGGTTCGGGAAAAACCACCTTGACCAATTTATTAGCCAAACATTTCAAATGGGAACCTCATTTTGAAGACGTAGTCGACAACCCGTATTTGGATGATTTCTATCACCAAATGGAACGTTGGTCATTCAACTTACAAATTTACTTCTTGAACAGTCGATTTCGTCAGGTAATGCAAATTCGCGAAAGCGGAAAAAGAATCATTCAAGACAGAACGATTTACGAAGACGCGCACATTTTTGCTCCTAACTTACATGCTATGGGCTTGATGACCAATCGCGATTTCCAAAATTACTCTTCTCTTTTTGAATTGATGGAATCTTTGGTAAAAGCACCTGATTTATTAATTTACTTGCGTAGTTCTATTCCGAATTTAGTAGGCCAAATTCACAAACGTGGTCGTGAATATGAAAATTCTATTTCTATTGATTATTTGAGTCGTTTGAACGAACGCTATGAAGCTTGGATTCATACCTATGACAGGGGTAAATTATTAATCATTGATGTAGACAATATCAATTTTGTAGATAATCCAGAAGATTTAGGAAATATCATCAACCGAATTGATGCCGAAATCAACGGTTTGTTTTAGACTGAAAATTAGATCCATAAAAAAATGCCTCAATTTCTTGAGGCATTTTCTTTTTATATAAAAGGAAATTATTTAATCGCTTCTACTTTAGCTTTCACCTCAGCTTCAGTTCCTTCAAAAACTTGAACAGTTTCTTTTCCATTTTCAGAAATAGTTACTGTCGCTTTTGCTTTTCCATTATCATTGCTCATTTGAACATTTACTTGCTTTTTAGCTTCTCCTTTTTTGGCACAACATGCTTTTTCTTCTTTAGCGATGTATTTACCATTCGCATCATAATGAGATAAACACATTTCTTTTTGCTCAGGAGTACATTTTAGACTGTCGCACATTTTAGCACATTCGTCTTTAGTCATAGTAGCACATTTGCTCATATCACAATTACCCATCATACCGGCTTCAGAAGAAGATTTCATCTCAATAGTACAGGTCATTTCTTTTTGAGTGGCACTTCCTTCTCCTAAGATTGGCGCAATTACCAATCCAATCAAACAAGTTAATTTAATTAAAATGTTCATTGACGGTCCTGAAGTATCTTTAAACGGATCACCAACAGTATCTCCAGTTACCGCAGCTTTGTGCGCATCTGAACCTTTATACGTCATTTCGCCATTGATTTCAACACCAGCTTCAAATGATTTTTTAGCATTGTCCCAAGCGCCACCAGCGTTGTTTTGGAACACAGCCCAAAGCACACCCGAAACTGTTACCCCTGCCATATAACCACCTAACATTTCAGCGATTAATTGGTTATTATCACCATAAACTAATTTTCCTAAAAGAACAATCGCAATTGGGAAACCAATCGTTAAAATTCCTGGCAACATCATTTCGCGTAAAGCCGCTTTAGTCGAAATTTCAACACATTTACCATATTCTGGCTTACCTGTTCCTTCCATGATTCCTGGAATTTCTTTGAACTGACGACGCACTTCATATACCATATCCATCGCTGCTTTACCAACAGAGTTCATTGCCAAAGCAGAGAATACTACTGGAATCATCCCTCCAACGAATAACATTGCTAAAACGGGTGCTTTGAAAATATTGATTCCGTCAATTCCTGTAAAAGTTACATAAGCAGCAAACAATGCTAAAGAAGTTAAGGCTGCAGAAGCAATCGCAAATCCTTTTCCAGTTGCAGCTGTAGTATTACCTACTGAATCCAAAATGTCGGTACGAGTACGCACCTCTTTTGGTAATTCACTCATTTCAGCAATACCTCCTGCATTGTCAGAAATAGGACCGAAAGCATCAATTGCTAATTGCATTGCAGTTGTAGCCATCATAGCCGAAGCTGCTAAAGCAACCCCGTAGAAACCTGCAAAAGCATACGAAGACCAAATTGCGGCAGCAAACAAAATTACTGTTGGAAACGTAGAAATCATTCCTGTAGCCAAACCTGCGATAACATTAGTTCCAGCACCTGTAGACGATTTTTGAACAATTGCCAATACTGGTTTTGTTCCTAGTCCTGTATAATATTCGGTTACAGATGAAATAGCTCCACCCACAATCAAACCTACAATAGTAGCATAGAAAACACGCATAGACGAGATATCTTTCAATCCTTCACCGTAGAATTCCATTTTCATGGTAGCAGGCAACATATATTGTACTAAGAAATAACAAGCTACTAAAGTCAATACAATAGAAACCCAGTTTCCAATGTTCAATGCTTTTTGTACTTGTGCTTCTTTTGCATCATCACTAGAAATTTTTACTAACATCGTTCCGATGATTGAGAATAAAATTCCGAAACCAGCAATAGCCATCGGTAATAAAATCGGTCCGATTCCGCCAAAAGCATCTTCGATTTTACCACCCATATCTTTAATCACATAATTTCCAAGAACCATAGCCGCTAATACGGTTGCCACATACGAACCAAATAAATCGGCTCCCATTCCGGCAACGTCACCCACATTATCTCCTACGTTATCAGCAATAGTGGCTGGGTTACGCGGATCATCTTCTGGAATACCTGCTTCTACTTTACCCACTAAATCAGCTCCTACATCGGCTGCTTTGGTATAAATACCACCACCCACACGGGCAAACAAAGCAATTGACTCAGCACCTAATGAAAATCCAGCTAATGTTTCTAATACTTTGGTCATGTCTTCTGACGAAGTCCAAGCACCATTCATAAAAATTTGGAAGAAAATAATAAAGAAACCTGTCAATCCTAAAACAGCCAAACCAGCAACTCCCAATCCCATCACCGTTCCACCACCAAAAGAAACTTTCAAGGCTTGAGGCAAACTAGTACGAGCGGCTTGCGTAGTTCTAACATTAGTTTTAGTGGCAATTTTCATTCCCATATTTCCTGCTAAAGCAGAGAAGAAGGCACCAAAAACAAAGGCAACTACAATTAATATATGTGTGGTAGGAACTATAAATGAAATCCCCGCCAAAACGGCACTGGCGCCAATCACGAAGAAAGTCAATAATCGATATTCTGCTTTAAGGAAAGCTAAGGCACCTTCGTAAATATAATCTGAAATCTCTTTCATTTTACCATCTCCAGCGTCTTGTTTTAGCACCCAAGCTCTTTTAACTGCCATGAACAAAAGTCCAATAATCGCCATTACTATTGGCAAATAAATCATAAATGCATTCATAAAAAATAATTTTGGTTTTAATTAATAATTCATTGATAACGAACGAATTTAAACAAAAAAGCAATACTCTTTACAGAATATTGCTTTTTTTATAAGATTAACTAAAAAAATTATTTAATGCTAAATAAGTTTTTTGGTTTGTTTTCAATAGCATCAAAACGTTCCGTACATTCTTTAATGATGGCAAATGCTTCGTTCACGTCTCCCCAACCTTCTACATCTACTTGTTTGTTTTCTAAATCTTTGTACACTTGGAAAAAATGCTCAATTTCTTTGATTAAGTGTGGATTTACATCACTTAAATCATTTAATGAATTCCAAATTGGATCAGATACCGGTACGCAAATCACTTTCTCATCTGGTCCTTTATCATCTGCCATATGGAAAACACCAATTGGTTTTACTTCCATAACACAACCAGGAAAAGTAGGCTCGTTGATCAATACCAAAACGTCTAATGGATCACCATCTAAGGCTAAAGTTTCAGGAATAAAACCATAATCAGCTGGGTACATCATTGAAGAGAATAACATTCTGTCAAAACGCATTCTTCTAATTTTAAAATCGTATTCGTATTTGTTTCTACTTCCTCTTGGTATTTCGATTAAGACATCGAACGTTTTTAATTTGTCTGCAGTCATTGTAATTGTTGTATTTTTCTTTTTTTAATTTGGTGCAAAAGTACGGAAACATAGCGTTTTGACAATAAAACTAAGGGATAAAAAAATGTTTTTTTAACATCAATTTGCCAATATTTAAATTTTACCCCTTTTTTTGAGGTAATAATGCCAAATGATAAAGGATGCAACTGTTCGAAAGGGTTTCCAATTGGAAGAAATAGCAAGCATTTCTTCATCCGATTGACAATTATACAATTCAATTAAGGTGTTTTTAATAGCGATGTCCCCAAGAGGAATAATATCTTGCGATTGCATACAAAACATTAAATAAACATCTATACTCCAATTGCCAACTCCTTTGATTTGAATTAATTCATTTCGAATCTGCTGTTCTGATTTCATTGGGAGTGAAGAGAAATCCAATTCCTTACTTATAACTCTTTGGGCTAAATCTTTTAAATAGAGGGTTTTTTGTCTGGATATGCCACAAGTTCTTACAGCTTCATCAGTGGCATTGTATATCGTAAAAGGATCTACTTTGCCAACCAAATTAACTAGCTTTTCATAAGCTGCTCTGGCAGAGGCAATAGAAACTTGTTGTTCCAAGATAATGTGACACATGGAGGCAAATCCTTCTTCTCTTTTTTGAATTATTGGGAGACCAAAATCAGCAATTATAGTTTTTAAAACCTCATCTTTTTGGGACAAAAAAGGAATTGATTCTTGCATCAAATAAAAATTTAAACTAGGCTTGTTTTGAAATTAAAAATGAAATCCAAAAGCCCCTTTAATAGCAAACTTAGTAGCGTCTGGAGTATTTAGATAATTGCCTCTCCAAGAAAAATCTATACGAAATACTTTAAATATATTACCAATACCGGCACTGTATTCCCAATACCCATTTTCGGGTGCATTGTAGGCTAATCCAGATGCATTAATAGCTCTATTGGCATTGGAGATAGATCCATACACTCCTCTAATCCCAATAATTTCACGCCAATTTAATTTTCGCATAAAAGGAATGCGTGCAAAGATTCTACCGTTAAAGTTATGATCCCATTTCAACGTGGCATATTGGTCGCTAATGAATTCATAAAAATTCAAATTACTAAAGGTATTTTCGATCGTGAAATAGGTTTGGTTTCCTGGAATCACACTCATCAATCCTAATGGAATCGTTCCGAAAGTTTTACCTAATTCCATTGTAATATTGGTTCGCCCCAATGGACCAATAATAATTGGCTGCTTGTAAAATAATTGCAACTTCTCGTACTTGAAATCACTATTTAACACCCCTTTAAAACCATGACTGTAGTTGATAAAAAAGCGGCTGTAGGGATTGTCTACTACGTCTCTTTCTACACCAAAACCAATGGTTTTTCGATTGGGCATATATTCTATTTGAATATTTGCTTCCGATTGTTTTACCTCACTTTGAATAGTGGTTCTCGAGGCGTTTGTATAATAATCCAAACTGAAGGTAGGTGAGGCCGATACCAACGTTCGGTGCGAAATCCCTAATTGGAAAATTAAGTTTTTTACGGGTTCTATTTCAACTGCTATATTGGACAAATTTATATTGGTCAATTTCCCATTACTCCCAGTAGTAAATAAAGCGGAGGAAGCAAAACTTCGTCCCATTACATCGTTTGTGGTAGTTAAGCTTGCGCCAATTTGCTCAATATCGCGTCTATTCCCTCCGGAGATAATGATTCTATTTTTCTTATCTACCATCCACTTTCCAGAAAGTCCATATTTGAATTTATGATCGTCCGTACCATAGGCAGTAAAAGCTTGAATTCGCCAAGGGTCATTTGGACCAAAATAGGTTCTCCCTCCAACACGTAAGCGAACACCTTCTACTTCATTGAACCCTAAGGAAGAAAAGATAGGTCCGTAATCAAAATTCTTGAACTCGACATAGCCACTGCCTAAAATGGAAACCAAATTGTACATCTGTTTGAACTTTTTGACCGTTTGAAGGGTATCGAGCATTTTATAAACTCCCGCTTCGTCTTTATTCAATTTTTCAAAACGGTTTTCATGCCAATATTCGTCTGACTTTTGATAGACTTCATTGTCTATAAAATTGACTTCTTCTTTATAAAAAGCTAATGGTTTGACTTTATTGAATTCGTGATTGCGATACAAAGTAGTGCGCTTTCCATAAATTCCTTTAGAGTTTTCTTTTTTATTTAAGGCAAAGTCCGACATCATATAATCTCGTGTCAACAAGAAAACCGAGTCGTTCATAACCTCAAATTCCTGTTCAATATAAATGTCCTTAATCCAGTTGATGTTCGCGCTTTTGGTTACTGCCATATTGATTTTTTTGATGGCAAAGGTGGTGTCGTTTACCCAAAAATCACCTTTAAAAGTCAACTCGTTTTTTCGTCTTGGATAAAACAAAATGTTGTAGCATTTTTTGTTATCAATATAGGCACTGTCTCTTAATACATAATTATAGACATCGATTCCTGTTCGAGACAAAGGACTGGTAAAACTCTTGTCAAAAAACGTCAAGTGATTGTTATAAATTGAATAATCGCTGTACAAATCTTTTAGGAAAGACAAAATTTGTTGGTTCCCTTCAAAGCCGGATGTTTTATTGGCCTTCAATTTTTCTTTCACTTTCTTCTGGCGGTTGTCACCATAGACATCCGACAAGGATTCGTTGATAAAAATTGGCAAATACGTTTTTCCAGTAACTTTAGAGGTATCAACATGTTGGAAAACAAACTCCATTCCTTTGAACACTTTGTTTTTCATAAAAGCGCTATCGATAGTATTCATATCAAATTCGACCTTTTCATATTTTTCCATTTGATATTGGTCAAATTGATACAAGCCGTTTTTGCGTTTTCGTTCCCATATTTTTCTGAGAATATCCAAAGCTGGATTGTTTTTTTTGGAAGTTTTTCCAGTAAAAACAACTACCTCATTTAAGGATTCTGCTTCGTTTAATTTTACCTTGAAATTATATGAAATAGCATCTTCTAAGAAAATTTCTCTTTCCGAAAACCCAGCTGAAGAAACTACTAAAATCGTTTGTTTTTGAGGTGATTCAATATAAAATCGACCATCCTCATTGGCTACAACACCAATGTTCGTTTTTTTAAACACAATCGTAGCAAAAGGAATGGGTTGATTCGTTTTATCTACAACAACGCCACTCACTTTGGTTTGGGCCAAAAGCAACTGAGCTGTCATCAATAAAACAACAAAAAAAAGATTGGGAAATTTTAATCTCATAAGCTAAAAAAAATCTTCATCAAATAGTATTTGATGAAGATTCAAAGGTAATCAATATTGTAATTGTGTTTAAACAATTAACATTTTGATTTATTTATTCAATACTTTTTTTACGGCTTTAATAACGTCTTCTGAATTTGGCAACCATTCTTTCAATAATACTGGAGAATAAGGTGCTGGTGTATCAGCAGTAGTTATACGTTGGATAGGCGCGTCTAAATAATCAAAAGCACGTTCTTGAACAATATAAGCAATCTCTGAAGACACACTTGAAAATGGCCAAGCTTCTTCTAAAACTACTAATCTATTGGTCTTTTTAACCGAAGTTAAAATCGCATCATGATCCATTGGACGAACCGTTCTTAAGTCGATAATTTCACATGAAATCCCTTCTTTAGCTAATTCATCAGCAGCAATATAGGCTTCTTTGATAATTTTCCCAAAAGAAACAATAGTAACATCAGTCCCTTCACGTTTGATGTCAGCTACTCCAATTGGAATTGTATATTCACCATCAGGCACTTCTCCTTTATCGCCATACATTTGCTCAGACTCCATAAAAATCACTGGATCGTCATCACGAATAGCTGATTTTAATAATCCTTTAGCATCATATGGATTAGAAGGTACAATCACTTTTAAACCTGGAGTATTAGCAAACCAGTTTTCTAAAGCTTGTGAGTGGGTAGCACCTAATTGTCCTGCAGAAGCAGTTGGTCCTCTAAAAACAATCGGCACATTAAATTGTCCTCCTGTCATTTGACGCATTTTGGCTGCGTTGTTTATAATTTGGTCAATCCCTACTAAACAGAAATTGAATGTCATGTATTCTACAATTGGACGATTCCCGTTCATAGCTGAACCTACTGCAATTCCAGTAAAACCAAGTTCTGCAATGGGTGTATCGATTACTCTTTTCTCACCAAATTCGGCAAGCATTCCTTTAGACGCTTTGTAAGCACCATTATATTCAGCAACCTCTTCTCCCATTAAGTAAATGGATTCATCGCGACGCATTTCTTCACTCATCGCTTCGCAAATGGCCTCTCTAAATTGTATCGTTCTCATAGTTGTATGTTGTAATTGTATTTTTCGAATGCAAAAATAAATATTTTAAATTACTTAAAAGCATAAAATCTACTAAAATAATCCGAAGCTTTTTCCGGCTATTCGCTATATCTTCCTCTGGCTGAAGACACCACAGGAAGGATGCCGCTACTATCCGGGCTATAAAAACAAAAAATGATAAAAAAATATTATGCGCGCATAGTAAATATTCCGATTTATTATTTTAAATTTGTGGTACAATTAAGAAATCCATAAATATACCCCCTATGAAAATATTAGTTTGCATCAGCCATGTGCCTGATACTACTTCAAAAATCAACTTCGTAAATGGTGATTCTGAATTTGACACAAACGGAGTTCAGTTTGTAATCAATCCTAATGACGAATTTGGTTTAACCCGAGCAATTTGGTTCCAAGAACAACAAGGAGCAACTGTAACTGTTGTGAATGTTGGTGGACCAGAAACCGAACCAACTCTACGAAAAGCTCTTGCAATTGGAGCCAATGAAGCGATTCGTATCAATGCCAATCCAACCGATGGTTTTTTTGTAGCACAACAATTAGCCGAAGTGATCAAAACTGGTGGTTACGATCTAATCATTGCTGGTAAAGAATCATTGGATTACAATGGCGGAATGGTTCCGGGAATGATGGCAGGTATTTTAGGATATAATTTTGTTACCTCTTGTGCAGGATTAACTATCGAAGGGACAAACGCAATCGCAATTCGCGAAATTGACGGTGGTAAAGAAACCTTGAGCGCATCCTTACCTCTAATAATAGGTAGCCAAAAAGGATTGGTTGAAGAAAAAGATCTTCGTATTCCCAACATGAGAGGAATTATGACTGCCCGTACTAAAGTAATTAATGTAGTAGAACCAATTGCCGCAAATGTAAATTCAAAAGCAGTTCAGTTTGAAAAACCGGCAGCTAAGTCGGCTGTAAAATTGGTTGCTGCCGATCACTTAGACGAGTTAATTCAATTATTACACAACGAAGCAAAAGTAATTTAAAACCGTACCATCATGTCTATATTAATATACGCTGAATCAGCAGAGGGAAAATTTAAAAAAGTAGCCTATGAATTGGCTTCTTATGCAAAAAAAGTAGCCGAAAGTCTTGGAACTTCAGTAACCGCCGTAACCATCAACGTAGCTGATGTTTCTGAATTAGGTAAATACGGAGTAGATAAAGTCTTAAAAGTTAATAACGAAGCCGTAACAGGATTTTCAGCTAAAGCCTATTCCGATATAATCAAACAAGCCGCTATAAAAGAAGGTTCGAAAGTAGTTGTCCTTTCCTCAACTACAGATAGTATGTATTTATCAGGTCTAGTAGCAGTTGGTTTAAACGCAGGATTTGCTTCAAATGTGGTTGGACTTCCTGTAAGCACGACTCCATTCCAAGTAAAACGTACCGCTTTTTCAAACAAAGCATTCAATATCACCGAAATTTCCACCGATGTGAAAGTAATTGGCTTAGCCAAAAACTCCTATGGATTAGTTGAAAACAACGGTTCTCTAACAGAAGAAGATTTTAATCCAACGATTGATGCAGCCGATTTTAATGTCAAAGTAACTGCTACAGAAAAAAGTTCTGGAAAAGTGTCTATCGCCGATGCTGATATTGTTGTTTCGGGTGGACGTGGTCTAAAAGGGCCAGAAAACTGGGGAATGATTGAAGAATTAGCGTCTGTACTTGGTGCAGCAACAGCTTGTTCAAAACCTGTTTCTGATTTAGGCTGGAGACCTCACGGAGAACACGTAGGGCAAACTGGAAAACCAGTAGCTACTAATTTATACATAGCGATTGGGGTGTCAGGGGCAATACAACATATAGCTGGAGTGAATTCATCTAAAGTAAAAGTAGTAATCAATAGTGATCCCGAAGCGCCTTTTTTCAAAGTAGCTGATTATGGGGTAGTTGGAGATGCTTTTGAAGTGGTTCCGCAATTGATTGAAAAATTAAAAGCATTCAAAGCACAACAGTAGTTTTAAATTAATTTATAAAAAACTGCCTTAAAACAAGGATATTTATATCTTTGCGTTAAGGCAGTTTTTTTTAAAACCTACTCCAATTTTTTTATATCAATTCAATGAGTTTAGTAAAATTATCAATAAAAGGAATTTCATACAGCCAAACCCAAAACGGAGCCTATGCTTTGATTTTAAACGAGGTAGATGGCGATAAAAAATTACCCATTGTCATTGGAGCGTTCGAAGCACAATCTATAGCCATTGCTTTAGAAAAAGAAATCAAACCCCCTCGCCCACTTACTCATGACTTATTTAAAAATTTTGCAGAACGTTTTGACATAACCGTAAAACAGGTAATCATTCATAAACTGGTAGATGGAGTATTTTATTCCAGCATCATTTGCGAAAGAGATAAAATCGAAGAAATTATTGATGCTCGTACCTCTGATGCCATTGCTTTGGCTTTGCGTTTTAATTCCCCTATATTTACTTACAAAAATATATTAGACAAAGCCGGTATTTTCTTAAACAACACTAGTGAACTCAATAAAGACGAAAGTGATCTTGATACCATCCTTTCAAATCCGGACACTTTTGGTCACGAAATTGAAAATAATCAGTCAGGATCAACCTATGCTTCAAAAACCATTCAAGAGTTAAATGAATTACTGGCAGAGGCAGTAGACAATGAAGACTACGAAAAAGCAGCCAAAATACGAGATGAAATTTCAAAAAGATAAATTTTAAAAAATAACTATA
The DNA here is from genome assembly GCF_020886055.1 of Flavobacterium ammoniigenes. NCBI lineage: Bacteria > Pseudomonadati > Bacteroidota > Flavobacteriia > Flavobacteriales > Flavobacteriaceae > Flavobacterium > Flavobacterium ammoniigenes. The sequence goes on along the minus strand of NZ_AP025184.1, from coordinate 971,015 downwards.
TGAAAATCAATACATTACTAATAACGTTAGCTATTGGATTACAATCCATGATTGGATTTTCACAAGACTATTATTTGCATTGTGGAAGCATTTTAGACGTACAAACTGGAAAGGAAATTAAGAACGCTACCATAGTTGTTTCCAAAAATAAAATAACAAAAATTAGCGATGGATTTGTTGCTAAGTCCAATGCAAATGATATTGAAGTAGATTTAAAAAATAAATTTATACTACCAGGATTAATTGATTTACACGTTCATATTGAAAGCGAACAAAATCCAAAAAGTTATGCTTCAAAATACACTAACAACGAGGCAGATGTCGCTTTTGAAGCAGCTCGATTTGCCGAAATTACATTACTATCTGGATTTACTACGGTTCGTGATTTAGGAGGAACTGGAGTTAATATAGCATTACGAAATGCCATCAATAAAGGAATTGCCAAAGGACCCCGCATCTACACTGCAGGAAAATCAATTGCTTCTACTGGAGGACATGCTGACCCAACTAACGGTAGCAACCGCAAATTAATGGGTGACCCAGGACCTCATGAAGGGGTGGTGAATTCTCCAGAAGACGGAGTAAAAGCTGTACGTGAAAGATACAAAGAAGGTGCCGATGTCATTAAAATTACAGCAACCGGTGGAGTCTTAAGTGTGGCTAAAAGCGGTAAAAATCCTCAATTTTCTATTGAAGAAATTAAAGCCATTACCACTACTGCAAAAGATTACAACATGCTTACCGCAGCACACGCGCATGGCGACGAGGGTATGCAACGAGCTATCTTAGGCGGAATTAAAACTATAGAACATGGCACTTTTATGAGTGAAGAAACTATGGAGTTAATGAAAAAATACGATGCCTATTTGGTCCCAACCATCACTGCAGGAAAAGAAGTAGCTCTTAAAGCAGAAGTGGAAGGTTTTTACCCTGACATTGTTGTACCCAAAGCCAAAGAAGTTGGTCCACAAATACAATCTACATTTGCCAAAGCATACAAAAAAGGCGTTAAAATTGCCTTTGGAACGGATGCAGGAGTATACGATCATGGGAAAAACGGAAAAGAATTTGGTTATATGGTCGAAGCAGGTATGCCTGCCTTGGCAGCCATCCAATCTGCTACGCTAACTAATGCAATGCTTTTAGGAGTTTCAAATGAAATTGGCCAAATCAAACCTGCCTTTTTTGCTGACATTATTGCTGTAGACGAAAATCCATTAAACAATATCAAAACATTAGAACAAATTCAATTTGTTATGAAAAACGGGGTCATTTATAAAAACCTTTAATTTTTTCATAAACAGTTAAATACCATAATTCAACCCAATCACATGAAACAATATTTAGATTTAGTGCAACATGTTATGGAAAATGGTTGCCAAAAAGGCGACCGAACCGGAACTGGAACCAAAAGTGTATTTGGATACCAAATGCGTTTTGATTTGAACGAAGGATTCCCAATGGTGACTACCAAAAAATTGCATCTTAAATCCATTATTTATGAATTACTTTGGTTCTTAAAAGGCGATACCAATATCAAATATTTACAAGATAACGGCGTAAAAATCTGGGACGAATGGGCAGATGCCGATGGTAATTTGGGACCTGTTTATGGTCATCAATGGCGGAATTGGAATAGCGAAGAAATTGATCAAATTTCGGACCTAATAACCGAGTTAAAAACAAATCCAAATAGCCGACGAATGTTAGTGTCTGCTTGGAATCCATCTGTACTTCCAGACACCAAAAAATCGTTTGAAGAAAATGTAGCTAACAATAAAGCGGCTTTACCTCCGTGTCACGCATTTTTCCAGTTTTATGTGGCTGATGGTAAATTATCGTGCCAATTGTACCAACGTTCCGCCGATATATTTTTAGGTGTTCCATTTAATATAGCTTCTTATGCGTTACTTACTATGATGATCGCGCAAGTTTGTGATTTAGGTGTGGGTGAATTCATTCATACTTTTGGTGATGCACACATATACAACAACCACTTTGAACAACTAGAATTACAGTTGTCTAGAGAAACTAGACCATTACCAAAGATGATTCTAAATCCGGCGATCACCAATATTTTTGACTTTGATTTTGATGATTTTACTTTGGAAGGTTATGATCCTCACCCTCTTATTAGAGGAAGTGTAGCAGTGTAAATCACGTTATCTAAACTACTTTAAGACTACATTTATGATCGTAATGATTGCTGCTGTTGCCGAAAATAATGCCTTAGGAAAAGACAATGAATTGGTTTGGCATTTACCTAATGATTTTAAAAGATTCAAAGCATTAACTTCGGGTCATTACATAATTATGGGACGAAAAACCTTTGAAAGTTTTCCAAAACCATTACCTAACAGAACGCATGTTGTCATTACTAGACAAGCCAATTACCAACCTGAAGGCTGTATTGTGACTCATAGTATAGAAGAGGCCATAAAAAATTGTCCTGAAAATGAAGTAGTTTACATCATTGGTGGAGGCGAAATCTACAAACAAGCACTCCCTTTTTCTGATAAAATAGAAATTACGAAAGTACATGGTCAATTTGAAGCCGATGCCTTTTTTCCTGAAATGAATGAAAATGAATGGGAGCTGGTACAATCAGAGTTTAATACTAAAGATGAGAAACATCTTTACGATTATACGTATCAAACTTTTGTAAAAAAATAAAAAAATTTTCAATGCATTGGGAGAAAGAATGAAATGTCTTTTTGCCTTTTAATGAACTGCCAAATACCACGAAGGCAATTCAAACGAATAAATTTAAAGTTTCCAAAAACAAATTAATTCTTAAGAACGTGTTTTGCGCTTTATTTAACAACTCTCAAAAAGCTATTAAATAAGACCAAAAGACAAAATATAATTGGTTGCGCAAATTTCAACTATTTGATTTCCAATCATTAACTCCCAATTGAACATTGAAAAAGAAAAACCTATTTCTTTAGGTAAAATTGGATATTTAATCAGAGCACTACAATACCCACTTTTAGTGATTTTTGAAATCTTTTTAAACTCCAAAAGTTTGGCCTAAATCATCCCATTTAAGTTAGTAGAGTTTACTTATATTTGCACAAACTAAAAAGATGGCAGATAAAATCACTCCCTACAAAGATTCATCATTAAGCAAAAAAGAGCAAGTAGCTCAAATGTTTGATACTATTTCAGGAAATTACGACAATCTTAACCGTGTAATTTCGTTTGGAATTGATGTTAAATGGCGCAAAAAAGTCTTGAAAATGGTAGGGAAATCGAATCCTAATACCATTTTAGACATCGCAACAGGTACAGGAGATTTAGCGATTTTAATGGCACAAACAAAAGCAGAAAAAATTATAGGTTTAGATATTTCAGCTGGAATGTTAGAAGTTGGCGTCCAAAAAATTGCATCCAAAAACCTAACCAAAACCATCGAAATGGTACTTGGAGATTCGGAGAACATGCCTTTTGAGGATAATTATTTTGACGCAATAACGGTTGCGTTTGGAGTGCGTAACTTTGAGAATTTAGAAAAAGGATTAGCAGAAATTTTACGAGTTCTAAAACCTAACGGCACTTTTGTCATTCTGGAAACTTCTGTTCCAGATAAAACACCCTACAAGCAAGGATATCAATTGTACAGCAATTATGTTCTTCCGCTAATTGGAAAATTGTTTTCCAAAGACAATGATGCCTACGGGTATTTATCAGAATCAGCGGCGGCTTTCCCTTACGGTGAAAAGTTGAACAATATTTTGAGAAAAATTGGGTTTATAGATGTTGTAGCTTTACCTCAAACTTTTGGAGTGGCTACCATTTATTCTGCTTCTAAAAAATAATATGAAAAAAGCTATTTTTGTTCTTTTTATTGTTTTTACAACAACTGTTCGAGCTCAATTTACACAAAGTATTTTTAGCAAAGACCCTGTAATTCATTTAGAGACTTGGCAACAACAACCTTTGTATTTTGGATTTTTCCTGGGCTTGAACTCCTATGATTTCAAATTCAAATACAAAGCCAATGTAATGGAAGATATACAGGTTCAAAAAACCACTGGATTTAATGTTGGATTGGTAGCCGATTTGAGATTACAGGAATATATTAATTTACGTTTTGAACCTGGATTGTATTATACCAAGAGAACATTAAATTATCCCGACAACTATTTTACCACTTTTATTCCTAATCCCTCAAACAAAATTAGAGAAGTTAATAGTACATACATCCACTTTCCTTTATTATTAAAATTCTCCGCTTTACGAACCGGTAATATTCGACCTTATTTACTGGGCGGTTTTTCAACCACATTGAATTTGTCGAGCAATTCAAAATCCCCAGACGATAATTTAGAACAACTATTTAGAGTAAAGGCATGGAGTCCCAATTATGAATTGGGATTTGGCATTGATGTATTTTCAGAATATTTTATTTTTTCTCCATCCATAAGAGGTGTCTTTGGACTTAATAATGAATTAATCCAAGATAATGATCCAGCAAGTCCCTGGACAAGTAACATCGAATCCATGCAAACAAGGGGATTGTTTGTCAATTTTACTTTTCATTAAAATCTAAAGTGTAGCGCGGCGAAACTCACTTAAAACAATTGCTGTTGCTGTTGCTACATTTAAACTTTCTGTTTTTTGAAGTGTTCCAAAACGCGGAATGGTTAATCTATTTTTTATAATTTTCTCTAAATCCGATGCGATTCCATTAGCCTCATTCCCCATTACAATAATTCCATCTTGAGGCAAATTACTGGTGTAAATATTCTCGCCCTCCATAAATGTTCCAAAAACAGCTAGCTTACTATTGGCAATATAATCATATAAATCAACATAAGTCACATTTACACGGGCAATAGAACCCATAGTTGCCTGAACTACTTTAGGGTTAAATACATCCACCGTTTCTTTGGAACAAATTAATTGTTGAATTCCAAACCAATCACACAAACGCAAGATGGTACCTAAATTTCCTGGATCCCGAATGTCATCTAATGCTACAATTAATCCCGATGAATTAATTGCTTTAACCTTAGGCATTTTAAAAACTGCCAAACAAGTATTGGGCGAAGCCAAAGCACTTATTTTCTTCAAATCGGCTTCAGACACAACAGTTTTCAATTTAGTGGGTACCGCTTCAAAATCGGATTGAGTGGTGTATAAATGATCCAATTCAAAATGTTCGTCTAACAATTCTTGAATTCCTTTAATCCCTTCAGCAATAAACAATTGATGCGTTTGTCTGTGTTTTTTTTGATGTAAACTGGATATAAGCTTTATTTGGTTTTTACTAACCATAAAAAAATGTACTTTTGAATTAAAATTTTAGAACCGTTGAAACATATTTTCACAAAAGTAACTGCATTTATTCTAATTGCAATATTTATTTCTGCTTGTAACGCTGTAAAAAGAGTTCCAAACGGTAAATTTTTGTTGACTAAAAACGAAATATTCGAGAATAACAAAGTGATTTCCGATGAAACTACGTTCAGTCAATTGTACCAAAAACCAAATAGTAAAATAGCTGGAATTCCGCTATTTTTGACATTCAATAATTGGGCAAAAGCCAAAATTGACTCTACTCATCAAGCAATACAAAATCCGGTTGCTACAAGTCCTACTTATAAACCGATAAACCAAAAAGGGAAATCGTTTTGGCAACATGGCATTTCTAATTTTTTAAAAAAAATTGGCGAGCCTCCGGTGATTTACGATCCGTTGAAAACCGAGAAGTCGGTATTGCGTTTATCATATTTCTATTTTAATAAAGGTTTTTTTGATGTCAAAATCAAATCTGTTTTTGACACCGTTGGTCTTAAAAAAGGCCGTGTCAATTATTATATAGAACCTGGTGTTGCTTACACAATTGATTCGGTATCTACTGAAATAGCAACGGTAGTTTTAGATTCATTGTACCAATCAACCCAATCCAATTCAATTATAAAACCTGGGAACAGATATAAAACGGAGGATTTTGAAAATGAAAAAAATAGAATCACAACTTTATTCCGAAATAGCGGTGCCTATGATTTTCAACCGAACAATGTTAGTTTTGATATTGACACTATTCAGAAAAAAAACAAAGCCAGCGTCCGATTAAAAATTGGCGATTACAATTACCAAAAGCAAGATGTAACTGTTACTGAGCCATTCAAATTATACAAAATAAGTGACGTTAGAATTTTTACCGATTATTCTGCAGCTGATGCAAAAGCAACTCTAACGGATAGCACAGAGTATAAGAATTTTAAATTGGTAAGCCGAAATAAACTCAAATACAAACCTTTTGCCATTACAGATGCTGTTTTTATCAACAAAGGAGGGTATTTCTCGGATACAAAAACCAATTTAACTAGTCGGTATTTAAGTAATCTAAAAATCTTTAATTACCCTTCTATTATTTACGAACAAGATAAAAGAGATAGTACAGCACAATCCCTAATTGCAAAGATTTATTTGACTCCAAAAAAGAAATACAGCTTTGGACAGTCACTAGATGTAACACACTCGAATATTCAAAATATTGGTATTAGTTTTAGCCCTTCTATTTCCATTCGAAACGTTTTTAATGGAGCCGAAACATTAGAGTTTTCGGGCAGAGCTAATGTGGGATCCTCCAAAGATTTTGCCAATCCAAATGACGTGTTTTTTAATGCCTCTGAACTTGGAGTAGATTTAAAACTAAATTTTCCAAGAATCGTAATGCCTTTTGCAACCGAGAAAATCATTCCAAAAAGCATGATTCCTTCCACCTTAATTACAACCGGCTATTCTACTCAAAAAAATATTGGATTAGACAAAGAAAATTTCATAGGTGCCATCAATTACAATTGGACCCCAAAAACCAACAGAACTGCACGATTTGATTTGTTTAATGTACAATTTGTTCGAAACTTAAATCCTAAGAATTACTATAATGTGTACTCTTCTTCGTATGCAGCGTTGAACACTTTAGCTAAAAATCCATCCTATCAAATTGGCGCTAATTTCTATGATGCCGATGGCAACTTAACAATTGAAAACGGAACCAATCAATTTATAAATAGCATCTTAACACAGGCTGTTCCCAGCTCCGTAACTGATTATTCCACTGTAAAAAGTATTGCAGAGAGACAATTTAGACTTACCGAAAATGATTTTATACTAGCTACCAATTTTAGCTATTCAACTACAACCAAAAAAGACTTAGCTGATAGCGATTTTTATCTTTTCAAAACTAAAATTGAATCTGCAGGTTCTATTCTGAGTTTGTTTGCTAATGCTACAAATTTGAATAAAAACACTTCCAATCGTTATGAGCTATTTAATTTAGAATATTCAGAATATATAAAAACAGAATTTGATTTTGTAAAATATTGGGATTTATCCAGAGAAAAAGTAATTGCTATTCGAGGCTTTTTTGGCATCGCAATACCTTTTGGGAATTCGGACAATATTCCTTTTTCAAGAAGTTATTATTCAGGAGGTTCCAATGATAATAGAGGTTGGAATCCGTATCGTTTAGGTCCTGGAAGTACAGGAGGAATCAATGATTTCAATGAAGCCAATATGAAATTAACCATCAGTGGGGAATTCCGATTTAAAATTTTAGGGAGCTTGAAAGGCGCCCTGTTTGCAGACGCAGGAAACATTTGGAATGTTCTAGACAATACGGTGGACCCTAAGGCAACATTTAAAGGATTGAAAGATTTAGAAAACATAGCACTAGGAACAGGATTTGGACTTCGCTATGATTTGAACTTTTTTGTGCTTCGCTTTGACTTAGGTTTCAAAACCTATAATCCAGCACAAAACAAAGATCGAAGATGGCTAAAAGATTGTAATTTCGGGCAGTCCGTATTAAATTTTGGAATAAATTATCCATTCTAATACTAATTAATTCTTATTTTTGCGAACTCAAACTAAAAACAACTAAAAACAATTACAATGTCACACAACATCAAACCAGGAGTTGCTACTGGAGATCAAGTACAAGAGATCTTTAATTATGCAAAAGAAAAAGGTTTTGCACTTCCTGCAGTTAACGTAACTGGATCAAGCACAATCAATGGAGTTATTGAAACAGCAGCTAAATTAAATGCGCCTGTTATTATTCAATTTTCTAATGGTGGGGCACAATTTAATGCTGGAAAAGGATTGTCTAATGCAAATGAGAAAGCAGCTATCGCTGGTGGAATTGCAGGAGCTCTTCATATTCATACATTAGCAGAAGCTTACGGAGCAACTGTAATTTTACACACAGATCACTGTGCTAAAAAATTATTACCTTGGATTGACGGTTTATTGGATGCCTCTGAAAAACATTTTGCTGCAACTGGAAAACCATTATTTTCTTCACATATGATTGACTTGTCAGAAGAGCCAATTGAAGAAAACATCGAAATCTGTAAAGAATACCTAGCTCGTATGAGCAAAATGGGAATGACATTAGAAATCGAATTAGGAATTACGGGTGGTGAAGAAGATGGTGTTGACAATTCTGATGTTGATAGTTCAAAATTATATACACAACCTGAAGAAGTAGCTTATGCTTATGAGGAATTATCAAAAGTAAGTCCTAAATTTACGATTGCTGCAGCTTTTGGAAACGTTCACGGGGTATACAAACCAGGTAACGTAAAATTAACTCCAAAAATCTTGAAAAATTCTCAAGACTTCGTACAAAACAAATTCAATACTGGAGCTAATCCAGTTGATTTCGTTTTCCACGGTGGATCTGGTTCTACATTAGAAGAAATTAGAGAGTCTATTGGATATGGTGTAGTTAAAATGAACATCGATACTGATTTACAATTTGCATATACTGAAGGAATTCGTGATTATATGGTTAAAAACATTGACTATCTGAAAACACAAATTGGTAACCCAGAAGGTGCTGATGTTCCTAACAAAAAATACTACGATCCAAGAAAATGGATTCGCGAAAGTGAAGTTACATTCAACACAAGATTAGAGCAAGCATTTGCTGACTTGAACAATGTAAACACTCTATAATTAACTTGACCATTGACAATTCAATGAATTGTCAATGGTTTATTATTTAGTACAACTATGGCTTGGTTTAAAAGACACGAAAAAGGCATTACTACTCCTACTGAAGACAAAATGGATGTTCCAAAAGGTCTTTGGTACAAATCTCCAACTGGAAAAATTATTGACGCAGAGGAATTAGCACGTAATTTATATGTGAGTCCTGAAGATGATTTTCACGTTAGAATTGGAAGTGAAACGTATTTCGAAATCTTATTTGACAATAATGAGTTTGTTGAATTAGATAAGAACATGACCTCAAAAGATTCATTGCATTTCGTAGATACCAAAAAGTATTCAGACCGTCTTAAAGATGTTACATCAAAGACAAAATTGAATGATGCGGTACGAACAGCTGTTGGAAAATCAAAAGGAAAAGAACTAGTAGTTTGTTGTATGGATTTTGCTTTTATTGGAGGATCTATTGGAGGTGTTGTGGGAGAAAAAATCGTAAGAGGAATTGACCATGCAATCCAAAACAAATTGCCTTTTGTAATGATATCAAAATCAGGTGGAGCTCGTATGATGGAAGCTGCATTTTCTTTAATGCAATTAGCCAAAACTTCGGTAAAATTAGTTCAATTAGCCGAAGCAAAATTACCCTATATCTCACTTTGTACAGATCCAACCACAGGTGGAACTACAGCCTCTTATGCTATGTTAGGAGATATCAACATCTCAGAACCAGGCGCATTGATTGGATTTGCAGGACCTCGTGTAGTTAGAGATACAACAGGAAAAGATTTGCCAGATGGATTTCAAACTGCTGAATTTCTTCTAGAGCATGGTTTCTTAGATTTTATCTCACCAAGAAAGGAATTGAAAGACAACATCAATCTTTATATCGATTTGATTCAAAACAACGATATTCGATAGTTGAAAATTTAAAATAAAAAGAAACCCCAAAAGGCAAATTGCATTTTGGGGTTTCTTTTTTTATTAGTTCTAAAATTGTTTTACATTCCTGTACGAATCGCTTCAACTGGATCTAGTTTTGAAGCGGTGATTGCAGGTAAAATTCCAGATATCAAACCAATCATTGCGGCTAATCCTGTACCTAAAAACACATTGCCCATACTTAATACAAACTCAAAGTCCATAGCTTTCGTTAAAACTATCGATATGATCCAAACCAAAAACAATCCTACAGCACCACCAATTACTGATAAAATAACGGCTTCAAATAAAAATTGAAACAAGATAAATCTATTTTTAGCACCAAGTGATTTTTGTATACCAATTAAATTGGTTCGTTCTTTTACAGATACGAACATGATATTGGCAATTCCAAAGCCACCCACTAACAAAGAAAATCCACTGATAATCCAACCTACTACATTCATTTGACCTACAATTCCATCAATCAAATCTGTAAATCCAGACAAGACATTGATAAAAAAATTGTCTATTTCATCAGTTTTCATTCCACGAAAGTTGCGCAATTTTTGAGTGAGTTCGGCTTTAAATGCATCCATATCAACCCCTTTTTCTGGTTTTACCAAAATTACTGGAGTTAAGGCATCATTGTTATCGCCATACATTCGTCTTAAAAAATTGACAGGAATAAAAACCGAAGTATCATTACTATCCCCAAAAATTCCAGCGCCTTGTTTTTTCAAAACACCAATTACCGTAAAACGTTGACCGTACAATCTAATGTTTTTGCCAATTGGATTGGCTCCTTCAAAAAGACCCGATGCTATTTCATTTCCTAAAACAATAACGGCCGAGCCAGAATTGGATTCCGATTCATTATAAAAACGACCTTCGTCAAATTCTAAACCTTCAATTTCTATAAATTCATGTGAAACTGGAACCACATTAATATCACTAACGGTTGCGGATTGGTATTTTACAGATTCTCTATTGACAAAAAATTGAAAAGCCATTTGATTGACATCATTCATTGAACCTTTTAAATATTCGTATTCATCATATTTAACGTTTGGAAATTGTTCTCTTTTCCATTGCGGAATTTCAGAGGGCCCAAAAGAAAAACGCATCAAATAAATGGTGTTTTTATCCAAACTACTCAAGTCTTTTTTGATTTTTCGGTCCAAAGAATCAACTGCAGCAAGTACTGCAATAATTGAAAAAATGCCTATAGTAACCCCTAATAATGAAAGCAAGGTCCTGAGTTTATTATTGCGCAAAGCATTCAATGCAAATCCAAAACTCTCTTTTAATAATCGAAGATATACTAGCATACTTTTTTTCTTTTGTAACAATGTAAAATTCAGTAAATTTTATTCAAAAACCTAATATAAATTAGTTGGAAGATAAGTGTATATATTTCTCAGAATGTTACAGCTTTAGATGGATATTTATAATCAAAAAAAAACTATTTTTGCACTTTAAAATTTTAACTACACAATGAGCACAACTAAATCGATTCAATCTGCATTAATTTCAGTATTTTCAAAAGACGGTCTTGAACCAATTGTAAGAAAATTGCATTCACAAAATGTAACCCTTTACTCTACAGGAGGAACCGAAGATTTCATCAAAAACCTAGGTATTCCTGTAATTCCTGTTGAAGATGTAACTTCTTATCCTTCAATCCTTGGTGGGAGAGTAAAAACATTACATCCAAAAGTTTTTGGAGGCATCTTAAACCGTCAAGATAATGAAAGTGATGTGCAACAAATGAAGGAATATGACATTCCTCAGATTGATTTAGTCATTGTTGACTTGTATCCGTTTGAAAAAACAGTTGCCTCTGGTGCTAGTGAAGCTGACATCATTGAAAAAATTGATATTGGTGGAATTTCATTGATTCGTGCCGCAGCCAAAAACTTCAAGGATACTGTTATTGTCGCTTCTGTTGACGATTATAGCTTGTTTTTAGATATGATTACGGCTCAAAATGGCGCTACAACATTGGAAGACAGAAAGCTTTTGGCAACCAAAGCATTTCACGTTTCTTCGCATTATGACGGTGCTATCTTTAACTATTTCAATACAGACGAAACTATTTATAAAGAAAGTATTGCCAATGGACAAGTATTGCGTTACGGAGAAAACCCACATCAAAAAGGATTTTTCTTTGGCGAATTTGACCAAATGTTCAACAAAGTTCATGGGAAAGAGTTGTCATACAACAACCTCCTTGATGTAGATGCTGCCGTAAATTTAATCGCAGAATTTAAAAACGACGGTCCTACATTTGCTATCCTAAAACACAATAATGCGTGTGGATTGGCCTCAAGAAAAACAATTAGCGAAGCCTACTTAGCGGCTTTGGCTTGTGATCCAACCTCTGCTTTTGGGGGAGTGTTAATCTCCAACACCAAAATAGATGTTGCAACCGCAACTGAAATCAACAAGTTGTTCTGCGAAGTAGTTATCGCACCTGCTTTTGATACAGAAGCCATCGCAATTTTAGAAGAAAAGAAAAACCGAATTATATTAGTTCAAAATGAGGTGGCTTTGCCACAAAGACAAGTTCGTACTTGCTTGAACGGGATTTTAGTTCAAGACAGAAATAACATTACCGATACCAAAGAAGATTTAAAAACCGTTACACTAACAGCTCCAACTGCCCAAGAAGTAGACGATTTAATTTTTGCATCTAAAGTGTGCAAAAACACCAAATCGAACACTATTGTTTTTGCTAAAAATGGCACACTTATCTCATCTGGAACAGGACAAACCTCTAGAGTTGATGCTTTAATGCAAGCAATTGACAAAGCCAATGCCTTTGGTTTTGACTTGAATGGAGCCTCTATGGCTAGTGATGCTTTCTTCCCATTTCCTGATTGTGTGGAATTGGCTAAAAAAGCAGGAATCACAGCTGTAATTCAACCTGGAGGATCTATTAAAGATCAGTTAAGTATTGACTATTGTAATGAAAATAAATTAGCAATGGTATTTACAGGAACACGTCATTTTAAACATTAATTTGTTTAACTTTGCTTGTTATTTAATTTTAAATTTAAAACCCAATTACGCTTATGGGATTTTTTGATTTCATGACCGAGGATATTGCAATCGACCTTGGTACCGCAAACACACTAATTATTCACAACGATAAAGTTGTTATAGATAGCCCTTCTATTGTAGCTAGAGATAGAATTTCTGGTAAAATCATTGCTGTTGGTAAAGAAGCCAACATGATGCAGGGTAAAACTCACGAAAACATAAAAACAATTCGCCCTCTTAAAGATGGAGTAATTGCTGATTTTGACGCTTCAGAGAAAATGATTAATATGTTTATTAAGAGTATTCCTGCGCTGAAAAAAAGAATGTTTACCCCTGCTTTACGTATGGTGGTTTGTATTCCATCAGGCATTACCGAAGTAGAGATGAGAGCGGTAAAAGAATCCTGCGAAAGAGTAAATGGTAAAGAAGTATATTTGATTCACGAACCTATGGCAGCAGCCATTGGTATTGGAATTGACATTATGCAACCTAAAGGAAATATGATTGTAGATATTGGTGGTGGTACTACCGAAATTGCAGTTATTGCTCTTGGCGGAATTGTTTGTGACAAATCAGTTAAAATTGCAGGGGATGTTTTTACAAACGACATCATCTATTATATGCGTACACAACACAACTTATTTGTTGGAGAAAGTACCGCAGAGAAAATTAAAATTCAAATTGGAGCCGCTTTAGAAGATTTAGAAACTGCTCCAGAAGATATGTCAGTTCAAGGACGTGATTTGTTAACTGGAAAACCTAAACAAGTAGAAGTTTCTCACCGAGAAATTGCTAAAGCATTGGATAAATCAATACAACGTATCGAGGATGCAATTATGGAAACCTTATCGCAAACACCTCCAGAATTAGCAGCCGATATTTACAATACAGGAATTTATCTTGCAGGTGGAGGATCGATGTTGCGCGGTCTTGACAAACGAATTTCTTTAAAAACTGATCTTCCAGTTTATATCGCAGAAGATCCTTTAAGAGCAGTAGTAAGAGGGACTGGTATGGCGCTTAAAAACATCAATAGATTTAAAAGCATCTTGATTAAATAGTCTTGTTCTAAAAGAGAAGTCATCAATAATACAATTATAAAATGCAGCAAATATTTACTTTTATATTTAAAAACAGTAATCGCTTACTGTTTTTGCTGCTTTTAGGTATTTCGTTATCACTCACCATTCAATCCCATTCATTTCATAGAAGTAAAGTGATTAGTTCTGCTAATTTCATGAGTGGTGGGGTATATGAAAAACTGAGCGAATTTGATGAATACTTGAATTTAAAATCTCAAAATGAGGCATTGGCACAAGAAAATGCCACATTAAAAAGTTTGTTATTTAACAGAAAAGATTCGACTGTTGTTGCCAAATTAGACAGTATCAAAGGAGTAAAACCTACTGATATTATTGTCTCCAAAGTAATTCACAATTCGTATAATGTTCACGAGAATTATCTCACTTTAAATTCTGGAGAACTCCAAGGGGTTAAACCTGATATGGGAGTAATTAATAGTTTAGGAATTGTTGGAATTGTCGACAATACTTCCCCTCGCTATGCTACAGTCATTAGTATTTTGAACAAAAAATCACAGATCAATGCCAAGGTTAAAAAATCAAACCATTTTGGTTCCTTGATATGGAATGGGAAGAGTACTGGATTTGTTCAATTGATTGATGTTCCAAGATTAGCTTCGGTAAGAAAAGGAGATACTATTGTAACTGGAGGTCAATCTGTAATTTTTCCTGAAAACATTAACATTGGTACCATTGATAAAGTATATATTGATAATGAAACGAATTATTATACTTTGGATATCAAATTATTCAATGATATGACTAACCTAGGTCATGTGTATATCATTAAAGGGAAAGACAGACAAGAGATTATGAATCTAGAAAAACGAGAAGAAGATGAATAGTAGTTTGTTTTTCAACCTTTTTAGATTTTTTATTTTACTTAGCCTTCAAGTTATTGTATTCAATAATATCAATTTGTTTGGTTTCATCAGTCCGTTCCCGTATATCTTGTTTATTATTTTATATCCGGTGAATGGAAATAAATCAGGCTTATTAGTGGCTAGTTTTCTGCTGGGAATTATCCTAGATATGTTTAGCAACTCCGGAGGAATTCATACCACAGCCAGTTTACTACTAGCTTATTTTAGACCCTCCATTTTTAAATTTGCTTTTGGTGTGAGTTACGAATACCAAACCATAAAACTAAATGATACACTAACTCCTGAACGGTTTTCATTTCTATTAGTAGCGGTTGTACTGCATCATTTAATCTTATTCATATTTGAAGCCTTCCAATTCAGTCTACTCTGGGATATTTTAATCCGAACCCTACTCAGTAGTATTGTTACCCTAACTATTTGCATTATTATAATCTACTTAATTAAGCCAAATAAGCGATGAGAAAAGTTTTGCTGCCTTCCTTAATCATTATTGCAGCATCCTTGCTGGTACTACGCATTTTTTATCTTCAAGTTATTGATGATTCATTTAAACTGAAATCAGATAACAACGCTATTAAAATTAAATACGACTATCCCGAAAGAGGCTATATATATGATAGAAACGGAAAATTATTAGTTTCTAATCAGGCTTCTTATGATATCATGGTTATTCCTAGAGAGATCAATAAATTAGACACCATTGAATTTTGTGAACTATTAAATATTACCAAAGAAGACTTTATCAAAAAAATCGAAAAAGCCAAGATCTATAGTCCTAGATTACCTTCTGTATTTTTAACACAATTAAACAAAATTGAATTTGCCGCTTTCCAAGAAAAAATTAGAAAATTTGAAGGCTTTTATTTTCAGAAACGTTCGCTCCGAGATTACGAAGTTAACTATGGAGCCAATATTTTTGGTTTTATTACCCAAGTAAATGAAAATTTGATTGCTAAAAATCCCTATTACAACAGCGGGGATTTAATTGGAAAACAGGGAGTTGAAGAAAGTTACGAGGAAATATTACGCGGAATTAAAGGAGTAAAATACATCCAAAAAGACAAATACAATAGAGAAATTGGTTCGTTCAAAGAAGGAAAATACGATACTATTGCTGTTCAAGGGGAAGACATCCATCTAAGTATTGATGCTGAAATTCAAAAATACGGCGAGGAATTAATGATCAATAAACGTGGCGGAATTGTAGCCATTGAACCTAAATCAGGAGAAATATTAGCCTTAGTAACCGCTCCATCTTACGATCCTTCTATCTTAGTTGGAAGACAACGTTCCAAAAATTATACCCTCTTATACCGAGATTCTATTGCTAAACCTTTATATGATAGAGGTCTTTTAGCTGAGTATCCTCCAGGGTCGCCCTTTAAAATTCTAACGGGTTTAGTAGCCTTACAAGAAGGCGTAATTAATGAACAAACTAGTGTAGCCTGTAATCATGGTTTCAGCTATGCAAGAGGGCGTTTTATGAGATGCCACTGCCATGGTGGAATGTTACAATTACATCGGGGTATATACGAATCCTGTAATGCATTTTTTGGGACTTCCTATATGAAAACCATTAATAAATATGTGAAACCAAGCTATGCGGTTGATGTTTGGAGTAATCATGTAAAAAGTTTCGGTTTAGGACAATTTATGGGTTATGATTTGCCCACAGGTCGAAAAGGAAATATTCCCGATTCAAAAACCTACAAACGCATTTATCCAAATGGTGGCTGGAGAAGTACCGCTATTGTTTCCAATGCAATTGGTCAAGGCGAAGTGTTAATGACGCCAATCCAATTAGCCAATATGATGGCTACAATTGCCAATAAAGGATACTATTACACCCCTCATATCATAAAAAAAATTGAAGGGAAACCTATTGACAAGAAATTCACAACCAAACACGTAACTACAATAAATAAAAAATATTTCAAACCAATTATTGACGGATTATTTGATGTGTATAATTTAGGAACAGCCTACCATCTTAAAGTAGAAGGAATTGATATTTGCGGAAAAACGGGTACAGCAGAAAATTTTGCAAAAATTGGAGGTGTCAGAACCCAATTGGAAGACCACTCTATATTTGTAGCCTTCGCACCAAAAGACAATCCGAAAATTGCTATTGCTGTAATGGTTGAAAACGGTGGATTTGGAGCCACCATAGCAGGTCCCATTGCCAGTTTAATGATTGAAAAATATCTTAGAAAAAAGATTACAAGAACTGACTTAGAAACTCGAATATTAAGCAAAAGCTTACAAGGTCAATATGCTAAATTGGGTGGTCTTTCAGAGACAGTAAAAAGAGAAATGAAAAAACAAGACTCCATTGTTCAAAGTAAAACGACAACTTCCAAGATAAATAAAGACACCGTTAAATCCATTAAAAAAGTTACACGTTAAGAATGAAAAACCAAAGTATAACGAATAATATTGACTGGAGTTCCGTAATTATTTATGGTGTTCTTGTCCTTTTAGGATGGTTGAATATTTACTCTTCTTCATTATCTTCTATGGAAGGTACTTCTGAAAAGCAATTTTTATTTATCATCTTTACTATACCTCTTATATTTATTGTTCTTTTTGTGGACGGAAAATTTTACGAAAAATATGCTTCTATCATATATGGAATATCTTTACTTTCACTCCTTGGACTTTTTGCTTTTGGTAAAACAATAGCTGGCCAACGGTGTTGGTATGGGTTTGGAAGTTTTACCTTACAACCCTCTGAATTTGCAAAAGCGGCAACTGCTTTGGCAATAGCCAAATATTTGAGCGATACACAAATTAACCTTTCGTATACCAATAGACAAATCCAAGCCTTAGCGATTGTTTGTCTACCCGTATTATTGATATTACCTCAACCCGATCCAGGTAGTGCCTTAATTTACAGTGCTTTCTTTTTAGTATTGTATCGTGAAGGTTTGCCTTCTTGGTACATTTGGACTGGGTTTTCAGCTATACTATTATTTGTCCTCACCTTACTCTTACAACCGCAATACGTAATTCTTTTAGCGCTATTAGTTATTGTAATTGTACATCTAAAATCCCGTTTAGCTGATCGAAATATAGTTTTAAGTGCCATTTTATTTACACTTATATCCGGTTTCGTTTTATCTGTAAATTATGTGTTCACCCATGTTTTCAAACAGCACCATAGAGACCGTTTCAATATTTTATTGGGTAAAACAGTCGATATGAAAGGTATTGGGTACAATACTAACCAATCTGAAATTGCTATAGGATCAGGTGGTTTTTTTGGGAAAGGATTCCTTGAAGGAACGCAAACTAAAGGTGGTTTTGTGCCAGAACAACATACCGATTATATTTTCACTACTGTTGGCGAAGAATGGGGGTTTTTAGGTTCGTTAGTCGTAATTGCGCTGTTTGTAATCCTTTTGTTACGAATTATTTACTTAGCTGAAAGACAAAAAACTAAATTTAGCCGAGTGTACGGCTATTGTGTAGCGGGAATCTTATTCATCCACTTTTTTGTTAATATTGCAATGGTTGTAGGTATTTTTCCAACAATTGGTGTGCCTTTACCTTTCTTTTCATATGGAGGATCCGGTTTATGGGGATTCACAATTTTGCTGTTTATCTTTTTAAAAATGGATGCCAATAAAGTGAACGAATGGTAATTTACTTCTAATACTATATATATAAAAAAAGCCTCCAAATGGAGGCGTTTTTTTTATTGTGTGAACTGATTTACGATTTAACTAAAGGATTTGTTTTTAGTTTAGGCGTTATCGGTTTTTTGATCACTTTTTTAGTTTGTAAATCTTCTAATACATTTAAAGCTTCTTCTACATAAATATCTTTAGCTAATTGCTCGTGCCAACGCTCTCTTTTCTCTTTAAGAGTAGCATCTTTACTCATTGCTTCCATTTCATAAGGCAATGATTTGAAATTAAAACTATTTTTATAATTCTGTAAGGGTTTGAACTTTTTAGCTTTCTCTTCAATTTGTTTTTGTGCCATTTTGAATTTATCTATATTCAAACTGTACTCATAATCATTACTACGACTATCAATCCATTTGGCATTATCTTCTACTAATTGGAACTGTTGATTTTGTGCAATTCTGTTTTTGCTGTTTGCAATAGCTTGACTAAAATTTTTGGAATTATTCCAAACACTATACTGGGCTGGATCGATTTTATCCCAAGGCATCGCATTATGCATATCGCGTTCCCCCATTTTAAGGTAGGCATAACGATCCGGCATCACAACATCGCTGCTTACTCCTTCTAATTGAGTCGAACCACCATTAATTCTGTAGAATTTTTGTGTAGTAGTTTTTAAAGCCCCTAAATCACCTACCGAACTACTTCTTACAAATTGGTTTAGGTCTATCACATTTTGAACGGTTCCTTTACCATAGGTTTGTTTACTTCCAATGATAATTCCACGTTTGTAATCTTGAATAGCAGCAGCCAGTATCTCAGAAGCTGAAGCAGAAAAACTATTAACCATGATTACTAATGGACCATCCCACTCTATTTTTTTATTACGATCGTATAAAACTTCTTTTCGTCTACCCGCTGATTTAATTTGTACAATAGGACCCTCTTCAATAAATAATCCTGCTATATCAACAACGGTTGACAAAGATCCTCCACCATCATCGCGAACGTCTAAAGCAATTCCATTTACCCCTTCTTTTTTCAATCTAGCTACTTCTAAGGCAATGTCTTTACCAGCATCTCTACCTTCTCTATTTTCAAAATCGATGTAAAACTTTGGCAAATAAATTACGCCATATTTTAATCCGTTTTTCTCTACAATACTTGATTTGGCATAAGTTTCTTCAATTTCAACAATATCTCTAATAATTGAAATTACTTTAATAGTTCCGTCAACTTTCTTAACTGTTAATCGTACTTCTGTTCCTTTAGTCCCTTTGATTTTTTTGACTACATCATCCAATCGCATTCCAACAACATCAATGGGCTCTTGATTGCCTTGGGCTACTTTGATTACGATGTCTCCGGCTTCCAATTGTTTCCCTCTCCAGGCTGGTCCTCCAGAAATCAATTCTGAAATCTCCGTATAATCGTTTTTCTTTTGCAAACGCGCGCCAATACCTTCCAGTTTACCACTCATGCTCACATCAAATCGCTCTTTTTCTTCAGCTGCCAAATAATTGGTATGCGGATCAAAACGACCCGTAACCGAATTCAAATACACTGAAAAATAATCATTTCGAGTCAAATCTTTGATAAACCCAAAATATTCATCCAATGATTTCAAAGAACTTTCTCGAGTCTCTTTTTCCAGTTCATCAAACGTCTTACTCTTTACTTTTTCAGCTACTGTAGTTTTTTTAGCATTTACATCTGCATCTTGAAAACCAACCTCTGAATTTATTGGGGCTGCCGCTTCTTTTAAATCTTTATCAATTTTCCCATTACTTTCTTGAATCTCCATACGGTCTACTAATGAAGACAAAGTAGATAATTTAATTTGCTTACGCCATCTTTCATTTAGTTCCGTAGCGTTTTTAGCATACGGCATTTTTTCGTAATCCGTATTAAATGATTCATCCGCTTTATAATCAAACGGTTTAGTCAAAACTGACTTATAAATAGACTTGCTTTCATCTATACGTTGCATCAAACGGGTATAAGTCAAATCAAAAAATGTCAAATCTTTGTTTAACAATTGATCGTCCAGTTCCAATTCGTATTTCGAAAATTCATCAATATCAGCTTGCAAGAAGAATCTTTTGGATGGATCCAAAGCCTCAATATAATCCTTGTAAACTCCTTTTGAAAATTCGTCATCCATTGTCGCTGGATTGTAATGTCCCTTCTCTAGAACAAAGGTCAATAACTCAATCAGCAACTTATCTTTCTCAGGATCAGAAGTTGAAGTAAAATTAGATTTAAAAGCGAGTAAGGATAAGGATACAAAGGTGACTACTAAAAGTAGTTTATAATTTCTTTTCATAAAGTTGGTAATGGTATTCATCCAGTTTTTTGTCTAAATTACAGCAAAAGTTATTTCAACAATGATGCGATGTACTTAATTTTTTGTTAAAGATATAAAATTGTTCTTTTTGATAAAGATTAATTGAATGAAGTTGGTATTTTTTGTTTTTCTTTGTTTCTAATTTTTAGATAAAATCTATCAAATACCAAAATTGGAAAGCCACTTGAAAAATAAAACAGACCTACTACTTGGATTTAGTATTGGAATAATCAGCGCTGTTTTTGGTTGTTTTTTATTTATTCAATTATTTACAAAATTTACCTTTAGTACCGGAATTGAGCTAATGAAAGCAGAAGGTAAATTAGGAAAAATTATCACTTTGGGTACCGTTTTAGATTTAGGAGTTTTTTGGGCCTTATTAAAGTTAAATAAAGAGTTCATGGCGCGAGGAGTTATTTTAGCCGTAATCGTACTTACTTTGATAACTCTATTGGTATAACATTTAGAACAAGATACACTGTTACAATGAAATATTACATTATTGCCGGAGAAGCATCAGGTGACTTACACGGATCCAATTTAATGAAGGCTTTATACCTAGAAGATCCGTCAGCTGAAATTCGTTTTTGGGGTGGCGACTTAATGCAATCTGTTGGCGGTACTTTGGTGAAACATTACAAAGAACTTGCTTTCATGGGTTTTATTGAAGTGGTATTCAATCTAAAAACTATTTTAAATAATATTAAAATTGCTAAAAAAGATATTCTTGAATTCCAACCGGATGTCATCATTTTTATTGATTATCCAGGATTTAATTTGCGAATTGCCAAATGGGCAAAATCGTTAAACATCAAAACCAACTATTATATATCGCCTCAAATATGGGCTTGGAAAGAAAACAGAATCACTGACATCAAGCGCGATGTGGATCAGATGTATGTGATTTTGCCTTTTGAAAAAGCGTTTTACGAAAACAAACACCACTATCCTGTACATTTTGTGGGACATCCTTTAATTGATGCCATACACAACCAACCCAAAGTGGACAATGCTACTTTTAGAAAAGAAAATCAATTAAACGACCTGCCCATTATTGCTATTTTACCAGGTAGCCGAAAACAAGAAATTACCAAAATGCTCTCTGTAATGTTGAGTGTTGTCAAAGATTTTCCGGATTACCAATTTGTGATTGCAGGTGCGCCAAGTCAGGAATTTTCATTTTACGAAAAATTCATTACCAATGACAATATCAAATTCATCTCGAATAAAACGTACTCCTTATTGCAAATTGCCACAGCTGCTTTAGTAACCTCTGGAACGGCCACTTTAGAAACCGCACTTTTTAAAGTTCCCGAAGTAGTATGCTACAAAGGAAGTTGGGCTTCTTACCAAATTGCCAAACGCATCATTACCTTAAAATACATTTCGTTAGTGAACCTTATCATGGATAAAGAAGTCGTAACCGAATTAATCCAAGACAACTGCAGTACAGTTCGCATCAAACAAGAATTAGCTAAAATTCTGGACCAACAACATCGCGACCAGCTATTAGACCAATATGACCAATTAGAACAGCAATTGGGAGGCATTGGCGCCAGTCAAAAAACGGCGCAGTTGATTGTAGTAAGTTTAAAGTAATTGTAAATTGTAATTCCAAAAAGCTTCCTGTCTTTTAAAGAAAGGAAGCTTTATTATTTTTAAACCTCTCGTTTGTAAATTTTTGTATTTTAGTACAATGAAAGTTTTGCAATTCCCCCTAGCAAGAGTTACATTGGTTTTTATTGTTGGTATTGTATTTACCTATTATACACAACCGAGTCCCCATCTTGTGTTCTCGTCCTTATTTATAGCTGCCCTATTTTCAGCTGTTGCTTATTTTTGGTGTACCCAAAAACCCCATCACAATCGTTATTTTGGTTTATCTATTTTCGGACTTGCTTTTGCTGTTGGCATGAGTACCCAAACCATTCATACTGACGCGTATCAAAAAAATCATTTTACTCAACTTCCGAACATTTTGGAGCAACCACATACCTTTACCATTGTCCTCAAAGAAAAATTAAAAAACACTGCAAATAATCAACGGTATGTAGCTTTGGTTAATCAAGTTGACTCAACTAAGTGCTCAGGGAAACTATTGTTGCACATTAATAAAGACCGTTTACATCATTCATTTATCATTGGCAACCGCCTTCAAATTCAAGGGAGTTTATATCCCAACATGGCGCCTAAAAACCCGTTTCAATTTGATTATGGCACGTATTTAAAAAACAAACAAATCTACGGTCAGCTCTATACTAATGCTACTCAAATCAAAAAAAGTTTTCTTATTGAAAAAGATATTTGGTATTATGCTGCTCGTATTCGCAATTCCATCATAGATAATTTAAAAAAAGATGGTTTTAAAGCTACCGAACTGAATGTGGCAGTAGCGTTACTTCTTGGTCAACAACAAGACATTGACCCGGAAATAATTAAAGATTATCAATTTGCGGGAGCAGTTCATATTCTTTCTGTTTCAGGCTTGCACATTGGTTTTGTTTTGCTGTTTGTTACTTTCATACTTAAACCTGTTCCTAACAACAAAAAAGGTTCTTTGTTACAGTTGATTGTCATATTGTATTCACTTTGGCTATTTGGAATTCTAGCCGGTTTAGCGCCTTCGGTAGTACGATCTGTAACGATGTTTTCATTTGTAGCCATAGGACAACACCTTCGCCGAAGCGTAAATAGGTACCACACTTTATTAGTGTCGATTTTACTCATTTTATTAGTACAACCTGGATTCCTATTTGATGTAGGATTTCAGTTAAGTTATTTGGCGCTATTTTTCATTTTGTGGTTTCATCCACTGTTGTCCCGTCTTTGGGAACCCAAAAACAAAATTTTGAAATATATCAGAGATATTTTAAGCGTTTCTTTTGCCGCACAAATTGGCACTCTCCCTTTGAGTTTGTATTATTTTCATCAATTTCCGGGTCTATTTTTTATAACCAATTTAGCTATCATTCCCCTAACAGGATTTATTATGGGATTAGGAGTGGTCGTTATGATCCTGGCTTATTTTGACCTATGCCCGAACTACTTGTCCAAGGCTCTCGAATGGTGTTTGTTTGTCATTGACAAAATCATTCATACCATTGCTTCATTCGAACAGTTTATCATCAAAGATATTCCATTCAACTCCGTATTTCTTTTAGGAAGCTATATGCTAATTATAAGTAGTATTCTTTGGTTTGAAAAAAGAAGATTTCAGCGAATGATTGCTATTTTAGTTTCGGTTATATTTATTCAAATTGCTTTGTTATGGAATAAATATGATAGCACAAATCAACGAGAATGGATTGTCTTTAATTCGAATAAAAACACCTTCATTACCGAACGTATCGGAACTAAAGTTACTATTTTTGCCAACGATAGCCTTTTGAAGATTGGTGTAAAAAACCAAATACTCAATAACTATTTAGTGGGAAATTTTAGTCATTTGGCTGCAGCCAAAAAAATAAAAAATACTGCATTTTTTAAAGGCCATACCATTCTTATTATAGATAGCATAGGAATATATCCCAAACAGCAACAAGCAGATATCCTAGTCCTAACTCAGTCACCAAAAATTAATCTGGATCGACTAATTCAAATAAATCATCCTAAAGAAATTGTTGCCGATGCTACCAATTATAAATCCTTTCAAGAAAGATGGAAAGCTAGTTGCTTAAAAGCAAAAATCCCTTTTCACTCTACTAGTGAAAAGGGATTTTATATACTGAATTAAATCCTTTATTTTTTCTTCAAAATACCATTGGCAACTCCCAACCAAGCAGAAGGTCCTCCTGAAACATATCCTGTATTTCCTAAAGAATTAAAGTTAATTTTTCCTTTGGTCTCTGTAACGGTTGCAAAATGAACGGTAGGATATCCTTGAATCCCAAAAATTTGTTGCAACTGACTATTTTGCTGTTTGATTTCGTTGGTTTGAGGTTTACTTCTTGGATAATCCAATTCGACTAATACGACATTTTGTTTTGCCCAAGTAGAAAATTCTGGGGTTTTCAATACTTCTTTTTGCAAACGAATACACCATCCACACCAATCACTACCTGTAAAAAACAACAACATTGGTTTTTTTGTTTTCTTGGAAACTTCAATAGCTTTATTGACATTAGTTTCCCAATATAATTCTTGTGCTTGAACGGAAATAGCTCCCAATACAAATACTAAAGCGATAATTATTTTTTTCATTTTGTTGTATTTTATTATGAATTCAAAATTAGTGATTTATTTTACGTCCTGCATTAATTTTTTTACTAAGGGTGTAATTGCAATTAAAAAAATTCCAGCAATTATTGAATAAATAGCCAATTGATAGTAGCCTTCGGTATACGATTGTAATTTGGATATCAAGGTATTTCCTGTATCTGAATTTGACATGGCAGCTCCAAGTTTTCCTGCGGCTAATTGGCCAAAAGCACTCGCCAAAAACCACAATCCCATCATCATTCCAAAGAGGCGTTTAGGTGATAACTTTGTAATAATTGACATGCCAATGGGGCCTAAACATAATTCACCAATGGTAGTGACTAAATAGGCAAAAGTAAATACATTCAAAGAAGTTATGCCATTCCCATTAGCGAAAAAACGGGTGAGGTAAAAAATATAGAAAGAAGCTCCAAGAAACAAAAACCCAATACCAAATTTTACAATTGTATTTGGTTCTATTTTTTTCTTAGCTAACCACAACCACAATAATCCTATAAGCGGACTCAATACAATTACAAAAAAAGTATTGGAACTATTATTGACTACATTGGGGTCAATATGAAAAAATAGCACGTTATTATCTAGATTGTCTTTAGCGAAAAGAGAGAGCGATCCACCGCTTTGCTCGTAAATTGCATTAAATAAAAAATAAAAGAAAATAAACAAGAAGGCTGCAATTAACTTTTTTTGCAAGCCGATATTCTTCAAATTCACCGTTTCAATTATAAAATATAAAATAGCAATAATACCAATGCTGTACATAAAGTAATCTGTGTAATCGGTATTTTTTACCATTAAAAAAATCAATGGAATACTCAACAAGGAACCAACATATACGGCAATTTCTCTCCATTTTCTTTCCCCTGAATTTAAATTAGATAAAGGAGAATCGCCTATAGGGCCCAACTGTTTTTTGGTCAATAAAAAAGTAATTAACCCTAAAAACATCACAATTGCTGCCGATAAAAAACACCATTGCCAAGAATAATATTTTCCTAAATAGATACACAAAGCACCTCCTAAGAGTCCGCCCACATTAATACCAGCATAAAACATTCCGTAACCAGCATCGCGTCGGTTATCATTTTCATGATACAACTCCCCCACCATCGAAGAAATATTGGGTTTGAAAAAACCGGTTCCAATAATAGAAAATGCAATGCCGTAATAGAATAAGGTAGTTGGAGAAAAAGCAATTAATAAATTGCCTAAAATCATCACAATTCCTCCGAACAATAATGATTTTTTGAATCCTAAAATTTTGTCAGCAAAAATACCTCCAATAAAAGTAAAAGCATAAACAAAGGCTTGTATAGCGCCATATTGTAGATTTGCCGCTTCGTCTTTCAATAGCAATTGGTCGACCATAAAGTACGTCAAAACCCCACGCATTCCATAAAAACAGAAGCGCTCCCACATTTCTACTAAAAACAAATACCATAATTGCTTGGGGTATTTGCCTTCAAAGTTTTGTATTTTTTCTAAGGTTAAATTATCGGATACCATGCATCATTTTTTTCAAAAAAGGTGTCAAGGCAAATAATATTACAGAAGCAATTCCAGTCAACACCACAAATACCATAAAGAATTCAAATAGATTATGAATTTCAAAACCAGCAAAAATTGGATTGTGATCGCTAATTTGATTATCAGCTAATAATTTCAATTGCTCTGCAGTTGGTGTGATTTTTTTATCCAAAATAGGTTGTAAGTCAATTCCTAATGCCTTCGCTTTATCAAATTTATCTCCAGTAGCTGGTAAGATAGAACCCAAAGTTCCTCCTAAAGCGTAACCGGAAGCATTAGACAAAAAGAAAACACCATATAGTAAAGACGCAAAACGTTTTGGCGACAGTTTACCCACTAATGACAATCCAATTGGCGACAAGCACAACTCTGCACAAGTATTTAAAAAATACAATAAAATCAACCATTTAACGGCTAACAAACCTGAAGTGCCTAAGCCTTTCACTTGATTCGCAATCATGAAGAAACTTACTGTGATCAAAAATAATCCTAAAGCCAATTTAAAAGGTGAGATTGGTTCTTTTTCTTTAGCTCTTAATCTGTCCCATAACATACTGAATGGCACAGCTAAAATAACTACGAAAAGTCCATTGAAAATTTGCACCATAGAAGCCGGCATTTGCCAACCCAACATAAAAGTTCTATCGGTTTGATTATCGGCAATAAACGTTAAAGAAGAACCTGCTTGTTCAAAAGCTGCCCAGAAGAAAATAATAAAAAACGAAACAATGTAAATCACAAGGATTCGGTCTCTTTCAATTTTAGTTAACGAACTATCGGACAAAATCAATCCTGCTAATGTAATCCCACTGGCATAGATAATAGGATAAATAATAGTTTTTACCACATTATCTCCGTCCACTGAAAAATGGAACAACAAGAATAATCCCGCAAAACAAGCTAATGCTACTGCTAAAGCAGTTGGAGTAAATACTGCTTTTTGTGCCTCTCCTTCTTCATAATCTGAGGATTCATTTTTAGAAGGCAAGCCTCCTAATGGTTTCCCTTCTGGCGAAACCACATATTTGTTTTTCAAAAAGTAGAACAAAATAGTTCCTAAAAGCATCGCAATTGAAGCAGCAAGAAACCCCCATTTAAAAGCGTGAATATCTCTAATTCCAGCAGAATCTTTCACATCTCCTAACAACGGACAAATGGATTGTCCTAAGAAAGCCCCAATATTAATACCCATATAAAAAATAGTGAAAGCCGTATCCAATTTATTTTTTTCTTGTTTTGGATACAAACTCCCCACCATACTAGAAATATTAGGCTTGAAGAATCCATTACCAAAAATAATCGCTCCCAAACCACCGTACATGATGGTAGTAGCCAAAGGTAGATTTTCTCCGAAAACACTGGCACTGGTAAACAACAATAACTGACCCACTGCCATAATCAATCCGCCCAACATAATACAGTTCCTATTGCCTAAGAATCGATCGGCTATAAAACCTCCCAACATAGGCGTCAAATAACAAAGACCCAAGAAACCTCCATAAATTAAAGAAGCATCTTCTTCTTTCATTACTAAAGAATTCACAAGGAAAAGCACTAATAAAGTTCGCATCCCGTAGAAATTGAATCGTTCCCACATTTCTGTTCCAAACAAAACCCAAAGTCCTTTTGGATGTGCTGTTTTCGATTGAGTTGCTGTCATAATTCTGTGTTTTGGTTGTAAGTATTGGTTATTTTTATAAATTTTCTTTAATAAAATTCGTCATTTTATTGAACAACTGAATTCTGGTTTTACCACCATAAATACCATGGTTTTTATCAGGATAAATTTGAGAATCAAATTGTTTATTCGCTTGTATCAATGCTTCTATCATTTGCATCGAATTTTGAACGTGTACATTGTCATCACCAGATCCGTGAATCAACAAGAACTTTCCTTTTAATTTATTTACATGATTGATTGGCGAATTTTCGTCATAACCACTTGCATTTTCTTGAGGTGTTTGCATATAACGTTCTGTATAAATACTATCATAAAAACGCCAGTTAGTTACTGGAGCCACAGCAATAGCCATTTTAAAAACATCTGCGCCTTTTAAAAGACAATTTGATGCCATAAATCCTCCATAACTCCAACCCCAAATACCAATTCTATTCTTATCTACATAAGGATAATTTCCAATAACTATAGCTGCATCTATTTGATCTTCTACTTCGTATTTACCTAATTCTTTTTGAGTTACTTTTTTGAAAGCAGCCCCTTTAAATCCGGTTCCGCGCCCATCCACACAAGCCACAATATAACCTTGTTGTGCTAACATTTGGAACCAATAATCATCATTCGAATTCCAATCGTTATTCACTTGTTGCGAACCTGGACCTGAATATTGGTACATAAAAACAGGGTATTTTTTATTGGGGTCAAAATCTTTGGGTTTCAAAATCCAAGCATTCAATTCATTCCCTTTAGCTGTTTTCAAAACAAAGAATTCTTTAGAAGGTAAATTGTAGCCTTTTAATTTCGAAGCCAATGCCGCGTTGTTTTCAATCACTTGCACTTGAGCTCCTTTTTTAGCCTCATTCAAGGTGTAGGTTGTAGGCTGAGTAGCACTAGAGAAAGTCGTAATAAAATATTGGAAATTCGGACTGAAAGTGGCCGCATTAGTCCCGGTAGATTTAGACAAACGTACTTTGTTTTTTCCGTTCAAGTTGATGCTGTAGATATCTCTATTAATCGAACCATTTTCTACTGATTGATAGAAAACCGTATTGGTTTTTTCGTCAAAACCATAGTAATTGGTTACTTCCCAATTGCCTTTGGTTACTTGATTTTTTAATTTTCCGGTTTTATCATACAAGTAAATATGGTTGAAACCGTCTTTTTCGCTGGTCCAAATAAAGCTATTGTCTTTCAAGAAAGTCAAGTTGTCTGTTACATCAATGTACGCTTTGTCTTTTTCGTTCAGCACTACTTTGGCAGCTCCTGAATTACCATCTATAAACAATAGATCTAAATTGTCTTGATGGCGATTCAATACCTGAGCCGAAAGCACATTATTCTCATTCGTCCATTGCATTCTAGCTATATAAAAATCAGTATACTGAGATAGATTTACTTTTTGAGTTCCTTTGGAAGCAACATCATAAATATGCAATGAAACTTCTGAATTTTTCTCCCCTGCTTTTGGATATTTAAACGTTTCCACTGTTGGATACAAATCCTTTTTAAACATAGACATCGAGAATTCAGGAACCTGACTTTCGTCAAAACGAATGTAGGCTACTTTTTTACTGTCTTTACTCCAATCAAAAGCGCGTACAAACGCAAATTCTTCTTCATACACCCAGTCGGTGATTCCGTTAATCACACTGTTCTTTTTCCCATCGGAGGTGATGGCAGTAATTTGTTTGCTCGCGATATCGAATACGTACAAATTATTATCTCTTGCAAAGGCTATCTTTTTACCATCTGGCGAAAAAGTAGGCTCTTGTACTTGGAAGTCGAATACTTTGGATACTTTTTTGTTGGTTGTATCATACAAATAATAATCGGCCGTGAACGAGTGACGGAAAATTTGATTGGTATTATTCGCAATCAAAATTGAGTTTTCATCAGGTGAAAAAGTATAACTATCTATTCCGTCTGCTAATACTGTATGACTTTTTGTATCGATCAGTGTAGCTACTTTTTTCAAGGTAGCAAAGTCAAATAAATCAATTTGCATGCTTCTTGAAGCTGCATCATAATTCAACACCGTATACTGGTTAGTATTTTTCATGGACTGTAATTCGTCCATTCCTTTGGCTCTAAAAGCCCCTGAATAAATGTCTTCAACAGTAATTTTTTGTTGTCCAAAAAGGGATATTGTGCATAGAAAAAACAGCACAAAGGATACGTTTAATTTCATAGTTTTAATTTGGTTTTAACAGCCCCCAATTTTAGTGAAAATTTTACAATAATTTCACATTTGAGTTGTTAAATGTTATGGTAAATCTAGTAGTTATTTTTATTGACGGCATAGCAATACTAAAGAAAAGGTCGAAAAGTGTATCTTTGTAACTGAATTATTTAATCGATTGAGAATGAACCAAGCCGTAAGCGGATTTTCAAAATTATCCAAAGAAGAAAAAATAGCCTGGATTGCAACAACTTATTTTTCAACTCCTGAAAATGCAATCGAAGTATTGAAAAATTATTGGAATTCAGACGAAAAAATCCAAAAACTACACGACGAATTCATCGAAAATACGATTTCTAATTTCTACATCCCTTTGGGTGTAGCACCCAATTTTTTGATCAACGGAAAATTCAAAACCATACCGATGGCTATCGAAGAAAGTTCGGTGGTTGCTGCCGCCTCCAAAGCGGCTAAATTCTGGTCCACCCGTGGTGGATTTACAACCCGAGTGATCAACACTGAAAAAATTGGACAAGTCCATTTTATTTTTAATGGAGCAACAGAAAAACTGAATGCTTTCTTTTCAAAAATCAAGAATGATTTGTTTACAGAAACCGAAAGCATTACCAAAAACATGCAAGCCCGTGGTGGCGGAATCCTGGATATTATTTTAAAAGACAAAACCGATGTCATCCCGAATTACTATCAACTTCATGTGAGTTTTGAAACCAAGGATAGTATGGGAGCCAATTTTATCAACTCTTGTTTGGAGCAGTTTGCCAAAACCTTAAAGGAAAAAGCTAGCGGATATGAATTATTTTCGGAAACCGAAAAAGACATTCAAATCGTAATGAGCATTTTGTCCAATTATGTTCCGAATTGCTTAGTTCGTGCCGAAGTTTCCTGTCCTATCGCCGACTTAAAAGAAAAACACATAACAAATCCGCAAGAGTTTGCAGAAAAATTTGTGCAAGCCGTTCGCATTGCCGAAGTTGAGCCTTTCCGTGCAGTAACGCACAATAAAGGAATTATGAATGGGGTTGATGCCGTTGTTTTGGCAACCGGAAATGACTTTAGAGCGGTTGAAGCCGGAGTTCATGCCTATGCCTCGCGCAACGGACAATATGCTAGTTTATCTCATGCAAAAATAGAAAATGGAGTTTTTAGTTTTTGGATGGAAATTCCATTAGCTTTAGGAACAGTCGGCGGATTGACTTCGTTACACCCCTTGGTAAAACTAGCCTTGGAAATGTTAGAAAAACCATCTGCCCAAGAATTAATGCAAATTGTGGCTGTTGCGGGCTTAGCCCAAAACTTTGCTGCCTTGCGATCTTTGACCACAACAGGCATTCAGGATGGCCATATGAAAATGCATTTGAATAATATTTTGAACCAATTTGACGCTACAGAAGACGAGCGTATTGCAGTACGAAATCATTTTAAAAATCAAACGGTTTCGCATAGCGCCGTGGTAGATTTGATGAATCAATTGAGAAATTAAATTAGAATGCAACAGACTTTCTACAGTAACGGCAAATTGTTAATCACAGGGGAATACCTCATTTTAGACGGTGCCAAAGGTTTGGCTTTGCCCACCAAAATGGGACAAAATCTTAGTGTAGAATCCACGAACACTGAAACAATTCATTGGAAAAGCTATGATGCCGATGGAAGTATTTGGTTTGAAGAAATTCTTTCGTTTGACGAAATTACAGCAACAAATACTATTGCTCCCGAATCAGTCAAAGGGACTCTAATTAGAATTTTACAAGTAGCTAATAGAATGAATCCTGATTTGTTAACTAATTCAAATGGATTTGCCATTACTACTCAATTGAGTTTTCCTAGAAATTGGGGATTGGGTACTTCCTCTACTTTAATTAATAATATTGCGCAATGGTTTCAAATAGACGCCTTCGAATTATTGAACAAAAGTTTTGGCGGTAGCGGTTACGACATTGCTTGTGCGCAAAACAACACTCCTATAACCTATTCTATTATAAATGGGAACCCGAATGTAGAACAAATAGCTTTCGAGCCGGAATTCGCTCAATACATCTATTTTGTGTATTTGAACCAAAAACGCAATAGTAAATCGGCCATAGCAGATTATCATTTTAACAAAACTGCTCAGTTATCGCAAAATATTGAGGCAATCAATGCACTAACAACTGATTGTATTCTAACAACAGATTTAGAATCCTTCACTCGTATAATAAATCAACACGAAGTTCTTTTAAGTTCTATATTAAACACCGAAACTGTAAAAGCCGCTTTATTCCCTGACTTTGATGGCGCTATCAAAAGTTTAGGCGCATGGGGAGGTGATTTTGTTTTAGTCGTTTCGAAAGAAAATCCTAGTTCGTATTTTATTGACAAAGGATACGAAACGGTGATTGCGTATGACGATATGATTTTGTGATACTCATTCTGTAAAGTTTACAACATAAAAAAGCCAAGACAATGTCTTGGCTTTTATTATATCTATGTTTTACTACTTAGTAGTTGAACTTACTTCTATTGTCTTCAATAGTAGCATTGGCTTTCAAAGCAGGAAGAATTCTACCCGCATCATTTGCCGTTTGTTGTTTTAATTTAGCTACGTAAGCTGTATGGTTTTTCAACGCTGGTGCTTTTACAGTGCTTAGATTTTTTACAACATATACCCCTGTTACTCCCTCGATTGGAGCAGATACTTTATTAGTTGCTAATGAAAAAGCCGTTCCTACAACTTTTGGCTCTGCACCTACTAAACCAAACACTGGGTTTTCCATAGTAATATTAGCCGCTTGTTCTACTTTAGCAGCATTTGCTTTCGCAATAGCTTCTAATGAAGAACCTGTCATTTTTGCTTTGATCAACTCTGCCTTTTTCTTGTTTTTAAGAATTGGTTCTACATAAGCTCTTGCTTGAGAAACTGGTACTAATCCTGAATCATCAATTGATTTAACTCGTGCAATTACGTGACCAATATTAGCCAACTCAAAACGTTTGATTGCGCCTACTTTAGAATCGTCTTCAAATGCCCATCTAATGATAGCTCTTTGGTTACCCAATGAGGCAAAGTTTTCTTCCATACCAGTAACAGTAACTGGAGAAGCAACCGTCAATTTCATTTCTTTAGCCAATTGAGCAAAATCTTTATTGGCCGCATCCATTTCAAACTGAGTAGCTTGAGTAAAGATTTTGTCTGAAGTAGCTTCTGATGGTTCGATTTTTTGAGCCACAGTAGCTAAACGAACTCCGTCTTGTTTATCTGTAACTTTGATGATATGAAATCCAAAAGGAGTTTCTACCAATCCAACTTTTCCAATTGGATTTCCAAAAACGAAATCATTGAATGGTTTTACCATTTCGTTAGGACCAAAATAACCTAAATCACCTCCTTGTTGTGAAGAAGAATCGTCAGAGTTAGAATAGGCCAACATCATGAAACTATCAGGATTGGCATTTACTTGAGCTAAGATAGCTTGTGCTTTAGCCAATGCTTGTTCTTTAGTTCTTTTTTCTTTTTTGTTGGATACTTGAGTTCCTTCATAGCTAATCAAGATGTGACTCGCTTTTACATTTACATTGGCTCTTTTACCAAATGATTTAGAAATACAGTAGTAATTTCCAAATTTGTAAGGTCCATAAACAGCACCAGGTGCTAAATTGAATAATTGATCAGCATCAGTTGCTGGCAAACTTTTCTTAGCAATAAAAGTAGAATCGTAAGGAACATCTGAATTAGAGTTGACAAAGTCAATGGCATTTGCAGCAGTTCTAAAACCAGCTACAGTATCATTTTTTGCTGTTTTAGCATTATAAACTACTGATCCAGATAATAAAGCTACAATTTTAGCTTTTACATCGGCTTCATCTTGTGCTGATGCTTTATCCTCTAATAATACGTACTCGATTTCTCTAGACTCATCTGCTTTGTATTTCTTTTCATTTTTCTTCATGAAATCTACAATCTCAGCATCAGTAACTTTTACTTGACTGTCTTTAATAGTTGAATATAATCCAGCAACATAAGCAAAGTTTACTTTGTTAGCTTCCATTTCATATTTCAATTTCCCTTCAGCTTCAGTAGTGTACAAAGCTGCTTTTACTAAAGTATTGTACATTTGAAATTTAGCATTCAATTCAGCTGATTTCTCTCTTTCTTGTAAGAACTGAGCTTGCTCAGGATTGGCTTTGAAATATTCTTTGAATTTAGCCAAATCAAATAACCCAGCTGCATTTAAAAACATCGGATTACTTCCAATATTTTGATCTGCTTTCAGCACTTCAATTAAGTGTTTCTCTCCAGCTCTTAAACCTAATTTATCGAACTCAGAAGTCAACAAAGCAATAGAAACTTCTTGATCCCAAACTTGATTTGCTGCTTGGGTAGCAGTAATTCCTTGCCCACTTTTTTCTACATTACTTACTTTAACTCGAAAGTCTTCAAACGAGATATCTTTGTCATTAACAGTTCCTACATCTTTTGAATCTTGTCCAATACCCCCTTTACCAATCAAATCTTGAATGATAAACGCAAATAAAGCAAGTGCGATTGCACTAATTAATAATGCGGAACGTTTTCTAATTTTTGCTAAAACTGCCATTTTTATTGTAATTTATTTTATATTCAGTTTGCGAAAATACAATTATCTAATTAATAATTATACTAGTAACGTTTTATTTTGAAAGTTTTTTCGAATTTCTAAATAAAAACAATCGACTAGCACTATTTTCGACTATTCTTCTTTTATTTATTGTTCGGTTCTATTGTTTTTTCGGGCTTCAAATCGTTTCGCATAGCGTAATCTAAACCCAAATAAAAAAATGGCGATTGCAGCGAAAAGTAAAGTTAATTGCGAATTTTCGGCGGGGTTATTCCAATTCATAACGGAATTAATGATCAAATAAATTCCTAAAATTAGGTACAAATAAGGGGTGTATTTAAGATACATCATATGAGTTAGGTGTTAGTCGGCCGAATCTACTTCGCCAGTTATTCTTTGTGAATTTATTACTTTAAAGTCTTTACTAAAATCAATTCCTTGTCCATTAGAAACTCCTTTTGGAGAGCTAAATTTATATTTCCTTTCGGTAAAAAACCAAGCGTTTTTTTGATCGTAATACAATTGTTGGGTTTCAAGTATTTGACCATCGTCTGATACGATTTTCACTTTATCTTGCAAATCAATAATTCCGGTTTGCTTATAGGATATCGCATAATTGGAAGTCACCACTGTTTTCTTTGCGTTTTTGTCAAATAAGGTAACGTGGATTCCTTTTGGAAATTCAGTAAACGGAAAGTCGACTACAGCATAATCCAACATTTTCTTACTTACTAAAATTCCGGTAATTCTTCCAGAATCAGTATATTTTAAATGGACTTCATCTGCATTATTGCTAGGAACAAAATCGGAAAAATTGTCTTTTTGAATGTCCTTAAGATTGCTTTCACACCCCACAAGTATTCCAATTACAAAGAATACAACAAGGAAGCTGTACCTTTTTTTATTGGAGAATACTTTGATTCGATCTAACACAATAAAAAGAAATTAAAAAATTAATTGAATTTTCTTTTTTCAAACCATTTGTCGTTCAAAGACAAACTTAAACTGAAATTAGCATAATTCTCTTGCACTAAATTAGTAGTAGTAGTTCCTTTTTTACCTAACTCAAACCCAAGATTAACATTTGAAAAAGATCCTGTTACAGGAAAACCAATTCCAAGGGTAAGACCAACATCATTAATGGATTGTGAGTTGATCACTAAACCCGTTTTTTCAAATTTAAATCCTCCTCTGTATACTAATCGTTTAGTATAGCTAGTAAAAGAATTGTAATTAGGTATAAAGTAACCCCCTAGGCTGATTTTTTGATATTTTTCAAATGACAAATTGGAGAATGAATTATACGTATTTCCCCATTGAGCTGCATTTCTTGAACTAAATTGAGCGCCTAACATCCATTTTTTGGATTCACCAAAACCAAGTCCGAAAGTTAATTTACTTGGTGTAATCATAGATGCCGTTTGAACGACATCATCAGCAGCATCTACTACAGAGGTGTTGAAATCACCATCAATTAATACGGTAGCAATATTACTAGTGTTATTGGATGTTATAGTACTCTCTAATGAATAATTTAAACTAGAATACAAATTCATTTTTGTACTAATCTTGGTTTGATACATCAAGCCTGCATTAAAATTAAATCCTGATAAAACTGCAGAATTCATTTCTCTAGTTCCAACAGGAATTGTCGACAAAAATTCTAAACTTGATGTTTCTATCTTACCAAAATTGTAATGCATATCTGCTCCTAAACTTAATGAAGGAGTTATTTTATAACCAACACCCAAGAAAACTTTGTTTAAACCGCCTGTCCCATCAAATCGTTTACTATTTTGACTAACATCTGTTGCTATTGATTCTACTTTGTAGCCCACCGAAGAGTAAGGAATCAAACCAAAACCAAAACCTAATTTTCCCATTGGCAATCCAACTGCTAAATAATCTAAAGTAGATCTCTGGGTGCTTGCTGATTGGGTTGATGTTTTTAATTTATTAGTAGCATAACTTCCTCCTACTGACAAAACAGTCAGTTTAAGATTCGCAAAGCTTGCAGGATTATCTAAATTAAGATGGATACTATCTTGCTCTACACCAATTCCAGCCATTGAGCGCATTTCAGCAGTACCTTTATACCTAACATCTCCAATTCCGAAATAGGAATACGGAGAAGATGTACCTTGTTGGGCAAAGGATACTAGTGAAAATAACAAACAACCGCTTAGTATAAATTTTTTAATCATTTTTGATTTTATATTGAAAGGTTTGGTTCAAACTCTCTAAAAGAAAATTTGAATTGGCAAATATGGTATTTTTTAATCGTTTAGCCAAAAATTCTGCGTCTCCGCCCGTTAAAATTATGATAAAATTTGGGTAACGACTTTGGTATTCTTCGATGAAGCCATCAATTTCATGTGCCAATCCATTGACTACACCAGAGTGAATAGAATTAGCCGTTGAATTTCCTATAAAATAATCTGGACATTCTGAATCCAAAAGTGGTAATGAAGCAGTGAAGTTATGAAGTGATTGGTAGCGCAAACGCAATCCAGGAGAAATAGCACCTCCTAAATATACATCATCTTGACTAATAAAATCATAGGTGACACAGGTACCTGCATCAATTATTAACCGATTTTGATTTGGATAACGCAAGGTGGCTCCTGCTGCCAAAACCATACGATCAATTCCTAAGGTATTTGGTGTAGCATAGGCATTTAAAAATGGAAACGTATCCGAATGCGAAACAAAATGAATGGCAATCCGATTAGAAAAAGCTAAAAAGTCATTTTTATCAAAATTACCCACATTGGCCACCACCAAATCAGAAGCATTAGGGTATTTTAATAAAATACTTTCAATTGCATTTTGCATTGCTCTTGGCTCAGTATGAAATTGCTCTATTAAGGTATCGTTCTCAAAAACAGCACCTTTAATTCGAGTATTCCCAACATCAATAGTTAGAATCATATTGTTTAATTTAACCCCGCGAAGGTACGAATTGATTTTTTTTAATATTTGTTTTGGATAAATTAAAAATGATTCTATATTTGCACCCGCATTAGCAAGGTACCTTAGCTCAGATGGTAGAGCAATGGACTGAAAATCCATGTGTCCCTGGTTCGATCCCTGGAGGTACCACGAAACCCACTCAAACGAGTGGGTTTTTTGTTTGTATTCTTTAGCAAAAATTGTTTGCCGACATCCTTCTTTCCTGTAGTTTTTTTTTATAATTACAGATTACGTTATCAATCATCCATAATTTATTCAATAAAACTAAAGGGTTTGTAATTTTTATTGCAATTTATTGCTGAATTATAATTGTCATATTTGCTAATTTATTATATTTATGCAAAATTTATATATATGGAAATTGTAAGCTGTCCAAAATGCCAAAATAATCACATCATTAAAAGTGGTATCATCAACAACAAACAAAGGTATTTATGCAAAAAATGCAACTATTTTTTTACAGTAAACAAAATAGGTAAAAAGATAGACAATTACTATGTTACCAAAGCATTACAATTGTATTTAGAAGGATTGAGTTTTCGCGAAATTGAACGGATTATCGGGGTGTCACACGTTACGATAAGCAATTGGGTAAAAAGTTTTAATATCAAAAAACCATCTCAAACCAATTACCACCCTACTTATAAGATTTTTAATCATTTAGAATTGGTAGAATACCTAAAAAACAAAGATTTACTTTCTGGAGCCGGGATGATAATAACCGAACTTGGAGACAAGTTTATGCTTATAAAATGGGAGCGTTTTAAAGATTAACTATAGTAGTTTACATAAAAATATATAATAATTTTTTTTATTCCAAAAATAAATCAATTTGGCAGTGTGAAAACTAACCCTTTTACTAACCAAACCAAAAAATTATTATGAAAAAACGTTATTTACTCCTTTTAGCTGCTGTAGCTTCTTTTAAAGGATATTCACAAACACCAGCCGCACCAGCGCCTGTAGCAAATGACTACAGTATCACTTGGTACGGATTTGTAAGAACTGATTATATGTGGGACACCCGAAAATCAGCTCAAGTAAGAGAAGACCATTTGAATTTATACCCTTTAGATAAATCAATAAATGCAGGTGACGGGAAAGATGCTAACGCTGTTGGACAATCTAACTTTTTATCTGTTGTATCTCGTTTAGGCGTTAAAGTTAAAGGCCCAGATGTATGGGGTGCCAAAGTAAGTGGGACTCTTGAAGGTGATTTCTTCGGAAACTTTGAAGGATCATCAATTGGAATGTTGCGTTTGCGTCATGCCTATGCACAATTAGATTGGAAAAAAACTTCCTTAACCATGGGACAAACTTGGTACCCTACTTTTATTCCAGAGGTTTTTCCTGGGGTAGCCAATTTTAGTACCGGAATTATGTTCAATCCTTTTGGATGGGCTTCTCAAGTGAAATTGAAACAAAACTTAAGTAAAGACCTTTCGATTAGTTTTACTGCCTACAAAGAACGTGAGTTTACTACTTCTGGACCTGGAACACAAAATTCAGCTTCGATTAACTCGGCTATTCCTTCTATCAATACCCAACTACAATACAAAGGTAAAAATCTATTTATGGGTGCCGGTGTTGAAATTAAATCACTACAACCAAGAACAGACAATGGTTTAACTGGCGCTTCAAAATTAAACTCTACAGAAAAAGCAAACAGCACATCGGTTTTTGGATATGGAAAATATGCTAACGACAATATCACTATTAAAGCGTATGGTATTTCAGGTGGCAACTTATTCAACATGGTCATGTTAGGAGGATACATTGGTTCAACTGCAAATGGGATCGAATCTTATGAGGCTACCAAAACATCTGCTTTTTGGATAGACATTGCTAGTAATGGAAAATCAGTGGCTCCTGGAATTTTCTTCGGAAGATCACAAAACAATGGAGCTGACAAAGTCGGAACCGTGGCTTACGGAAGAGGAATTGGTGTAAATGGCGCTAGAATGGTTGATAATGTTTGGAGAGTATCTGGACGTATTGACTTTAAGAAAAATAAATTTAGAATTACTCCAGAGTTGGAATTGACTTCAGCTGATTGGGGTGCTTCAGATTCGTATGGAAAAGCAACAGGTGCTTTAACTAACGTAAGCAACTTTAGAACAATGGTATCTTGTGTATACACCTTTTAATAACAATTAATTAACCAAACCAAAAAACAATTATATTATGAATCAACACAAAAAAAGCTCCTTATGGACCGTAATTGGAGCGTCTTCAGTAGGTACCATGATCGAATGGTATGACTTTTACATCTTTGGTAGTTTAGCTACTATTATTTCAACTAAATTTTTCCCTTCAGACAATCCAACTGCTGCCTTCTTATCTACTTTGGCAACATTTGCTGCAGGTTTTGTTGTGCGTCCTTTTGGAGCCTTATTCTTTGGACGTCTAGGCGATTTAATCGGACGTAAATATACGTTCATGGTTACTTTAGTATTAATGGGGGGAGCTACTTTCTTAATTGGATGTATCCCAAGTTATGAAACTATTGGATTTATGGCACCAACCTTAGTATTGGTTCTACGTTTACTTCAAGGTCTTGCTCTTGGTGGGGAATACGGTGGTGCTGCGACTTATGTAGCAGAACATGCTGGACCAGGTCAAAGAGGATATTGGACTTCTTGGATTCAAACTACAGCTACAATTGGTCTATTTGTTTCTCTTATGGTAATCATGGCTACAAAAAGCGCTATGTCCAAAGAAGCCTTTGAAGATTGGGGATGGAGAGTTCCGTTTTGGGTATCTATCTTAATGATTCTAGTTTCTTACTTAATTCGTAAAAACATGAGCGAGTCTCCTGAATTTGCAAAAGTAAAAGCAGAAGGAAAAACGTCTAAAAATCCATTGAAAGAAAGTTTTGGCAACAAATTGAACTTTAAATTTGTATTGTTAGCTTTATTTGGAATCGTAATGGGTCAAGGTGTAGTTTGGTACACTGGACAATTCTACGCTATGAGTTTTATTGAAAAAGTAATGGGTCTTTCTGATCAAGTGGGAGACATTATGATGTATGCAATTTTAATGGCTACTCCTTTCTTTGTATTCTTCGGATGGATTTCTGATAAAATTGGTAGAAAATGGTTAATGCTTGCTGGTATTTTGATTGCCGTTGTGGCCTACAGACCTATTTATAGAGCAATGTATGAAACTACAAGCATCAAAAATAAAACTGAAATCGAAGCAAAAACAGTAGTTCTTGCTGAGACAAAAGAAAACAAAGCAAAAGCACTAGATTCAGTGTATACAACAACCAAAGAATTTACAGACGGAGCGACTTGGAAAGAAGTTAAAACTGTAACTTTAGAAAATGGTGTAGCTAAAATTGGTGATGATGGAAAACCAAAAGTAGAAGTTAAGAAAACAATGGTGGTAAATGAATCAGACAAATGGACTTTGGTTTGGTTAGTTTTCATTCAAATCTTCTTAGTGACTGTAGTTTACGGACCGACAGCGGCTTTCTTAGTAGAGTTGTTCCCTGCAAAAATTCGTTATACTTCGATGTCTTTACCATACCATATTGGTAACGGTATCTTTGGAGGATTGCTTCCTGCGGTAGCTACTTCATTAGTGGCAGCAGCAACCAAAGCAAACGATGCAGCAACAGAAGCTGGTCAAGCAGTTGCCGTAGCTGAACCGTATTTACAAGGACTTTGGTACCCAATTATAATTGGAGCCATCTGTTTCATTATCGGAGCTATTTATGTAGATGGTAAAAGCACTTCTCACAAACACTAATTAGCTTAATTTAAATTTTAAAAAAACATCATTATGAACGCAATAAAAAAATTATTAGGGATTGTGTGGATCGGTTTAGGTCTTGCAGCTGGATATTATCTATTGATTAACCAAGCTATTCCAAAATTTGAGTCAGGAAAACCAGAAGATATGATTCCTGCAATTATTTATACCTTTATTCTTTCACCGATTATCGTAGGTGGTTTGGGTATCTTTGGATACTACTCTCTTACAGGAGAATATAGCGATAACTAATTCATTTTATAGTTTAAAATATGCAATCGCTGTCAATTACTGGCAGCGTTTGTATATTTTTAAAACAACGAATTCCTCATAACAATTCGTATATTACTACGATCAAATTCGAAAATAGAGTATAGAACAATTTATGAAAAAAAGACACGAACAAAAGCTGGTTATTCTTTCAATGCTAATGGTATTAGCGTTGAACATGCCGCTATTGTTATTGTTTGATAGTGCTGAACCTTTTTTAGGTTTTCCAATTGTATACATCTATATATTTTCGGCTTG
Organism: Flavobacterium ammoniigenes; assembly: GCF_020886055.1. NCBI lineage: Bacteria > Pseudomonadati > Bacteroidota > Flavobacteriia > Flavobacteriales > Flavobacteriaceae > Flavobacterium > Flavobacterium ammoniigenes. The sequence goes on along the minus strand of NZ_AP025184.1, from coordinate 928,683 downwards.
GATATTTTCAATTGGCACGACCTACCTAATCATTAAACGATATTATGAGTAGTTTTGGCCTTTTGTTTATTGTAGCATTGTACATGCTAATCCTTTTTTATATCGCCTATTGGGCTGAAAAAAGGGACCATTCCAAATGGACTAATAATCCCTACATCTATTCTCTTTCGTTAGCTGTGTACTGCACCGCTTGGACGTATTACGGAAGTATTGGCGTTGCAGCTAATTCCGGTTTAAGTTATTTGCCTATTTATTTAGGTCCCATAATTATCATTCCTACTTGGATGATTATTTTGAAAAAAATCATCCGAATTTCTAGAGTAAATAAAATTTCTAGTATTGCTGATTTCATTTCTTTGAGATACGGCAATGATAGATTCTTAGGCGCCTTAGTTACCATCGTGTGTATCTTTGGTATTGTGCCTTACATTGCTTTGCAACTAAAGTCCATCTCGGACACTTTTCATATTGTTACCAAAACCGAATCCAGTTCTAACATTTTTTTTGACACCACCACTTATGCCTGTATTGCATTAGCACTTTTTGCCTCTTATTACGGTACACGCTATGTTGATGCTTCTGAAAAAAGGCGAGGTATCGTTACTGCTGTCGCATTAGAATCAGTACTAAAATTAGTTTTCTTTTTAATTATTGGAATCTATGTAACCTACTTTGTATTTGATGGATTTGATGATATTTACACTAAAGCTTCAGGATTAGAAAATTTTGCAAAGAAAAATTCCATCGGAGGTTTAAATGAGGCTATCAACTGGTTTTTTCTTTGTATCCTATCGATGTTTGCTATTTTCTTATTACCAAGACAATTCCACACATCCATTGTAGAAAACAACAAAGAAACACATCTTAAAACTGCCATGTGGTTGTTCCCATTGTACCTATTGTTGTTTAATATTTTTGTATTCCCAATCGCCTGGGGCGGTAACATTTTATTTGAAGGAAAAGGATTCAATTCCGATACCTATTCCTTATTAATTCCCCAATTTTTCAACAATAATACACTTACTGTACTGGTCTTTTTAGGAGGGTTTTCAGCGGCAATTTCAATGATTATTGTTTCTTCAATTGCCTTAGCGACTATGCTCAGTAACAACTTATTAATTCCGTACGGATTTGTAGGAAGATTGAGAAATAAATCACAAGAAAAAAATAACAATCGAATCGTACGAAGTAGGAAAATTGGTATCTTTTTATTAATCATTTTGGCCTATGCCATTTATCGAATCTTTATTTTAGATTACTCATTAGTATCCATCGGACTCGTATCCTTTGTAATCATTTCGCAATTAGCACCTGCCTTTTTTGGCGCATTATTTTGGAGAAGAGGATCTAACAAAGGTGCCATTACAGGAATAGTAATTGGATTTGGAATTTGTTGCTACACCCTACTTGCCCCTTATGCTTTGGGAATTACTAATTCGACTAGTTTATTCTTCAAAGAAGGCCCTTGGGGAATCGAATTATTGAAACCATTTCAGCTATTTGGATTGGATTATTTAGATCCTATTCCGCATGCATTATTTTGGAGTTTATTCTTCAATACCATCGGATTTGCTGCTGTTTCTGTAAGTTTCAAAGGTAATTATAGAGAACGTAATTATGCCGAAATGTTTGTCGATATCGATAAATACATTACCAATCACGAAGATGCATTTGTTTGGAAGGGAACTGCCTATGTTTCGGATATCGAAAAAGTATTACTGCGATTTCTTGGAGAAGAAAGAACCAAACGCGCCTTGTCCATTTTCAACTTGAAATACAATATTGACAAAAATGTAGCGACTGCAGACGCACGGTTTATCAAATTTGCCGAAAATTTATTGACAGGACATATTGGTACGGCTTCCGCCAAAATCTTAATCGCCAGTGTGGTAAAAGAAGACGAAATAAGTTTGCCTGAATTATTACGTATTTTGGAAGAATCCAAAGAAAATATTATCATCAATAAAAAATTGACTGATACTTCAAACGAATTACAGAAAATATCAGAGCAGTTAAAAGTGGCCAATGAAGAGCTGGTTAAAAAAGATATTCAAAAAGATGAATTTTTAGACACGGTTACACACGAATTACGAACTCCAATTACAGCCATCAGAGCTGCCAGTGAAATACTACATGACGATGAAGAGGTGCCTTATGAAGTACGCAAACAATTCTTGCAAAATATCATTTCTGAATCGGATCGCTTAAATCGCTTGATTGATAAAATATTGGATTTAGAAAAATTCGAAACAGGAAAACAGAAGATCTATCTCTCCAGAAATAATATTGCATTAACAGTAGAAAAAACATTAGAATCCGTTAAACAACTGATTGCAAATAAAAAAATACAACTAGTTTTTGAGGATGCCGGCAAAGAAATCAAAGCCTTTTATGATGAAGAACGCATCATCCAAGTCATCCATAATTTGGTGTCGAATGCAATTAAATTTTCTGCTGAAACAGACGGTTTAATACGTATTCAAATTACAGAAAACGAAACCAATGTTGCCGTCACCATTCACAATAATGGCAAAGGAATCAAAAGCGAAGATTTTGAAGCCATCTTTGATAAATTCTATCAGTCAAGAAATCAAAATGTCAAAAAACCTATTGGTAGCGGACTTGGATTAGCCATTTGCAAACAAATTATTGAACATCATAAAGGCGCCATTTGGGCCGAAAACAATGTCAAAGAAGGAGCCACTTTTGTCTTCACATTACCCAACTACAACACAACCGAAAACAACTAAGAAGATGAAAAAGATACTAATCGTAGATGACGAGCCGAACATCGTAATGGCTTTAGAATACACTTTCAAAAAAAATAATTTTGAAGTATTCATTGCGCGTGATGGACAAGAAGCATTGGAAATTTTAGAAAAACAATTACCCGATGTCATCATTCTTGATGTTATGATGCCAATGGTTGACGGTTATGCCACCTTAGAAGAAATTAAAAAAGACGAACGTTTAGCACATTGCAAAGTGATTTTTCTTTCGGCAAAAAATAAAGAAAGTGATATTGAAAAAGGGATGAATTTAGGAGCTAATTTATATGTCGTCAAGCCATTTTCTGCTAAAAAATTAGTAGAACAAGTACATGAATTGATCGAAAATTAGTCCCATTTTATTTACAGAATTATCACCATGAATTACAAAGATACCTATACCGCAAGTACTGAAAATCCAGAAGCATTCTGGAAAGATCAAGCCGACGCTATACGTTGGTTTACAAAACCCGAATCCATTTTATCTTCGGATGAAAATGGATATCCGCTTTGGTATAAAGACGGCGAATTAAACGTATGCTATTTGGCATTAGACAAACACATTGAAGATGGTTATGGCGATGAAATCGCTTTAATTTATGATTCGCCTGTGACACAAACTATTAAAAAATACACCTTCTTAGAAGTAAAAACCGAAGTGGCTAAACTCGCTGGAGGAATGCAATCTTTGGGTTTAAAAAAAGGCGATACCACCGTTATTTATATGCCGATGATTCCGCAAGCTGCCTTTGCCATGTTGGCTTGTGCGCGAATTGGTGTTACGCATTCAGTAGTTTTTGGGGGATTTGCTCCTCACGAATTAGCGATCCGAATTGACGATTGCAAACCTAGAGCGATTATTACAGCTTCATCGGGAATTGAAATTGACCGATTGATTGCTTACAAACCTTTAGTTGACGAAGCGATTCAATTGGCTGAGCACAAACCTAAAAAAGTGATCATTCTTAACAGAAAATTAGGAGCAAAAGTGCCCTTTAAAAAATACGATGTAGATTATGATGCTTTGGTTTATGGATCTGAAGAAGCCGATTGCGTACCATTAAATTCTACTCATCCTTTGTATGTATTGTATACCTCGGGAACCACTGGTAAACCCAAAGGAATCGTGCGTGATTCGGGTGGTTATGCTACTGCGCTAAAATACTCTATGCAAAACGTGTACAACGCCAAACCTGGAGAAGTATTTTGGGCTGCCTCTGATGTGGGCTGGGTTGTAGGGCATAGTTATATTGTATACGGACCGCTAATTAATAGAAATACAACGATTATTTTCGAAGGAAAACCAATCAAAACTCCCGATGCCAGTACTTTCTGGCGAATTATTGAAGAGCACAAAGTAAGTGTAATGTTTACAGCTCCAACCGCCATTCGTGCCATCAAAAAAGAAGATCCAAACGGAGAATTTATCAAAAAATACGATTTGAGTTCGTTGAAAATTCAATTCTTGGCCGGAGAGCGTTGCGATGTAGCCACACTCGAATGGTACCAAGAACATATTCCCGTTCCAGCAATTGATCACTGGTGGCAAACAGAAACAGGTTGGCCAATCGTTGCCAATATGATGGGAATAGAATATTTGCCTATCAAACCAGGATCTGTTGGAAAAGCAGTTCCAGGATACAACATTCGAATTTTTAGTGAAAACGGAACTGAAGTGGGTCCCAATGAAGAAGGCTACGTAGTAATTAAATTACCATTGCCTCCAGGAACCTTATTGGATTTATGGAAAGACAACCCGAGATTTAAAGCGGGTTATTTAGAAAAATTCCCTGGTTATTATTTTTCAGGTGATGGAGGTTTCAAAGATGACAATGAATATATTTTCATAACCGGACGTGTTGATGACGTAATCAATGTAGCGGGTCACCGTCTTTCTACCGCTGAAATGGAAGAAATTGTTGCATCGCATTCGTCAGTGGCTGAATGCGCCGTTATTGGAATACATGACGAATTAAAAGGACAAACTCCTTTGGCCTTGGTAGTAATCAAACACGGAGAAGACATAGAGCATTTCCAATTGGAACAAGAAATAGTTAAACTAGTGCGCCAACAAATTGGTGCAGTTGCATCCCTACGTAATGTGGTGATTGTGCAGCGTTTACCAAAAACTCGTTCCGGAAAAATTCTACGCAAATTAATGCGAAGCATTACTGACGGAGAAGACTATCAAATTCCTTCTACTATCGATGACGAGGAGATTGTAGGTGAAATTATCGAAGTATTAAAAAAATACAAAATTGGAAGTTATAGCAAATAATAATAAACAGAATTAGAACATATAAAATAGAATACCATGAGTTATTATAAAATTGAAAATCTAGAAGAATATTTCAAACATTACAAAAAATCAATTCGTGAACCTAAAAAATTCTGGGACCGAATTGCCTCTGAAAACTTTACTTGGTACCAAGAATGGGACAATGTAATTGATTTCAATATGGCCGAAGCCGAAATTAAATGGTTTACCAATGCCAAAGTCAATATTACAAAAAACTGTATCGACAGACACCTTGCTAAAAGAGGTGAAAAAACGGCTATCATTTTTGAACCGAATGATCCAAAAGAAGAAGCGCTTCATATTACATATAATGAATTGTACGAACGAGTCTCAAAAATGGCCAATGTCTTGCGCGAGCAAGGCGTCAAAAAAGGGGATCGCGTCTGCATTTATTTACCAATGATTCCTGAATTAGCGGTTTCGGTTTTAGCATGTGCCAGAATTGGAGCGATTCACTCGGTTGTTTTTGCAGGGTTTTCTGCTTCGGCAGTAGCTTCAAGAATCAATGATTGCGAATGTAAAATGGTCATCACATCCGATGGAAGTTACCGTGGTAACAAAGCCATTGACTTAAAAGGCATTGTGGACGAAGCCTTAGAAAAATGTCCAACAGTTGAAAAAGTATTGGTGGCCAAAAGAACCAACACCAACGTCAATATGAAAGCCGGTCGTGACCAATGGTTACAACCTCTTCTAGACGATGCAATGAACACCAACGTTGCCGAAATTATGGATGCTGAAGATCCTTTATTTATCCTTTATACTTCAGGTTCTACAGGAAAACCAAAAGGAATGGTACATACAACCGCTGGATATATGGTGTATACGGCTTACACTTTTAAAAATGTATTTAGTTACGAAGAGAATGATATTTTCTGGTGTACTGCCGATATTGGTTGGATTACTGGTCACTCGTACATTCTGTACGGACCCTTATTGAACGGAGCGACAACCGTAATTTTTGAAGGAGTTCCTTCGTATCCTGACTTTAGTCGTTTCTGGGAAGTAATCGAAAAACACCAAGTTACTCAATTCTATACAGCACCAACAGCCATTCGTGCTTTGGCTAAAGAAAGCATTGAATACGTTCAAAAATATCCATTACAATCATTAAAAGTTATTGGTTCGGTTGGCGAGCCTATCAACGAAGAAGCTTGGCACTGGTACAACGATCACGTTGGTGGAAAAAGATGTCCTGTCGTTGACACTTGGTGGCAAACCGAAACGGGCGGTATCATGATCTCGCCTTTGGCATTTGTAACACCAACAAAACCAACCTATGCTTCCCTTCCCCTACCTGGAATTCAACCAGTTTTAATGGATGAAAAACGAAATGAAATTGAAGGCAATCAAGTAACTGGAAGTTTGTGTATCAAATTCCCTTGGCCAAGTATTGCCAGAACCATTTGGGGCGATCACCAACGTTATAAAGACACTTATTTTAGTGCTTTCCCAGGCAAATATTTTACCGGTGATGGAGCCTTACGTGATGAAGTGGGGTATTACCGAATCACAGGTCGTGTCGATGATGTAGTAATTGTTTCAGGACACAATTTAGGTACTGCACCAATTGAAGATGCCATCAATGAACACCCAGCAGTGGCTGAATCGGCGATTGTAGGTTTTCCTCATGATATCAAAGGGAATGCACTATACGGATTTGTTATCTTAAAAGAATCTGGTGAATACCGCGACCGTGAAAACTTAAGCAAAGAGATTAACCAACATATTTCAGACCACATTGGACCGATTGCCAAATTGGACAAAATCCAATTCGTATCCGGTTTACCAAAAACAAGATCTGGAAAAATCATGCGTAGAATCTTGCGTAAAATTGCAGAAGGCGACTTCTCCAATTTTGGAGACATTACCACTTTATTAAATCCAGAAATTGTGGATGAAATCAAAGATGGCAAAATTTAGTTTTTAGTTAATGTGTTAATTGTAGTTAAAAAAAGCTACTCCTTTCGGGGAGTAGCTTTTTTGTTTTACTAATGTAGGATTCTCTAATTAGTTCTGAAGTTCCAAACTTGTCCCGTTGTTGCTCCTCCTTTATTGTCTTTAACTACCACTCTCCAATAATATTGGGTTGCGGCTTGTAATGAAGTAGCCTCATAAACTGGAGTAGTCCTATTTTCTGCGACTTTTATCGTTGGAGGATTCGCAGTTCCAAAATATACATCATATGTCAGCACATCAGAAGCATCAACATCAGAAGCAAACCATTTTAAGGTAGCTGTAACACCGCTAATTGTAGTGTTAGTTTCTGGTTGTATTATCTCTGGCAAAAAAGGCAAATGATTGGCTACAGCCGCACCTTCGGTATAAAAACTATAAGTTCCTGAATACGCACTTGATGCATTTTTACTATCAGTAGCTTTCACTCTCCAATAATAGGCTTTGCCTTTGTCTAATGTAACGGCTTGGGTTCTAGAAGACACTTCATTTGTACTTACAATTTGGCTAAACTGATTATCTGTCGCAATTTGTAATTGGTATACTATTGGGTTATTTTCGGCATCTGTTGAAGCTCCCCATTCAAAAGTAACTACGTTATTAATACACAACAAACTATTTGTTGGCGCAACTAAGCTTGGAACAGATGGTGCTGTATTTGCTGGTTCTGGTGTTGGAGTAGCTCCATCTGAACCACCTCCTCCACAAGAGACAAACAAAAAGGCCATACTCGCTAGATATAAAATATTTCTCATGTTTATTCTTTTACAATAGTTAAACTTATTGGAGTATCTAAATGTACTTTTGCAAAATACACTCCAGCCGATTCTTTTTCTAAATTCAATTGTACTTTTCCATTCAAAACAGTATAGATCCCTTTTGAAATTAATTGCCCATTCAAATTATACAATTCAATCGCAATGGCTGTTTTAAGAGTAGGTATGGCAATTTCAATTAATCCATGAGTTGGATTAGGATACGCTGCAATACCGTTTAATGGATCCATTATGCTAGTGGCATAAATCCCCTCGCAAGCTTTTGCTGTTTTTATTTCTAAATAATCGCCTTGTTTTACAGGAATTGAAAAACTCGATGCCGAGGTTTCAAATTGAGGCAACCCATTAACAAAAACTTCAAAAGGAGCTGTTCCCTCGGTTATTTGCACTGAGGCAAGATTTGAAGATACTGATGATTTTCCAGCTAGGGAAGAACCTCTAGTAATTGTTAAGCTATAACATTGTTCAAAGGTTTTACCCGGAATAGAAATACAAACGGGATATACACCTGGCGCTAAATTAGAAATCGTCAAACTATTATTGGTGAAATTATAATTGGTCCCGTTTATGGTGGCTACATAAGCATAGGTCTGAGCAGCATTAATTACGATTTGTCCATTATTTTTATTGGCACAAGTCTCCGCTCTAGATTCTATACTAAAATTATCAGCAGGTAATGCAAAAGCAGCATTCGCCCCAAAAGCTTGTTTGTTTCCGTAAATTTTAAACTGACCTGGTAAAACGGTGATTGGATCGTTTACATTGACCACATTCAAAGTTGAATTATCCATTAAATTAAACCATTCACCTGCATAAGGGAATCCTGTGGGAACACTTTTGCTTGTCACATCGAAATTAGCCAAGATCACTACATCCTTTAAACTAGTAGCAGGAAGTGCCGCATCGGTAATTTTGATAGTTTGCACTAATGAACTTGCATTAGTTATGGTTGCAGTCCCAGAAAATACGGCTTCTTCTGTTTTTAAGCGAATCATTTTAGCCCAATCCGAATAGATTTTGAATCGATTAGCATTGGCTAACCAATTATTGGTCCATTGTATTTGTGGTTTTGTATCTAATTTACAATCACCTGTAGCTGTATCCGATTGTGAATTAACGGTTCCATTATTACAAGTGAAAATAGAATCGTCATAGCCTAATTCTCCAAAATGCCAAATCATTTTTGGCCCTGGAACTAATAATGATACGGCTCCAATAGCTGACATTCTTGACAAAGCAGTGTTCAACGTTTTTACGTTATGAGCTGTGTTTGCTGAATTTCCAAACTGCAAGTTCTTATACATCAATCGTTCCTCATCATGGCTTTCGGCATACCCCATCAAACGATGATTCGTAAATCCTCTACTAGAACTATTCATTCTAGCAATATTAGCGGTATATCCCATAGAAAGTTCATTGTATTCGGTCGTCATTTTACCCCACAACATCACTCCTTTACTAGGCGATTCGGAAATTCTATAATTAGCCCATTCCTTCTCCTCAGCATCGGTTCCTAAATGTTCAAAAATGGTGTAATGTGTTGGGTCTAAACTCCATGAATAATCAGCATACGACTTTAGAAGCGCGACACGATCTGCACGGTATCCATTGGTACAATTGTCATCCCCGGCAGTACATTCTTGAGTAAATCCTTTAGTCAAATCCCAACGGAATCCATCAATTTTGAATTCTTCAATCCAATGTTTAATAACCCGTTTTGTATAATTTTGAGTTCGTGGTTGTTGATGGTTAAAATCTTCCCCTACACTATAACTGTGTTTTGCCACTGTATTGAAATAGGGATTTTCGGTCGAAGGGCTTCCCCAACCGTCACCATCAGGATCATTCATCCACATTCTGAGCATAGGATTTCTGCCAAACGCATGGTTCAAAGCCACATCTAAAATAACAGCAATACCATTTTGATGGCATTTATCAATTAACTCTTTCAATTTATTTGAAGTCCCATAAAATTTATCCAAAGCCATGTGATAAGCGGTATTGTATCCCCAACTTTCATTGCCTTCAAATTCCATTACAGGCATCAATTGAATCGCATTAATTTTAAGATTTTTAAAATAATCTAATTTATCAATTACGGATTGAAAATTTCGATTAGCGTCAAAATCACGGACCAACAATTCATACACCACTAATTTTTCCTTAGCTGGTTTAACAAAATTGGTAGTCGCAGTACTCCATGCATAAGGAGTTTGCCCAGTTTGTAAAACAGTTACTTCACGTTCTTGACCTGTTGGATAAACTGGTAAGTTTGGATAGGATGCAGCTGGGATAGTTGGATCGTCATAAGGAGATAAAACTAAAGTCGAATAGGGATCGGCTGTTTTTACCATGGCTGGCGTTCCTGCAATTGGCGTAGCATCTACAACCCAATATTGGTAGGTATAATTTGACCCTGAAGTTAAACCAGTTAATTCCAACCAGAATTTTCCAGTAGTTGGATCTTTTAGCATGGCATGTGCATTGGTAGGTTGCCAATTATTGAAACTTCCCGCTACATATACAAAATCTTTTAAAGGTGCATCCAAAACCAAGGTAGCTTTTGTAGCATCTGTTGAATTATAGTTTATCCCGTCTACTAAATTAGTAGGCATGGCTTGTGTATTAGCACCTGGATTAACAATTACCGAAAACTTTTTAGTAATGGTAGTTGTTCCTTGAAGCACTTCTAATTCGTAATTCTGATTACTCGTAATATTGGATTGTGTAAAAGTATAACTTGAAGTCGAACCGTTGGTATGAATACTCACTCCATTCGATTTCAAATTATAACTTGCATTTCCATTGGTATTAGTAGCAGTAATTGTAAAATTAGCACCCGAATTAATAATGGTCGCACTATTTTGTAATGGTGCTGTTAGATTAACTTGAAAAGAACCTACCTCAACTAAGATATCTTGCGATTTTTTGTCTCCTGTTCCGTCTTTGGCTTTAATCAAAAATCCAATTTTTCCAATTCCTGTTGTGTTGTAATAGGTTGTTGGCGTAAAGGTTTTGGTGTAGGTATCATTGGCCTGATTGTAAGTAAATTTACTTGCTTCATCCGAATTATTCCAAGTACCATTCAAGGGTGTCCCTTTTTGAGTAACTCCACCTAAATCAAATGCCCAAGCCCACATGTACAACACATTGCCAGTAACTCCCCAAGCAGCTTCATCGATACTACTCCCGTTAATGGTAACCGTAATCGATGTGTTTTCCTCAAAAGCGGCAGGACTCACGCTATAGGTAGCCGTTTGCTGTTGAGCAAAAGAACGGCAACCAAGAAGAATTAAAAAAGTTAGTAAAATTTTTTTCATTGGTGTATTGTTGGTTAGTTAAAACAAAAAAAGCACTTAATTATACAAATTTAGTGCTTTTTATTACATACTACTGTTTATTGTGGCATTAATCGAATGTTATAGTTAGCAGAGTTTCTGATATCTAAAACAACTTTATAGGTACCCGCAGTTGGCACTTTCATGTTACCTCCTCCAAGTTTGATTTTATATTGACCACCTGTGGTAGTGTTTTCAGTATTTCCTGAAAGAGTCCCCATTTTAACTGACCAATCGTCTTTTAAACGAATTAAGAATTCGTCCTTAGCCAAAGTTAAAGTGATGGTGTACATTTGGTAATAAGGCGAACTTGGATTCGTGTCAAATGTCATAGGAGTTCCATTACCCCATCCATTTGGAGTAGCTGCACCAATAATTGATACTTGTCTTTTATCCATTGTATAAGCACCTGTATTCCAGTTTATATTAAAGAAATAAGTACCTGCCCCAGCTGAAGGTTTAATGTTACTAGAAGTTCCTAATTGTCCAGAAAAAGCACCTGAACCGTTAGATTCTCCTTTATCCCCTGACCAAGATGGCACTGGAGTAAATTTGAATTCTGGATTTGCATCGTTCATCCAAACAAATCCCTCATAAACACCATTATTCCCAGCAGAGAACAATTTAGCTACACTAGGACTATCTGGAGACCAGTTGTTGCCATAACCACTAGCTCCTTGGTAATTTCCAGGTACATATAATCTAGCAAACTCATCATAGGTATCAAAAGCAGTAGCAGTAATTGTAATTTCATTTGAAATAACTTCATAGGCTGTAACAGTTGAAGAAGATTGGTTTAATGGACTTCCAACAACACGTACTTTGTATGCTTGTGATGCTCCAATTGGACCACCAGCTCCTAATAAAGCTGCATTTAATTGTCTGTTAGTAATTGCTTTTTCTAAATTAATGGAAGTTGCTACACCGTAGTCACCTAATGGAAAAGTTCCAGGTGCATTAAAATTACCTGTGCTTTTGATAACTTGTAATGTATATCTTGCTGCAGCTGAATATCCAAAAGTAGAAGAGGTCCACTTCACTGTAAAGGCAGTTGCAGAAGCGGTAGAAGCTGATAAAGCATAGGTACCACCTGTTGGTGCAGAAAGTACAATAGCATCTCCTTTTGCAGCAACTGGATCTAATAGATCATCTGAACAAGAAACTAAACTTGATAGTATTCCTGCTACTAAAATTAAACTTAAATATATTTTTTTCATAATTATTAATTTATTTTCCAATGGTCAAAAGTTTTGACCATTGGATTTTTTAAACATTAATATCCAGTATTTTGAGTCAAGTTAGAATTGGTATTCAATTCAGTTTGAGGAATTGGGTATACATTGAATTTAGCATCAATACTTGCTCCATTCAAAGCATTACCTTTCCATTGCCATAATTTAGCGCTTCCAGTAAATTTGTTAGCACGGATCAAATCTTGTCTTCTATGACCTTCCCAGTATAACTCTCTAGCTCTTTCATCCAAAATAAAATCTGGAGTAATATCTGAATCATTTGCTACTGCAGCTGCTCCAGCACGAGTTCTTAATGCGTTAACATAACCTCTAGCAACAGATTTAGATGCAGAAGCCACATTGTTAGCTGCTAATTCTGCATACATTAAATACGCATCTGCTAATCTAAATAATGGGAAATCAGTATCTGTGTGTGTTAAATTACTACCATTAGCTCCAGCAGAAGTTTTGTTAGAGAATTTTTTTACTTTCAATCCACCATTTCCAAAGAAATCAGAAACAGTATTAATTGTCAAAGTTGAAGTAGATCCAGCATCAAACATCGCTCTTCTATCAGTCGTACCTGTCAAATCAGAGAATACGTTAGCAAACTCTTTACGAGCAGCTAATCCGTACCAACCACCATCAACACCAACTTCAGTATTCCAACCTCCAGTTGCAGCATGAATAATGAAAGTAGTTCCACCCCATGTTTTAGTGTTTACACCGTTAAAACGAATTGGAAAAATAATTTCAGATTGTACTGCAGTTCTATCATTATCAGCCATAAACAAGTTGCTATAAGGAACATTAGCAATTGTATAAGCAGATCCAATTACAGAGTTTATAGCTGCAAGTGCTTCCGCATCTTTACTAGTTCCAATGTATACTTTAGCGTTCAAATACAATTTAGCCAATAACATTTTAGCAGCTACTTTGTCAACTCTTCCGTACTCGTTAGTTCTAGCATCTTTTAAATCAGCATCAATAGCATTCAATTCTTTAACTAAAAAGTCAAAAACAAACGCTCTGTCTTTTTCAACTGGTTTAGTACCAACTAAATCTGCATCAGTTGCAAATGCTACTTTTCCAAACAAATCAATACCATGATAGTACGATAATGCTCTCAAGAAACGCACCTCAGCTCTATATGTTTTAATCTCTGCTTTTACTGCATCACTAACTCCTCTTGAAGCTAATTTTTCGTCAGTTGTAGCACGCAAAAATTCGTTAGATAATCCTACTTGGTAAAATACTCTTGCATAAAACGCTTTTACAAAACGGTTGTCTGCATTCCAAGTATGATTGTTCAATTCTGGTAAAGTTGGATCTCCCCATGAAACCATAGCTTCATCAGTAGGCAACTCTTGTAATTGCCAGTATCCTCTTAAATATTGACCAAAACCTTCGTCAATACCTTGAATATCAGCACTTCCATCAGGTCCATTTTGACCTGTAACAGCTAAACCTGCATAGATTTTAGCTAAAAACTGTTTGTAAGAACTTGGGTCTTTGTAGAAAGCTTCTGATGTAAAATCATCATCATCTTTTGGAGACACATTCATATCATTAGTACATGATACAAAAAATGCAATTAATCCAAGAAATACAAATAATTTAAAATTAATTGATTTTATCTTTTTCATAATAGTGTATATTAAAAATTATAGTTTAATCCGAATAAGAACATTCTTGCACGTGGATAAATTGTACTATCTATACCTCCAAAAACTTCAGGATCCATTCCTTTGTATTTAGAAATTGTCAATACGTTTTGAACTCCAGAGTACAAACGTAAAGAGGATGATTGAACATTAAATGGCGCTTCAATTAAGTATCCAATTGTTACGTTATCTAATTTTAACCAAGAAGCATCTTTAACGTAGTAATCAGATTCAGCTCTTTTTTGAGTAAACAATGTATTGTCAAAATCAACAGTAGTATTGTTGATAGCATTAACATTGTTATCAGAGATACTTTGAGATAAGAAACTTCTACTTGCATTTACATTATCATAAATATAATTCCCTAAACTTGTTCTCCAAGCCATTGAGAAATCCCATTTTTTGTAGTTGTAGTTCGTCATGAATCCCATTGTGATATCAGCATTTGGTTTTTTAAATGCATGTTTATCTAATGATGTTATTTGACCGTCACCATTTCTATCTACATAAACCCCTTCTACTGGTTTTCCTGCAGCATCATACACTTGCTCATACAACCAGAAAGTATTTGGAGCTAAACGCTCTTGGTGAATTTGTGAATACACATCTAAACCAACTGAACCTTGGAAAAATTCAAGACCACCAAGATTTTTAATTTTGATATCATTGTAAGCAATGTTGTAGTTAAAATTCAAAGATGAATTAGCAGTTTCAATTGCTTTATAATTAATGTTTAATTCCGCCCCTTTTGAAGTTAATGAACCAATGTTTTGGAAACCAGCAGTTCTAAAGTTCTGTAATGAACCTTCAGGAACATAAGCAATCAAATCGTTTGAAGTTTTACTGTATACATCTAACGAACCTGTTACTTTATCGTTAAACAATCCGAAATCCAAACCAGCATTCACTGTTGTAGTTTCTTCCCATTTCAAGTTAGCATTGTATCCTTCAGGACGACCCAATTGATAGAATTGACTTCCAAATTGGTAAGTAGCTCCTGAAGTTAAAGCACTTAAATTATATCTTTGGAAATAATCATAAGCTGCTCCTCCAATATCTTGTTGACCTGTAACCCCCCATCCTAAACGTAATTTCAATTCAGAAACAGTTTTAGAATTTTTCAAGAATTCTTCGCTAGACACTTTCCAAGCAAAAGCTGCTCCAGGGAAATTACCCCAACGGTTTAACTCAGAAAATCTTGAAGAACCATCACGTCTAAAGTTAAGTGTAAGTAAGTATTTTTCACTTAAGTCTACATTCAATCTAGAATAATACGCTTGCAAATTTACACCTGGACTTGTTACAACATCTGGTTTTTGTTCAGCAGCTGGCAATAAAGTGTTAGTTGAATAATAGCTCTCTGAATCAAAGTTTTGATATGAATAACCTGCTGTTAAATCCACTTTTACATTACCAAATTTTTTGTTGTAATTCAAATAACCATCTAACAATGTATTGGTTGAGTTACCCCATGTGTTTTGATTGTATCCTAATTTTCCCGCATTATATAGTCCTGCTCTAGAATTAGCACTTGTAACATTGGTACCTTTACTTTCAATTCTATCATACCCTAAATTAGCCACCGCTTTGATGTCTTCAAAGAAGTGTAACTTATATTCCGTTTGAATGTTTCCATAAACACGAGTGCTTTTCCCTTGATTGTCTTTTTGTTGCAATAAAGCTACTGGGTTAGCTGCTCCATAAACAGTATAGTTATTAGGAGAATTTAATGTGAAACTTTCTTTATAACCCCCAAATGGTGAATTAGCGTCGTAGTTTACATAAGTTGGATTGAATGAAATAGCTGAACCGATAGCTCCTTCATCAGCATATCTATTTTTTTCAGTAGCATAGTTAGCATTCACTTCAAATTTCAAGTGATTGTCTAAAAATGATGGTGTCATAGACAACGCAATGGTATTTCTTTTGAATGAAGAAGTTTCTAAAACCCCATCAATATTAGTTTTACCAACAGATAATCTCGTTGGAATTACTTTTAAGAAATTACCTCTTAAAGACAAATCATTTGAAAATGTAATACCATTACGGTAAATTTCATCTTGCCAATCAGTACTTCCAGTTCCTAACAAACCTACTCTTGAAGGTACGTAAGTAGTAATAATATTTCTAAACTCATCCGCTGTATATACATCTACTTTTTTAGCAACTGTATTCAATGTAGTTAATGAGTTAAATGAAACTTTTACACCGTCTTGTTTTGTTCCTTTTTTAGTTTTGATCAATACTACACCATTCGATCCACGAGAACCGTAGATGGCTGTAGCCGAAGCATCTTTCAAAATAGAGAATGATTCAATGTCATTTGGGTTGATAGAAGACAATCCGTTATTAACTGGTAAACCGTCGATAACTACCAAAGGATCATTAGATGCTCCTAAAGAAGCTCCTCCTCTAATTCGGATTGCAGCACCATCTCCAGGACGACCGCCTTGAGTTACTACAACACCTGCAACTCTACCATTCAGTAAGTTTTCAGTATTTGTAATAGCTCCTTTGTTGAAATCTTTTGCCGTAATTACAGCAACTGATCCTGTCGCATCTTTCTTTTTAACAGACCCGTACCCTACTTGAACTACTACTTCTTGAAGTTGATTTTCAGCCTCTTGAAGTTTTACCGTTAGGTTAGCTTGGTTAGAATAGGTAATGGTTTGTCCTTTGTATCCTACAAATGAGAATACCACAGCATCACCTTGTTTAATTTTTGACAATTTAAATTTACCGTCAAAATCAGTAGTAACACTTTGTTGCGCTCCTTTTACTACCACATTTACTCCTGGAATTGGTTGATTTGATTTAGCATCAACAACAACACCATTAAATGAACTCTGTGCCAACAAACTTGCTGGTAAGAGTAGTAATAAAACTAACAACTTTTTGTAAATTGTTTTCATACTTGTTTGTTTAAATTAATTGAAATTTTGGTTTACTTTAATAAACTATTACATTACTTCGAATAACAAACATAATAAAACGATAACGATTTCGAAAGCACGAAAACGATTTCTTTTTACGAAAACGTGATAGTGTTGAAAAGTTTGCACTGACAACAATTAATATCGGGTATTTTTGCAATTGAAATAATTTAACAATACTTTTATTCACAATAACCATTTCTCCCTTTTACAATGAAAAGAAAAGTCACGCTAAAACAAATTGCTAAGGAACTTGACGTTTCTATTTCTACTGTTTCCAAATCATTGAGGAACAGCCACGAAATTGGTGAAGAAACTCGTTTAAAGGTTCAAGCTTTTGCTAAATTGTATCACTACAAACCCAACAATATTGCCCTGAGTTTAAAAAATCGAAAAACTAAAACCATCGGCATCATTATTCCTGAAATTGTACATTATTTCTTTTCTACGGTAATCAACGGAATTGAACATGTAGCCAATGAAAATGGCTATAGTGTCGTTATCTGTTTATCAGACGACTCTTTCGATAAGGAAGTATTAAATATGGAAATGCTAGCCAATGGAAGTATTGATGGTTTTATCATGTCCTTATCTAAAGAAACACAATTCAAAGGCGACTTTCACCACATTACTGAAGTGATTAGCCAAGGCATGCCAGTAGTTATGTTTGATCGAGTTACTAATGATATTCTTTGCGACAAAGTGATTATTGACGATCAAGCTGCAGCCTACGAAGCGGTACAAAGCCTAATAGATAAAGGGAAGAAAAAAATTGCGCTGGTTACAACTGTCGATTATGTGAGTGTTGGAAAACTGCGCACTGACGGATATATTAAAGCATTATTAGACAACGACATCCCTTTTGATGAAAATTTAATTATCAAAATTGAAAATGTGGATACCTGCGAAATTACCATTAGTAAATTATTAGAAGACAAAACTATTGATGCTATTTTTGCAGTGAATGAACTATTTGCGGTAACCATTATAAAAATGGCCAACAAAATGGGACTTCAGGTACCTAATGATGTTGCGGTAATTGCGTTTACAGACGGTATTATTTCAAAATATTCAACTCCTACCATCACCACCGTAAGTCAGAATGGAAAAAAAATGGGAGCTAAAGCTGCTAAAATACTCATCAAGCGATTAGAAGCTGATGATTATAATGAAGGGGAAGAGAATTATGTCACCGAAGTAATTTCCACCCATTTAATAGAAAGAGAATCTACAAATTAGAACCAATTTGTTAATTCATTCAGTACTACAACCTTGTAGTTCAATTTTTCATGTAAAAAAACGAGTTTTGAAATAAAAGTTATAGGTATTTATTTATATTTGGACCATCAAAGCTTTTACTATTACTTCGAAAATTACAGTTAAGTTTTGATAAGCATAGCGCTTATCGTATTAATTTAAACCTTACGATAATGGAAAAGCGTAAATTAAGTACCGCCGAAATCTGGACAATGAGTTTTGGATTTTTGGGGATACAAATGGGTTTTGCATTGCAAAATGCTAATGCCAGCCGAATTCTTCAAATTTTTGGTGCCGATGTGCACGAACTTTCATGGTTTTGGATAATTGCACCTTTAATGGGATTGATTGTACAACCTATCATCGGTTACTACAGTGACAAAACTTGGGGAAGATTTGGAAGAAGAAAACCATTTTTCTTTGCCGGTGCAGTACTAGCTTCAATAGGCTTAATCCTTATGCCGCAAGCCGAAATCTTCATTGCTGTACTTCCTGCTTTATGGGTGGGTGCCGGAATGTTAATGATTATGGACGCCTCCTTCAATATTGCGATGGAACCTTTCAGAGCTTTAGTGGGCGACAACCTAAGAACCGATCAAAGAACTGCAGGATTCAGCGTGCAAACGGCCTTAATTGGATTTGGAGCCGTTATTGGGTCTTGGCTTCCTTATGTATTAACCAATTGGTTTGGAATTTCCAACAAAAACGAAGAAGGCGGTGTTCCTTATAATTTAATCTTATCCTTTATCATTGGAGCTGTCGTATTAGTAGGATCAGTATTGATTTCTATTTTTAGCACCAAAGAATATTCACCTGAAGAATTAGCACAATTTGCTGATGAAAAACCAATTTCAGAAAAAGAATCTAGCCTTTTTGATGTAATTGACGATTTTAGACAAATGCCCTCTACGATGAGACAATTGGCTTTTGTTCAGTTTTTCTCATGGTTTGGATTGTTTGGGATGTGGGTATTTACTACTCCAGCTATTGCACATCATATTTATGGATTGCCTATCAGTGATAACTCTAGTGATGCCTATCAAAATGCAGGCGACTGGGTAGGGGTTTTATTTGGCGTGTACAACTTAGTTTCGGCTATCTATGCTTTTGCTTTGCCCTACATCGCTAAACAAATTGGACGAAAATCAACTCATGCTATCTCACTAACAATTGGGGGTCTTGGATTAATTTCAATGTATTTTATGCCCAATGAAAATTGGTTAATTCTTTCTATGATCGCAATAGGAATTGCTTGGGCTAGTATTTTATCTATGCCATTTGCTATTCTTGCAGGTTCTATTTCTCCTTTTAAAATGGGAGTGTACATGGGAATATTCAACTTTTTTGTGGTATTGCCACAAATCGTAAACGCCTTAATTGGTGGTCCTTTAGTTAAATATGTGTATCAAGACAACGCTATTTATGCCATTGTAACTAGTGGAGTGAGTTTCATCATCGCTGCACTTTTAGTGACACGTGTTAAAGATGTAGATGACGTAGTAAAAAAATAAATAATGACAAAAAAAGCATTCATATTCGACCTTGACGGCGTAATTGTAGATACGGCTAAATACCATTATTTGGCTTGGAAAAAAATTGCAACCGCCTTAGGTATCGAATTTACACACGAACACAACGAATTATTAAAAGGAGTAAGCCGCGTACGCTCACTCGATATTATATTAGGTTTAGGAAACGTAGATGCTTCTCAAGAGCAAAAAGACCAATGGTTGATACAAAAAAACGAAGAGTATTTATCCTATTTAGTGGATATGGATCAAAGTGAAATTCTTCCTGGAGTGATGACGGTTTTGGAATTTTTGAAAGCCAATCATCAACCTATCGCCTTAGGATCAGCGAGTAAAAATGCCCGACCTATTTTAGAAAAAACAGGAATCTTATCTTATTTTGATGCCATTGTGGACGGAAATGACGTAAGTAACGCTAAACCTGATCCAGAAGTTTTTCTTCAAGCGGCTCAAAAATTAGGCATTAGCAACGAAAACTCAATTGTTTTTGAAGATTCGGTTGCCGGAATTCAAGCCGCTAACATTGCGGCTATGACCAGTATTGGTATTGGAGAAGCGGCTATTTTAAACGAAGCAAAATTCAATTTTCAAGACTTCACTTATATCGATGAAGCCTTTTTAAATTCACTTATAAATAATTAAAATGAGAATTAGGACTCATTAGTTCCTTTTCGAATTTCAAATTTTCAAATTAACAAAATGAATCAAGATTATATTAAACCAGACAACTGGTCGATTATTGAAGAAGGATTTGATGTAGAAAGAGTAAAATCATCCGAAAGTCTTTTTAGTATTGGAAACGGTGCCATGGGGCAACGTGCCAATTTTGAAGAAACCTATTCTGGCGAAACCTTTCAAGGATCTTATATTGCCGGAATCTATTATCCAGACAAAACCAAAGTGGGCTGGTGGAAAAATGGTTATCCAGAATATTTTGCCAAAGTATTGAATGCACCCAATTGGATTGGAATCGATATTGAAATCAATGGAGAAAATTTAGATTTACATCAATGTGCTTCTGTTCGAAAATTCCGCCGTGAATTGAATATGAAAGAAGGTTGGTACCAACGTTCTTTTGAAGCTACTTTGCAAAACGGAACCGAGATTGCAGTCAATGTAAAACGCTTCTTATCAATCGATTTGGACGAAGTGGGAATGATCAATTATGAAATTTCTCCTATAAATAAAGATGCCAAAATTGTATACAAACCCTTCATCGACGCAGGTGTAACCAATGAAGATGCGAACTGGGAAG
The DNA here is from genome assembly GCF_020886055.1 of Flavobacterium ammoniigenes. Taxonomy (NCBI): domain Bacteria; kingdom Pseudomonadati; phylum Bacteroidota; class Flavobacteriia; order Flavobacteriales; family Flavobacteriaceae; genus Flavobacterium; species Flavobacterium ammoniigenes. Next base: position 907,676 of record NZ_AP025184.1, on the reverse strand, counting down.
AAAAATTTTGGGAACCATTGGAAGTGAAAAAAGGAAGCAATGAAGCTTTTGTAACGGCTCAAACGTTCAAGACGCATTTCAAAGCAACTACTTTCATGCACAATAGCATTTGGGCCAATGGAAAAAACGAAAATATTTCTCCAGTAGCCATAGATGCGACTAACGAAAAAATCCAACACAGTTACGAAACCGTAATTGCACAAGGACAAACCTCAGCGATTCAAAAAATTGGTGGCTATACCGTTTCTATGAATCATGCTAATACCCAATCTGCAGCTGAAAATGCAATTAAATTGGCTTTAGCTAAAGGATATGATGTCCTTTTAGAAGAACAAAAAACAGCTTGGGCTAAAATCTGGGAAATGTCAGATATCACTATCGAAGGTGATGTGAAAGCACAACAAGGAATCCGTTTCAATATTTTCCAATTGAACCAAACCTATTTAGGAAAAGATTCTCGTTTAAATATTGGCCCCAAAGGATTCACCGGAGAAAAATACGGTGGCTCTACCTATTGGGATACTGAAGCCTATTGTATTCCTTTCTATATGGCAACCAAAGACCAAGAAGTGGCTCGTAATTTATTGACCTATCGTTACAACCAATTGGACAAAGCCATAGAAAATGCTGGTAAATTAGGATTCACTAATGGCGCCGCTTTGTACCCAATGGTAACCATGAACGGTGAAGAATGCCATAACGAATGGGAAATTACTTTCGAAGAAATTCATAGAAATGGTGCAATCGCTTTTGCCATTTTTAACTATTACCGTTTTACAGGAGATTATAGTTATATTCCTGAAAAAGGATTGGAAGTATTAATTGGTATTGCTCGTTTTTGGCACCAAAGAGCTACTTTCTCAACCCATAAAAATCAGTATGTGATTTTAGGAGTTACCGGTCCAAATGAATATGAAAATAATGTCAACAATAATTTCTACACTAATTACATTGCCAAATGGTGTATTGATTATGCGGCTGAACAAATTCAGAAAGTATCTTTAGAATACCCATCTGATCACAAACGCGTTATCGAAAAAGTAAATTTATCCGATGCCGAATTACAAGATTGGAAAAAAGTGGCGGATAATATGTACTTCCCGCAATCAGAAGAATTGGGAGTGTATTTGCAACAAGACGGATTCTTGGATAAAGAATTAGTTCGCGTTGCCGATTTAGACAGAAGTCAACGCCCGATCAACCAAAAATGGTCTTGGGATAGAATTTTACGTTCGCCTTATATCAAACAAGCCGATGTTTTGCAATGTTTTTACTTCTTTGAAGATCATTTCTCTAAAGAACAATTGAAAAATAATTTTGAATTCTACGAATCGTTTACGGTTCATGAAAGTTCGCTTTCACCTTGTGTTCACTCCATCCAGGCAGCTGTTTTGGATAAAATGGACATGGCATATACTTTCTATTTGAGAACTTCTCGTTTGGACTTAGATGATTATAACAAAGAAGTAGAAGAAGGATGTCATATCACTTCCATGGCAGGTACATGGATGAGCATTGTTGAAGGTTTTGGCGGTATGCGTGTAAAGGATAACAGCTTACATTTTGCGCCAAAAATTCCAAAAGAATGGGAAGGATACTCCTTCAAAATTAATTTCAGAAACCAAATTGTAAAAGTAACGGTTGATCAAAAAGCAACTCAAATTGCTTTAGAGGGTAACACCGCTATTACAGTTGTCGTTAATGGAAAAGAAATTGCTGTAGCTGCAAATGCTGCAGTTACGGTTTAAACAAAAATGGTAAGAAACCCTTTTAGACGATAATTCTAAAAGGGTTTTTAATTGAGATACAATGAAAAAAATAATCCTATTAATCGTTTTACTTTCCATGCAAATGCAAGCTCAAAGTCCTCAAGTGAGTTCTGGCAAAGTGCAGCGCATTGACAACTTTAAATCCAACTATGTTGATTCAAGAACTATTGATGTTTGGCTGCCGGATGGGTATTCTGACACACAACAATATGCTGTCTTGTATATGCACGATGGACAAATGTTGTACGATGCAGCCACAACTTGGAACAAGCAATCATGGGAAGTGGATGAAGTAGCTGGAAAATTGATTTCAGAAGGCAAGATCAAAAAATTCATTGTAGTAGGTATTTGGAATAATTCACAAAAACGCCATCCTGAATATTTTCCGCAAAAGCCCTATGAAAGTTTAAATCAAACACAAAAAGACACGATTACGGCACAATTACAAAAAGCTGGAAGGACAAAAGAAATCTTTCATCCTATCTCCGATTTGTATCTGAAATTTGTGGTGACCGAATTAAAACCCTATATCGATAGTCATTTTGCTACTATAAAAAACAAAGAAAATACTGTTATTGCGGGATCCAGTATGGGCGGATTAATTTCCATGTATGCCATTTGCGAATATCCGGAAGTTTTTGGCGGTGCTGCTTGTATTTCAACCCATTGGCCTGGAACATTTTCCTCTGAGAATAACCCTATTCCAAACGCTTTTATAAAGTATATGGAGTCCCATTTACCCAATCCAAAAACACACCAAATCTATTTCGATTATGGCAATAAAACACTAGATGCGTTGTATCCTGAGTTACAGAAAAAAGTAGATGCTCTTATGCAGAAAAAAGGTTTTACCAACACCAATTGGTCGACCCAATTTTTTGATGGAAAAGACCATTCCGAAAAATCGTGGGCAGAACGTCTACACATTCCTTTGCAATTTTTATTAAAAAAATAAATTTTACTTCTATGAAAAAGTTTCTCTTTTTATTACTGACCACAAGCTTTGCATTTGCTCAAATCGATCGAGTGGAACCGCCGTTTTGGTATGCCGACATGAATCTATCAGAAGTACAGATTATGTTTTACGGAAAAAATATTGCCCAAAATGAAGTAGCTGTTTCCAATGGAGTGGTGATTAAAACCATTCAGAAAACAGAAAATCCTAACTATCTATTTGTAACGATTGACACTAAAAATCAACCGGCACAAGAGCTTGTTTTTTCGTTTTCCAAAAATAAAAAAGTAGCCTTTACAAAGCCTTATAGCTTGAAATCAAGAAGAGAAAATTCCCGCTTTCGCAAAGGATTTGATAGCTCAGACATGGTTTATTTGTTGATGCCCGATCGTTTTGCAAACGGCAACCCAAATAATGACAGCACCAAAGAAACGATTGAAAAAGCCAATCGTGCCAATAAAGACGGTCGACACGGTGGGGATATCGAAGGTATCATCAATAATTTAGATTACATCAAGTCATTAGGCGCCACTGCCATTTGGCCTACTCCACTTTGCGAAGACAATGACGAAAGAGGTTCGTACCATACTTACGGTCAATCCGATGTGTACAAAATCGATTCCCGTTTTGGAACCAATGAAGATTATGTTCGTTTGAGTGCCGAATTACACCAACGCGGCATGAAAAATATTATGGATTATGTGACGAATCATTGGGGGTACAAACATTGGATGATGAATGACTTACCAACTTACGATTGGATTCATCAATTTCCAGGTTTTAAACAAACCAATTATAGAATGACATCTCAATTTGATCCCAATGCATCCAAAACAGATGCTGCCATGTGCATGGACGGATGGTTTGTCAAATCGATGCCCGACTTGAATCAGTCGAATCCATTAGTATTAAATTACCTAATTCAAAATGCTATTTGGTGGATTGAATATGCCGACTTAGACGGCTTTAGAGTAGACACTTATTCGTATTGCGATAAGAAAGGTATTGCAACTTGGACTAAAGCTATTACCGACGAGTACCCGCATTTTAATATTGTAGGAGAAGTGTGGATGCACGATCAAGCGCAAATGGCTTATTGGCAAAAAGACAGTAAAATTGGAGCGATCCAAAGCTACAATTCCAACCTGCCTTCGGTAATGGATTTTACCTTACATGATGCTATTAACGGAGGTGTTTTTAACGAAAGTAAAGCCAATTGGGACAAAGGAATTATCAAAGTATATGAAAATTTTACGAATGATTTCCTATATCCAAACACCAATAATCTCTTGGTTTTTGCCGAAAATCACGATACCAGTCGTTTTAACCAAATATACCAAGGCGATTTTAAAAAATACCAAATGGCCATGAGTTTGGTCGCTACAGTTCGTGGGATTCCGCAATTATATTACGGTTCTGAAATTGGTATGAAAGGGGATAAAAATGTAGGGGATGGCGATATTCGTCACGATTTCCCAGGGGGATGGAAAGGCGATACTAACAATGCTTTTTCTGCTGTGGGTCGTACCATGGAACAACAACAGTATTATGATTTTACAGCGCAATTATTCAACTGGAGGAAAGGAAAATCAGTGATTCATACAGGAAAAACTACACATTTTGTTCCTGAAAACAATGTCTACACTTATTTTAGATACAATGATTCGGAAAGTGTTATGGTTTTGCTGAACAATTCGGATGAAAAACAAGAAGTAAACGTTGCTCGTTTTAGAGAAAACACTCAGAATTATTCAACTGGAAAAGATGTGATTACTGGACAAATAATTAACCTTAAAAACAACATTAATATTGAGGCCAAATCAGCTTTAATATTAGAACTTAAATAATGAATACCATGAAAAAAAATATTCTATTAGTTGCCCTTTTGGCGGCATTCGTTGTGCCAAATGCAACTCAAGCGCAAACTAAAAAAGTAACGAACTCCACTCCATTTGTATGGGAAGGAGCCAATCTTTATTTCTTATTGACCGACCGTTTTAACAACGGAGATTCAAGCAATGATAGCAATTACAACCGAAATAAAGAAACAGGTAAATTACGTGGTTTCATGGGTGGTGATGTTAAAGGAATAACTCAAAAAATTGAAGAAGGCTATTTTGACCAATTGGGAATTAATGCGATTTGGATGACGCCTTTAGTGGAGCAAATTCACGATGGAACAGATGAAGGAACTGGATATAGCTATGGTTTTCATGGGTATTGGGCCAAAGACTGGACTGCTTTAGATCCTAACTTTGGCACTCCTGAAGAAGTAAAAAACATGGTTGAAAAAGCACACCAACACGGTATTCGAATCGTATTTGATGGGGTAATTAATCACACCGGTCCTGTTACACCACAAGATGCCGTTTGGCCAGAAAATTGGGTACGAACATCTCCAGCTTGCGATTATAAAAATTATAAAAATACTACGGCTTGTACCTTAGTTGCCAATCTTCCAGACATTCTAACGGAGAGCGAACAAAACGTAGAATTGCCTGCAGCTTTAGTCGAAAAATGGAAAAAAGAAGGTCGCTACGAACAAGAAGTAAAAGAATTAGACGAGTTCTTTGCGCGTACTGGTTACCCAAGAGCACCTAAATACTATATTATTAAATGGTTGACGGATTACATTACTGAATACGGAATTGACGGTTACCGTGCTGATACTACAAAACATTTGGAGGAAGGTGTTTGGGCCGAATTCAAAAAACAATGCGACTATGCTTTTGTAACTTGGAAGAAAAATAATCCTGCAAAAGTATTGGACAACACAGCTTTTTACACTACTGGTGAAGTTTCTGGTTATAACATTAGCGGTGGTTTATACTATGATTTTGGCGATAAAAAAGTAAACTACTTTGCTAATGGATTCAATAGTTTAATCAATTTTGAATTTAAAAACGAAGCCAAAAAAGACTACGAAAGTTTGTTTTCTTACTACTCCAATACATTGCAAAAAGAGTTAAAAGGATTTGGGGTATTGAATTATGTTTCTTCTCACGACGACTCCACTCCTTTTGATGGTAAAAGAGAAAAAACTTTTGAAAGTGCTACCAAATTATTGCTAACTCCTGGAACGGCACAAGTCTATTACGGAGACGAATCAGGCCGTAATTTAGTAATTGAAGGAACTAAAGGCGATGCGACTTTGCGTTCATTCATGAATTGGGAGGATATCAAAAACAACCCAACTACTCAAAAAACCTTGGCACACTGGCAAAAATTAGGTCAATTTCGAAAAAATCATCCTGCAGTAGGAGCTGGTGTTCATCAAAAAATTTCAGCTAGTCCTTATGTGTTTAGTCGTACTTTTTTTCAAGAAAATTACACGGATCAAGTAGTTGTAGGATTGGATCTAACCAAAGGCAAAAAAACGATTCCAACCGGAACTATCTTTCAAAATGGAGCTAAACTAATAGATGCTTATTCTGGAAAAGAGGCGGTTGTTACCAATGGAAAAGTAACAGTTGATTCAGAATATGATTTGGTTCTTTTGGAATTAAAAAAATAAAATACAATTCAATTATAGCAACGCCTTTAAGAATAAAGGCGTTTTTTTATTCTTAACTTTGTCGTTCAAAATCAATAAATGAATCAAAACTTTGATATACTAATTGTGGGAGGTGGCGCTGCTGGATTTTTTTCGGCGATCAATATCGTAGAGCGCAATCCTAAACTCAAAGTGGCGATTCTAGAACGCGGGAAAGAAGTACTTTCCAAAGTGCGGGTTTCAGGAGGAGGTCGTTGCAATGTCACTCATGCCTGTTTTGATCCCAACGAATTAGTGAAATTTTATCCCAGGGGTGAAAAAGAACTACGCGGTCCGTTTCATCAATTTTGTTCTGGTGATACCATCGAATGGTTTGAAAAACATGGTATCGAACTTAAAATTGAAGACGATGGTAGAATGTTTCCTGTTTCCAATTCTTCACAAACCATCATCGATTGTTTTTTACATGCTAGTCACAAATTAGGCATTACCATCTTGACAGGACAAAGTGTTCAATCCATTTTCAAAAAAGAAAATTGCTGGAAAATTGAAACACAAACCGAAAATTATCTAGCCGAAAAATTGATTTTAGCTACTGGAAGCAATCCGAAAATTTGGGATATGTTGCATACCTTCGGCCATGCTATAATTACACCTGTTCCTTCTCTATTTACCTTTAATGTCAAAGATCCTCGAATTAAGGAATTACCGGGTATTGCAACTCAAGTGAACGTCAAAGTAATAGGCAGCAAACTAGAGTCAACAGGCCCTTTATTAATTACCCATTGGGGAATGAGCGGTCCTGCCATTTTAAAATTATCGGCTTGGGGAGCACGCATCTTACACGATAAAAACTACCAATTTGCGATAGAAGTGAATTGGCTCAACGATATCGATACTGAAGAAGCAGAAACTCTTTTGAAAGAACTCAAACAAGAACATGCCAAAAAAACAGTAGCCAAAAAATCGCCATTGGAAGTGCAAAATCGGTTGTGGGAAAGTTTGGTTCTCGCTTCCGGAATTGGTGCAGAAACCAAATGGGCTGATTTATCCAAAATTCAATTGCAAAACCTAGCCAACCAACTTACTAAAGGGATTTTTCAAGTCAACGGCAAAAGTACTTTTAAAGAAGAATTTGTCACAGCGGGCGGCATTGATTTGAAAGAAATTAATTTCAAAACTATGGAAAGTAAATTACATCCTAACTTATATTTTGCTGGCGAAATCGTCAATATAGACGCCATTACAGGTGGCTTTAACTTCCAAAATGCCTGGACATCTGGGTTTATTGTAGCGAATGCTATAGCAGAATTATAAAAATGGTATTGCTTACAAACTAGAAAGGCAACTACCTATTTAACCACCAAATACTAGCCGTCAATACCGAAGCAAAACTTACCCAAGCCAAATACGGCAGCATTAAATAGCTCGCTGTTTTGTTAATTTTAGCAAATTGAGAATAGGTTTCAAAAATCATAAGCCAAAGCAAAACTACTTCGATAGTTGCCAACATCAGATTGTGCAATCCAAAAAATAAATACGACCAAAGCGCATTCAATACCAATTGGATGGCAAAAATTTGCAAGGCTTTAGTAACTGCTACTTTTTGCGTTGTAATTTGATTCCAAATGAATCCCGCTGCAACACCCATCATCACATACAACGAAGTCCAAACCGGAGCAAAAATCCAATTGGGAGGATTAAAACTAGGTTTGACTAAAGTAGGATACCAAGTGGTTATTGAAGTACGGGTGACCATACCAGACACATAGCCCACTACTAAACAAATAACAACAACAATGGCAACACGAGAGAATTTATTCATTTTGTTTATTTTGAATCAAATTTAGTCAAAACCAATTCAGCAAAAAAAGTATCTTTGCTAAAATTTTGATTCATGGCCACAGCAAACGATTTTATTCCAGCTCCCTATACCCATTCGATTGATCAGGGTGTTTTTCAATGGTCGGCGCCAAGTAATATTGCATTGGTAAAGTATTGGGGGAAAAAAGAAAATCAAATTCCCGCGAATCCTTCGGTAAGTTTTACCTTGAATAATTGTAAAACCATTACCCAATTGGCTTTCGCCAAAAAACAGAATCAAGACCCATCGACTTTTTCTTTTGACTTACTTTTTGAAGGAAAGCCAAAAGAAGATTTTAAACCCAAAATTCAAAAGTTTTTAGAGCGAATTGAAATCTATTTGCCTTTTTTGAAAGACTATCATTTTACAATTGATACTCAAAATACCTTTCCACACAGTTCCGGAATTGCTTCTTCGGCTTCTGGAATGGCAGCGTTAGCCATGAATTTAATGAGTTTGGAAAAGGAATTGAATCCTGCAATGACCGAAGCGTATTTTTACCAAAAAGCCTCTTTGCTAGCACGTTTAGGTTCGGGTAGCGCCTGTCGAAGTGTTAAAGGAGAACTAGTAGTTTGGGGTAATCAAGCGAATATTCCTGGAAGTTCGGATTTATTTGGAGTAGAATTTCCACACACAATTCATGATACTTTCAAGAATTACCAAGACACGATACTTTTAGTAGATAAAGGCGAAAAACAAGTATCTAGCACATTGGGTCACGATTTGATGCACCACCATCCATTTGCCGAAAGACGATTTACACAAGCACATGAAAATTTAGACCAACTGATTGCTATTTTTGAATCGGGAAATCTAGAACAGTTCATCGCTGTTGTGGAAAGCGAAGCCTTGACACTACATGCCATGATGATGACTTCGATGCCATATTTTATCTTAATGAAACCGAATACATTAGAAATTATCAATCGTATTTGGCAATTCAGAAATGCAACTCAAATACCTGTTTGTTTTACCTTAGATGCCGGTGCTAACGTTCATGTTCTCTACCCATATCAAGTGAAAGAAAAAGTCTTGCAATTTATTCAGGACGAATTAGTTGGCTATTGTCAAAATGGTCAGTATATTTGTGATCAAATTGGAAATGGCAGTCAATTAATTGATTAATCAACAGTATGAAAGGACCTTTATTTTATTCAAAAATATTACTCTTTGGAGAATACGGAATTATTCAAGACTCCAAAGGACTTTCAATTCCCTATAATTTTTATAACGGTGCCTTAAAAACCGACAAAAATCCTTCGGAAGAAGCTATTACCTCTAACGGACATTTGAAACGTTTTGTGGCGCATTTGAAAAATTTAGCCGTTGAACAGCCTACTCTAGTACAATTTGATTTAGTTACTTTAGAACAAGATGTAAATAAAGGTATGTACTTTGACTCCAGCATTCCGCAAGGATATGGAGTGGGAAGTAGCGGTGCTTTAGTTGCAGCTATTTACGACAAATATGCCCAACATAAAATCACCGTTTTAGAAAACCTAACTCGTGAAAAATTGTTAGAATTAAAAACCATTTTTTCTCAAATGGAAAGCTTTTTTCATGGAAAAAGTTCTGGTTTAGATCCGTTAAACAGTTATTTAAGCATCCCAATTTTAATCAACTCCAAAGACAATATTGAAGCGACGGGCATTCCAACACAAAGCCTAGATGGCAAAGGAGCGGTTTTCTTAATCGACTCTGGAATTGTAGGTGAAACTGCTCCAATGGTAAATATTTTCATGGAAAATTTGAAAGACCAAGGTTTCCGAAACATGCTTAAAACACAATTTGTAAAATATACGGATTCGTGTGTAGAGAATTTCTTAGGTGGCGATATTAAATCATTGTTTGCCAATACTAAAAAACTATCTAAAGTAGTTTTAAGCCATTTCAAACCGATGATCCCAGAAGAATTTCACGCGATTTGGCAAAAAGGAATTGATACCAATGACTACTATTTAAAATTGTGTGGTTCAGGTGGCGGTGGCTATATCTTAGGATTTACCGAAGATTTAGAACGTGCCAAAACTTCTCTGAAAGACTACAAATTAGAAGTGGTATACCAATTCTAATTCCAATCATTTAATAACCTTACCATGCTAAGCAAAGCGAACAAATTGGTGATTAAGAAAATTATCAGCTTGTTCTCTGTAGTAAGAGGGTACAACATTCCCATTATTATCTTAGCGCAATACCTATCAGCCGTTTTTATCTTGGCACCTGAGCAAAGAGCGCTAAACGTTCTACTCGACTTTAATTTATTTATCTTGGTTTTTGCTTCAGGTTTGACAATTGCCTCTGGTTATATTATCAATTCTTTTTACGACAGTAAAAAAGATTTAATCAATCGCCCTAATAAATCCATGCTCGATCGATTGGTGAGTCAAAAAACCAAACTGAATGTCTATTTCACGCTCAATTTCATAGTCGCATTAATGGCCTTATTTGTTTCCTGGCGTGCCTTTCTATTTTTTTCAGTGTACATTTTCCTGATTTGGTTCTATTCCCATAAAATAAAAAAACAGCCTTTTATCGGGAATTTAATGTCGGCCTTTTTAGCGGTATTGCCTTTTTTTGCCATCCTCTTATATTATTACAACCAAATCCCATTTGAAGCAATTGAAAACTACAGCAATCAATTGGCAGTAATTTTTGCTCATGCTAGCTTTTTATTTTTGTTATTACTCATTCGAGAAATGATAAAGGATTTAGAAAATCTAAAAGGGGACTTAGCCAATAATTACAAAACTATCCCCATTGTTTATGGTGAAAAATTTTCGAAAAATATAATCTCGGTTTTAATTATTGCTACAGTTCTTCCTGTGTATATATTAATTGAAATTTACGATGTAGGTTATATGGACACTTACTTTTACGGTTGTTTAATTGTACTCCTCTTCTTTGTTTTGGCTTTACAAAAAGCAACGCAAAAAGAACAATTTCTTCGATTGCATAATGTTTTAAAGTTCCTCATTGTAGCCGGAGTCTTTTGTATCGTGTTAATTAATCCATCCGTTTTGTGGCACGGAAAACGATTGTTGCATTTTATGTAACAACTGCTGATTTCAACTCTTTGATGCTAAAATCGTTTCTCAAGGATATAAATACTATCTTTGCAGGCTGAAGGACAATTTCGTCCGAATGCAGCATTAAATTACCAATTATCATGAATACTAATAGAGGTGGTGGAAGAACCAATAGTTCTAGACCCAATTCAAATAAGCCAAAGCCAGCGATGCAAAAGCGTGCGCAGGGTCCTAAAAAGGCTAAAATCAACACAAAGGTTGCTGAAGTAGAAGCTAGTAAAGTAGCTAAAAAACCAAATCAAGAGCCTAAAAGAGCCAAGGCGGCTGACGAAATTCGTTTGAATAAATACATCGCAAACTCAGGAGTATGTTCTCGACGCGATGCCGATATTTACATCCAATCAGGGAATGTAAAAGTAAATGGAGTTCCTGTAACTGAAATGGGGTATTTAGTAAAAATAACCGATACAGTTAATTTTGACGGAGTCCAATTAACGCCAGAGAAAAAAGAATACATCCTTTTGAACAAACCTAAAAACTTTACAACAGCACTTGACGAAGGCCAAGAATTTCGTAATGTTTTGGAATTGGTTCGTGGAGCTACCACTGCCAAAATTGGCGCCGTAGGTCGAATGGATAAAAATACTACTGGATTGTTATTGTTTACCAATGACACGGATATGATTAGAAAATTTACTTTACCTAATCAAAAATCATCTAAAATCTACCAAGTTTCCTTAGATAAAAATTTGAAATACGAAGATTTAGAAAAAATTAGTAAAGGTTTAGTTTTAGACGGACACCGTGTATTTGTAGAAGAAGTAAGTTATATCGATAACGAACCTAAGAGTGAAATCGGTCTTAAATTACGTTCTTCCAATGTAAAAGTAGTTCGTGCTATTTTTGAAAACTTCGATTACAATGTATTGCGTATTGATCGTGTCGCATTTGCAGGTTTAACCAAAAAGAATTTACCGCGAGGCAATTGGCGAATGCTTACAGAACAAGAAATAATTAATTTGAAAAACGTTTAGTTATCAAATTCAATTCATAAAAAAACCTGCCAATTACTTGGCAGGTTTTTTATTTTTTAGACTATGATTATCCTTTAAACTTTTTAACAGGAGTTTCTTCTTTCTTGTCTAAGCCTCTTTTTCGTAGTAAGGGCTCAATACTTGGCTCTGCACCACGAAAACGTTTGTACAAGACCATTGGATCCTCTGTTCCACCTTTTTCCAAAACATTTTTTCGGAAAGACTTCGCTTTTTCAGGATTAAAAAGAGTAGTGATTTTAAACGCTTCAAAAGCATCAGTATCCAAAACTCCAGACCAGATATAACTGTAATATCCTGAAGAATAGCCCCCCGAAAATATATGACTGAAGTACGTACTTCTATATCTTGGAATAATAGATTCAATTAAGCCAATTTTATTCATGGCTTGTTTTTCGAAAGTATTGGCGTCAATGGTGATGTCTTTAGTTTGAGAATGGTATGCCAAATCCAATAATGATGCAGCTAAATATTCAGTAGTTCCAAAACCTTGATCAAAGGTTCCTGACTTTTTCAATTTAGCAATTAAAGCATCGGGAATCACAGCGCCAGTTTGATAATGTTTAGCAAATAGTTTAAGTACTTCCGGTTCTGCTGCCCAGTTTTCCATAATTTGCGAAGGCAATTCAACGAAATCTCTTGGCACACTTGTTCCAGCTAAACTTTTGTAGGTTACATTGGACAACAAACCATGTAAAGAATGCCCAAATTCATGAAATAGCGTTGTCACTTCGTCAAAAGTTAATAACGCTGGTTTGTTTTCTGTTGGTTTTGTAAAATTGCACACAATCGAAACTACTGGTGCTTTACGAATGCCATTTTCTGTTTTTTGGTTTCTATATGATGTCATCCAAGCCCCACCTCTTTTGGATTCACGTGGATGAAAATCGGTGTACAGTACCCCAACATGAGTTCCGTCAGCTTCTAAAACTTCAAAAGCAGTTACTGCTTCGTGGTATTTAGGAATGTCTTTTAATTCTTTAAACTGTAATCCATATAATTTTTGCGCCACTTGAAAAGCTCCGTTTCTTACCAGTTCTAAACTAAAATACGGACTCAATTCTTGCTCGTCTAGATCAAATCGTTCTTTTCTGATTTTCTCTGTATAATAGCGCCAATCATAGGGTTGCACCGGTCCTTTAATCCCGTCTTTAGCCATCATTTTTTGAATGTCGGCAGCTTCTACTTTGGCTTTTTCCAAAGCAGGTTTCCATAAATCATTCAATAATTTATTGACATTTTCTGGTGTTTTGGCCATAGATTCTTCCAATACATAATTAGAGTGGGACGCATATCCTAACAAACGTGCTTTTTGTCCACGAAGATTGGCTAACTGAATCGCATTGGCTTTGTTATCCGTTTCATCATCGTGATTAGCACGCGTTTGATAAGCATTCCAAATTTCTTGACGCAGTTTTCTATTGGCACTGTATTGCAAGAAGGGCATCACGCTTGAATTGGCTAAAGTAAACACCCAACTTCCTGATTTTCCTTTAGCTTTAGCATCGGCCGCTGCCGCATCAATAATACTTTGAGGAAGTCCTGCTAATTCTTTTTGATCCGTAATGACCAATTGGTATTTATTGGTCTCCGCCAAAATGTTTTGGCCGTATTTCAAACTCAATAAAGACAAATCTCCATTAATTTTTCGAAGCGTTTCTTTCTCTGAAGGAGACAAATTAGCGCCAGAACGAACAAAATCTTTATAGGCGTTATCTAAAATTCGAGCTTGCTCTAAATTCAATCCTAAGGTTTCTTTTTTGTTCCAAAGTGTTTTCACTCTTGCGAACAATTTCTCATTCAAATAGATGTTATCGCGGTGTGATGATAAATTGGGAGAAACTTCTTTGGCTATAGTTTGAATTTCTTTGTTGGTGTGAGCCGAATTCAAATTAGAGAAAACGGTGTTGACATTTGATAATAACTCTCCCGCATTTTCCATTGCCAAAATTGTATTCTCAAATGTAGGCTCGGCTGTATTATTTGCAATCGCATCAATCTCAGCAGCATTCCTTTTAATACCCTCTAAAATAGCGGGTTTAAAATGTTCGTTCTTAATTTGATCAAAAGGCGGAACATTAAATGACGTATTATACGCCTGGAAAAATGGGTTCATAGTGGTCATTTCTTGTGCATTTGCGGTTAGCATACTTCCTATGACTAGACAAACAAATAAAGTTTTTTGTATCATAAATTGGAGAATTAAAAAAGTAAATTTAATCAAATACTACAAACAATTACTTATAAAATGAAAAGAGAATAAAATAAAAATAATTACTTTAGCCAAAGTCATTATAACCCAATTCGATATGAAAAAGTTGCTATTACCATTTGTTTTATTGTGTGCTTTTATTACTTCAGCTCAAGAATTTAAAAATTACGGAACCCCATTAAATAGTGGGGATAAAAATTTTACTGCCCCGATGTTCAATTCTTTAAATCAAATTTCAGAATATAGAAAAGGATATTTAAATGATAGGAAAATAGATGGCAGCCCTTATATAATTGAAGCTTTTACCCCTTCAGAAATCGTGGGTATACAACATACTTTCAACATGAGATACAATGCCTATGCGGATGAAATTGAAGTAGAAAAAAGTGCAAATGAAATTTATGCTTTGAAAAAAGAAAGTGAATTCAATACCATTCTAATAAATCGCGGAGCATATAAATTACGCTTAGTCAATTATTGGGGTACTTCTAAAAAAGAAAGCAATGGCTATCTTGTTGAAATTGCTTCTGGAAATGAAATCACCTTATTTAGAAGAGATAAAATTGAACTACTTCCAGGCAAAGAGGCCATGACTTCATTTGAAATAACAACACAACCTAAATTAATTCGGATGAAGGCACGTTATTTTATTGGCATCAAGAATAATCCAATTATAGCTTTTCCTGAAAATAAAAAACAATTAATCAATAGCTTCCCGAATTTTAAAGATCAAATAACAAATTTCATTAAATCGAACGATTTGGATTTTGATAATGAAACCGATCTTAGCAAAATTGCCTTATTCCTGGGTACATTGTAAAATAAAAAAAGCTTCTCAATTGAGAAGCTTTTTTTGTGCGGATAATAGGACTCGAACCTACACGCCTTGCGGCACCAGATCCTAAGTCTGGCATGTCTACCAATTTCACCATATCCGCGTAATTGTGGGTGCAAATATACACATAAGTTCTAATTTTCAAAGCAAATTAAACAAAAATATTTCACTCCTTTTTTGTACTTTTGAGGGTGTAATCTGAAATCTATTTATGGAAAATATTGCGTCTTACGTTCAGAAAAATAAAGAGCGTTTCATCAACGAATTAATTGAATTATTAAGAATTCCATCAGTAAGTGCCGATACTGCTTACGCTCAAGATGTCTTTGACACCGCCGATGCCGTAAAAACAAGCTTGGAAAAAGCGGGCTGTGATCTAGTTGAAATTTGTGACACTCCTGGATATCCTATCGTTTATGGCGAAAAAATAATCGATCCTAATTTACCTACTGTTTTAGTGTATGGTCATTATGATGTACAACCCCCAGATCCTATGGAACTGTGGACTTCCCCTCCATTTGAACCTGTAATCAAAACTACCGAAATTCACCCTGATGGTGCTATTTTTGCGCGTGGCGCTTGCGATGACAAAGGACAAATGTACATGCATGTCAAAGCATTTGAATTTATGGTTAGCACAAATTGTTTGCCCTGCAATGTAAAATTCATGATTGAAGGCGAAGAAGAAATTGGTTCCAAAAGTTTGAGTTGGTTTGTAGAACGCAACCAAGTAAAACTAAAAAATGATGTGATTTTAATTTCGGATACTGGAATGATTTCAAATCAACAACCCTCCATTACGACAGGGCTTCGTGGTTTGAGTTATGTTGAAGTCGAAGTTACAGGACCCAATCGCGATTTACATTCTGGATTGTATGGTGGGGCTGTTGCTAATCCAATCAATGTGCTAAGCAAAATGATTGCTTCGCTTCATGATGAAAATAATCATATTACTATTCCGGGATTTTATGACAATGTAGAAGAACTTTCTGCTGCTGAAAGAGCCGAAATGGCCAAAGCCCCTTTTAGTTTGGAAAACTATAAAAAAGCCTTAGACATAGATGCTGTTTATGGCGAAACAGGCTATGTAACCAACGAAAGAAACTCAATCCGTCCAACACTTGACGTGAATGGAATTTGGGGTGGATACACCGGTGAAGGCGCTAAGACAGTTATTGCAAGTAAGGCTTTCGCCAAAATATCGATGCGTTTGGTTCCGAATCAAGATTGGGAACAAATCACTGAATTATTTACCAATCATTTCTTGAGTATTGCTCCTGCAGGCGTAACGGTAAAAGTAACACCTCATCATGGTGGACAAGGTTATGTTACACCAATAGACAGTATTGGCTACCAAGCTGCCAACAAAGCCTACACCGAAACCTTTGGCGTTCCTGCAATTCCGGTTCGCTCCGGCGGAAGTATCCCAATTGTAGCTTTATTCGAAAAAGAATTGAAAAGTAAAACCATCTTGATGGGATTTGGATTGGATAGCGATGCCATTCACTCACCAAACGAACATTTTGGAATATTTAACTACTTGAAAGGAATCGAAACCATTCCGTTATTTTACAAGTATTTTGTAGAATTAAGTAAATAGTTGGTCTATTATGAATAAAAAAATCACGGCAACTGCTGCCTTTATAGGATTGGTTGCCATAATATTAGGTGCTTTTGGCGCACACGCTTTAAAAAAAGTACTCACTCCAGAACAATTAATTAGTTTTGAAACAGGGGTGCGTTACCAAATGTACCAAGCGTTCTTTTTGTTCTTTTTAGGCACTCAAAAGGATATTTTGGAGAAAACTAAAAAAACAATCTTTACACTAATCCTATCAGGAACTCTTTTCTTTTCGGGATCAATTTATCTGTTGTCCACGACGGGAATAACAGGTGTTAGTTTCAAATCCATCGGATTCATAACGCCAATAGGCGGATTATTACTGATACTCGCATGGGGAATGCTCGGTTATTCGATTTTAAAAACAAGAAAATAAAAAAAGCGGTTTCAATTGAAACCGCTTTTTTATTACATATAACTCAGAATTTCCTTTTTCAAAGCATCATATTCGCCTTGTAAAATCAATCCATTATCGAGTAGTTTTTTATAATTCTGCAACTTTTCAAAAAGTTCATCTGAGGACAATTCATTTAGTGGTTTATCTACATCCATTGTGCTGTATTCCGAAAACGAAGGGGTTTGAGATGGCATAATCTCTGCAAATGAACTAACTTCTTCTGTTTCTATTTCTTCCACTGCCGAGTTAGTAGTAGAACTTAATCCACCTTTTAACACATCGATTTGTTCCTTTGCAAAAGCATACATCTTTCTCGCTTGAACTTTCGGAATATACTCTATTGTCACCGAAATAGCTGTTTTAGTAACGAATGAAAAATCAGAACCCAAAATTCCTTCTTTCACAAAAGTACTTTCAATTTCGTCCCAAGAATAATCCGTAAAGTTCATCGAAAGCCCTAAATTTTTCGGTTGGCAAATAATGATTCGCTTGTTCGTCACTACAATACTATCTGGCAAAACCGTAATAGCTGGTTTTTTTTGCACCGCAATATATCCAATTTCTTCATTTTTCATCAACAAATCATTCAGTTTTGACATGACTTTTTCGATGGCTTTAGGATCTTGTTCTTCGTTTAAAAACTTTTTAAGTTGCTCATTCATAATTGCTTTATTTGGGAATTATTTTAGTGAAAGTAAATATACTACCTAATTTTCTATTGTCAGGATTTCATTTTTTATTTTATTGGGCAAACTAGTAAAAACCAGCTCATACGAATGATCAATTAACTCTTTGACCAAAGCATCTGATACATCTTTATTGATGCTAATTGTGTTCCAATGTTTTTTACTCATATGATATCCTGGCTGGATTCCGTCATATTCAGCCCGCAATTCTTGCGCTCTTTCTGGATCACATTTCAAATTGACCTGCGGACTTCCATTTTCCCATGAACTTAGCGAACTCAATAAAAACATTTTACCGCCTACTTTTAGTACCAGCGTATCTTCGTTAAATGGAAAATGTTCAGTAACTCCTTTTTTAGAAAGACAAAATTCGTAAAAATAGTCCAAGTTCATACTAAAGTGTAATTAATTATTTTATTGGATTGGGTATAAAATGGGCTTGCTCGGACTCGCATCATTTTCAAAAGAAGCGATTTGTAAATTGAGCACATAATTCCCATCAGTAACTTCATTAGGCACAAAAATCATCTCGGTAATGGTGCAATTCAATCTCGCACCTTTATTCAATTGGTTGACATCTGTCACATTCCAAAAGGCTTTGTGTGCGGCTAACTTCCCCCCGTCTTTTTCTTTATCAACACTAGGTAAATCAATCAACAAATGTTGGATTCCGCTTTCGCGAAGAAACAATGCGGCTTCTTCAGACATATAGGGCGGATTGGTATTGGAATACTTGAATGATTTTTTGGCAACCTCATTAGGCAATGTCCGAATTACAATAGCTTCTGATTTCATTTCTGAGTCATGAAAAAGTTTCAATGCCTTTTCAATCTGCTCTTTTGAAATTACTTCGTCCTCACTTACTTTTTCGGGTTGAACGGTAATTAATGTCGCCCCAAAGAAAAACTGCTTCAAACATTGGTTGATGCTATAAAACTCTTTCGTAATATGTCCCAAACACTCAGTATGCGTGCCATGCGCATGCGGGTTAAAAAATAGATTGTTGAAATTGGTAGACGATTGTCCTTCTGAAACTTTACCAATCCAATCTCCCATTACTACCGGTTGAATTTCAGGTGCGTTTTGGTACCAAGCAATCGGATTGTGCTCGTCATTTGTTATTGGAAGCGAAATATCTATGGGTTTTGATAAGTCAATTTCGAAATTTTTGATTGTTGCTTTCATAATTATTTAACCCTACGGTTAGACTATTCCAAATTTAAGTAAAACAAATCAGAAGCGATTCCGTCAGTTAAAAATTTACCCTTCAATGTTGGTTTCAAAATACCATCAGTAATAATAAGCAAACCATCAGCTATGAATTTTTGTGATTGTTGTTCCAAATAATTCAAATAATCTGTGCCAAATTCTTGCTCGATTCGAACTAAAGAAACACCCCAGATTGTTCGTAATCCGGTCATGATGTATTCATTATAGCGATCTTCTGGAGTTAATATTTCAGCTTCATTTGGTAATTCATCCTTCTGAATTGCTTTCAAATACAAAGTATTATTAGCAACATTCCAACTCCTAGAAACGCCATCATAACTGTGAGCCGAAGGGCCAATTCCAATGTATTTTTTGCCTAACCAATAAGCCGAATTATTACGAGAAAAATAATTTTCTTTACCAAAGTTAGACAACTCATAATGCAGCAACCCATTGGCTTCAAGCGTTTCAACCAAAATTATGAAATGCTCTTGAGCTACTTCATCCTTAGGCGAAGCAATTTTGCCTGTTTGAATAAGTTTATCTAAGGCCGTTTTTGGTTCTACCGTCAAGGAATAACTGGAAATGTGTGGTATTCCAAAAGAGAGTGCCGTTTCAATATTTTGTTGCCATCTTTCGTTTGTCATCCCAGGAATTCCATAAATTAAATCCAAAGAAATATTGTCAAAATATCGGGTAGCTAACTCTAGGCATTTTTTGGCTTGCGCCGCATCATGTGCACGATGCATCAACTCTAAATCCTCTTCAAAGAAAGATTGAATCCCAATCGAAAGTCGGTTAATCCCGATTGCAGCAAATGCTTTCAAATTTTCTTCCGATAAATCATCTGGATTGGCTTCTAAAGTAATTTCAGGGTTTTGGGACACCGGATAATTTTGGCGCACTGTATCAATCAATAATCGGACATCCTCTACATTCAATACAGATGGGGTTCCTCCTCCAAAATAAATAGTTTCGATATATGGATATTCAGCATCGAATTGAAATTCGTCTTTACGCAACTGCAATTCTTTGGCTAAAGCCAAAACCATTTCCTCTTTCTTCTTCATCGAAGTCGAAAAATGAAAGTCGCAGTAATGACAGGCTTGTTTACAAAATGGAATGTGAATATAGATTCCTGACATTTTAATTTGTAATTTATCGGATTCGTTCTTCGTTTTGCTTCACAAAAGCATCCCAACCCGAATAGCTTTTCCCAATTTCTACTCGACCCGAATTAAAGAAGTGACAAACAGCAGCAGCTAATCCATCAGTAGAATCTAAGTTTTTCGGCAAAGTTGTAAGCCCTAATAATTGTTGGAGCATTTTAGCAACCTGTTCTTTACTGGCATTTCCATTTCCGGTAATGGCCATTTTAATTTTTTTGGGTTCGTATTCTGTAATAGGGATTCCGCGTGAAAGACCAGCTGCCATAGCCACTCCTTGCGCTCGTCCTAATTTCAACATTGATTGCACATTCTTTCCAAAAAAAGGAGCTTCAATCGCTATTTCGTCTGGATTGTGGGTTTCAATCAACTCAATAGTACGTTCAAAAATGATTTTTAACTTTTGGTAATGATTGTCGTATTTGGATAGTTGTAGTTCGTTCAATTGCAAAAACTCCATTTTTTTATTGACTACTTTAATCAATCCAAAACCCATAATGGTAGTTCCTGGGTCTATTCCTAATATGATGCGTTCGTTTGCCAATGGAGGATTGTTTACAGGTAGCAATTACTCTACTTTTAGAATAACCGGAAGAATAAATTGGGTTTTAACCGGAATACCGCGTTTGATAGCAGGATTTACTTTCGGGAAATCAACCAATCGAGCTTTTAAAATACTGTCAATTTTTATAGTATCATAGGCCACCGAATCTTTAGGAAACTGAGGTTCAAATTGCAGTGTTGCATTTGGAAAGACAGTGACTTTTACTTCTATAGTATCTAATTCTGGATACAAAACCGAAAGCGTATCAACACTTAATTTTTCTTGAATTAACTGAGTTAAAATTTCGAAAAAACATTGTTGGCGCTGGGTCTTATTCTCAATTTTCTCACAATCAACTAGCGAAGGAAACTCATCGACTTCTTTCCAATTGATTTCGTTTAACTCTTTGGCCAACAATTCCTGTTCAGTAGGCACTTGCTTCCCAAAATACTGACAAGAATTAAACAAAAGAAAAAGTAATAAAAGAAAATAATGCTTCAATGTATTGTATTTGATTGGAACTAATTGGGTATAAAAATACAATTATTTTTATTTGAGAAGGGCTATAAAGTTACAAATCTTGATAGAAGAATGAAAATAGAAAAAACAAGTGAAAAAATGTAAGAGAAGATGTTCTTTTAAACAGATAAGAGCTAACTATAACGATTTAGTACCTTTCTAAATCAAAAAAGCTATCCTTAGTTCTGAAAATCAGAATTTCTGGAAAGCTTTTCATCGGTCTAACTACTAAACCCGGTCAGCTTACAAGGCCGACCAAACAACACAACTAGCCTTAGATACCATTTTTGGGCAAAAAAGCACTTCTTTACGAAGTGCTTTTCCCAATTTAGCGGTCTGGACGGGACTCGAACCCGCGACCCCATGCGTGACAGGCATGTATTCTAACCAACTGAACTACCAAACCTCTGCTTAATTGCGGTTGCAAATATACAACAGATTTCTGTTTACGCAAGTGTTTTTATAAAAAAAATTAAATAATTCGTTTTGAAATCAACCAAGGTTTTGTTTTTCAACCAACTAGGCTAAAAGGATTTTTTCAAAATTTTTATTCAGTATAACTACGACATAATGAATTCTTATTTAGCTAGAAGTTCCCATTAGATTTTCAAAATACATTACGTCATATATATTAGATTACTAATAAAGTGTAATACAAAATACACAGAGCTTTATCTGCCTGTTTTACAATTAATAGTTTTCAAACCATCTCTTGAAATGAATACTTTATTTGAAATATCAACTAAAATAAAAAGGATTGACTTTCGCCAATCCTAATTTATATAAATTTTGTAATCTATGAATTACAACAAAGCGTCTAAGCTATCTGCATAGGTTTGTTTTGGAGCTACTCCTACTTGTTTTCCAACTACTTCTCCATTTTTGAAAATCAAAACCGTTGGGATGTTTCTTACTCCGTATTTTGCTGCAAATTCTTGGTTAGCATCAACGTCTACTTTTCCAACAACTACTTTCCCTTCGTATTCATTGCTTAATTCATCAACGATTGGTCCTACCATTCTACATGGTCCACACCATGCTGCCCAAAAATCTACTAAAACTGGTTTGTCTGATTTCAAAACTACTTCATCAAAAGTAGCATCTGTTATTGCTAATGCCATAATATCGTTATTTATTTATTTTGTTTAATTATTGTGATGCAAATTTATAAATTAAAAACCATTCGAACATCACTACGAAATTAGTTTTGGCTATAAAAGTATTGCCTTTTTTTATATGCTAATTAGTTCAACTTAAAGTTAATCTGTCTTTTTTCTAATTCCAACAATAACTCGTTGGATATTTTAACTTTTAATTTTCGACTTGGCATACTCAATTTGGTCACTACATTGATTTCTTCTACTTCAGTAGTGGTACTTATTTTTTGGGTTTCCATCAAAGGAACATCTACATCTTCAATATCCGTTTCTTCTACAAATACCTCCTCATCGGTTTCGGCAATTTCAGAAATCGTTTCGACAATTTTGGTAATTTTCTCTAATTCCATGATTTCGAAAGTTACCGTATTGTCTCCTTTATTGTCTTGAAAAAGCTGGTTCAATTGCTGAATAAAATCTGATTGAATATCATTGATATTCAATAATAACACTAGCTTTTTGGCAAATGACGGCAATACATCCTGTAAATATTGGATCAGCGTAAACTGCAAACGAGGTTCTCCTTTTTTACCGGTTTCTTTATCCGCCCAACCTTCTTTAACCAATACACGCATGTAGGTAAAGTTATTCTGAATCAAAAAGTGACGGAATTTCAAATACTCTTCTCCAAAGATTCTAAACTCGTAACTTTCATCGTATCCTTCTAGAAAAAAAGAAGCCCAACCTTTGCCATTTTTAGCCACCCGATGCTGCACATTATTTATAATTCCTCCAAAAGAAAGTGTCTTCCCTACATAGTGTTCCAAGTGTTTCAACGCCTCTAATTTGGCATTGCAAAAGTATTTCATCTCAAACTTGAAATCATCCAATGGGTGCCCAGAAATATAAATTCCAACCACTTCTTTTTCCTTGGCTAATTTTTCCATAGTGCTCCAATCTTCACAAGGTGGCACCACGGGCTCAGCAATTTGAACATCGCTACTTTCTCCAAACAAACTTACTTGCGATGAATTTTCATTTTCTTGGAACTTCGCTCCGTAACGCATCGCTTTTTCATAAAAGGTAATTCCGTCGCCATCATCATGAAAATATTGAGCTCGGGTTGTCCCTTCAAACGAATCGAATCCTCCGGCTAAAGCCAAATTCTCTAAAGCTTTTTTATTGGCGGCTCGCAAATCAATGCGTTTGGTCAAATCAAAAATCGATTTGTATTTCCCGTCTTTTCGATTCTCTACAATAGTAGCAACAGCTCCTGAACCTACTCCTTTAATCGCTCCCATTCCGAAACGAACCGCATAATCATCATTAACCGTAAATTTATAAAATGACTCGTTCACGTCTGGTCCTAAAACCTGCAATCCCATTCGTTTACATTCTTCCATAAAGAACGAAACTTGTTTGATATCGCTCATATTATTCGAAAGCACCGCCGCCATATATTCGGCTGGATAATTGGCTTTCAAATAGGCGGTTTGATAGGCAATCCAAGCATAACAAGTAGAATGCGATTTGTTAAACGCATATTCGGCAAAGGCTTTCCAGTCGTTCCAAATTTTTTCTAATTTGTCTTTAGCATGTCCTTTGGCCATCGCCTGCTCGATGAATTTTGGTTCCATTTTCGCCAAGACATCGATCATCTTTTTTCCCATTGCTTTACGCAATACATCGGCATCCCCCTTAGAAAAGTCAGCTAATTTTTGGGACAAAAGCATTACCTGCTCTTGGTAAACTGTAATTCCGTAGGTGTCTTTTAATAATTCTTCACAATCGTCCAAATCATAAACAATTGGTTCTTCGCCATTCTTACGCTTAATAAAACTTGGAATGTAGGCAATCGGACCTGGGCGATATAGCGCATTCATAGCGATCAAATCAGGAAAAACCGTAGGCTTTAATTCCTTCATGTATTTCTGCATTCCGGGACTTTCGTATTGGAAAATCCCTACGGTTTCGCCACGTTGAAATAGTTCATAGGTTTTTTGGTCGTCAATAGGAAACTCATCAGGATTCAAGTCAATTCCAGATCGGTATTTCACCAATTTAACCGTGTCTTTGATCAGGGTTAGGGTTTTCAATCCCAAAAAGTCCATTTTTAACAAGCCGGCACTTTCTACCACGGAGTTGTCAAATTGGGTCACGTACAAATCAGAATCTTTAGCTGTAGCTACTGGTACAAAATTGGTAATATCATCGGGCGTAATGATCACACCACAAGCGTGAATTCCTGTATTTCTTAGGTTTCCCTCCAACACTTTGGCTTGCTGAATGGTATCGCCTCCTAAATCATTCCCGCCAGCCAAGGCTATTAATTCTTTAATTTTATCGTATTCTTCTGGACGAACCGTTTTCTTAATTAATGCATCGTCTTCGTTTAGAAAACGAGCCAAATTCCATTTTGACGGCATCATACCCGGAATTAACTTCGCGATTTTATCGGCCTCAAATAAAGGCAAATCCAATACACGCGCCGTATCACGAATAGCCGATTTGGTAGCCATTTTACCATAGGTGATAATTTGAGCTACTTGTTTGGATCCGTATTTTCGAATCACATAATCCATAACGCTACTTCTACCTTCGTCATCAAAATCAATATCAATATCGGGTAATGACACACGATCTGGATTCAAGAAACGCTCAAAAAGCAGGTTGTATTTCAGCGGATCTATATTGGTAATTTTCAAACAATAGGCCACCACCGAACCTGCAGCAGACCCCCTTCCTGGTCCCACAGAAACTCCCATGTTACGAGCCTCAGCGATAAAATCTTGAACAATCAAAAAGTACCCTGGATAACCTGAATTTTCAATGGTCATCAACTCAAAATCCAAGCGTTCTTGAATTTCGGGAGTAATTTCGGGATAACGTTTTTTTGCCCCTTCAAAAGTCAGGTAACGCAAATACTTATTTTCACCTCGTTTGCCTCCATCTATCTCATCTTCGGGAACCAAAAACTCGGCAGGAATTTCAAACTTAGGCAATAAAACATCGCGAGCTAAATCGTAAATTTCAATTTTATCGACAATTTCGGCAATATTAGAAATGGCTTCTGGCAAATCGTTGAAGAGTTGTTTCATCTCGTCTCCCGACTTGAAATAATATTCTTGATTAGGCAAACCATATCGGTAACCTCTACCTCGACCTATTGGTGTAGTTTGCTTTTCGCCATCGCGCACACACAATAAAATATCGTGAGCATTGGCGTTTTCTTTGTCAATATAAAAAGTATTATTAGTCGCAACGAGCTTTACTTCATGTTTTCTTGCCAAAGTTACTAAAGCCGAATTAACACGATTTTCATCTTCCTGATTGTGACGCATCAACTCGATATAAAAATCATTTTGGAATTCGTTTTTCCACCAAAGCAAGGCTTCTTCAGCCTGGTTTTCTCCCAAATTCAGAACTTTATTTGGAATTTCTCCATATAGATTTCCAGACAAAACGATAATATCTTCTTTGTATTCTTGAATGACTTTTTTATCAATTCTGGGCACATAATAAAACCCTTCGGTATAGGCAATCGATGACATTTTTGCCAAATTGTGATAGCCTTTTTTAGTCTTCGCCAATAATACAATTTGGTATCCATTGTCTTTTCGAGACTTATCTTTATGATTGTCGCACACAAAAAACTCACAACCTACAATCGGTTTCATAGGAACTTCAGTAGGTTCTTCTCCATTCTCGATTGCCGTCTTGTTCTTGGCTGCAGCCGATTTATTATGGGCCAAAATATCCCGAACAAAATGAAAGGCGCCCATCAAATTAGCATGATCAGTCATTGCAACGGCAGGCATTTTTTGTTGCGCAGCTGCTTTTACCAATGCAGCAATACTAATTGTAGATTGTAAAACGGAGAATTGGGTGTGGTTATGAAGATGAACAAAATCAGTATCAACTAATGCTTTTTTATTTTCAGAAAGCGTTGCTTTTGAAACCGTCTCAGTCTGTTTCTCACCGAACTGTTGGCGAATTCGATCTGAAGCTTCTTTTAAATTGATGTGTTTTAGACCAATAAATTCAATCGTTCTTGGGTTTCTATTTTTAAAATCTTCAAAATAAGAAGCCGGAACATCCAATTCTTCTTTTGTAAAAACATCACGGCGAATTAATTCTAAAAAACAACGGGTTGTTGCCTCCACATCGGCAGTCGCGTTATGGGCTTCGGCAAAAGGTTGGTTAAAAAGATAGCTGTGTAATTCGGTTAAAGTTGGTAATTTAAACCTTCCACCACGTCCGCCAGGCAATTGCAAAAGTGAAGCTGTTACTTCGGTACAGGTGTCTAAAACGGGCATCGAAGCCATTGGCGATTCTACTCCTAATCGGTGGAATTCGCAGCCCATAATATTGACGTCAAACCCTAAATTTTGACCGACAATAAATTGGGCTTTCGCCAAAGCGATGTTGAATTTTTCTAACACTTCGGCCAAAGAAATTCCTTCAGCCTCGGCTAACTCAGTTGAAATACCGTGAATTCGTTCCGCATCATAAGGAATGTTGAATCCCTCTGGTTTTACCAAATAATCTTGATGCTCGATGAGTTTTCCCATATCATCGTGCAACTGCCAAGCAATTTGAATACAGCGTGGCCAATTGTTGGTATCGGTTATGGGTGCGTCCCAACGCTTTGGTAAACCTGTGGTTTCGGTATCGAATATTAAGTACATAAAGCTTCAGCCCAGCCCGCCGCTTATCGTCGGGAACAAAAATCGGATTGATTTGAGTTGTTTATTTAACTGGTTGCAAACATTTTATTAATAGAAAAACTCAAAAAAAATGAGTTTCAAATTTAGTTTTTTTTAGGCTAAAAAAATCGGGAAGTTATTAACAAAAAAATGGAATTCAATTTTTTTGGATGTCGTAAAATGAACTCAAAAAAAAGCAACAATTCTGACTGTTTTATTTTTCAAAATCGAAGCTCAAAAACACATAAAAATGATTCAAAACAGAAAATTAAATTCTGCCGAATTTTCCAAATTATGACTATTTTATGCTCAAATGTTACATTTTTATGCTTAAAAACCATCAAATTAGGACAAAACAAGCCTAAATTTGCAATTTCTAAAATTAGAACAAAACACAATAAAAAGAAGTTTTAAATAAACTCAAACGACATAGGTAAAGGTAAAATAATTCAAAACAGAATTCTTTAAAATACTAATCGTATTGATTAAGCCATTTTGGGTATCGTATATAGTGCGTATTGTATCAAAGCGACTTTAATTCTTTTTTTATTTTTGCATCAATTCTTACAATTGGGTTCTAAAACCCGATAGTGAAAACACAGAAATACATTTAAAAAAATAGTTACAATGAGTAAAACATTATTTGACAAAGTATGGGATTCGCACGTAGTGCGCAAAATTGAGGATGGACCAGACGTGTTTTTTATTGACCGTCATTTCATTCATGAAGTTACGAGTCCTGTTGCTTTTTTAGGTTTAAAAACAAGAGGAATCTCGGTTTTATATCCAGAGCGTACTTTTGCTACTGCCGATCACAACACACCAACTATAAATCAACACTTACCGGTGGCAGATCCATTATCTGCTAATCAATTGAAAGCCTTAGAGGACAATGCCAATGAATATGGTATTTCTCACTGGGGATTAGGTCACCAAAAAAATGGAATCGTACACGTTGTAGGTCCTGAAAACGGAATCACCTTACCTGGTGCTACTATCGTTTGTGGCGATTCACATACGTCTACTCACGGTGCTTTTGGCGCTATTGCTTTTGGTATCGGAACATCTGAAGTAGAAATGGTATTGTCTACTCAATGTATTATGCAGCCAAAACCAAAGAAAATGCGCATCAACGTGAATGGTCAATTAAACAAAGGCGTAGGTCCAAAAGACGTAGCACTTTATATTATTGCCCAATTAACTACTTCTGGAGGTACTGGATATTTTGTAGAATATGCTGGTGATGTTTTTGAAAACATGACAATGGAAGGTCGTATGACTGTGTGTAACTTAAGTATCGAAATGGGTGCTCGAGGCGGAATGATTGCTCCAGACCAAACTACTTTTGATTTCTTAGAAGGAAGATTGCACGCGCCAAAAGGCGAAGCTTGGGATAAAGCGGTAGCCTATTGGAAAACTTTAAAAACAGATGCGGATGCGGTTTTTGATGCTGAACTAAACATCAAGGCTTCGGACATTGAACCTATGATTACCTATGGTACTAACCCAGGAATGGGAATTGGTATCTCTAAAAATATTCCAAATGCCAACCAAGTAGAAGGTGGCGAGGAAACCTATAAAAAATCATTAGCCTATATGGGCTTCGAAGAAAATGATGTGATGATTGGCAAACCAATCGACTACGTTTTCTTAGGGAGTTGTACTAATGGACGTATTGAAGATTTTAGAGCCTTTACAGAAATTGTAAAAGGAAGAAAAAAAGCAGACAATGTTACCGCTTGGTTAGTTCCAGGTTCTCATGTTGTGGAAGCACAAATTAAAGAAGAAGGATTATTAGACATTCTTACCGAAGCAGGATTTGTATTGCGTCAGCCAGGTTGTTCGGCTTGTTTAGCCATGAATGATGATAAAGTCCCTGCTGGAAAATATGCGGTAAGTACATCTAATAGAAACTTTGAAGGTCGTCAAGGTCCAGGTTCAAGAACTTTATTGGCTAGTCCAATAATGGCTGCTGCCGCTGCAGTTACAGGAAAATTGACTGATCCTAGAGATTTGTTTTAAGAATAAAAGAGGTTATAATTAAGTTGTGAATTGAGATTTTCATTTTAAAAAAGAATACTCAATTACTAATAAAAAAATAAAAATCAAATGGCATACGATAAATTCAATATTCTAAGAAGTAGTGCGGTGCCACTACCTATAGAAAACGTAGATACCGATCAAATTATTCCAGCGCGTTTCTTGAAAGCAACCAAACGTGAAGGTTTTGGTGATAATCTTTTCAGAGATTGGAGATACAATGGAGACGATACTCCAAAAGCTGATTTCGTTTTAAACAATCCAACATACAGTGGAAAAATCTTAGTAGGCGGAAAGAACTTTGGTTCAGGTTCATCTAGAGAACACGCTGCTTGGGCGGTTTACGATTACGGATTCAGAGCGGTAGTTTCGAGTTTCTTCGCTGATATTTTCAAAGGAAATTGTTTGAACATTGGCGTGCTTCCGGTTCAGGTAAGTCCAGAATTTGCTGATACTATTTTCAGCGCCATTGAGGCAGATCCAAACACCGAATTGGAAATCAATTTGCCTGCCCAAACGATTACCTTATTGGCCACTGGCCAAAGCGAATCTTTTGCTATCAATGGATACAAAAAGAACAATATGATCAACGGTTTTGATGATATTGATTATTTACAAAGTATGAAGGAAGAAATTGTTGGTTTTGCCAATCAACTGCCTTACTAAAACCAAACAATACAAATGCAGTTACCAATTGTCAAATTTACAGTTTGACTGGGTAACTGCTTTTACCGTTTTATACAAATAAACTCTTTTGATTTCAAAATAACGAAATCAAAATGCCTTTAGAATCAAATTGATAATGGGAAAAAGAAAAATTGAAATAATGGACACGACACTTCGCGATGGTGAACAAACATCGGGAGTATCCTTTTCTGCTGCAGAAAAATTAACCATTGCGCAATTGTTGCTTGAAGAATTACATATTGATCGTATCGAAATTGCTTCAGCTCGTGTGAGTGAAGGAGAATTTCAAGGTGTTAAAGGCATTATGGAGTGGGCCACGGCCAAAGGATATACAGATAAAATTGAAGTGCTTTCTTTTGTTGACGGTGGCGTTTCAATCGAATGGATGAAAAAAGCAGGTGCCAAAGTTCAAAATTTATTGACCAAAGGTTCGCTCAATCATTTGACCCATCAATTAAAGAAAACACCCGAACAACATTTTACTGAAATTGCACAAGCCATAGCTTTGGCAAAAGCTAATAACATTGAAACTAACGTCTATTTAGAAGATTGGAGCAACGGAATGCGCAATTCTCCAGAATATGTGTTTCACTATTTGGATTTTTTGACACAACAACCGGTCAAAAGAATCTTATTGCCCGATACTTTGGGAGTGTTAATTCCGTCAGAGACATTTGAATTCATTTCTAAAATTACTGCCAAATATCCCAATACTCATTTTGATTTTCATGCGCACAACGATTACGATTTAAGTGTTGCCAATGCTATTGAAGCGGTAAAAGCAGGTATTCACGGCTTGCACGTTACGGTTAACGGAATGGGTGAGCGCGCTGGAAATGCACCTTTAGAAAGTACCGTAGCCGTAATCAATGATTTCATTCCTGAAGTAAGTATCAATGTAAAAGAGTCTTCACTGTACTCGGTAAGTAAATTAGTCGAAACGTTTACAGGATATAGAATTCCAGCCAACAAACCCATTGTAGGTGACAATGTGTTTACCCAAACTGCAGGAATTCATGCTGATGGAGACAACAAAAACAACTTATATTTTAATGATTTACTTCCAGAACGTTTTGGAAGAAAACGAAAATATGCTTTAGGGAAAACGTCTGGCAAAGCCAATATCGAAAAAAACCTTCAAGAATTAGGACTACAACTGAATCAAGAAGATTTAAAATTGGTTACCCAACGCATTATCGAATTGGGTGACAAAAAAGAAACGGTGACCAAAGAAGATTTACCGTACATCATCTCAGATGTTTTGGACAGCCAAACTTATGAGGAACGCATTATTGTAGAATCCTATGTGTTAGTTCACGCCAAAGGAATGCGCCCTTCGACTACACTTTGTCTGAAAATTGACGGTGAGACAATTGAAGAAAATGCACAAGGCGACGGTCAGTTTGATGCTTTTATGAATGCGTTAGCCAAAATTTACAAAAGCAAAAAAATGAGTTTGCCAAAATTAATCGATTACGCTGTGCGAATCCCTCCAGGAAGTAGTTCGGATGCGCTGTGCGAAACTATTATTACTTGGACCAACAACGGTAAAGAATTCAAAACCCGCGGATTGGATTCCGATCAAACAGTAGCGGCAATAGTTGCCACTCAAAAAATGCTGAATGTAGTAAGTATCTAAAATAGATAGAACGAAATATAATATATAACACGAAAAATAATACCTAATGAAATTCAATATTGCACTTTTAGCCGGAGACGGAATAGGACCAGAAGTAATTAATGAAGCTGTAAAAGTTTCGGATGCTATTGCAAAAAAATTCAATCACGAAATCAACTGGACACCCGCTTTAACTGGAGCTTGTGCTATCGATGCGGTAGGAGTTCCTTACCCTGATGAAACGCACGACATCTGTATGAAAGCTGATGCGGTTTTATTTGGTGCCATTGGTCACCCAAAATACGATAACGATCCTTCAGCAAAAGTACGTCCGGAACAAGGATTATTGTTGATGCGTAAAAAATTAGGTTTGTTTGCCAATGTACGTCCCACTTTTACATTCCCTTCTTTAATTGACAATTCTCCTTTAAAAAGAGAGCGCATTGAAGGAACTGATTTGGTTTTCTTACGAGAATTAACAGGCGGAATTTACTTTGGTGAAAAAGGCAGAAAAGACAACGGCGATACTGCTTTTGACAACTGTGTATACACTAGAGCCGAAGTACAACGTTTGGCTAAAAAAGGGTTTGAGTTAGCCATGACACGTTCTAAAAAATTATGTTGTGTGGACAAAGCTAACGTATTGGAAACGTCTCGTTTGTGGAGAGAAACCGTTCAAGCTATGGAAAAAGACTATCCTGAAGTGGAAGTGTCTTATGAATTTGTAGATGCTGTGGCGATGCGATTGGTTCAATGGCCTAATTCCTATGATGTCTTAATTACTGAAAATTTATTTGGTGACATTTTAACCGATGAAGCTTCTGTGATTTCTGGTTCGATGGGATTGATGCCATCGGCTTCTGTAGGAGAACACACTTCATTGTACGAACCTATTCACGGATCGTATCCACAAGCTACCGGATTGAATATTGCAAATCCATTGGCTACAATTTTATCAGCAGCGATGATGTTTGAAGATGCTTTTGGCTTAAAAGCGGAAGCGGAAGCGATCAGAAGCGTAGTCAACAAATCATTAGAAGAAGGAATTGTGACTGAAGATCTAGCTCCAAAAGGATCCAAAGCGTACAAAACAAGCGAAGTAGGCGATTGGTTAGTGGCTAATTTGTAATTTACAAACTGATTAAAAATAAAAAAGGTGTCAATTTTCATTGACACCTTTTTTTATATAAAGAAAAAATATTAATATCCTCCTCTACCTCCACGGTCTCCACCGCCACGGTTATTTCCGTAACCTCCGCGTGAATCTCCACCACGGTTGTTGTTAAAACTTCTTCTTTCGCCTTCTGGTTTCGGCTCAGATTTGTTTACTACGATTGAACGTCCTTGAACAGTTGCACCATTCAATTCGTCAATTGCTTTTTGAGCTTCCTCGTCGCTTGGCATTTCAACAAAACCAAAACCTTTACTTCTACCAGTGAATTTATCAGTAATAATTTTTACTGAATCTACTGCTCCGTAAGCCTCGAAAGACTCTCTTAAATCTGCTTCCTCAATACTGAATGGAAGACTTCCCACAAAAATGTTCATATAAACTTGTTTAATTAAGGGACAAATGTAGTCTTAATATATCCTAATCTACTATGATTGCACTTATTTATGATGAATTTAATGATAATACTCCTTAAGGTCAATGAATTAGGCATAAAAACAGTAAAATAATTTTCAATTATTAAATTACAATTCGAATTAGCATTTTTAAATAAAAAATGTATCTTTGCACCCTTAATTAACCGAGGTCGAGTACCTCAAAATTTAATCATAAGATTATGTCAGTAAAAATTAGATTACAAAGACACGGTAAAAAACAAAAACCGTTTTACTGGGTAGTAGCAGCTGATGCT
Source organism: Flavobacterium ammoniigenes (assembly GCF_020886055.1). NCBI lineage: Bacteria > Pseudomonadati > Bacteroidota > Flavobacteriia > Flavobacteriales > Flavobacteriaceae > Flavobacterium > Flavobacterium ammoniigenes. Next base: position 874,318 of record NZ_AP025184.1, on the reverse strand, counting down.
CGCTCAAAAAGAGATGGTAAATACTTAGAGAAAATCGGTACTTACAATCCAAACACTAACCCTGCAACTATCGAATTAAATTTAGATAGCGCTGTAAAATGGTTGCACAATGGTGCACAACCAACAGATACTGCAAAAGCAATTCTTTCTTACAAAGGTGCTTTATTGAAACACCACCTTGATGGAGGTATTCGTAAAGGAGCTTTAACTCAAGAACAAGCTGATGCTAAATTAGCTGCTTGGTTAGAAGCAAAAGCTGGTAAAGTAGATGCTAAAAAAGACGGTTTATCAAAAGCGCAAGCCGATGCTAAAGCTAAAGCTTTGAAAGCAGAAAAAGAAGTAAATGCAAAACGTTTAGCTGCAGCGGCTCAAGCTGAAGCTGATGCTATTGCTGCTGCAACTCCTGCTGTTGAAGAAGAAGTTGTTGCTGAAGAAGAAGTAGCTGTTGAAGCTGCATCTGAAGAAGTAGTAGAAGAAACTCCTACTGAAGAAGTAGCTGTTGAGGCTGTTGCTGAAGAAGTTGTTGAAGCTCCTGCTGAAGAGGCTCCTGCTGCTGAAGAAAATAACGAAACAACTGAAGCATAAATTCTCTAAGCGACAATGCGTAAAGAAGATTGTTTCTATTTAGGTAAAATCGCTAAAAAATTTAGTTTCAAGGGTGAAGTCTTAGCTTATTTAGACACAGACGAACCCGAGTTATACGAAAATCTGGAATCAGTGTTTGTTGAATGCAACAAACACTTGGTTCCTTTTTTTATTGAAACCGCTTCCCTCCATAAAAACGACTTTCTTAGAATTCGTTTTGAAGATGTATCTACAGAAGAAGAAGCCGAGGCTATACTGGGGAATGACCTTTACCTTCCTTTAAGTATGCTACCGAAATTAAGTGGTAATAAATTTTATTTTCACGAAGTAATTGGATTTGAAGTCGAAGACCAACGCCTTGGCGTGGTCGGTACCATTCAATCCATCAACGATTCCACCGCACAACCTCTTTTTGAAGTGCTTCATGGCGGAGTTGAAATTCTAATTCCAATGATTGACCATTTCTTGGTAACCATTGATCGCGACAACAAAAAAGTTGTGATGAATTTGCCAGAAGGCTTGATTGAAATGTACCTGTAAGCCTTTTAGATTCGCTGCGCTTTTCGATTAATAGAAACGTCTGCGTCTTTAGAAAGAATCCAAAAAGTCTAATAGTCTAAATAATCTAAGTTGTCTAAATTCCAATTCAAACAATTTTCTGTTCAGCAAGATCAATGCGCAATGAAAGTTGGCACCGATGGTGTACTATTGGGTGCTTGGGCTCCTATCATACAACAACCTTATAGTATTCTAGATATTGGTACCGGAACAGGTATTATCGCTTTAATGTTGGCACAACGTTCCAATGCTGCACAAATAGACGCGTTGGAAATTGACGAAAAAACATACGAACAAGCGACAAACAATTTTGAAAACTCTCCATGGAACGATCGCTTATTTTGTTTTCATGCTGGCTTAGATGAATTTATGGAAGAACCCGAAGACGAATACGATCTAATTGTTTCCAATCCGCCGTTCTATGCCGAAGATTACAAAACTAATGACGACCAACGCGATTTGGCCCGTTTTCAAGACGCACTTCCCTTTGAAGATTTGATTGAAGCCGCTGATTTGTTATTGTCTGAAAACGGAATTTTTGCAGTAATCATTCCTTTTAAAGAAGAAGAACGATTTTTGACCATAGCCAATGAATTTGAATTGTATCCAATGCAAATTACCCGTGTAAAAGGCACCCCTTCTTCTGAAATAAAGCGTAGCCTTTTGGCTTTAAGCCGAATTCAGATTGAAAATTATCCTATTTACGAGTTGATTATCGAAATCGGTCGTCATGATTATACCTCTGAATACATAGCTTTGACAAAAGAATTTTACTTGAAAATGTAAAATCCAGATAACACAACATCTTCGTTTTATTTTGTTCTATTTCTTTGTGTACATTTGTTAGTACTAAATACACAAAGATGAAACCTGACCTTTTTCAAGCTCCTGATTATTACAACCTTGACGATTTATTAACCGAAGAACACAAATTAGTTCGTGAATCGGCAAGAGCCTGGGTAAAACGGGAAGTTTCACCTATAATTGAAGATTTTGCTCAGCGTGCCGAATTTCCCAAACAACTCATCAAAGGGCTTGGAGAGATTGGTGGTTTTGGCCCCTACATTCCAGAAGAATACGGAGGAGCAGGTCTAGATCAAATTTCGTATGGGTTGTTAATGCAAGAAATAGAACGCGGAGATTCAGGGATCCGTTCCACTTCGTCTGTACAATCGTCTTTGGTAATGTACCCGATTTGGAAATACGGAAACGAAGAACAACGAAAAAAATACCTGCCCAAACTCGCTACTGGAGAATTAATGGGCTGTTTTGGATTAACCGAACCCGATCATGGATCCAATCCTGGAGGAATGACCACTCATTTCAAAGACAACGGAGATCATTATATTTTGAATGGTGCCAAAATGTGGATTTCAAATGCGCCTTTTGCTGATATTGCTATTGTCTGGGCTAAAAACGAAGAAGGTCGTATTCACGGATTAATTGTGGAACGTGGCATGGACGGTTTTACTACTCCTGAGACTCATAATAAATGGTCGCTTCGTGCATCTGCTACAGGGGAATTGATTTTTGACAATGTCAAAGTTCCTAAAGAAAATCTTTTACCTAACCATTCTGGATTAAGTGCTCCGCTAGGCTGTTTGGATTCGGCTCGATATGGAATTGCTTGGGGAGCGATTGGTGCTGCAATGGATTGCTACGACACTGCTTTGCGTTATGCAAAAGAGCGAATTCAATTTGACAAACCCATTGCCGGCACTCAATTACAACAAAAAAAATTAGCCGAAATGATTACCGAAATAACCAAAGCGCAATTGTTAACCTGGAGATTAGGCGTTTTGAAAAATGAAGGTAGAGCAACAACGGCTCAAATTTCTATGGCCAAAAGAAACAATGTGGATATGGCCATTCATATTGCGCGTGAAGCAAGACAAATGCTAGGCGGAATGGGAATAACGGGTGACTATTCCATTATGCGTCATATGATGAACTTGGAGTCGGTGATAACTTATGAAGGAACCCATGATATCCATTTATTAATTACTGGAATGGATGTCACTGGAATTGCAGCATTTAAGTAAAGCAAACAGTTATTAAAGTATTCATAAAATCGATGATGAAATAAGTAGAAAACCTATTAGCTTTTCTATTTTTACAAAAAATTTGAAAAAATGACTATCGATACAATCAACAATAGTATTCAAACTCAAAAAGAGGCCTTATTACAACACCCTTTATACAATAAAGTTCAAACCATTGAAGACTTACACCGTTTTTTAGAAAGTCATGTCTATGCGGTTTGGGATTTTATGTCTTTATTGAAAGCATTGCAGTCTAAATTAACTTGCACCACTACGCCTTGGTTTCCAACAGCCAATACACAAACGCGTTATTTAATTAATGAAATTGTTGTAGCTGAAGAAAGCGATTTGACTTTAGACGGCCGTCGCCAAAGTCATTTTGAAATGTACCTTGAGGCTATGCAAGATTGTGGCGCTAATACCAATGAAATTGAAGCTTTTTTAGCCAATTTAAGTTCGCTTAACAATATTTTTGTTGCCATTAAAACCAGTGATTTACATCCGAATATCAAAGCCTTTTTAGATTTTACTTTTAGAGTAATTGAAGAAGGAAAAGCACACGAAATTGCAGCCGCATTTACCTTTGGAAGAGAAGATTTGATTCCGAGTATGTTTACCGCCATTTTGAAAAATTTTCAAGCCAATTTCCCTGAAACCGACTTGAAAAAACTAATCTACTATTTCGAACGACATATTGAATTAGATGCCGATGAACACGGTCCAATGGCTATGGGAATGATTACCGAATTATGTGGAAACGACACCAAAAAATGGAGTGAAGTAGAGCAAATTTCAATAGCCGCATTGGAAAAACGCATTGGCCTTTGGGATGCAATTGAAGAACAACTGAGTTTGACAATGGAAATTGCCTAAACAAGTAATGGCCAACTTTTCAATACATATAAAGACTGCACTACACCTATTCGTTTTGATGGTTGTAGTGTTTTTTTTTAACCAATGTTCTAGCGAAAACACAAATTTTGTTTCCATAGCCGAAATTAAACCAGTAGTTGCTCCTCAACCTCTGCCTCAACCTGTAAGTAAGAAAGTTTCTTACATTGCCCTCGGAGATAGTTATACCATTGGACAAAGTGTTTGTGTTACCTGTCGTTTTCCCGAACAATTAAAGAAAAAACTTGAATCCACTATCCCTAATTTATCGGTAGATTTAAAAATCATTGCACAAACAGGATGGACGACTTCTAATTTAATCCAAGCAATTAAAGAACAGCAACCAACACCTGATTATAAATTGGTGACTTTACTTATTGGAGTGAATAATCAATTCCAAAATAAGGAATTCAGTATTTATGGAAGTGAGTTCCCGCAATTAGTTCAAACAGCAATCACATTAGCCAAAGGGGATAAAAACAATGTTATTGTTGTTTCTATTCCTGATTATGCATATTCTTCATTTGGCCAACAATTTGGAAATCCCTCCAAAACTTCAACAGAAATTGATCGTTATAATGCATTTGCCAAAAATTATTGTGAAACCAATGGCGTTACTTTCATAAACATCACCGACATCACTAGACTAGGATTAACAGAACCCGATTTAGTGGCTACCGATGGACTTCATCCATCAGAAAAGGCTTATTCTTTATTTGTAGATAGAATAGCTCCCAAAGCAAGTGAAGTGGTTCAAAAATAAAAGCCCCATCAAATGACAGGGCGTTTATTTAATTTTCTGGAGCCAATTCCAACTCCAATCCTTCTAATTCTTCGGTGATTGGGATTTGACAACCCAAACGGCTATTGGATTTTACATAAAATGCTTCCGACAGCATCGCCTCTTCATCATCGCCTTTTTCTGGCAAAGGCACATCGTTTAATACATAACATTGACAAGAAGCACACATGGCCATTCCACCACAAGTCCCTTCCACCGGAAGCTCATAGGCTTTACATAATTCCATGATATTCATTGCCATATCGGTGGGCGCCTGTAATTCATGTACGACTCCTTCTCTATCTTTGATCTTTATTAAAACGTCCATTTTGTATTTATTCTCTTGTTTAGTTGTGTGTGTATTTAGTAAAGTTAATTAAAGCACGTTTACTACGGTTTCTATTTGCGGAACGTATTTTTTGATTGTAGTTTCAACTCCTGCCTTTAAAGTCATTTGGTTGACACTACAACTTGTACATGCGCCTTCCAAACGAACTTTGACATGCTTATCGTCTTCAATTTCGACTAATGAAATATCGCCACCATCCGAATTCAAAAACGGTCTAATTTCTTCTAAGGCTTTTAGCACATTAGCCAATACTTCTTCTGTTGTCATATTTTTAAAAATTATTTTTTAACTGCTGAACAACCAGCCATAGTAGTAATTTTTATGGCTTCTGTTGCTGGTAAACTTTCATTTCTAGCCACCGTTTGTTGTACTACATTACGAGTAATTTCTTGGAAAACTGATTCAATAACCGAACCTTCTTGCATGGCAGCTGGTCGACCGTAATCTCCCGCTTCGCGAATAGATTGAACGATTGGCACTTCGCCTAGGAAAGGCACATTCAAATCAGTCGCTAAGTTTTTAGCACCTTCTTGTCCAAAAATATAGTATTTATTATTTGGTAATTCCTCAGGAGTAAAGTAAGCCATGTTTTCTATAATTCCTAAAACAGGTACGTTAATCGCTTCGGATAAGAACATCGCTACTCCTTTTTTGGCATCGGCCAAAGCTACCGCTTGAGGTGTACTTACCACAACTGCTCCTGTAATAGGCAAAGATTGCATAATTGAAAGATGAATATCGCCGGTTCCTGGAGGTAAATCAATTAATAAAAAATCCAGTTCGCCCCAATCGGCATCAAAAATCATTTGGTTCAATGCTTTGGCGGCCATTGGCCCGCGCCAAATAACTGCTTGGCTTGGTGAAGTGAAAAATCCTATTGACAAAATTTTTATTTCGTAACTCTCGATAGGTTTCATTTTAGATTTGCCATCGACTTCAATAGAAATCGGTTTCTCGTTTTCTACATCAAACATGATCGGCATAGAAGGTCCATAAATATCGGCATCTAAAACTCCAACTGAAAAACCCATTCTTGCTAAAGACACAGCTAAATTAGCTGTAGTAGTAGATTTACCTACACCCCCTTTACCAGAGGCTACCGCAATAATATTTTTAATTCCTGGAATAGCTTTCCCTTTAATTTCAGGTTTATCTGCCACTTCCACCTTAGTATTTACTTTCACTTTAGCTTCTGGCGAAACTAATTCATGAATCGTTTTTTTAATATCGTCTTCAGCTCTTTTTTTGATGTGCATCGCTGGTGTATGCAACACTAGATCAACTACTACCTCATCTCCAAAAGTGATTACATTAGCAACCGCTCCACTCTCGACCATATTTTTCCCTTCTCCAGCAATAGAAATCGTTTCTAAGGCTTTAAGAATTTCTTTTCTATCTAATTTCATTTTATGTAGTACTACGGATTTGACGTTTAAAACCAATGAAAAAGTTTCATTTATTTAAACTGAATATGAATTGCAAATATAACAGATTCTATTCTTATTTTACCCCTTTTAAATTGGATTTATTGATACTAAAATCAACACTTATTATTTGAATCAAAAGAAAAAATGGAAGTTATTTTGGCATCTCTGGTTCCCAGAAATGCGTATCAAAATCGACAATTTGGTTGTCTCGAACTTGAATGCCTTCATTTTCTAACAATTGTTGCATCAAATTCGTTCCGTCAAAGTGTAACTTGCCTGTCAACAACCCTTTTCTATTGACAACTCTGTGCGCAGGGACGTCTTCTAAATGATGGGACGCATTCATGGCCCAGCCTACCATTCTTGCCGATCGAGCAGTACCCAAAGCCTTGGCGATAGCGCCATAGGAAGTCACTTTACCATAAGGAATTTGTCTGACGATGCTGTAAACACGCTCAAAAAAATTATCGTTTGGATGGGTCATACTCAATTAATTCCAATAGTAATTAATAATATTGAATAGGGTAACTACAGCAATTATGCCCGTAATACTTCCGATAATTTTATTCATGTTTTTCATAAAAAAATCGGTTTTATTTTCAATCTTAGTAAAAAACGATATATAAGTGTAAAAAACTAAAAAAGAACCCAATACGGCTCCTAGAACAAATATGAAAATGGAGAGTGGTTCAAAAACGAAAAAGCCAAAAGAGGCTAACGACAAACTAACTAGTACATAATACGGAATTGGAAAGAAATTCAAAGCCGACAATAACATCCCTAAAAAAAAACGGGTGGAGGTTCGTTGTTTTTTTATTTTTCCTTTGATTTTTTGAGGGGTTTTGGCAATAGCTAAAAAATAGACGGTTAAAAGTGTAAAAATACCACAGCCAATTTCTCTAAGTAATACAACTACTTGTGGGTGTTCGCCAATAAATTGAGCAAATAGAATAGCGAGATAAACTTGTATAATTATTATAAGCACCGCACCTATAACAAACCATACAGCAGCGCGTTTTCCTTCTTTTATTTTGACTTTAGCTGCCGTCATATTGATTAATCCAGGAGGAAAAATTCCGATAACGGCACTGATGAACCCAAAAAATAATGCGGAAATTGTAGTCATATAGTGCTTTGTTTCAGTACCAATGTGTTGCTTTTACTTCAATTACTGAAACCGAAACGACACTATTTAATTTTAAATCTAATATACGTAATTGCTTTGTTTATTTCTAAATATTGTTTTTCATAAAAAGTTTGAAATGCAGTGACCTCTTCCGGACTTCCTTCATTTCTATATACATTATGATTGGAATAGACTACTTCGTGTCCTTCCCCATGCAAGAGTCCTAGGGTATAGCCGTGCATAAATTCGCTATCTGTTTTCAAGTTCATGACCCCTTCTTTCTTCAATATTTTTTTATACAATTGCAAAAATTGGGAATTGGTCATACGATGCTTCGTACGCTTGTATTTAATTTGCGGATCGGGAAATGTGATCCAGATTTCGTCTACTTCATTTTCAGCAAAAATATGATTGATTAATTCAATTTGAGTACGAACGAAAGCCACATTATGCATGCCTGTTTCTACAGCAGTTTTGGCACCACGCCAAAAACGAGCTCCCTTAATATCGATTCCAATAAAATTTTTATTCGGATATCGTTCCGCTAAACCTACAGAATATTCTCCTTTACCACAGCCCAATTCTAACACAATTGGATTGTCATTTTTAAAAAAATCAGCATTCCATTTTCCTCTCAATGGGAATAAATTTCCTACTACCTCTTCTCGTGTTGGTTGAAAAACATTTGTGAACGTTTCGTTTTCTTTGAACCTCTTTAATTTATTTTTGCTTCCCACTTTCTTTAAAATTTTCAGCAAAATTAAGGAAATATATACGACAAAAGTAGACTAGCTTGAAATATCTAGGAGAAAATAAACCCAAGTAGCTTTACATTTTGGACTTTCGATTTTGAATTAGCACTTCCTCAATTGGCGCTTTGATTGCAATTACCGCTTTGCTTGAATCATTTGGAATAGTCATAGACAAAACATAGTGCTTGATTTTCCATTGTTTCCCAACTTTAACTAAGACTCCCGAACCCCTACAAATTTTCATTTGGGTATTCAATAACTCGTCAAACCATGCGGTATTTCCACTAGCATCAAAATAGACATGTCGTTCCAAAGCTGTAAAAGACCAAGCTTTTCCTTTGTCAAAATGAGGTTTAGCATAGTTTTGAAATTCTTGTTTATTCCAATATTCATTAGCATCAGTGCCAATAAATACAGCGTCCTCAGTCATTAATTCAAAATACGATTTGAAATTAGCTTCAGAAGCTGCTTTGTGCCAAGTATTTATAGTTTCATTAATTATTTTTTCTGCATTCGATGATTGAGCAAAACTTGAAATCACTATAAATAGTGTTCCAAAAGTGATTGCCAATTTATTTTTCAAAATTTCGATCTTTTTCATAAGCATTAAAATTTTATTTAAGAGGAAAGTTGTATTCCTAATTTTACTAGATTATCATTGGTAAATATACAGAATCTCAAGATTAATTTTTTTGTTGAACATTTAAAAAAAGCTTCCAACCATGGGATGATTAGAAGCTTAGATAATTATAAATTGAAGTTCAAACCTACAACCCAATTTCTTCCCATATTGGAAATACCATCTGTTTTAAGTCGTGATAAATGGGCGGTATATTTTTTATCGGTAATGTTGTTTCCATTAAGGTTCACCTCCATTTTGGTTTTGCCAAGATGCAATGTTCCACCAATTCCTAAATTCAAAATGCTGTAACCTGCTGTTCTGGTTTCGAAGCCACTGATTTTATTTTGGTTAAAGGTAGACACTAAACTAATCGTTGCGAAACCTTCTTTAAGCCAATCTGTATCCTTCCATTCAGTGCGCAATGTATTGTTCCAATTATTAGCTGGAATTAATGGCAAATAATCTCCGTTTTGTTTTTTGCCTGTAACTGTTTCAAAACTGGTTTCTAAATGCAACCAATCCAACGGATGAGGGTGAAAATGCAAGCCTATTTCACCTCCAAAAAGAGCCGCATTATTTTGAACATAATTGAAAACTTCATTGTCATCAATTGATTCTCCACTAGGGTTGATATAGATAAAATCATTGATGTGATTGTAGAAGCCATTAACGAAAAACTCTAAATGATCTGTTTTGTATTCCAAATTCAAATCCGTTTGAAAGTTTTGTTCTGTTTTCAAATTGGCATTCCCCACTTCATAACGATTGGTACCTTCGTGAACACCATTGGAAGACAATTCGGCTAAGTTGGGCGCCCTAAATCCAGACGCTAGATTGAATCTAAAAATGAAGGCGTCATTCAAATTAGTTTTATAACCTAAAGAGGCGTTCCAACTTGTGTAGGATTTTTTCAAGGCTTCAAAAGACCCTTCTTCACCAAGAATCCCGTTAGCTTCTGAAGTCAAATTTCTGGTATCAAAACGCAAACCGGCTTGGATCACGTTGGAGTTCCATTCGTAGTTGGTGGTTCCAAAGACTCCAAAATCTTGGGTAACCGCATCAGGAATTAAGTACTCTTCTCCTGAATTTTCATTGGTTTGATGCATCCCTTGAACTCCCAAAATGGTCTGCATTTTTGTTGAAGAAGGTAAATAATACTTCGCATTATAATTGAAGGTATTCAACTTCATTTTCAAAACAGCTACTTCACTGTCTTCAAACTCAGACCTGTCATTTGAAATAAAACCCAAGTCCAAATCCAGTTTTGAAGAATTGAAAAAGAGACTCGAATTTAAACTTACTAAATGATTGGAAACCGCCTGTTTTGGATACAAAACACTTTTGCTTTGACTTTGCTCAGCGATCCCTTCTTCTGGAATTCCTAAAGTAAGATCGTTGAAGTTGTATCGCAATACCGAAGAAAAAGAAGCGTCACTATAGCCAATTCCAGTTTTAAAATCTTTTTCTTGGTAGCGTGTATTGGTCACCCGTTCACCATCTGCTGTAGTATAATCCGAATGGGTATTCATTGTTCCTCTTGCCAAGAATTTCCAATTATCGGAAGTTGTTTTTAGGCCCAAAGAAGAATTACTCCCTAAAGTATTGGCAAACAATTTTTGACTAAAATTGACTTTATATGTATTGGCATTGGCAAATTTCTCTGGGTTAAAATACAACACCCCTCCCAAAGCATCTGAGCCGTACAATAAGGAAGCGGGTCCTTTGATTACCTCAACACTTTCTACTCCAGCATCGTTCAATCCTAAACCATGTTCGTCGCCAAATTGTTGGTTTTCAACTCGAACACCTTGCGAATACACCAATACGCGATTACCACTCAACCCACGAATCACTGGCTTTCCAATAGAAGCCCCTGTAGAAACTTGGGAAACTCCCGGAATAGTTGCCAATCCTTCGATTAAAGTTGACGTTCCTTTTCGAGACAAATTTTTCATGGTTTCGTGTGCGACTTTCATCACATTTTGCGATTGTAATTTGTTAAACGCAGTGGAAACAATAACTTCATCCATTTCAAAAACGGAAGGTGCCAACTGAATGTTTATAGTGTTTTGTTTTTGAATCTCTGAAACCGTTTTATACTGTGTTCCAAATCCCACTAAAGCGAAGGAAATCCTAACAGTACCCTTAGGTAAATTCGATAAATTATAGGTTCCGTCAGCTTGTGAAGTGGTTCCCTTTTGTAGTTCTTGAATATAGATGGAAACACCCGAAAGCGCTTTGTTATTAGTGTCAGTAATCCTTCCTGAAACTGTATTTTGTGCTTGTATTAAGGCAGTACAACTTACTACCAAAGCAACAATTAATTTTTTCATGATATTGATATAATGTTAAAAGAATCGTGTTCTACTATAGAACCGATGAATCATTCGATTTTAAACATTATAATGCGGGGGTCCGCGCAACGAATAGGAACTTCCAGAAAAGGAAATAACCCTAGGAAAGTTAAAAAAGTAAGGCGCAACTACTTCTGGAGTAGTGGCTATTTGAAACTGAAACTGTTCAGATACAATTCCGCTTTGAAACGAAATAGCACAAACCAAACACTGCTCAAAGCCTTTGTGTTGGTGGGTTAATTCAGAAGAATTAAGTTGTTTGTGCGCACATGCTTTTTCTGCAAATTGTTTTTCTAAATGCTCCAATCCATGAAACGATTGTAGGGCTAGTGATCCTAGTAGGACTAGCGCAAAGAAAAATCGTATCAATAGTTGTTTTAGTTTCATTGGACACAAATATATGGAAACCAAAAAAGAAAAACCATTTACAATTTAGAAAAATATAAATCGTAAATGGTTACATTAGGTGTTACTGAACTACTTACACCAATTTGGCTGCAATTAAATATTCAGCAATTTGAATCGTATTAGTCGCCGCTCCTTTTCTCAAGTTATCGGCTACTACCCACATGTTTAAGGTATTCGCTTGGCTTTCGTCACGACGAATTCTACCTACAAAAACTTCATTTTTACCTTCAGCATATCGTGGCATTGGGTAGGTAAACGTATCTAAATTATCTTGTACTACTACTCCGTCTGTTTGACTTAAAATAGTACGAACATCATTCACATCAAAATCATTGGTAAACTCTACATTCAAAGCCTCACTATGTCCTCCTACAACAGGAACACGAACCGCAGTTGCTGTTACCGCAATACTATTATCACTTAAGATTTTTTTCGTTTCGTTAACTAACTTCATCTCTTCTTTAGTGTAACCATTGTCTTCAAAACTATCACATTGTGGAATACAGTTTCGGTTGATTTTGTATTTGTACACCATGTCTCCTTCGATACCAGCACATTCGTTTTCAAACTGTTGTACTGCTTTTACTCCTGTTCCTGTAATAGATTGGTACGTAGAAACGATAATACGTTTGATGTTGTATTTTTTGTGCAAAGGGGCCAAAGCCAATACCATTTGAATGGTAGAACAATTCGGATTAGCAATAATTTTATCAGCTGCAGTTAGTTCTCCCGCGTTGATTTCAGGTACAACTAATTTCTTAGTAGGATCCATTCTCCAAGCTGAAGAATTATCAATTACTGTAGTCCCAGCTGCTGCAAATTTAGGAGCCCATTCTAACGAAGTGCCACCACCTGCAGAAAACAAAGCAATGTCGGCTTTCATATCGACAGCCGTTTGCATGCCAACCACTTTGTGTTTTTTTCCTCCAAATTCAATTTCTTTACCCACTGATTTCTCAGAAGCTACAGGAATTAATTCAGTTACCGGAAAATTTCTTTCTGCTAATACTTTTAACATTATTTCGCCTACCATTCCGGTAGCACCTACTACTGCTATTCTCATTGTATATTTGTATTATTGAATTGTACTATTTTTTGGCAAAAGTAACCAATACTATTCTCGAAACAAGGGCGTTCACAAAAAATAACAAATTGTTAAATTTATAACATTGTTATTTTTTTTTCAACAAATCCCGAATTTCAGCAAGCAATTGTTCTTGTGTTGGACCGGTCGTTACTTTAGGTTCGTCTTCTTTTTTGATTTTTTGTTGCGCTTTCTCATAGGCTTTCAAAACGATAAAAATACAGAACCCAATGATCACAAAATCAAAAATGGTTTGAATAAAAGCGCCGTAATTTAAAGTAACTTCGGCCACCGCTTTTGATTTTTGAACTCCATTTTCAACAACGGCAGGAACACCGTCTTGGAGCACTAATTTTAGATTTTTAAAGTCCACTTTTCCCAAAAGTAATCCAATGGGTGGCATCAACACATCATTGGTAAATGAGGTTACTATTTTTCCAAATGCACCCCCTACAATCACCGCCGTGGCTAAGTTGACTATTTCACCTTTCATTAAAAAGGCTTTAAAATCTGTAAAAAATCCCATACTTACTTATTTATTCTCGGTAAAAAACTCGTTTTACGCGTTGTGATATACTCGTCAAAATCTCATACGGAATGGTCTGTGTTTTTTGGGCCATTTCCATCACCGTTGGGCTTTCGCCAAAAACAATCACAGCATCTCCTTCGGTACATTCAATTTCTGTAACATCCACCATTAACATATCCATACAAACACTTCCTAGAAGTATTGCTTTTTCATTATGTATTGTGACATAACCCACGCCATTGCCCCACAAACGGGCAATCCCATCAGCATAGCCAATTGGGATAGTCGCCACTCGGGTTGGTTTTTCAGCCACAAATCGGCGACCGTAACCCACGCTATCTCCGGCAGGAATAGTTCTGATTTGGGATATAACCGATTTTAGCGTACTGACATTTTCCAAGTATTTTTGTTCTTCTCTATCATTCGAAACTCCATACAATCCAATTCCCAAACGCACCATATCGTATTGCCCTTGAGGGAAATTACTAATACCCGAAGTATTCAAAATATGACGAATGGGTCTAATGTTTAATTCCCGAATTAATTGACTTGACAGTTCTTCAAACAAACGGATCTGAGATAGTGAAAATGCTTTGTGCTCTTCGGCATCGCTTGTGGCCATATGCGACAAAACACTTTTTACCACAACACGTTGATTCTCTTGTAAGGTATGAATTAACTCTTGAATATTCTCGGCTTCAAAGCCCAATCGGTGCATGCCTGTATCTAATTTGATGTGAATTGGATACTGATGCAAATTGTGCTGCTCTGCTATTTTAAGAAAGGCTTTCAATCCTTTTAGACTGTAAATTTCGGGTTCTAATTCGTGTTGAATAATCGCAGAAAAACTCGTTGACTCTGGATTCAACACCATTATAGGCAATTGAATTCCAGCATTTTTTAAGCTAATCCCTTCATCGGCGAAGGCAACTCCCAAATAATCAACTTGATGGTATTCTAATAATTTAGCAATTTCAAAACCCCCATTCCCGTAGCCAAAAGCTTTTACCATCACCATCATTTTAGTGGTGGGCTGCAATTTGGATTTGTAAAAATTCAGGTTGTGACTAATGGCATTTAGATTGATTTCTAAAACGGTTTCATGCGTTTTCTCTTCCAAAGCCGCTACAATTTTTTCAAATTGAAAACTACGCGCTCCTTTGATTAATAGCGTTTCATTTTCAAAATTCAATTGGTCTAGTTGTGCTAAAAACTCCGCTGTGTTTTTAAACGTAATGCAGTTTTCAAATTGATTTTGGAACTGAGAAATCGTTTCGCCTATGCCAATTACCCGACTGATTTTATTGGCCACAATTAATTGTCCTACTCTGGAATACAATTCGGAATTGGGCAACCCACTTTGAAAAATATCGGATAGAATTACTGTTTTTTTAGCCGAATGCTTTTGGCTTTCTAAAAAATCTAGGGCGATTTTCAACGACTGAAAATCGGCACTATAACTGTCGTCAATTAAGCTACAATTGTTAATTCCGTTCTTTAGTTGCAATCGCATTTCGACTGGATATAACAATGCCATTCTGGTTTGAATAGTAGCCACATCATAATTCAAATACAACAACACCAGCAAACACGAAATCGCATTTTCTAGGGACGCTTCATCCAGAAATGGAATACTAACTTCAAAAGATCCCTTCGCTTGACGAACACTTAAAATCGTGTTGGAAGCATTTCTTGTTTTGGTTACAAAAACATCGGCATCAGTATGAGTACAGCTCCAAGAAAATGTAGCTATAGTTGATGGAATCAGCGCATCTATTGCGTTATTTTTCTCGTAAATCAAAATTTGAGAACGATCAAAAAGACGTAGTTTTTCTTTTATTTTTTCTTCGGTAGAGGCAAATCCTTCATCATGAGCCGAACCTATATTCGTTAACACACCTATTGTTGGGCGAATGATGGCTTCTAATTTTTCCATTTCGGCAATAGTAGAAATTCCGGCTTCGAAAATGCCAAAATTGTGTTGTTCATTAATACCAATTACTGATAAGGGAACGCCCACTTGCGAATTGTAACTTTTGGGGCTTCGAATGATATTATACTCTGGACTCAATACAAAATTAAGCCATTCTTTTACGATGGTTTTGCCATTACTCCCGGTGATTCCAATGACAGGAAAATCAAATAAAGAACGATAATAGGCTGCAAATTGTTGCAAGGCAACTAAGGTGTTGTTGACAATCAGAAAATTGGCTTTGCCTTCACAACCTCTGGGAATATGGGTTACCACAAAATACTGTACCCCTTTCTCAATGACATCTTTAATGTACGAATGCGCATCATTATTAGGTCCCACCAAAGCAAAAAACAAAGTAGTCGCGCTGTTTTGCAAGGAGCGGCTGTCAATGGCTACCGCGTCGATAGTAGCTTCATTTGTACTCCCAACAAATTCAGCGCCTAATTGTGTAATGCTATTTTGGATGGATATGTTCATGTATTCAAAAAGCGTGTATGCTCAATTTAATATTTTGTTGATCAAAAATAGTGTTTCTTTTTAAATACAAGAGATGAAAGGGTACATTTTAATAAAGTCGTTCAATAGTGATAAAATTATTGATATACGAGGGCATTATGATTAAAGTAACTCGATACATTCTACTATTATCTGCATCTGTTAAATGATACACAATAGTATCTCCCGATGAAAGAAAGCTCCATCCAAATGGAGAGCCACTGGGAGTTGTCGTATACGATACAGTTGAATTTGTTCTAGATCCATTAACTCCACCGTTATTGTACCTACCCTCAACATAAAAATTTACTGTACCTGAGACCGTTGCTATAGAAAGGCCTCTAGGTTCTGATGTTGTTACTGAAAATTTTAAATTTTCAAAAGTTAAAAAAGATCCAGCAGTAACCCGACCGGAAAGTTTATTGGTGTCAACAGGTAAATTTCCTGAGATTACCTGAATATTAAACCAAGGATATGATCCAGTTGCCGTGAAATCTCCGTTAGCACCCAATTGATTTGTATTAAAGGTTTGAATGATTCGATAAGATACAACAGTTTGAGTATTGGTGGTAATTACAGCATCTGATAGTCCCCCTGTTGCACCGTAGCCTGCTGAACTAGCTCCAGAATAAGCTGCGGCACTACTTCCTACATAAGCTCCTGTAGTTTCATTATACCAGCCAAATTGTGGTCTCGCATCTGAGGCAGAGGTTTGAAATGAAGGCACTTGAGCTTGTAAACGATACGTTCTTCCAGCCGCTAATGTTATTTGGCCAGTAGTTGTATTTAATGAAATGTCTTGTCCTGCTACTTGATCTGCTTGGGTAAACACCACTAGTCCATTTGTACTTAGCCCCGTAGTTTGAGCAGTGGATCGTGATCCTCGCATATAGGATGAACTCACCCCAGATCCTGTAGCAGTTGCAATGGTTGCCCAGCTTGCTCCGTTCCAGTAATAATAGCCAGCCACTAAACCTACATTATTCCCTGTATTATAAACCAATAATCCTGTAGCTGGACTGGGTATAGTAGCAGTATCTGTGCCACTAGTTAAAGTGACACGAGGTGGCAAAAAGCCTTTATTACTAGCGCTCACATCCAACTTTGCCGAAGCATCAGGCGTAGTGGTCCCAATACCGGTTTGGGCTTTCCCAATCAATGAAAAAAACGATAAAAGAAATAAAATAATGAGCTGCTTCATAGAATATTTAACCAAAAATCAATTTGTAAATTTAAACTAACTTACTAAGAATTATAATAATCTTTCAATAGAAATGAAGTTATTAAAATAACTGGGCCCGACCATGAGTGTAATTCTCCAAAATCGCAAATTGGTTGAATCTCTTACAAAATAGTTTGCAACATCTCCACTTTGAGCAAAGCCCCAGGTTGTACCTAAGTGCGCAAAAACCGTATTAATATTTTGGGTAATATCCGAAAAATAGGTAAAAGAATTTGTCCCAGAAGCACCATTGTAAGTGGTGTAGGCTGAAACCATTGCTGTAAATGCAGTACCTGTTGTTTTTATTTGCAAACTTCTAGCTGATCCATTAGGTGCCATTTGAACTTGTATATCTCCAAGCGTAACAGGCACACTTTCATTAACAAAACCTGCAGCTTTTACGGCTACATTTCCTGTTGCATCACCAATATTTAATTTTCCAGAAATATTTACGTTACCACTTGGATCAATTCTTAATCGTTCAGAACCACCCGTTCGCATCACTATAGTACTACTCATATCTGCAACTGTTGAGTAACCACTTATATCGATAGAACTTTGTGTATTTACATTTGTACCTCCTCCTGCTGATAATCGTAAAAATCCATCATCTTGTCCATCAATTTGAGGGGAGCCTCCGCCAACACCTCTTATTTCATAATTTCCGATAGTACTGGTATTCAAATTAGGTCTAGTAGATGAATTTCCCAAACCGGATGCAATTTTAATCCCACCACCAGCAATATTTAATTTTGAAGTGGGTGAACTTGTTCCAATTCCTAATCGATTATTGGTATTGTCCCAAAATAATTGGGCGTTTTTTTCATCAATTTTAGTCCCATCACTAAACAGCACAGAACCGTTAGTATAACTCGAACTTCCGGTTCCTCCTTTCGCAACGGGCATGGTTCCGGCACTCCAGGCACCTAGTTCTAACAAGGTGATATGGTTCCCATCAGATTCCCCAAATCCAAAACCACCAGCACCACCTCCAACAATTCGAACTGAATAATTATACGTTCCTGGTGTTGTAGGATTGTCGATAAAATTTAAACAATACGGGATGTTTTCGTTATTTGAGCTTGATTCTGCTTGCACTTTTTTACCAATAGCTGTATTGTCTCTAAATAGTTGTAATTGCACCCAAGCTCCACTTAATGCAGGATTAGCATCTCCTGTTGCGATAATTTGAACGGGTCTTCCAGATGTTGTAATGGATTGACTTACCACAATATCTCCTGTGGCACTTTTGGTCACTGAACTTGCATTGGATTGCGCATAGTTTGGAACATAACCACTAAAGCTTTGTAAGGTCCCTTGATCTACTAAACCGTTCCATTTGGCTCCATCCCAATAATAGTATCCTGGTAGCACATTATTAGGTGATGTACCGGCAGTTACAGTATTATAAATTACTAATCCCGTTGCAGGAGAAGCAATTGTTACAGCGTCTAAAGTACCGGTTAAGGCTATTCGTGGTGGCAAAAACCCTTTATTCGTAGCATAGACTTCTAGTTTTGCCGAAGCATTAGGTGTCGTAGTGCCAATACCCGTTTGGGCGTTCAATTGTACCCATGTAAT
Source organism: Flavobacterium ammoniigenes (assembly GCF_020886055.1). Classification (NCBI taxonomy): domain Bacteria; kingdom Pseudomonadati; phylum Bacteroidota; class Flavobacteriia; order Flavobacteriales; family Flavobacteriaceae; genus Flavobacterium; species Flavobacterium ammoniigenes. Next base: position 855,537 of record NZ_AP025184.1, on the reverse strand, counting down.
TACTATTATCATTACAATTTTTTTCATATTCTTCATCTTTTTATCGTACCCAATACCATATAATTCCTGGATCTGTATTCGTAGACGTTCCACCAGACGCATCAGAAAGCCAAGGCGATGGCGAATAATATTGATTGTTTGCAACCATGGTGCCCCACCAGTTTCCCGTACCGGAAGACAAAGTGATATAGCCAGTTCCAGAACCAGTTGTATTACTATACCATGGCATTCTTTGTGAAATACCATTATTTGCTGTATTGTAATTCCAGCTTCCAAATTTGGTATTGATTGTTACATCCGTTTGAGTGTTGTCTGTTTTCACAAAACTATAGCTGCCATTAGCAGTCCAAATTCCTCCAAAACTTCGTCTACTACCCGCATCGATCATGTATTGAAAACCACTAGCACTTCTTTTAATATAATCAGCCCAACCAATGATGGAATAACTCGAAGTTGCCGTACTTATTACCTCTGAATTGGTTGTAAAGGGAATTTGAGAATTGTATGCAATCGCATTAGCATAGGTCCAAACAGAATTGGATGAATTCTTCAAAATCAAAGTCCAACCACCTCCATCAGTAGTCATATCAGCATAGATTCTAAAAGGAACTCCTCCGTTAATATTGCTGTTTTTGATCCAATAAAATCCATCTGTTGAACTAGGATAATCCTGTTTGATTTGGTAGGCATTTGTAGAGGCTGTTTGTGGACTCAATCCGTCTTTTTCAGCATAAAATCGCGATTTATTGGCATTGAAATTATTGGTAATTTCTTGTTGCGTTAATTCACGATTGTAAATTTTAAAATTGGCCACATGCATATTCATTCTCCAGTTAAGGTCATTGCGCCAACTGGAAATTCTACCCACTCCTGAATTAAAATTTGCATTGGCGGTATTAAATGTTCCATACACTTGACTCATTGTCTGGCTTTCTCCATTGACATAAATTTTATTATTGGTTTTAGCCCCCGAATTCATCACAAAAACAAGATGCCTCCATCCACCAACTATCCCCAAAAAATCTACTTGCGAACTATTTACACCCTGCAAATCTCCTGCTGAAGTATTATAGCCAATATTACCGCCACTCGTCCATACATCGTATAATCCAAATCCAAAATACATCCCAATTGGAGAAGTTAATGAATTTGTTTTTACCCACATCTCAACAGTAACCACATTGGTATTTCCAATATTGGCAGTAAAATCAGCATAACTTGTGGTGCCATTGAATACAATAGAACCTCCGTTTGCTGAACTATAAGTGGTGTTTGTTAATGTAACATTGGAGCCATTTCCTGACAAATCGTTCCAAGTAGTTCCTGAACCATTATAACTAGTAGTATTGCCCGCGTCTAAATGCAATACCAAACCTGAATTAGAAAAACAAGTAATGGAAACACTACCATCAGAAGTGGTATTGGGCGTTCCAAATGAATTAATTCCAGAAACAGATTTGGTTGAGCCACCACCTCCACCACCATTTGCTGCACCACCGCCAGCGCCACCGCCGCCGCCATAAAACCCGCCGCCGCCGCCGCCAGCTGCTTGCCAAATGGTACCATCTCCACCAGCACCACCGTTTATTCCATTTCCGTCAGCGCCATTTTGAGCGGGTGCATTATCAAAAGCATATCCCCCAACACCTACTGAGGTGGTAGAAGCTCCATACCCATATTGATATCTCGAAGAAACAGGATAAGCCGTAGATCCTTGACCATTCGCAGCGGTAGTTCCATTTGAATTTAAGGCAGCTCCTCCATTATAATTTATTGTACCACCTGAACCACTACCGCCTCCACCGCCTCCGGCAACAACCAATGCATTTGCAGTAGCAGGTGAACTAGATGTAAACACCCCTGATAATCCACCTCCTGCTCCACCATAGCCAGTCCCACTAGAGTTACTCCCTCCATTTCCGGCAAAACCATATTTAGCCGTAGCCGATTGTCCAGGAAATCCTCCCACAACGATATACAACACTTGTCCCGGTGTTACATTTAGGGTAGTGGTGATATTCGCTCCTGCTCCTCCTGGCTGTCCACCCCCGCCAATTCCTCCCAATGCACCAATGGCATTAACCTGAATGGCAGTCACCCTATTAGGGACAATAAATTGTTGGATAGCTCCTGTATAGGAAAATAGTTGAGTGTTAATACCCAGTGGTTTTCGTAAAGCTAGATTGCGTGGAATAATTTGCGCATTCGATACTATCGAAAAACAAATAAAAAATAGGATATATATTCGTTTACACATGGCTAAAAAATACTATCTCCAAAAACAAATCCAGTAGTAGTGGTAGTCATTACTAAACCAATTACACTATTGGTGGCTCTTGTAGTAAATCCGTTAGACGAATTTAATGTCACACTGGATCCTGTAACCGTTATGGTACCTAGACCCCCTTGTATGAGTTGACAACTAAAGCCAACGGGTAAGCTACTCGGCACGGTAACCGTGCTATTGGTTGCCGAAGTAATTAAAAATACTTTGTTGTTATCTGTTGCAGCCAAGGTGAAACCTGCTGTCTTGCTAGTGTCAATAATCAGTCCGGGGGCAATTTGAATCCAAGCCGTGCCATTCCAATAATAATAACCCGGAACAACATTAGTAGGAGCTGTTCCTGCCGTAGCGGTATTATAAATTAATAGTCCAGCTGCGGCCGAAGACGTACCCGTGATAGGAGAAAAGGCATTTGTAGCTGTTAATGCCACTCTTGGTGGTAAAAATCCTCTGTCAGTAGCGGATACGTCTAATTTTGCCGAAGCATTAGGCGTCGTAGTACCAATACCGGTTTGAGCGGTGCTATTTAAAAAAGGTCCTATAATTACTACTAGATAAAAAAGGTTTCTCATTGTTTTAAATTTATAAACCATATAAGGCTCTATTCGAATTAAAATTAGTTAGTACCTCGGTAGCGTTTAGTGCTTTTTTATATATCCTAACAATACCCATTTGACCATTAAAATATTGGGAATATTCTCCCCCATTATAGGAGCCCAAAAATAAGTTGGTCGTTGCGTTTAATATCCCGCCAGTAATAGAAATGGCTTTAGTTTGCTTAAGTACCCCATTTGAATACGTATAAATACTGTTGTTAGTTTTATCCCAAATATACACCATTTGAATCCAAGTATTGGTAGTAAAAGTGTAGTTATCTGTAACAATAGCCGTGCTTCCATTACTAAAATCGGCTCGAATTAAATTGGATCCAACCAAACGCAACGCATACGAGATATTAGCTGAATTACCCCCATTATTATATTTGCCAATAACCGTACCGGAGCTACCGACATTTTTAAACCAAACTTCAATCGTCCAACTTCCTGTTCCGGGTTCTAAAGCTGCATTATCGGGAATACTTACCTGTGAAGTAGATCCATTAAACGTAAAAGCAGGGTTGGTATAGCTAAGATTACTCATAGTTCCCGTTAATCCATTTCCAGATAAATCAACTAAACTAGTTCCTGATCCAGGGTAACTTTCGGTCATGCTAGGATTGTAATGCAATACCAGATTATCAGAAGTGGAAGTATTCGGTTTTACTAACAATCCCATGCGTAAAGTGATATGATTATTCCAATCTGTGGGTAAGACTCTGACAAATTTGGTAAAAACAGGAGATGGAAAGTTTATCCTTACATCATCTGTCGAGTTAGTGTTCAAAGCAACATTAGTTTGCACTCTTGACCAAGGAGCTGATCCTGTTAAACTCGTTTCTATATGTGCTGTTTTAACCCATTGACCTCCATTATTTGCTCTGCCCTGGGTAACAATACCCTTTATATATGTGGGTTCGTCATAATTTAAGGTAATCCATTGGTTGGCGTCATTATAAAGTGCAGCCCAACCTAATCTTGAATTATTAAGCCATGGAGTATAATGGTCTTGGCTAAAGGTAGTCTCGCTATTCCATGCGCTAGACACACTCCAATAGCTAGGATTTGAATTAGTAGATGGGCTATGAATGGCATAATCAAATTCGCTTTTTCTGGATTCGTACTCCTGTACAACATCGAAATCAGTAAAGGGTAAATTAAACATTTTAAATTGGGCTAAATGAAAATTACCATAGGCACTTGTGCCCATATTAGTAGTCTCTCCCGCACCTATGGCATAATGTTGACTTGTTGTTGGAATTTCTCTTGCTCCAGCCTGAGTCCCTTGTAAAACTCCGTTTAAATATCCCTTCACTGAAGTTCCGTCGTAAACCATGGCAACATGGTACCATTGATTTAAATTGACCGCTGAAGTTGACGTAACAATCGATCCGTTCCAAATACGGTATTTTAAGTATCCATTGACCATTTCAATATTGGAAGCATGCCATCCACCACTAGGAGTTTGCGAATCTAGTTCGCTTACCAATACCCCAGTTGAAGCAATAGGATAGAACCAAAAACTCATGGTAAAGCTTTTTTGAAAACTGGTATTAACTGATTTAAAATAAGTTCTAATGTTAGGAGTTACTACATATTGATTGGAGCCATTAAAAGAAATTAATCCTAATGAATTCATGAAAATAGGGGCATTATAAAGTGTCCCATTGCCCGAAGCGGTACCCGCTAAATTAGTGACTGTTCCGCTACCACGAGTAAAACTAGCTGTTTTTGAAAAATCGTAGTTAACTACCAAATTATTTTTAGGAATATTGGATTGCTGTATAGGCAAAGTAATTTGAGCCCAAAGGAAAATGGACTGCAAAAACAATACTATGACTAGCGCTTTTCTCATTTTAATTACTCATTTCTCCTGCTACAATAATACTATTGCTACCTAAATGCATAATACTAACCACCGCATATTGACTGGCGGTTTTGGTAAATCCACCCCTATTGAAATATGTGCCCGAAAAGGTAATTTGCCCCGCTCCCATTTGTACAATGGTACAATTAAATCCTGTTGGTAAACCTGCAGGAATTGTCACCGTTAAGGCTGAAGCACTGGTCGATTGAATAATTTTCCCATTATCGGAAGCGGTTATACTATAGGCTCCTGAAATAGTAGCGACATTAGCCCCAAAACCCGAAATGGTAGAGGTGCTTGTATTGCCACCTGTTAGATTTCCCGTAGTTGAAACGTTTCCTGAAGTATAACTAATATCGTTTCCAGAACGGGTCCAATTACTATTAACGCGCGTCCAAGAAACAGTGGTTGTTGTACTGGTGTTCACATAAAAACCCGCTAGATCATCCGTTTGATAGACCATTAAACCGTTGGCTGCAGAGGAAAGCGTGATGGCCTCTCGCTGTGTTTTGGTCATACGTGGTATTAGCAAGCCCTTATCTGTAGCAGCAATTTCAAGCTTTGCCGAAGCATTAGGTGTAGTGGTGCCAATGCCTGTTTGGGCAGTAGCTACAAGGCTTATAAATAAAAATGTCAAATAAAATTTTTTCATAACTATCTGATCCAAATTTGATGTAATGTATGATAACTAGCACTATTGTTAAAATCATCTACTTCCCAACGGTAATTATGCCCTTTGATACCCCAATGATATGCTCCACTTACCCAAAATGGAAAGTTGGTCATGGCGAGATCGTATTCGTTTGTGAAATAATTTGCTGTACTTCCCGGGAGTACTGCATTATGACCTGTCAAGGCAGTATAATTTGATGCAATGCCACTCATACTCCCGACACCTGTTTTAAAGTAGGAAATCGTGCCACTATGCGAAGTTTTAAAATTAATAATTCTTGTGTGTGCATTGGTTGCACCATAAATTCGTAATTCAGAAAACGTAAACTTACTTAAATACGTATTGGATACATGCCCCCAGGTTGTTGTAGAGCCAGATTCATCTGTACCTAAAGCAGTAGATCCTAAAACAGGCAATGCAGCAGCAAATGTTTTTAATAAAGGATCTGTTCCTCCTTTATGTAAATAATTCAATACCAATGTCCATCCGCCGCCATCGGTGGTCATATCGCAATAACAAGTGGTACTTGCTGCCGACCCAGCTCCATCTGGATCTATAGTATATTGACCTGAAGGTGTCATTGGGTAATAATCCAATATTTCTTTACACGATTTTAAGCTATTCAGGGCGGGGCCTGGTTTCCATTTGCCGGTACCTGATAATTGTAATTTTCCTGTTTCTGAAAAATTTATTTTTCCACTATAAAAAGTACTTCCATTTGGAACGGTAATCGTATGTCCATTTTGTATAGTGATCCCATTAGCTACCTGTATAGGGGTTGCCCAGGTGGAAGCCAAATTAAAATCTCCTGAAGTGGTGGAGTTGGTTTGCGCAATGCTAATACCAAAACACAACAAATAAATACTACAATAACGCCATTTAATTCTCATCGATTATTGTTTAAGTAATAGACCTAGGCGCATGGTCATGTGCCCATACCTTTCTGTGGGTGTTACGCGCACATATTTAGCATATTGTACCTCTGGAAAATAGGTATACACTTTGGTGTTTTGGTCAGAATTCAAGGCTCGATCTGTATAAATACGCGTCCAGTCTGAATTATTCATGCTGACATCAATATGTGCTTTAGTGACCCATTGAGGACTATTTTGCCTACCTTGAGTGACAATTCCTGCGATATAAACGGGGGTGGGATAATTTAATATAATAAATTGTCCCGAATCATTGGCACCCACAGACCAACCCTGCGGTGAATCAATCCAGGGAGTTAGGTGGTAACCATTTGTTGAAGATGGACTTGGAGCATTTGCATAAAATGAATCTCCAGACCAAACAGAGGTTGAAAGCACTTGCCAGGAGATAGGTTCTGAATTTGTTGTCGGACTGTGCACCACGGTACTAGTACTATTAGAGGTCCCTGGAGTCCATTTACTGGTGGCATCTGTGAAAACTATTTTTCCTGTTCCAGACAAGACTAATTTATTCGTGTTTAAAGTAGTAGCGCTGTTGACGGTATAAGTATGACCGTCATTGATTTGTAGACCGCCAAACGCATTGGACTTATTGGAAACTATTGCTGTTGATAGCGTATTTCCCGAACTTAATGTAAACGCCATATCGTTATTATGAACAATATAACTTGAATACACTCCTGTATAATCCGATCCAGCGGGGAAATCCGCACTGATTTCAACGATGTAACCACTAACACCTCCCGAATTCGTTGCAGATAAATCATTCCAACACGTATTGCCATTCCATTTAGCAACAGCATAATCCTCACTGTGATTGGCACCATTAGGTTCTCCATCGCACCAATTGTTGTATTGGCCTGCAATATTTCCTGCAGTTGGGCCATTTTGTGTTTTAATTGTAGTTCCTAATTCAGGTCCTGCATCTATTTTCCAGGTACCATCGATAGTCGTTCCCGCATCAGAAAGCGCAATCCAAATATTACTACCTGTAATATTGGTGTTAATAAAATCTTGTTCTGATTGAGAGGTTATCGTGACTAAATAAGGTGTTTTTCCTTTAAATGAGCCCTGTGCAGCTGCACCTGACTTTGCATTCGGATAAGTGATAGCAGAACTGGAAACATATTTATAGAAATGTTTGTTTATCGGATTGTATTTATAATTGGCATCATAATTAGAGACTTCAATGTTAATTCGAACGGCAGTTTTAATACTACCCATAGAAAGAGTCATTGCTGCCAAGGCCGTATTGATATTGTCACGGGTGCCAAAAAAAACAATACTACTTACCGAAGACCAAGTGGTATACCCTGTGTTTAAGGAAAGACCCGTAGTAGTAGGAAACGAAAGTCTCGCTCCACTATGGTAGTCCAAACTTACACTTACTAAAATTTGCTCTGTATTATTCACCCAATTCACCACAAAATTTCCTGGGTCAACATTGGTAGCATTGGCTTCAAAAGTAAGTGGTGTTGGGGCTGTGATCATCTGTCCTAACACCGTCCCATTAGCAAGAAAAAAAAAGAATATAACAAGCTTTTTCATCCCTATTTTTTTCTTTTTTTGGACAGTTGTTTTACTTTGATTTGCAATTGTTCAATTTGCTTTTGTTGCTCTTTCATGGCCTCTACTAAAAGCGCTACCAGCTTGTCATATTTTACAGAGCGGTATTCCTCTTTGGAGTTGTCTTTTGATACTATTTCAGGAACCACTTTCTCGACTTCTTGGGCAATCAATCCCAATTCGTTTTGAGCGCCAAAGTCTTTTTCTGGAAAGTCTTTCTGGTTCCAATTAAAATATACTCCTTGTAAGGCTTTTACTTTGGCTAAAGCATTGTCAACAGGATGAATATTAGTCTTGAAACGACGGTCGGAAGTACCCGCAACCGAGTTGGCCGTAATATCGCCACTGACATATAATTTTGTGGAAGGGTTGTTAATTCCAATCCCTACATTGCCGTTTTCTAAAATTGCTAAACCATTAGTTTCAGAGGTTCCGCCAAATATTCGTAGCCTAGCATTCGCTGAGGTGGTGCCATACTGATCAATCGTCCAATCTGAAACGCTACCATTTAATGATTTTTTGATAACAATTTGACCTCCTTCATTTTGATTAGCTGATGGATTTAACACTAATTCAGCAGCAGTACTAGTCCCATCTGCTTTTCCAACAGTTAATAAACTGGTTGGTGTATTGGTGCCAATTCCTACAAAACCCCCATTAGGGTTCAATGCTAAATAATAATTAGTGCCATACCCCCCTTTATCTCTGGCTTGCAACCAAGAAAAAGTACTTGAACTACTTAAACCAAAATCCAATACGTGGGTCCCCACCGTGGCGCCCAAACGGAAATTACCATTGGCTGTTGTGCCAGAGGTGGCAGGATCAGCTTTGGCAGTTACTACTTCTAATTTATTCACGGGTGTTGTGGTGCCAATACCCGTTTGAGCCGTTAGAAAAAAACCGCTCAATAATAAGACTAGGGTAAAACTATTTTTATAATCCATATTTTGTCTTTGTTGCGTTATAATTTTGAAATACTTCGTCAGTTGTTATTGCTCGATTATAAATTTGAGCAGATCCAATATATCCGTTAAAAGTTACCAAACCATTTGTTCTTGGGTCGCCTAAAAAAAGATTAGCATTGGTTTGGTTTGTTCTTGCAGCGCCACTAATTACAGCCCCGTCAGTTGCCCCATTGAGATACATTTGTAAATTTCCAGAAGAAATAGTAAACCCTACTTGGTACCATGTGTTATTATTTAAGGGGATGGTTCCAATCATGTTGCTTTTACTTGTGGTAAAAATACGCTGGTAAATATTCACTCCATTGTTATACAAATCGTAATGAAAATCAGAACCTCCAGACGTTCCAATTGTATCTGCAAACCATTTTGTGAAAAATATATTCCAGTCTCCTCGAATGCTATTCCCTTTTAACCATACAAAAACACTAATATCGCCAGTAGGAAAATTGGTAGGCGTTTTCCCAAAATCAATGTAATCGGCGTTTCCATCAAAATAAAACACCCCTTGAGCGGTTGTATTATAAGCAGTACTTCCTCCTAAAACACCTGTAGCATTCCCTTTTAAATCAGTTAGAGCGGTTCCATATTTGGGGTACGTATACCAATTTCCCGGATCTATTGACAACACTAATCCATTAGGAACGGCTTCTTCCCCCGATAATTCTTCAATGTCTTGGTACCAAACAGCACCACTTGCTTCAGAGGGTTTTTTCCAAAACAACCGCATCACTTCGCCACCACCACCTTCTTGCATACGGGCCCGAAAGCTGTACTTTTTTCCAGCAACTAAAGAGATTGTTCCAATATGAGTACCAATGGGGTCAGGACCATGAGGTCCGTAGTGGTTGGCTACATTTTGATCGTTTATAAATAAATCGACTGCATCGTCGCCTTCAATTGTAAAGGTATATATTCCTGTTTGTTTTGGAATAAAATAGCCCGATACCACAATAGTAAAACCATCTCCACCAAATCCAGAATATGGGGTCTGATTGCCAATGGCATTTTTTAAATCAGTTTGGTTTGAAAAATTGATTAGGTTGGCAGCATAACTAGATGAGGTATTTAAATTACCTGTATTAGAAGTTAAAGCCACATATCCTGCTAATTTAAAATTGGTTGCAGTAGCAAAACTAGTTTCAAATTCTGTGGCGGTCGCTGGAAAAGCAGAGGATGAAGTACTATACAAACGATAGTATAAATACTTGTTCCCTTTCGGTCGATTACTTTCTAAGGTCGCATAATAATTAGGCACCAACTGAGCAAGAGCAGTAGTGACAAAAAACAAAAAAAAGAGAGAGGTGTTTTTGATACTCATGGTCTAATTACTCATTTCTCCAGATACAATATACACTCCGCCTACATACAATATAGTCGCTATGGCATATTGTCCAGCTGTTTTTGTAAAACTATTTCTATTGCTAAAAGTTCCAGAAAAAGTAACTTGTCCCGTTCCCGACTGCAAAATCATGCAATTGAAACCTTCCGGAATTCCCGTTGATGGCAAGCTCAACGTGATGGCTGAGGTACATCTTAAAATCATTCCATTATCAGTTACCGCAATAGCCCTATTAGAGGCTTCTGTACTTATGTTAGAAACAAAACCACTCAATTTAGAGGTTGCTGCGTTACCTCCAGTCAAATTGCCAGCAATGGAGACATTCCCAGCAGTATAACTAATATCATTTCCTGATCTCGTCCAATCCATATTAATTCGGGTCCAAACAGCAGCACTCGAAGTGCCTGTATTTATATAAAAGCCGGAAACGCCATCGGTTTGAAATACCAATAAACCATTTGCAGGCGAGGCTATAGCAGCGCGTTGAGTGGCCGTCATTCGTGGCGCTAAAAACCCTTTATCAGTAGCAAACACATCCAGCTTTGCCGAGGCATTTGGCGTCGTCGTGCCAATACCCGTTTGGGCATACCCTACAAAGCCAAATAATACTATTACTATATAAAGTTTTTTCATTTTATCGAATATAAATTTCTACTCGTGCTGAACGATTGATTCCTGAATTAGTGGAACAACAGGACAATTGATCTCCTGCTGAATAATTGATATTAGTAGTAAACAAGCCAGACATTCCAATTCCACCTGAAACATCATTTGAGGTAGCTTCGCCACCGGGATACAAGCCCCCGCCATTTTCATTCCAACCAAATCCCCAACGAACACTTGCCGTTGAACTGGCATTGGTATAATTGAATCCATAAAAACGAATATCCGTTTGAGATGAAAAGGGAGTGCCTCTGCCCGCAAAACTATTGCCGTCGCTAAAAAACAATTTACTCGCCGTATTAAAAAAATTTATCGGTGTGATGCGAATACCGCTATTAAAATTATTTTGTAACCAACACCAAACGTTGTAGGTCCCATTAGTACTAAGACTTCCTCCGGTGGTACTTCCACCATAATTCCAAGCAATATCCGGCCATAAGGCCAAGATGTCTTTGGCGTGAAAATAATTCATGGTATCAAATTTGGCGTCGCCATCATTTCGATTGGTTTGGCCCGGATTGAGTGTGTTTACTGCGGTCCAATAGGAACTAGAATACGGAAATGTAGTGCCGCGAGTCGCTTTCATGGCCATCATCCATCCGCCTCCGTCAGTGGCGGGATTCAATAAACAAAAGACTTGTGTGGGTCCTACATAGGGTAAATTGATCCAATAGGTCCCATCAGCATAATTGCTAAAAGCCGTTTGAATGTATTTGGCACTAGGCGCTGCTTTGGCTGCGGTAGTTCCATCCATGACCGGAACGCTAACCATTTCTTGTAAATTCTGTGTCCAGGATTGAAAATAAGTATTGGCTGGGTGCACACTAGTGTAGGAGCTTGGGGCACTATTTTGAGTAGGAGACTTCCAAAACAATCGCAATCCATAACCACCGCTTCCTTGTTGCATGCGTACTTGAAAAGAATACGATTTTCCCGCTGTTAAATTGACCGTTCCTGTATGGGTTCCTAAAGCAGGGACAGCTTGACCTTGATAGGTTCCAATAACTGGGTTGCCCTCTATAATTAAATCGCTGGCATCATCTGCCTCTAAAGTAAAAACATAATTACCCGATTGTTGCGGTATAAATGTTCCTTGTATTTTTATAGCAAAATAATTACCGCTATTCGGCAAATTAATGCCAAGGGGAGTTAATTCGGCAGCGCTTGACCAATCTAATAGTCTAGCCGAATTGGTTTTACCGGTTTGAAATACCGTAGTATTTGAATAAGCAGAGTTGAATAAATTATCCATTTCGGCTCTAGTGGTGGGTAAGACTGGGTATTGAGTGGCTGTTCCATTACCCGCATGGGTACTGTACACCCAATAATCAAATTGCACGGTAGGTTGTTTGTGTACGGGTTGGTAAGCGGCCATAATTTGTGCTTGACCTCCCATGCTTACAATAGAAAAAATAAGAGCAATTGCTTTTTTCATACTATTTCTAATTTGACATATCCCCCGAAGAAACAAAAACGCCCGATGCCACACTTACTAAACTCATGATTGCATGTTGGCCGGCTGTTTTGGTAAAATTGTAACGGTTATTTATGGTCGATCCTGAAACCGATAAAGTGACTTGACCTGTACCTCGTTGCACGATCAAACAGTTAAAGCCAATGTTTAAAGCCGGCACGGTAATCGTAACCGCACTATTACTGGTACAACTGATAATTTTTCCATTATCAGTTGTAGCTAAAGTATAGGATGTTCCAGATTGTGCATTGACCTCAGCCCCAAAGTTAGTTAGGGTAGTCGTAGTTCCGTTTCCCGAAATACTACTGGTGGTTACATTGCTTAGAATTGCTACCCAAGCTGTTCCATTCCAATAATAATAGCCAGGTGCTACATTAGTAGGAGCCGTACCAGTAGTAGCCGTATTGAACACCAACAAACCTGTGGCCGGCGAGGTCACGGGACTTGCTGCATTGGTAGCGGTTAAGGCTATCCTTGGAGGTAAAAACCCCTGATTCGTAGAGGCCACTTCCAGCTTGGCCGAAGGACTAGGCGTAGTTGTGCCAATACCGGTTTGGGCTTCCCCCAAAAGGGAAACCAAACACAACATTAGTACTACTACTCCTTTTTTCATCTTGACTTTGCTTTCGATTAGAATAAGGCTCTTAAAATAATCCAATTGGCACCGTCTGAAATCGCTTTGATCCAGTTGTTGGATGGTTCAATACCAATGTTTAATCCAGTTGCTGTAGTTGTTGTACTATCTGAAATTAAATACCCCCCAGCAGAAGCAATAGCTATCGAAACAGATGCTACGTTTTTAATAGTAATTTCACGACCAGCACCCACAGTAACGGCACTTGGTAGAGTAATCGTTTGGGAAGCTGTTGAACCAGAGAATACCAATACGTTCGCATTGTCAGTTGTTAAAATGGTATAAGTCGCCGTTTTACTCAATACACCACCACCATTGTTTGACCAAGTAGCTAACCCATTTGCATCCGAAGTCAATACTTTTCCTAAACCTGGAGAGCCTCCTGCAATTTTTATAGTACCTGCAATTTCAGTATTTCCATTTGATGCTGTAATTTTAAATTTATCAGTATTTACAGCAACATTTCCAGTTACTCCTAAGGTACTTGACAAAGAGGTTGCCCCAGTAATAGTTGCTGTGGTACCCACGTTTAAAGCTCCTGCAATACCGGCACCTCCTGCTACTTTTAACGCTCCAGAGGTTGAAGATGTTGATGCAGTAGCATCAGGAAGATCTAAAGCTCCCATGATACGGGTTTGGGTGGTGGCAGCGTTACCTATTAATGTACTATTGCTACCCAAACCAACAGTTCTATATGTAGAACCTCCAGCAATAACCACTTCATTATCATCACCATCAGCTAATGGTGAAGTATTAATACCAATAAAAGTAGAATTTGACCCAGTTGTATTTGCTACTGTACCTGAAGAACCAATATAGGAACCCGCATAATATCCAAGCGTAGTATTTCCACTTCCAGTTGTTAACTTGTAGCTCGACCAATAACCTAAAGAAACATTTTTAGTCGATGTGGTAGAAGATTTTAGTGCGTTGTTACCCACAGCAACATTATAACTACCACTTGTATGAGTATTTAATGCTGCTGAACCAATAGCAACGTTATCTGAACCTGTAGTAAGGTTATACAATGATGAATAACCTAAAGCTATGTTATCCAGTCCTGAAGTGATACTCGTTAATGTATATGCCCCAATAGCGGTATTATAATCAGATGTAGTAGTTGTTGTATTCATAGCATTACTGCCCACTAAAACATTGTTGGATCCACCTACTTTACCAAGCTTTACTCCGTTAGAAACTATATTAGAACTAAATGTTTTGGCTCCAGCAAATGTTTGAGTTGTTGTCGTAACTACACCTCCATTAGTCCCGTCAGCTGGGGCAAGATTTAATACTCCTGTAGTAATACTTGCACCATTAGCTGTTGAAGACCCGCTTATAGTTCCTATACTTGTTACCCCCGCAGGAGTAGCCCAAGAACCCACTCCATTAGCATCTGAGGTCAACACTTTGCCGGCGCCTGGAGAGCCACCTGCAATACTTATGGTTCCGCCAATATAGGTATTCCCTGCAATACCGGCACCACCTGCTACTTTTAATGCTCCCGTTGTTGTAGAAGTTGAACTAGTTGTTGAACTTATTGTAGTTGCCCCAGTAATAGTTGCTGTGGTACCCACATTTAAAGCTCCAGCAATACCGGCACCTCCTGCTACTTTTAACGCTCCAGAGGTAGAAGATGTTGATGCAGTAGCATCAGGAAGATCTAAAGCTCCCATGATACGGGTTTGGGTGGTGGCAGCATTACCAATTAATGTAGTATTAGATCCTAGTCCCACCGTTCTAGTAGTAGCATTACCTCCGGCGATAACTACTTCATTATCATCTCCATTTGCCAATGGCGAAGTATTATATCCAATAAAAGTAGAATTAGTTCCAGAGCTATTTGCTGATGAATTTGTAGGTCCAATGTAAGCTCCTGCTAATGTTCCAAACGCGGTATTACCACTTCCTGTAGAATTTAATAGTAATGCTCTATATCCTAATCCCGTATTGTTTGCTCCAGTAGTATTGTTAATTAATGTCCCCGATCCTATAGCGGTATTCGTTTCTACAGCACCGCCACCACGTCCAAAACCAATGCCTTGTACGCGTAAAGCGTAGTTGGTTAAAGCGGAATACGATCCATTAGTAAAGGTAGGGTCAATATCTAGCCCAACTAAAATATCTGCATTTGCAGCAGCCGTTAGTGTAGGAGTAAATTTAGTTCCTATCGCAAGAGCGGAGGCAGCAGTCAATGCAGGAGAAAAGGTTTTAGCTCCTGCAAAGGTTTGCGTTCCGGTTGTCACTATACCACCGTAGCTGGCGCTAGCAGGTTCTAAATTCAAATTCACTCCTGATATTGTGGCACCATTGGCATTAGGTGTACTTCCTATGGCAGCCATTGTAGTTACACCTGTTGGTGTTGTCCAAGTCCCCAATCCATTGGCATCTGAGGTCAATACTTTTCCTGCTCCTGCTCCATTAGTAACTGTTAAGGTTCCGGTAATTTTAGCATTGCCCCCCACGTTAAGATTCTCTACAATACCAACTCCACCTCCTACTTTTAGCGCTCCAGTTGTTGTTGAGGTTGAAGTAGTCGCATCCGGGAGATCTAAAGCTCCAAATACTTTGGCTTGAGTGATTAATGAATTTCCTAGTACAGTTGAATTGTTTCCAAGTCCTCTTGCATCGTATCCAATTACAATTTCATTGGTTGATGTGGAGTTTAACGGTTTGGTTTCAGCACCAATAAAAACACTTTTATTGGAAGAAGTTACTCCTGCATCGTTAGTATCTCTAAAACCGGCATATTTTCCAACCCCGACATTGTTTGAACCCGAAGTTGCGTTGAGAAAAGTTCCTTGACCTACCGCCACATTGTATTGTCCCGTTGTCAAATTAGAAAATGATCCCGTTCCTACTGCAGTATTTCGATCATTTGTAGAATCACCCAGTACTTTAAGGGCATCACTTCCAATAGCAGTATTTGACTCCGAACTTGTTGCTGTAGATAAAGCTCGATATCCTAAAGCGATATTATCAATACCTGTAATTAAAGCTTTAGCCGCTTGAGATCCTACAACCGCATTTCTAGAACCCGAAGTAACTACTTTTAAGGCATTATAACCCAATGCTGCATTTTCGGTACCGGTAGCAGTCGCGCTAATGGCATCGGTTCCTACTGCAGTGTTAGTGGCAATTGCTCCTTTTCCACGTCCAATATTGACACTGTTGACTACCATATCGGAGCTAAAGGTTTGTGTTCCCGTAAACGTTTGTGCTGCATCGGTTCTAGCAATGGTTGCATCGGTTGTTGGAAAGGTCATAGTTTTGTCATCGGTACCCGCTAAAACAATGGAGTTATTTGCAGTTAGTGTTTTGCCATCGGCAATAGTTAAGGTAGCACTTGCAGTAGGTTGTGTAATTGTAACTTTATTTATGGTAGTTGCAGTGGCAGCTCCTAATGTTGGCGTAACTAAAGTTGGAGAAGTAGCTCTTACTACATTCCCCGATCCGGTAGTTGCAATCTCTTCCACAACTCCAGCACCAGCTGTTACACGTCCTAATACTTTATCGGTAGCACTTACATTTTGAATTTTAGCATACGTAATATTAGCGTCTTTTACTTTAGCAGTTTCCACAGCATCGGCTGCTAGTTTTGCTGCTGTTACATTAGCATCTTTAATTTTTACAGTTTCTACTGCATCGGTAGCTAGTTTTGCTGCAGTTACATTTGCATCTTTTATTTTTAGAGTTTCTACTGCATCAGTTGCAAGCATTCCCACAACAACTTTCCCTGTTCCAATAGCAGTAACTCCGGCATTTGTCATCGTTACATCACCTGATGGTGTTACTTCGGTAGCTACGTTTGACGCATTTCCTAAATAAATTTTTCCATCAGCTAAAGTGGTAATTCCTGCTGTTGCTGTATCCACATAATTTTTAGTAGCTGCATCTTGCGCTAAAGTAGGATCAGCTACTCCAGTCAATTTATTGGCTCCTAAAGCTACGTCAGCTGCAGCAGCTCCAAAACCACTTAATGGAATGTTGGCTTTGTCTAATTTGGCATTAGTTACTGCGGCTGCTTTTATTTTTGCAGTTTCCACAGCGTTATCTGCTAAATCACCAACTACTATGGTGCCGTCAGTAATTTTGGCAGAAGTCACTGCATCAGCCGCTAATTTATCAGTAGTAACATTTAAATTTTTGATTTTAGCAGTTTCCACAGCATCGGCTGCTAGTTTTGCTGCTGTTACATTAGCATCTTTAATTTTTACAGTTTCTACTGCATCGGCTGCTAAATCGCCAACTACAATTGAGCTAGCCAAATTTAATTTCGAATAGGCAATAGCTGCAGTTGTAGATACATCTGCATTTACAATGGTTCCGTCTGCAATTTTAGCCGAAGTAATCGAACCATCCGATACCCCTGCCGCAGCGGTTTGTGCATCTACATATGCCTTCACTGCTTTTTGAGATGGAAATAATACATCGCTTGGTGCACTATTTCCTAAATCAGTGGCCGTACTTTTATTCGCAGTAGGTTCTGCTCCTAAATTAGTTAAGGCCGCAGCCGCTGTTGTAGCACCAGTACCGCCTTTCGCAATAGCAATTTCGGTACCGTTCCAGGTACCTCCATTTACATTTCCAGTAAGATTAATATTTCCTTTAAAATAATTATCTGTCACCGAAGTGTTTCCTATGGTTACGGTATTATTCCCGTTACCTGATGTGTTGTATCCAATTACAACTTCATTGCTACTTGAATTTGCGTTTGATTTAGATCCACCTCCAATATAAATACTTTGATTAGATATTGTTAAGTTTCCTCCTACAAAACTTCTACCTGCGGATGAACCAATTGCAATATTATCTGAACCTGAAGTTAAAAAATCTAGAGACCCCATACCAATAGAGGTATTAGAAAAGCCATTAGTAATTAACTTCAGAGCACCAGATCCAATTGCAGTATTCCAAGCACCTGTAGTATTAGCCTTCAATGCACTATTACCAAAACTTGAATTACTAAATCCATTGGTATTCGATAACATACTTTGATAACCTAAAGCTGTATTGTTTGTTCCATAGTGCGCTGCGCCTACACCAATCACATTGTTAGACAAAGCTTGATTTCCCAAGGCAGTATTACTTGTATCTGATCCACCACCTTTACCCACAGTCAATCCATTCACCGTCAAATCATAAGCGCCTAAATTCACTGCACCTGTAGCGCCTGTATAAGGAACCGCAGTAGTAGATGAACTTGAAACAGCGGTATCTACATAGGTTTTTACAGCTTTCGCAGAAGGGAATTTTACATCGGAGGCTCCATCTGTACTAACGCTTAGCGTTTTATTAGCAGCATTCTCTTTCAAATCCAAAGCGGTTTGAGTGGCTGTTGAGACTGGTTTATTGGCATCAGTAGTATTATCTACATTCCCCAATCCTAAATTGGTTCTTGCATCGGCTGCAGTAGTAGCTCCAGTACCTCCTTTGGTGATGGCAATTTCGGTACCGTTCCAAGTACCTGAAGATATTGTTCCCAGAGTCCATCCATTGGTTCCATCATGTTGCGCGCGAATATTTCCACTACCGTCAGCTAAAATTACATTATTGGATAATGTGGGAGACAAACCTAAAATCTTTGATCCAATTATAGTATTGTTACTTCCTGTAGTAATACCTATACCTACTGGATAACCGCTTACTACATTGTAGGTTTGAGAACCGATAATAGTATTGAAACTTCCTGTAGTTATTCCCATACCAGAAGCAGTTCCGATTAATGTATTATCAGTAGGAAATGTAGAACTTACTGTATACAAACTTGATCCTGCATAGTATCCAATTGCTGTGTTGTATTTACCTGTCGTATTATTAGTAAGAGCTGATTTACCAATTGCTGTGTTATAATTTCCATTTGTATTTCTGTACATAGCAGAATGACCAATGGCTGTATTCCACGATCCTGCGTTATAAGAAGCTGGTTGATTACTAGCCAATGTAAGATATCCAAGAGCAGTATTCCCATAAGTTTGTGATCCTCCTCCTACTGTTATATCATTCACTTTAATATCACTATTAAATGTCTTTGCTCCAGCAAAAGTCTGAGCTCCTGTAGTTACCACCCCACCATTAGTGGCATCAGCTGGTGTTAATACTAATTCTGTAGTTCCATTAATTACGGCACCTTTTGCATTAGAGGTAGCTGAAATATTACCAATAGTACTCAAACCTGCGTTTGCAGCGACTATCGAATTCTTAACATATTCTGTAGTAGCAATAGTAGTCGAATTATCGGCCGTTGCTGGCGTAGGAGCTGTTGGGGTACCTGTGAAAGTTGGTGAAGCTAAATTGGCTTTTAATGCTAAAGAAGTAGTAACATCTGTAGCATTTGCTTTCAATGCTTCGGCAGCCGTTGCTCTAGTTACTTCGGCAGCTAAATTAGTTGTCAATGTAGTTTCAGCAGCCGTAGCTCTTGTAGTTTCAGCAGCAATAGCCGTAGCATTAGTAGCCACGTTTGTAGTTAAAGTAGCTTCAGCAGCCGTTGCTCTTGTAGTTTCTGCTGCAATAGCAGTGGTATTGGTAGCCACGTTTGTAGTTAAAGTAGCCTCTGCAGCTGTAGCTCTTGTCGTTTCTGCCGCAATAGCCGTAGCATTAGTAGCCACGTTTGTAGTTAAAGTAGCTTCTGCAGCCGTAGCTCTAGTCGTTTCTGCCGCAATAGCCGTTGCATTAGTAGCTACGTTTGTAGTTAAAGTAGCTTCTGCAGCTGTCGCTCTTGTCGTTTCAGCAGTAAGATCTACTGTATTGGCTTTCAAATCCAATGCTGTTTGTGTAGCCGTTGATACAGGTTTGTTTAGATCGGTTGTATTGTCCACATTCGCTAAACCTACCATCGATTTGGTAATTCCAGATACGGTTCCGGTAAAGCTTGGCGAAGCTAAATTTGCTTTCAAATCCAAAGCGTTTTGTGTCGGTGTTGAAACGGGTTTGTTGATATCGCCTGTGTTATCCACATTTCCCAACCCTAAATCTGCTTTTGTTAAAGACAAATTTCCTACATATCCATTAACCGATTGTACGGGTGGAGCAGGCGTTAACAATTCAACCCAATTGGCTAAAATTGTAGGATCTGATTGTGCTAAAACATAGTTTTTATTTACGTCTGTTCTAATCACCACACTACCAATCAAAGCATTGGTCTGAGCTAACATTTCCGCTTGGCTAGCCAATACTTTTACACTTGAAAATGAAATGGCCGGAATTTGTTCCGTAGGTATTTTACCCAAAGCATTCAAACTCGCTGTTCCATTGGGAACACCCACTTGGTTGGTATTTAATTTTAAATTCAACGCATTTTGAGTTGCCGTCGAAACCGGTTTAGCGGCATCCGAAGTATTGTCTACATTGGCTAAATTGATATCAGCCTTTGAAAGTTGAATAGCTCCCGTCAAACCATTTACTGATTGTACTGGTGCTCCAGGGGTTAACAATTCAATCCAGTTAGCCAAAACAGAGGGTCCAGCTGTAGATAGTATAAAGTTTTTATTCACGTCTGTTCTTACAGCGATACTTCCTACTGTAGCATTGCTCAAAGCCAACATTGCAGCTTGACTACCCACCACATTGGTAGAAGCCACACTGATTGGTGGCAACTGGTTTGCAGGAATAATACCCGCTGAATTTAAGGTCGCAATCCCGTTAGGAACACCTGCCAAACTAGCATCTAATTTTAAAGCTAATCCGGGTACCGTTGGTGCTGCGGCAGTACCGCTTAAATCCCCTGCCAATCGGATTTTTCCTTTAGTATTGGCGTCAGCATCTACAATAGTAGCTCCCGCTATAGCGGTATCCACATAGGTTTTAACCGCATTTTGTGTTGGGAATAAAACGTTGCTTGTCCCTAAAGTCGTCGTAGTCGATTTGTTGGCTGCATTTTCTTTTAATGCTAATCCAGGTACAGTAGGTGCTGCAGCAGTTCCTGCTAAATCACCTGCTAACTGAATTTTCCCTTTAGTATTGGCATCGGCATCAACAATAGTAGCTCCCGCAATAGCGGTATCCACATAGGTTTTTACCGCATTTTGCGTTGGGAATAAAACGTTGCTTGTCCCTAAAGTCGTCGTAGTCGATTTGTTGGTTGCATTTTCTTTTAAAGCTAAACCAGGTACAGTAGGTGCTGCAGCAGTTCCTGCTAAATCACCTGCTAGTTGTACTTTCCCTTTAGTGTTTGCGTCTGCATCCACTATCGTACTATTTGTTAATTGACTATCAACATAAGTTTTGGTAGCCGTTGACATTGGTTTATTCAAATCTGAAGTATTGTCTACATTGCCAATTCCTAGATTGGTTCTGGCTCCAGCAGCGGTAGTTGCACCCGTTCCTCCATTAGTCAAAGCGACAACTCCAGTTACATTTCCGGCAGTAATTGCAGCATTGGCAAAAGGAACAGCATCCAATTTTTCTACTGATAATTCCTCGTATTGGTTACACAATCCTGTGGCATCAAGTGCTACTTTCATCGATTTATCAGCTGAAGCACTCCATACAACTGCACCAAATGAAGTAGCATAACCACCGGTTTGAGTACCACTACCAATAGTGATATTCACCATACCAAATTCGTCTGTTTTTGTTTTAACTACCTCTTGGTATTCTAAACCAGAACTAGCATCTAACAAACTAAATTGCAAACAAATAGTGCGGTTCGTCATAGGGACATTGGCCACGTTGACACCAGGAACATTTTGCCCTCCGGGCGCATAGATTACTGCTTGATACGTCATGCCTTTGTTTTGAGCAAAAACATAAGTTGAACCTAATAAAAGAAGGATGTAAAATAATTTTTTCATGGGGAATTATCTTTTTATTAAATCAAAATAACCTCCGAAAAGGATTTGGGTTGTATTAATAGAAACATGATCGGAATTGTTGCCTAGTTTTAGGCTTTTGCTTAGGTTTAAGCCAGCGCTTAAATAGCCGTTTTTGGTTAAATAGTATTTGGCATACACCCCAAGAACTGGTTGAATAATGATGCCTGAAAATTCATTTACACCCACTAAATTAACTGCTGAATTATCTACTTGTTGATGACCTCTCAGTAGAGTTGAAAGGTTTAATCCTGCTTTAGCACTTAAGAAAAAATAAAACGAATCGTAAAATTGATAGTCTACAGAACTCTGTACACCCAAGTAAGTGGTTTTCCATTCTAATTTGTTCACATTTGAGGCCGCAATAGCATTGAAATCGTTGATGGTTACACTTCCTGAATACTTTAAATCTTTAAAATTTTTGTATTTCAAAACATCGGTATACCCAATTTCATAGGCATCTCCAAAGCCTTTAATACCTAATTTATCCGCATAAGCCGATTTGTTTTTGTAATGAAATGTGCTAAAGTTTTTTCCAAGATTGAAGAATACTCCTTGGGAGTAAGCGGTGATGGTAAGAAGGAAAAAAAGGATGTGGGGTATAATTTTTTTCATTTATATTTTGATTATTTTGATTTTAAAATGGTGGTGGTGAAAGAATAGCGATTTCCGTCGAGTTTAACAACATACTCTCCTGAAGCTATTAATAAATTAGTTATCGAAAGTATAGTATCAATTGCTTCTTTTTCTTGAAACAATATCAAACGCCCATGAATATCAAAAATAGAAACAGCAATTTTACCAGTTACAGGCGCCGAAAATGTAAAGTTCACAACATCTACCACTGGATTTGGGTACACCAAAGTGGTTATTGCATCATTAGTAATGGGCTGAACATTGGAAATTTTACTTTGTTGAAATCCCTGACCTAAAATTACTTTTTTTGTTGTAGAGATACCAATAACACCTTGTTGAGCAATCGTGTGAGTCACCTTTATACCCGTTGATGTTGTAGCAACACCTCCATGAGCAGAAAGCATATGATGGTGCAGTTTTTGCCCATACATCAAGCTACAAAAGAAAAACAAGACAACTACTTTCATTATTAATCACTTTATTTTTTACAAAAAAAAGAGGCTGTAAACCACTTAATTTTTAATACCTATATGTGTTAACCTACAAAAATAATATTATTCCCCTATTTTCATTTATAAAATACAACAAAATTGTCCAATAAAATTAAAAAATAGACACTTTTTAATTTTAAAATTCAAAATTCAAATGGATTTTGACAAAATATCTTACAAATACTGAAAAATCCCCAAGAATTACAAAACTGTATTTCTTGGGGATTTAAATTAGCAGAGAGGATGGGATTCGAACCCACGATACAGTTACCCATATACAAACTTTCCAGGCTTGCTCCTTCAACCACTCGGACACCTCTCTAATTGGGGTTGCAAATAACTTAAAAAAAACTGACTTAGAAAAATGAAAAAGAATTATTCTTGGATTTCACCTCGTAACGAAGTTTCAAATACCTCTTTAAAATTGGACACCAATTCATTTTGGCCTAACAGATACATCAACTTTGTGATAGCAGCTTCAGTCGTAATATCGTTACCAGAAATCACTCCTATTTCGCGCAAAGCAGTACTGGTTTCATATTGACCCATTCGGACACTTCCACCTGAACATTGGGTTACATTGATAATATGAATTCCGTTTTGAATGGCTTTTTGCAAAACAGCCAAAAACCAATCGTCAGTAGGCGCATTGCCAGCTCCGTAGGTTTCTAAAACTATCCCTTTCAAATTCGGAATAGTTACAACGGCATCCATTAATTGTTCGCTAATACCTGGGAATAATTTCAGGATAATCACATTGGTATCTAAATTTTTATGCACACGCAACTCCTTTCCGGAAACAGGAAGCAATGCCTCCGAATTGATTTTCAGATGCACTCCCGATTCGATCAAAAAAGGATAATTGGGCGAGGTAAACGCTTTGAAATGTTCGGCATTGATTTTAGTGGTGCGATTCGCGCGATACAATTTGTATTCAAAGTACAAACCCACTTCTTGAACCACCGCTTGTCCATTCTCTCGCAACGATGCAATTTGGATTGCCGTGATTAAATTTTCTTTGGCATCGGTACGCAAATCTCCAATAGGCAATTGCGAACCTGTGAATATAATTGGCTTGGCCAAATGTTCCATCATAAAACTCAAAGCCGAAGCGGTATACGACATCGTATCGGAACCATGAAGCACCACAAAGCCATCAAAAGCAGTATAATTGTCCTCGATGATAGTGGCTAATTTGACCCACTTCTCCGGATTCATATTAGAAGAATCGATCGGATTTTCAAACGAAATGGTTTCGATTTCGCAATCCAATAATTTTAGTTCTGGAATGCGTTGCAACAACTTACTAAAATTGAAAGCCTTCAACGCACCCGTTGCAAAATCTTTCTTCATACCGATAGTTCCACCGGTATAAATCAGCAATATTTTTGCTTTAGAAAGCATGGTTGTATTTTAATTTATTAACTACCGGATTGGCATACATAGCCAAAAATCCTTCCAATGCAATTGGATTGTCTAAACCAATTCGCATCTCCAATCGGCGCTCAAAAAGTGATTTTTCTGATTCGGTGTACAGGTGCGAATAGGTCGACGACTTATGCACAATATCGTAGGCGATAAAGTTGGTCGGCCATAGTTTGTAGTTGCTTAAAACGGCATCGTCGATTTTTTGTGCCAAAGCTTGAATTTGTTTGTTTGACGAATCATTTTCAGCAACGATTTGGTCAATTTCAGTGTCCAATACTTTTCCAATGTGCAAATGAATGCGTTTCTTTTGTCCCATCACGCCACTCAAAATCGTATTCAAATCTTCATTTTTGGATTTAACATACACTTCGTTATTCGCCTCTGCTAATAGCTGTGGCATTTTCAAAACATCGGTTGGGTCGTACTCGTATGATATCGAAACCGGAACGATTTTCAGCTTTTTAAAGTACTGCATTACATCGGCTTCATCAGAGGCCATGCCAATCATTTTTAACACACCAGGATTGGTTTCGTCGTTACCATCTTTGGTTCGTCCTTCGCGTTGTGCAATCCAAACCGAACGGTTTTCGTGTAACAACAACTGCCCCATATATTCAGATAATAATTTGGAGCTTTGCAACATTTCTCTTGGCGACAAACCTCTCAATACTAAGAAATTACGATTCAGTTGCGCCAAGGTTTTGATGAATGATTTTTGAACCAAATTATCGCCAATTGCCGAAGCCGTCATCAAATGGCCGTTTTGAAATAAAGCGGCATTCAATAAAGTGGTGTCTAATAGAATATCTCGATGATTGGAAATAAACAAATACGAATTGTTTTTTTCCAGATGTTCAAAGCCCGAAGTGGTCAAGCCATCGGAGCTGTTTTCTAAAATTCTTTGAACGGTATGGTAAATAAAATTACATTGAAAATCACGAATGGAATGAGTTTTTTTCAATTGTGCTTTCCAAACCTCATCTTCCATTTCTGGAAAAGTAAAATTCATTAACGCCTTCATCATTGGATGGGAAATTACAGATTGTAATGCCTCATTTACTTCAGTTTCATAAAAAGGGCGTATAGCGTCAAACTTTTGCATTTTAAAATAATTTTATAGAGGACAAATGAACAAAAAAAAACCCAAATTAGCGTCAATTCTGGATTAAATCCCGAAAACTGCTTTGGAGTTTTCGGTTGTAATTCGTGCAATTTCAGTTACTGGCAATTGATAGATTTCGGCTAATTTTTGTGCCACCAAAAGGGTATAACTGCTTTCATTGCGCTTACCACGGTATGGAACTGGAGCTAAATAAGGCGAATCAGTTTCGAGTACAATATGTTCCAATGGGATTTGATCTAAAAACTGATCTATTTTTCCGTTTTTAAATGTGGCTACTCCGCCAATTCCTAATTTTAATCCATACGAAATAGCTCTTTGGGCTTGATCCAAATCGCCAGTAAAACAATGAAAAATGCCAAATAATTCGGATGATTTTTCCAATTCTAGGACTTCAAAGACTTCGTCAAAGGCATCGCGACAATGGATATTTATCGCTAAACCGTGTTGCTTGGCCCATTGGATTTGGCGTTGAAAAGCAATCTTTTGAATGTCCAAAGTAGTTTTGTCCCAGTACAAATCAATTCCAATTTCGCCAATAGCATAAAATTTATGTTGCGCCAATTGGGTTTCCACATGGGCTAATTCTTCTAAATAATTTTCTTTTACATAACAAGGATGTAAGCCAATCATTAGATGCACATTGTCAGGAAATTGGGCCTCCAAATCATACATTTTCTGCGTTTCAGAACTGTCAATGGACGGAATAAAAAATCGAGAAACTCCTGCGCTGATGGCGCGTTGGATCATCTCGGTTCGGTCTTGGTCAAACTCTTCAGAACATAAATGTGTATGGGTATCGGTCAATATCATGGATCGAAAATTATAAAAATTAGTGGCGCTTTTTAAAAGACAAATAAGCCACTATGGTACTCAACAACATCAAAAATCCAGCTAAGACAAAAGGGGCACCTGCAAATTTAAACGGCGCTTCGTTGTGGGTGAAAAAATAAAATACGGTAGACATCATTGGCGGTCCAATAATTGCTGAAGCACTCATCAAACTCGACATTGTTCCTTGAATTTCACCTTGCTCATTCGCAGGCACTTGTTCTGAAATTACAGCTTGCATGGCAGGGCCTGCAATTCCTCCCAAACAATACGGAATTAAAAAGACAAACATCATCCAACTTTGAGTGGCGGTGGCAAATAAGAACATACCGATGGTATACAAGGCCATTCCCACATAAATACTTTTTTCGTTGCCTAACTTAGGATTGATCCAACGAATTAATCCACCTTGAACTAGCCCCACTAAAAGTCCGATGACACCTAGTGATATTCCTACCATTTTCTCGTCCCAGTTGAATTGGTACATAGTAAAGAAACTCCAATTGCTATGCACGGCGTGAGACGCTACATACAATAAAAAAGTAGCGATTACTAAACCAATCAATTTAGGGTATTTTTTCAAATGTAATAAGGCTCCAATGGGGTTGGCACGTTTGATATCAAATGCTCTACGATTTTCTTTAGCCAAGGATTCAGGTAAAATAAAATACCCATACAAAAAGTTCAACAAGCACAAGATAGCTGCCGCATAGAATGGAACTCTAGCGCCGTATTGGCCTAATAAACCTCCAATAACTGGTCCGATGATAAATCCTAATCCGAATGCTGCTCCAATCATTCCAAAGTTTTTGGCTCTGCTTTCGGGCGTACTCACATCGGCAATATAAGCGGTTGCTGTAGTGATACTCGCTCCCGTTAATCCGGCAATAATTCGCCCAACAAACAACCATTGAATCGTTGGCGCAAAAGCCAACAACAAATAATCCATAGAAAAAGCAAAAAGCGATATTAAGATAATGGGTCTTCTGCCAAATTTATCACTTAAATTCCCCACTAAGGGAGCAAATAAAAATTGAGTGATGGCATACGCAAAGGTCAACCATCCGCCATATTTAGCAGCTTCGCTGATGTCGCCATGAATTAATTCTTTAATCAATTTTGGGATCACCGGAATAATAATTCCCCAACCCGTAATATCAATTAACATGGTAATGAAAATAAATCCGATAGCGGCCGACTTTTTATTGGATGACATAATGGTACTTTTTAGGAAAAGCAAATAAACAAAAAAATCCCAAACTCTTGGTGGAGTTTGGGATTTAATATGTTAGATTCTGAAACAAGTTCAGAATGACAATTCTACAATTCGAATGCTTTTTTAGGATTGTTATCGCAAAGCAATTCAACTGGATTTTCAAGGGCTTCTTTAACCGCTACCAAGAATCCAACAGACTCACGACCGTCGATAATTCTGTGGTCATACGAAAGAGCCACATACATCATTGGGTGAATTTCTACTTTCCCATTAACTGCAATTGGACGCTCAATAATGTTGTGCATTCCTAAAATTCCTGATTGTGGTGGGTTGATAATTGGTGTAGACAACATACTTCCAAAAACACCTCCATTTGTAATAGTAAATGTTCCTCCGGTCATATCGTCAACTGTAATTTGTCCGTCACGCGCTTTGATAGCCAAACGTTTGATTTCAGCTTCTACTCCACGGAAAGTCAAGTTTTCAGCATTACGAACTACGGGCACCATTAATCCTTTTGGACCAGAAACCGCGATTGAAATATCACAAAAATCGTAAGCTACTTTGTAATCTCCATCCATCATAGAGTTAACATCAGGATACAATTGCAAGGCTCTTGTCACTGCTTTTGTAAAGAAAGACATATAGCCTAAACCAACACCTGCGTGTTTAGCTTTGAACGCATCTTTGTATTCGTTACGCAAGTTGTTAATTGGAGTCATGTTCACTTCGTTGAAAGTAGTCAACATAGCTGTATCGTTTTTAGCTGCTACTAAACGTTCTGCTACTTTACGACGCAACATCGACAATTTAATTCGTTCAGTACCACGACTTCCTCCTGTTGGAGTTCCCATAGAAGGTACTGCATTTACAGCATCTTCTTTAGTAATACGACCATCTTTACCTGTTCCAACGATGTCAGAAGGCTGGATGTTTTTTTCGTCTAATATTTTTCTTGCCGCTGGCGAAGGTGCTTGCGCTGCATAAGTTGCTACTGGTGCTGGAGCCGCTTTTGGCGCTTCAACTTTTTTCTCTTCTACTTTTTTCTCTTCTACTTTTGGCGCTTCTGCTACTGGAGCCGGAGCTGAGCCAGATGGTTTTGCTGCAGCAGTATCAATCAAACAAACTACGGCACCTACCGCTACGGCATCACCCTCTTCAGCTTTAAGTGTAATTACACCGCTTGCTTCTGCTGGTAATTCTAAGGTGGCTTTGTCTGAATCTACTTCAGCAATTGCTTGGTCTTTTTCTACATAATCGCCATCTTTTACTAACCAAGTGGCAATTTCTACTTCTTTGATTGATTCCCCCGGTGAAGGGACTTTCATTTCTAAAATCATCGTTTGTAATTTTATTGTTGTCTAATATTATCTAAATAAATTTTTGTCAAAAACCATTCTAATGGCATCGGCATGACGTCTTCTATCTCTAGTGTGACTTCCAGAAGCTGGAGCCGAGTAATTTTTCAATGAAGCCAAACGCCATGGAACCAAATCAAAATTCACTAACATATAACTGTAAGCACCCATGTTTTTTGGTTCTTCTTGTGCCCAAACGTAATCGTCTGCATTTGGATAGGTAGCGATAATTGCTTTTAATTGGTCTGTTGGCAATGGAAACAATTGTTCGATACGAACCAAAGCTACATCATTTCGTTCTAGTTTTTCTCTTTCAGCAAGAATATCATAGTAGAATTTACCCGTACAGAAAACTACTGTTTTTACTTTTGATTTATCTACTGATGTATCGTCAATGGTTTCTTGGAAACTTCCGTTAGCCAATTCCTCTTGAGTCGAAACACATAAAGGATGACGCAACAAACTCTTAGGAGAAAATACTACTAAAGGTTTGCGGAATTTCGTTTTCATTTGTCTTCTCATCAAGTGGAAGAAGTTAGCTGGTGTAGTACAATCAGCCACATACATATTATGACGAGCACACAATTGTAAGTAACGCTCCATTCTAGCCGAAGAGTGCTCAGCACCTTGTCCTTCGTAACCATGAGGTAATAATAGTACAATTCCATTTTGATTGTTCCATTTGTCTTCTCCACACGAAATGTATTGGTCAATCATGATTTGGCAACCGTTAGAGAAATCTCCAAATTGTGCTTCCCAAATTGTTAATGCATTAGGATTAGTCAAAGCATAACCGTAATCAAAACCTAAAACACCATATTCTGAAAGGAAAGAGTTAAAAGCATTAAACTGTCCTTTTTTATCTTTCACTGAGTTTAAAAGCACTACTTCTTCTTCACTGTCTTCAACTTTAACCACGGCGTGACGGTGAGAGAAAGTTCCTCTCTCTACGTCTTGCCCTGATAAACGAATATCATAGCCTTCTTGCAACAACGATCCGTAAGCCAAAGCTTCGGCTGTTCCCCAATCAATTTGATTGTTGTCGTACATCGTTTTTCTATCGGTTACAATTTTGGTGATTTTGTTGATGAATTTTTTATCCGATGGCAAAGTCGAAATAGTTTCTAAAATACCATCTAATTTTTTCTTATCATAAGTAGTATCGACTTTCTGCAACATCACATCGTCAGATACTTGAACAAATCCTTTCCATTCATCTTGCATAAACGGCTTGATGATTGTCAAATCTTTTTTACGAGAAGCTTGTAAGTTTTCGTCTAATTTGGCTTTGTAATCACTTTCAATTTTGTTTACATAAGCTTGGTCAATAATGCCGTCAACAATCAATTTCTCAGCATAAATATCTCTTGGATTTTTATGACGCGCAATGATTTTATATAAAACGGGTTGGGTAAAACGAGGCTCATCCCCTTCGTTATGACCGTATTTTCTATATCCTAAAAGGTCGATAAATACATCGCCTCCAAAAGTCATTCTGTAATCTAAGGCAAACAACATGGCGTGAACTACCGCTTCGGTATCATCAGCATTCACGTGTAATACTGGCGAAAGAGTCACTTTGGCAACATCTGTACAATAGGTTGACGAACGTGCATCTTGGTAATTGGTTGTAAAACCAACTTGGTTATTAATCACTAAGTGGATCGTTCCTCCTGTTTTGTAACCGTCCAATTGGGCCATTTGAACAATCTCGTACACAATTCCTTGTCCCGCTACTGCAGCATCCCCGTGAACGGCAATTGGCAATACTTTTGAGAAATCGTCTGGAAAATATTTGTCTTGTTTGGCACGGGTAATACCTTCGATAACCGCTCCAACCGTCTCCAAGTGAGATGGGTTTGGCGCTAAATTAATATTGATTGATTTACCTGTTTTGGTTTTTCTTTCTGAAGTTAATCCTAAATGGTATTTAACATCACCGTCAAAATATTCTTGGTCGTAATCTTTTCCATCAAATTCAGAAAAGATATCTTGAGTGGCTTTGCCGAAGATATTGGCTAAGATATTCAACCTTCCACGGTGTGCCATTCCCATTACAAATTGCTCTACTCCTTTTTCGGCAGCAGCTTCAATTAAAGCATCCAAAGCTGGAATGATACTTTCTCCTCCTTCTAAAGAGAAACGTTTTTGACCTACATATTTAGTATGTAAGAAATTTTCAAATGAAACCGCCTCATTTAATTTATCAAGGATGTTTTTCTTTTGCTCCACATTAAAGTTGGGCAAATTATCATTAATATTCAATCGGTCTTGAATCCATTGCACCACTTCTGGCTTACGGATATACATATATTCAACACCAATAGACTGGCAATATAAGTTTTCTAAACGACGAATGATTTCTTTTAAAGTAGCTGGTTGGTGTCCTAAAATTTTAGCGGCATCAAATACAGTATCCAAATCCGCTGCAGACAAACCAAAATTTTCAATCGCTAGATTTGGAGAATAGGTTCTTCTGTCACGAACAGGATTTGTCTTAGTAAACAAATGCCCGCGAGTTCTGTATCCGTCAATTAATTTTAATACATTAAATTCTTTTAAAACTTTTTCAGACACTTGTCCTGAAGCAACCGAATTTGAAGAATAGGTCGCCATTTGTTCAGCGGCATTTTCTTCATTGTAAGTGGCCATTCCAAAATCAAACCCTTGAAAAAAACTTCTCCAACTTGGTTCAACACTGTCTGGATTATCTAAATATTGATCGTATAATTGAGCGAAAAATTCGGTATGAGCTGCGTTTAAAAAGGAAAACCTATCCATAATTATTGATTAATATGCTTTTTGTTTAATTTGTTGACAAAAGTACAATAAACCAATCTATTTAACCTTATTATTTAACTACTTTTACGTTAAATTTTGTTAAAAATTGTTGAAACACCGATGAAAAAAATCAATTTTGAGCGCATATGGAATCCAAAAGTATTGGTAACAATCCCAATTCTTTTTCTTTTTTCTTTTTCCTATTCGCAAACGATTGCGGAAAATACCCCAAAAGAATTCTGGAAACAACTACAATATGGTGGCGGATTTGGATTGAATTTCGGAACTGGTTATACCGAAATTACTATCGCCCCGAGCGCTATTTATCCTGTAAATAAATATGTAAGTGTAGGCGCTGGATTAATTGGAAGTTTTACCAATTCCAAAAATTATTACACTACTGGTGTACTGGGTGTAAGTGGTATTGGCTTGTTTCAACCCATTGAAAAAATTCAACTTTCATTAGAGATTGAACAACTAAGAGTGAATACAGAATTACAAATGATACCCAATCCCGTTACCCAAAAATATTGGAACACCGGATTGTATGTTGGTGCCGGTTATCGTAATGGTAATGTTACCCTTGGTGCACGCTACAATTTATTGTTCGATAAGGATAACAGTATTTACAGCGATGCCCTAATGCCTTTTGTTCGATTGTATTTTTAAGAAAATTATTGGTATTTATTTCGAAACCAAACTTTCATCCATTCTCTTTTTAAGATTAAGAACGCAACTTGCTTAGCTAACTCTGCAATATCCGAACCATCCAATTTTTTAATTTGATCTTCGGGAACGTCTACTATATAGAGTAAGTTCAAATATTCAGCAAACTTATACTGAATCAATCGGTAAATTTTTTCGTGTAATTCATTTTTCAACTCCTCTGGTTGAATGTCCTGAGGCAAGTCGATCGATTCATTGGCTAAATTGAAATCTTTATTAATTTGCTCGATTAAGTTGAAATACAAGTTTTCGTTAGTCGCTTCATCAAGCAATACCTCTGTATTTAAGGGCGCGATATACGAAGTAGAATTAGACATTTCGATTCATTAAATTCTCTCCAAATGATTTCAATATCGCTTTTTTATCGGGACTTATGTTCATTTTATCTAAGGTAGCAAACGCTTTCAAGGTGTAGTCTTGAATAGCTTGTTGTGTAGCATTTGAAGCGCCAGATGTATTGAAAATAGATTTCACTGCTTCGATTTTGGTTTTGTTTTCTTCAAGTGAGACCGAAAATAACTGCAATAATTTGGCTTTCTCTTCTGCCGAAGCAAATTCAATTGCTTTAAGATACAAATAGGTTTTTTTATTTTCGATGATGTCGCCACCAATTTGTTTTCCAAAAGTGGCTGGATTACCAAACGCATCCAAATAATCGTCTTGCAATTGGAACGCCAAACCTAAATTCAATCCAAAATCGTATATTAATTCGCCATTTTCAACTGAAGTTTCGGCTACAATAGCACCCATTTTCATAGCTGCTGCAACCAAAACTGCCGTTTTGTATTCAATCATTTTCAAATATTCCGGAATGGTTACATCGGAACGGGTTTCGAAATCTACATCCCATTGCTGACCTTCACAAACCTCCAAAGCGGTCTTGCTAAACAACTTGGCTAATTCTCTAAAAATAGCAGGTTCGTATTGCTCAAAATATTGGTACGCCAAAATCAACATAGCATCTCCTGAAAGGATGCCGGTGTTAATATTCCATTTTTCATGCACCGTCACATTTCCTCTTCGCAAAGGCGCATCATCCATAATGTCGTCATGCACTAACGAAAAATTATGAAAAACTTCTACTGCTAATGCTGCTGGAAGTGCTTTAGAATAGTCGGCATCAAAAATTTCGGCACTCATCAAAGTAAGTACAGGTCTTATTTTTTTTCCGCCAAGACCTAATATGTATTGAATAGGTTCGTATAAATTTTTAGGCTCACGCAGCTTGGGTTGTGCGTTAAGAAAATCCAAAACAAAATCTTGATACTGTTGAATGGAATGCATAGCTTCTTTAATTCTTATTTACTAAGCCCCAAATATACAATTCCCATCTGAATAATTTGTTCCAAAAAAAGAGTAGATTTTTAGAATCCCTCTTTTCAATAGTGCTATTGGTAAAAACAATGGAAACTTTTTTGGTATTCAAAGTTTCCTTTCATACATTTGCACCACTTTAAAAAAATTATGAAAGAAAAAATCATTGCAAAAGCGACCCAGCTCTTTTTGAAACTTGGTTTCAAAAGCGTTACTATGGATGATATTGCCAATGAAATGTGTATTTCTAAAAAAACCATCTACAAGTATTTTTGCAATAAAGAACTTTTAATTGCAGAAACGACAGAGACAATTACTCATACTATTTATACCACAATAGATGAGATTGTAGCTAAAAAATACAATGCAATTAAAGAAAATTTCGAGATCATAAAAATGATCAAAGAAATGTTTGTTTCTATTGAAACGTCTCCTTCATATCAGTTAAAAAAACACTATCCCGAAATTCATGAAAAATTAACTGAAAAATTGCAGTCAGAATGTACTACCTTATTCAAACAAAATATTGAAAAAGGAATCCAAGAAGGTTTGTACCGAGACACCATAAACGTGTCGAGTTATGTCTACTTTTATTATGCATTGATTTTTACAATTAATGAAAATACAAGCTCAGAAAAGAAAGCTAAAAAATTAGAATTAGAAGCCTTAGAATACCATATTAGAGCCATGGCAACTCCCAAAGGAATACTAGAATTAAACCAATACATAATTTCAAATCAATCCTAATCATACAATGAAGAAAATCCAATTAATTGTCCTCTTAACTCTTAGTTTTGTGATGCAGGCACAAACTAACACCCTCAAAGAATCCTATTCTTTTAGCTTAAACGAAGCTATTGATTACGCTTTAAAAAACAACTATTCTGCTATCAATGCCGGTCGAGATATTGATGCGGCTAAAAAGAAAAAATGGGAAACCACCACTATAGGTTTGCCACAAATCAATGCGTCGCTTGGATACCAAAACAATATTGAATTGCAAAAATCCTTGATCCCAGCTGAATTTTTTGGCGGAACAAAAGGTGAATTTGCCGAGGTAGCTTTTGGAACCAGACACAATATGTTGGGAAGCGCAACAGTTAGCCAACTCCTCTTCAATGGTTCCTATTTGGTTGGATTGCAATCGGCAAAAGTGTATTTGCAAATTTCAGAAAATGCCAAAATCAAAACCAATCAAGAAATTCGTGAAATGGTAGTCAATGCGTATGGCAATGTATTGCTAGCCAATGAGAGTATTGCTATATTGGAAAAGAATAAATTGAATTTGGAGAAAACCTTAAATGAAACCAATCAAATTTTCAAAAACGGTTTGATTGAAGAAGAAAATGTAGAACAACTTCAAATTACCTTGACTACGATTAAAAGTGCTCAAGAAAACATCAAAAGACAAAAGGTAATTGCTACCAATATGTTGAAATTAATTCTTGGAATTACAATTGACAAAGAGTTGGTTTTGACTGAAAACCTAAACAACCTTAGTTTAAACAACATCAATTTTGAGTTAACTACTACCCCTTTTCAAGTAGAAAATTCTATTGATTTCAAAATTCAAGAGAACCTTGTTCAAAGCAAAAAATTATTGCTTTTATTGGAAAAAAGTAATGCACTTCCATCTTTAGGAGCAGCCTATAATATTGGGTATAATGCTTTTGGAAACCAATTTCAGTTTTTTACCAACAATCAAAAATGGTTGAATTTTGCTAATGTTGGAGTCAGTTTGAATGTTCCTATTTTTAGCAGTTTAGGAAGAAGTGCTCGCACACAACAAGCTAAGATTGCTTTGGAACAAGCCAAAACACAAATGTTACAAGTAGAACAAAGTCTTAAACTACAATTTGAGAAAGCCAAAAGCGATTACGAATACAGTTTAGAACAATTGAACACCACAAAAAGCAGTTTAGCTCTTGCTGAACGCATTGAAAACAAACAACAAATCAAATTGAAAGAAGGTTTGTCGTCTAGTTTTGATTTGAGTGAGGCACAACGCCAATTGTATTCCACACAACAAAATTATTTACAAGCCATGCTTGACGTAATCAATAAAAAAGCCTCTTTAGAAAAAATAACAACAAAGAACTAACAGCACCATATTATGACACTTAATAGAACACCCATGACAAAACAACTTTTCGCATTATTGATCGCAGCTACACTAGTTGTTTCTTGCGGAGAAAAAAACAACAATCAAACCGTAGATCAATTGATTGCAGCTAAAAACAACAAAGAATTACAAGCAAGAAAAGCGGCTATACAAGCTGACTTAGCTAAGATTGAAGCGGCGTTAGCTACTTTGAACGTAAGAAAAGAAGAAGCTTTGGTTTCGGTTGCTACTTTGAAAGACACTGTGTTCAATCACTATTTGGATATCCAAGGAAGTGTGGAAACTAAAGAGAATATCTTAATTCAACCTGAAATGCCAGGAACTTTAGTAGCACTTAATGTAAAAGCAGGACAACGCGTAAGCAAAGGACAGCTTTTAGCTCGTGTAGATGATGGTGGCTCTAGCCAACAAGTTGCTAGTTTAGAAACACAATACCAATTGGCTAAAACAACTTTTGAAAGACAAAAAAATCTTTGGAGTCAAAAAATTGGTTCAGAAATTCAGTATTTACAAGCACAAACACAAATGTTGAGCTTACAACGTTCCGTAGCACAAGCCAAAGCTATGTTGTCAAAAACGGAAATTCGCGCGCCATTCTCTGGTACCATTGACGAAGTTTTTGTAGAAAGAGGACAAGTTGTTTCAGCAGGACCACAAGGTTTAATGCGAATTGTTAACCTTAATAATATGTACGTTTCCACTTCGATTCCTGAAAGCTATATTGGCAAGTTGAAAGTAGGAACTCAAGTTGATGTTTTCTTGACTTCATTGAATAAAAATTACAAAGGGAAAGTACGTCAGATTGGAAATTTCATCAATCCAAACAACAGAAGTTTCGGAATTGAAGTAAGCATTCCAAATCCTGAAAATTTATTGCGCCCTAACCAAGTAGCCAAATTAAAAGTAATTGATTACACTGTTAAAAATGCAATTGTTGTACCTTCAAATGTGGTTCAAGAAGACGGTAAAGGAAACCAATTTGTTTTTGTAGCTGCCAACAGCAATGGAAAAACTGCTACTGCTAAAAAAACAATGGTAACTGTAGGAAAATCATCTGACAATCTAACCGAAATCCTAAGCGGCTTAAATGCTAATGATATCATTGTAATTGAAGGAGTCAACACGATTTCGGAAGGAATGAAATTGAATTTTTAGTTTAAAAAGTTGATTTGTTTAAATGTTTAAAAGCCCCCATATGAAAACATTTAGTTTTGAAAAACTTATTGCTTGGCAAAAAGCAAGAGAATTAGCTTCTGAAATTTATAAAACTACAAAGCTTTTCCCAAAAGATGAACTTTTTGGTTTGACTAGTCAAATGAGAAGATGTGCCGTTTCTATAGCTTCAAATTTAGCTGAAGGCTCTGGCAGAAATTCTATGAAAGATAAAGCGAGATTTACTGAAATTGCATTTGGATCTGCTTTAGAATTGTTGAACCAATTGATTTTGTCATTTGATTTTGAATACTTTGAAGAACAAAAATATATTGAAATTAGAGAAAAAATAACCGAGGTTACTGTGTTAATTAATGGATTATATAAATCACAATTACCTAAATAATTTGCTTATAACTTTATAAACAAATAACCTAATACCCTAAATTATGAGTCATCAAAATAAAGAATTCGGCATTTCAAGTTGGGCGGTAGACAATCGTGTTACCGTTTATATCTTGACTTTCATTATTGTCATTGCAGGTTTGACTGCATACATTAATATGCCTCGTGAAGATTTCCCTGAAATTATCGAGAACAAAATATACATTTCCTCTGTGTTTCCTGGAAACTCAGCTGAAGATGTTGAAAAATTGGTCATCAAACCCCTTGAAAAACAAATCAAAAACATCAGTGGAGTTGATAAAGTAACATCGAGTTCATTTCAAGATTACGGAATGATTATCGCTGAATTTTCAGATGATGTTACGGTAGAACAAGCCAAACAAAAAATTAAAGATAAAGTAGACAATGCTAAGTCAGATACCGATTGGCCCAATATGGACAACGGTAGTAAGGTAGAGCCCAATGTTTTTGAATTGAACATCTCTGAGGAAGTGCCTATTTTGAACATCAACTTACAGGGGAATTATACTACCCAACAGTTAAAAAAATATGGGGAATTACTACAAGATGATATCGAAGAAATTTCAGAAATCAAAAAAGTTGACATTCTAGGTGTCGATGATAAAGAAGTTGAAATTGCGGTTGATATCTTTAAAATGACAGCCGCTCAAGTAACTTTTGACGACATTCAAAATGCAGTTAAATACGAAAACATGACCCTTTCGGGTGGGAATTTAACTTCGCAAGGATCTCGAAATAACATTCGAATTGTTGGTGAATTTAAAGACCCAAAAGAGTTAGAAAACATCATTGTGAAATCGTTTGGTGGAACCGTGTATCTTAAAAACATTGCGACAGTAAGTTTTAAAGAAAAAGAAAAAACAACTTATGCTCGTGAAAAAGGAACTGAAGTAGTGATGTTGAACGTTAAAAAACGTTCCAATCAAAACATGATTTCGGCTATTGATCAAGTAAAAGAAAGAGTTGCTTTAGCACAAGAAACTTATTTGCCTAAAAACTTAAAAGTAGAATTAACAAGCGATCAATCGTCTCGAGTAGAACACCAAGTAGATGAATTATCTAACCACATCATTTTCGGAATCATTCTGGTAATGATTGTGTTAATGTTTACTATGGGATTGCGTAACTCATTATTTGTAGGCGCTGCCATTCCATTGTCTATGATGATTGCCTTTGCCATTCTTTCCATGTTTGGTTTGACCCTAAACACTATGGTGCTTTTTGGTTTGGTAATGGGATTAGGAATGCTGGTAGATGACGGTATTGTGGTAGTGGATAATGTGTATGCCAATATGCAAAAAGGAATGACCCGAATTCAGGCTTCTAAAGTGGGAATTGGAGAAATTGCTTGGCCGGTAATTTCGTCAACAGCTACTACATTGATGGCCTTTTTGCCTTTTGCCCTTT
Source organism: Flavobacterium ammoniigenes (assembly GCF_020886055.1). Taxonomy (NCBI): domain Bacteria; kingdom Pseudomonadati; phylum Bacteroidota; class Flavobacteriia; order Flavobacteriales; family Flavobacteriaceae; genus Flavobacterium; species Flavobacterium ammoniigenes. Next base: position 816,726 of record NZ_AP025184.1, on the reverse strand, counting down.
GGCCAGGAACTATGGGTAAATTCATGAAATATTTCCCAATCACCTTGACAGTAACTTTAACTGGATCTTTATTTGTAGCGATGGTTATCAACGCTGCTATGACAGGTGGTTCTATGGCTTTAGAAGATAAAAACATCAAGAAGAAAAGCTTGCGATTTTACACTATTCTTTTCATCGCTTTGGGTGTTTTATTTGCTGTTCCAGGTAATATTTACGATAGTAAGTTATTGCGTGGATTAGGACATTTATTACTAATATCTGTTGGATTGATGTGGCTATATTATTGGAAAGTGTTCCAATGGACCCAAGATTTTCAGTACAGTTTCTTTCCTAGAATGGAAGAAAAATACAAAATCTTTTTAGCTAAAATTTTATCTGGAAAAACAGCTTGGAAAGCCTTTGGAGGTATTATTGTTTTACTTTTCTTCTCGTTTATACTTTTGGGAATTTTCCCTAGAAAAGTATTGTTCTTCCCTGATAATATTCCGAACCAAGCCATTGCTTATATCGAATATCCTCAAGGGACAACGATCGAAAAAACCAACAAGGCGACTTTGTTTGTAGAAAAACAAATTATTCAAATTTTAGAAAAATATGTAGACCCTGCTACTGACAAAAATTTCATGGCGGAATCGATTATTTCGCAAGTGGGTGTGGGTGCTGGTAATCCAAATGTAGACGCTGGATCAGCTTCTGAAACACCTTATAAAGGTAAAGTGACTGTGAGCTTCTCTGAATTCAAATTTAGAAAAGGTATCAATACTTCTGTGATTTTAGAAGAAATCAGAAGTAAAGTTACCGGAATTGCTGGTGCTACTGTAACTGTAGAAAAAGATTCAAACGGACCGCCTGCAGGGTATCCAATTAGTATTCAATTAACAGGTGCTGATTACGAACAAATGTTGACTGAAGCCGACAAAATGATTGCTTTTATAGATTCTAAAAACATTCCGGGTATCGAAAAATTGAGCATTGATATCAACAAAGAAAGTCCTGAATTGGAAGTAAAAGTAGATCGTGCCAATGCCGGAAGTATGGGAATTTCTACTGGACAACTTGGGTTTAACCTTCGTCGTTCGGTTTACGGACAAGAAATATCAACTTACAAAGAAGGCGATGACGATTACAATATTGTCATGCGTATGCAAGACGACCAACGTAAAAACGAAAACATCCTTTTCAACCAATCGATGACGTTCAGAAACCCAAGTAATGGTCAAATCATGCAAGTGCCTATTTCGGCTGTTTCACAAACGGAAAAAACCAATACGTATAATCAGATCAAGAGAAAGAATCACAAACGAATTATGACTATTTATTCGAATGTGTTGACCGGTTATAATGGCGATGAAATTACCAAACAAATCCAGGAAGAACTAAAAAGTTACAACCTACCGAAAAGTGTGACTTATTCGTTCTCTGGAGTACAAGAAGAACAAGGTAAAAACCAAAGTTTCTTGATGTATGCCTTGTTTTTAGCCTTGGCTGGAATTACCATCATTATTGTATTGCAGTTTAACTCCGTATCAAAAACCATGATCATCATGTTTACCGTATTGTTGAGTTTTAGTGGTGTATTTTATGGTTACGTAATTGCCAATATGGATTTTGTAATCTTAATGACCATGATGGGAATCATTTCGCTAGCTGGAGTTGTGGTGAAAAACGGAATCGTATTAATGGACTTCTTTGTCTTATTATTGGACAAAAAAGTAGCAGACAAACAACTGGAAAGCCACGACGATTTAAGCTTGGAGGAAATTAAAGAAGTAATTATTGAATCTGGAAAATCAAGATTGCGTCCGGTATTATTAACCGCTTTAACCGCAATCTTGGGATTAATTCCATTAGCAATCGGATTGAACTTTGACTTCTTTACTTTGGTAACTGATTTCAACCCACATTTCTTTATGGGTGGAGATAATGTGATGTTCTGGGGCCCTTTGGCTTGGACCATTATCTTCGGATTGACCTATGCTACAGTACTAACTTTAGTAATGGTGCCAGTAATGTTTTATTTAGTAAAACGAACTAAATACTGGTTGCGTGACCGACGCAACAAAAGAAATCAAGAGGCTTTAGCGGAATAATAAATGTTTTAAATAGAGTGAATAAAGAACCTGCAAACTAAAATTTGCAGGTTTTTTTATTCTTATAATTTTATCCTGCATTTATTCATAATTAGTCCTAAATTTGCATCAAATATTTTTAATCATGTACAGAAGTCATAACTGTGGCGAATTGAACGCCTCACATATCAATACAGAAGTAACATTAGCGGGTTGGGTGCAAAAATCGCGCGATAAAGGATTTATGAATTGGGTCGATTTACGCGACCGTTATGGAATAACCCAATTGATTTTTGACGAAAGTCGTACCGAAAAAACTGTTTTTGAATTGGCTAAAACCCTTGGACGCGAATTTGTAATTCAAGTAAAAGGAACTGTGATTGAGCGTGAATCAAAAAATACAACTATCCCAACCGGAGAAATTGAGATTTTGGTTTCAGAGATGACTATTTTGAATGCGGCCTTGACTCCTCCTTTCACTATTGAAGATGAAACAGACGGCGGTGAAGACATCCGAATGAAATACCGTTACCTTGACATTCGAAGAAATCCAGTAAAAAACAGTTTGCTTTTCCGTCACAAAGTGGCCATGGAAGTACGAAAATACCTTTCTGATTTGGATTTTTGCGAAGTAGAAACACCCTATTTAATCAAATCGACTCCGGAAGGAGCAAGAGATTTTGTGGTGCCTTCGCGCATGAACGAGGGACAATTTTATGCTTTACCCCAATCGCCTCAAACTTTCAAACAATTGTTGATGGTAGGTGGTATGGACAAGTATTTCCAAATTGTAAAATGTTTCCGTGACGAAGATTTACGTGCCGACAGACAACCCGAGTTTACTCAAATTGACTGCGAAATGGCCTTTGTAGAACAAGAAGATATTTTGAATGTTTTTGAAGGACTAACCCGTCATTTATTAAAAGAAATAAAAGGTGTTGAAGTAGCCAAATTTCCAAGAATTACCTACGATTATGCCATGAAAACCTACGGAAATGACAAGCCAGACATTCGTTTCGGAATGGAATTTGGCGAACTAAATGCTGTAGCACAACATAAGGATTTCCCCGTTTTTAATACCGCTGAATTAGTAGTAGGAATTGCTGTTCCAGGCGCTGGAAATTACACTCGAAAAGAAATTGATGCTTTGATTGATTGGGTAAAACGCCCACAAATTGGTGCTTCAGGAATGGTCTATGTAAAATGCAACGACGATGGGACCTACAAATCATCTGTAGATAAATTTTACGATCAAGACGATTTGGCACACTGGGCTAAAGCCACACAAGCACAACCAGGCGATATGATTTTTGTCTTATCAGGACCTGCAAACAAAACCAGAGGACAACTTTCGGCTTTACGAATGGAATTAGCGACTCGTTTAGGTTTGAGAAAACCAGACGAATTTGCACCATTATGGGTGGTTGATTTCCCATTATTAGAATTTGATGAAGAAAGTGGTCGTTACCATGCAATGCACCACCCGTTTACGTCTCCTAAACCAGAAGATATTAACTTATTGGCAACTGAGCCAGGAAAAGTGCGTGCCAATGCCTATGATATGGTATTGAACGGAAATGAAATTGGCGGAGGTTCGATTCGTATTCACGACAAAGCCACACAAGAATTGATGTTTAAATATTTAGGTTTTACCCCTGAAGAAGCTAAAGCCCAATTTGGGTTCTTGATGGATGCCTTCCAATTTGGCGCTCCTCCTCACGGTGGCTTAGCCTTTGGATTGGACCGTTTAGTTGCAATTTTAGGGGGGCAAGAAACCATTCGTGATTTTATTGCATTCCCAAAAAACAATTCGGGACGCGATGTCATGATTGACGCACCTTCAACTATTGATGACGCACAATTGAAAGAATTACACATTCAATTGAATATTCAAGCGTAGTAGAACTGATAATTTAGTCAGAAAACGTTGAAAATCAATATTTTTGCAAAATAAAAATCAAAAACGCATTTCGTATTATATTTAATACTACATTTGTTCTATTATAAATTATTATTACTATTACAATGCGTACAGGTACAGTTAAATTTTTTAATGAATCAAAAGGTTATGGATTCATTACGGACGAAGAAACAGGAAAAGACATCTTCGTTCATGCATCAGGAATCACAGCGGAAGAATTACGCGAAGGTGACAGAGTGAGCTACGTAGAAGAAGAAGGAAGAAAAGGAAAAGTAGCTGCACAAGTAGCTGTTATCTAAGCTGAAAAAAATATTTTTTTAGCCTGAGAATGGTCTAAACGCCCCGATAAATATCGGGGCGTTTTTTTGTTTACTGTTTTTTTAAACTCCTTAAACACAAGTATCAACTACCTCTTTATTTATAATCAATAAAAATAAGCTGTTTTTTAGATTTTTAGTACGATTAAATTCGGATTTCCGCTTGTGTTTTAATTAGTTGAAAGTTATCTTTGTGGCTAAAATTCAACAAAAAATCCAAATAATTATGCAATCAGAACAATTGAATTATATTCCAATTTTCATGCAGCTGCTTTTAGCAGTTGGTTTTGTGGCAGGTACCATATTTGTTTCTGGAAAATTAGGTCCAAAAAGAACCTCTCAATCCAAAGACAAAAACTTTGAATGTGGTATTGAATCAGTAGGAAATGCACGTATTCCTTTCTCTGTAAAATATTTTGTCGTAGCTATCCTTTTCGTATTATTCGATGTGGAAGTTATTTTCTTATATCCTTGGGCAATCAACTTCAAAGAATTAGGAATAGAAGGGATGATTAAAATGGTCGTTTTTATGCTTTTGTTGTTAGTAGGATTCTTCTACATCATCAAGAAAAAAGCACTAGACTGGGAATAATTAATTTAAAAATATCAATTCAAAAAAATACGAATTCGAAATGAGTGATTCAAAAACAACAATGGTAGCGCCGCCGGAAGGAGTTGTAGGAGAAGGTTTCTTCGCTACAAAGCTAAATGATGTAGTAGGTTTGGCTCGTGCCAATTCACTTTGGCCTTTACCTTTCGCAACATCTTGTTGCGGAATTGAATTTATGGCCACTATGGCTTCTCACTATGATCTAGCTCGTTTTGGTTCTGAGCGTGTGAGTTTTTCTCCACGTCAAGCCGATATGTTGATGGTTATGGGAACTATTTCTAAAAAAATGGCGCCCATTTTACGTCAGGTATACGAACAAATGTCAGAACCTCGTTGGGTAATCGCCGTTGGCGCTTGTGCTTCTTCAGGAGGTATTTTTGACACTTATTCTGTTTTACAAGGAATTGACAAAGTAATTCCAGTAGACGTTTATGTTCCGGGTTGTCCTCCAAGACCAGAACAAATTGTAGACGGGGTGATGAAATTGCAAGAAATCGTTAAAAACGAATCGGTTAGAAGAAGAAGTTCTCCAGAGTACCAAGAATTATTAGCTTCTTATAATATCAAATAACACGATGGCTTTAGAAACAAACGAAATACAAGAAAAATTAGTAGCCACTTTTGGTTCCGATGTTTTTCAATTCAATCAAGAAAAAGATATTTTTTCATTTGAAGTCGCCGCTGATAAAATTACAGCCGTTATCCTTTTCTTAAAAAACGATCCTGTTTTACGTTTTCACTTTTTGACAGATTTATGTGGGATTCATTACCCAGATAATGAAGAAGCAAGACAATTTGCAGTGGTTTACCATATGCACAATTGGTACGAAAACAAACGAATTAAAATCAAAGCGTTTCTAAGCGGGAACAATCCTGAAATCAAAACCGTATCAAATATTTTCTTAAGTTCTAATTGGATGGAAAGAGAAGCTTACGATTTTTACGGCATCAATTTCATTGGTCACCCTCAATTGAAACGTATTTTAAATATGGACGAAATGGTTTCTTTTCCAATGCGAAAAGAATTTCCAATGGAAGACAGCGGAAGAACGGATAAAGACGATCGTTTCTTCGGAAGAACAACAGCAAATTGCTAACAAAACAATATATAATTTTTCACATTCGCTAAATGTCAGAACTATTATTACCACCAGAGCATCGCTATGCTAAAATAATCAAAGAGCGCCATAATGAAGACGGAAGCGAGCTTTCTATTCTGAACTTGGGGCCTACTCACCCAGCAACACACGGTATTTTTCAAAATATCTTGTTGATGGACGGAGAAAGAATCTTGGAAGCAGAACCAACCATTGGCTACATCCATAGAGCTTTTGAAAAAATTGCAGAAAATCGACCGTTTTACCAAATTACACCACTTACCGATAGAATGAACTATTGCTCCTCTCCTATTAACAATATGGGATGGTGGATGACTTTAGAAAAACTATTGGATATTGAAGTTCCAAAAAGAGCTCAGTATTTACGTGTTATCGTAATGGAATTGGCTCGAATTACAGATCACTTGATTTGTAACTCTATTCTTGGTGTAGATACAGGTGCTTATACGGGATTTTTGTATGTGTTCCAATTTAGAGAAAAAGTATACGAAATCTACGAAGAAATTTGTGGAGCCCGTTTAACAACCAATATGGGAAGAATAGGTGGTTTCGAAAGAGACTGGTCGCCAGAAGCTTTCCGCAAATTAGAAGTTTTTTTGGAAGAATTTCCGGTAGCCTGGAAAGAATTTGAAAACCTATTTGAAAGAAACAGAATCTTTATTGACAGAACCGTAAATGTAGGTGCGATTACAGCAGAACAAGCTATGGCTTATGGATTTACAGGACCTAACTTACGTGCTGCAGGAGTAGATTACGATGTGCGTGTAGCACAACCGTACAGTTCTTACGAAGATTTTGACTTTATCGTTCCTGTTGGAAAATCAGGAGACACCTACGATCGTTTTTGCGTTCGTAATGCTGAAGTTTGGGAAAGTATCAGCATCATTCGTCAGGCTTTGGCAAAATTACCTGAAGGACCTTACCATGCTGATGTTCCGGAATACTACTTGCCTCCAAAAGAAGACGTTTACCATAATATGGAGTCTTTGATTTACCACTTCAAAATTGTAATGGGAGAAGTTCCGGTTCCAGTAGCAGAAATTTACCATCCCGTGGAAGGTGGAAACGGAGAAATTGGATTCTATTTAGTTACTGACGGAAGCCGTACGCCTTACAGATTGCATTTCCGCAGACCTTGTTTTATTTATTACCAAGCCTATCCAGAAATGATAAAAGGCGCGATGCTTTCGGATGCGATTGTCATTTTATCAAGTTTAAATGTTATTGCCGGAGAATTAGACGCATAAATTATGGAACGTACCTTACACAAACAAGAAATAAATATGACCGAAGCCTTGATGAATCGCATCAATGAATTAATTGGTCATTATCCTGAAGAAAACAGAAAATCAGCTTTGATTCCTGTTTTGCACGAAGTACAAGATGCACACCAAAATTGGTTGAGTATTGAGTTAATGGATAAAGTGGCTGAAATCCTTCACATTAAACCGGTTGAAGTATACGAAGTAGCTACTTTTTATACCATGTTCAATTTAAAACCGATTGGAAAATACATGTTTGAGTTTTGCCAAACTTCTCCTTGCTGTTTGAACGGAGTTGAAAACCTAATGGACTACACTTGTGAAAAGTTAGGCGTAAAAGTGGGCGAAATTACTGCAGATGGTCTTTTTGAAGTGCGCGGAGTAGAATGTTTAGGTGCTTGTGGGTATGCCCCAATGATGCAGCTAGGCGATTTCTACAAAGAGCATTTGAACGAACAAAAGATCGACCAAATTATTGAAGAGGCCAAAGCGGGTAAAATAATCTTACACGATAAATAAGATGTCACAAAAAATATTACTAGACAAAATCAATATTCCAGGGATTAAAACCTACGAAGTATACCGTCAAAATGGTGGGTATGCCTCTGTAGAAAAAGCCCTAAAAACATTAACCCCTGACGAAGTAGTTGAAGAAGTAAAAACTTCGGGGCTACGTGGACGTGGTGGTGCCGGTTTCCCTGCCGGAATGAAATGGAGTTTCATTGATAAAAAATCAGGAAAGCCAAGACATTTAGTATGTAATGCTGACGAATCAGAACCGGGAACTTTCAAAGACCGTTTCTTAATGGAGTACATTCCGCACTTGTTAATAGAGGGAATGATTACTTCGAGTTATGCCTTGGGTGCAAACCGCTCTTACATCTACATTCGTGGAGAGTACATGTGGGTCTATAAAATATTAGAAAGAGCCATCGCCGAAGCGAAAGCTGCTGGTTGGTTGGGTAAAAATATATTAGGAACTGGTTACGACTTAGAATTATATGTTCATTGTGGTGCTGGGGCTTACATCTGTGGTGAAGAAACTGCATTAATCGAATCATTAGAAGGTAAACGTGGTAACCCACGTATCAAACCGCCTTTCCCTGCGGTATCAGGACTTTGGGCTAACCCAACAGTGGTGAATAACGTAGAAACTATTTCGGCTGTGCCTTGGATTGTAAACAATTCAGGTGCTGATTATGCTAAAATTGGGGTGGGACGTTCTACAGGAACCAAATTAATTTCAGCTTCAGGAAACATTAAAAATCCAGGAGTATATGAAATTGAAATGGGATTAAGCGTATACGAATTCATGAATTCTGACGAATATTTAGGCGGAATGAGTTCTGACCGACCTTTGAAGGCCTTTGTTCCAGGAGGAAGTTCAGTGCCAATTTTGCCTGCCAATTTAATTTACAAAACCGCCGCTGGTGAAGACCGATTGATGACCTACGAAAGTTTGTCTGACGGAGGTTTTGCTACCGGATCCATGTTGGGTTCAGGAGGATTTATAGTGTATGACGATACCGCTTGTATTGTTCGTAACACTTGGAATTTCTCTCGTTTTTACCATCATGAAAGCTGTGGTCAATGTACGCCATGTAGAGAAGGAACTGGTTGGTTGGAAAAAGTATTACACCGAATCGAAAACGGTCACGGTCGTGAAGAAGATATTGAATTGCTTTTGAGCATTCAAAGTAAAATCGAAGGGAACACCATTTGTCCCTTAGGTGATGCTGCTTCTTGGCCTGTTGCTGCTGCGATTCGTCATTTTAGAGAGGAATTTGAATACCATATTCGTTTCCCAGAAAAAATCAAACATAGAGACCATTTTGTCAATGAACCATTTGAAAAAGTGAGACATTTAGTAGCAAAACAAACCGTATAAAAGTTGAAGGCTTATAGTTAAACTATCATCCAACAACCAACAACTAATAATATGAAAGTAACAATAGACGGTCAGTCAATAGAAGTAGAACCAGGAACAACCATCCTGCAAGCAGCGCGAATGATTGGTGGTGAAGTAGTACCGCCAGCCATGTGCTATTATTCTAAACTAAAAGGAAGCGGTGGAAAATGCCGTTGTTGTTTAGTCGAAGTTTCTAAAGGAAGTGAAGCCGACCCGAGACCCATGCCAAAACTAATGGCGTCTTGTGTAACAGGATGTATGGACGGAATGGAAGTGAACTCGAAATCTTCGGAACGAGTTACTGAGGCTAGAAAATCAGTTACTGAATTCTTGCTAATCAACCATCCTTTGGATTGTCCAGTGTGTGACCAAGCCGGCGAATGTGATTTGCAAAACTTGAGTTTCGAACACGGAAAATCACAAACTCGTTATATCGAAGAGAAAAGAACTTTTGAACCAGAAGATATTGGACCAAATATTCAATTGCACATGAACCGTTGTATTTTATGCCAACGTTGTGTTCAAGTAGCCGATCAATTGACAGATGATAGAGTACATGGTGTTATGGATCGTGGCGATCACGCTAACATTTCAACTTGTATCTCGAAAGCAATTGACAATGAATTCTCTGGCAACATGATTGATGTTTGCCCAGTTGGTGCTTTGACTGATAAAACGTTCCGATTCAAATCGAGAGTGTGGTTCAGCAAACCGTACAACGCGCACAGAGATTGTGATAAGTGTTGCGGAAAAACAACCGTTTGGATGTTTGGTGACGAAATCCAAAGAGTAACTGGAAGAAAAGACGAGTACCATGAAGTAGAAGAATTCATTTGTAACGGATGTCGTTTTGACCATAAAGATGTCAACGATTGGACCATTGAAGGACCAAGAGCGTTTGAAAAAGATTCAGTTATCAATCAAAATAAATACAACCACAAATTAGAAAAAGTGGTGATTAATACCGAAGAGAAAATTCTTGCAGGTAGAGAAGAAGACCGTAAAAAAATCAGTATGGCTGAATTTCCATTGGACACCAACAACCAAAAATCATAAGCAATGGATAGTACCTTTATTATAGAAAAAAGTGTTGTTATTGTAGTGGTTTTCGCTGTGACGATGATTATGGCGATGTACTCTACTTGGGCAGAACGTAAAGTAGCTGCCTTTTTACAAGACCGTGTAGGTCCTAACCGTGCCGGTTTTGGAGGTTTACTTCAACCACTTGCAGATGGTTTGAAATTGTTCTCGAAAGAAGAATTTGAACCGAATACACCCAACCGATTTTTATTCTTCGTAGGACCTGCTATTGCCATGAGTACGGCTTTAATGACCAGTGCTGTAATTCCTTGGGGCGATAAATTACATTTGTTTGGACGTGATATTTTATTACAAGCAACCGATTTAAATATTGGATTATTGTACTTCTTCGGAGTAGTTTCTGTTGGAGTTTACGGAATCATGATTGGAGGTTGGGCTTCGAATAATAAGTTCTCTTTGATGGGAGCGGTTCGTGCGGCTTCGCAAATGGTATCTTATGAGGTAGCTATGGGATTGTCCATGATTGCTTTGTTAATGATGACAGGAAGTTTGAGCTTACGCGAAATTTCGGCTCAACAAGCTGGAATGAACTGGAACGTATTTTACCAACCGGTTTCGTTCTTGATTTTCTTGATTTGTGCCTTTGCCGAAACCAACCGTACACCATTTGACTTAGCGGAATGCGAAAGTGAATTAATTGGTGGGTACCACACCGAATATTCTTCGATGAAAATGGGATTCTATTTGTTTGCTGAATATGCTAACATGTTCATCTCATCAACCATTTTAGCGATTTTATTCTTCGGAGGGTATAATTACCCTGGAATGAGTTGGGTAGTTGAAAACGTTGGAGTAAACATTGGAAACATCATTGGAATTGGAGTATTATTCGTAAAAATATGTGGATTCATCTTTTTCTACATGTGGGTGCGTTGGACGATTCCAAGATTTCGTTACGATCAATTGATGCATTTGGGATGGAGAATATTAATTCCACTTTCGATTATCAATATCATGATTACTGGAATTGTAATTTTAAGAGCCGATATCGCAGCTTATTTAGGATTCTAAACAATATCAATTGTAGAAGTGCTAATTATTTAGCTTAAGAAATAAAAAAAATAAAAATGTCAATAGAAACAATATCCTTATCGGGAAGAAAAAAAGTGGTCTCTAACAAAGAGATGACTTTTTTGGAAAAAATGTATCTTATCGCAATTGTCAAAGGATTGTTAATTACAATCAAACACTTTTTTACCAAAAAAGCAACGATTCATTATCCAGAACAAGTGCGCGAAATGAGTCCGGTTTACCGAGGACGTCACATGCTAAAACGTGACGAACAAGGTCGTGAAAATTGTACCGCTTGTGGTTTGTGTGCTTTATCATGTCCAGCAGAAGCCATCACCATGAAAGCGGCAGAGCGCAGACCTGACGAAAAACATTTGTATAGAGAAGAAAAATATGCCGAAATCTATGAGATCAACATGTTGCGTTGTATTTTCTGTGGATTGTGTGAAGAAGCTTGCCCAAAAGATGCAATTTATTTGACGATTTCAAAAGAGTTAGTCCCTTCTAATTATGATAGAGAAGATTTTATTTTTGGAAAAGACAAATTGGTCATGCCTTTAGAAATGGCAATTCAAAATGCTCAACTTAAAAACGCAAACTAATGTCAGTATTACTTATTATTTTTTGCGTACTAGCCGCAATCACATTATCCACAGCATTTTTGACAGTTTTTAGTCGAAACCCAATTCACAGTGCTATTTATTTAGTGATTTGTTTCTTCTCGGTTGCGGGACATTATTTGTTATTGAATGCGCAATTTTTAGCTATTGTTCACATAATTGTCTATTCGGGAGCGATCATGATTTTGTTCTTGTTTACCATTATGTTAATGAACTTGAATAAAGAAAATGAAGTACATAAACCAAGAATTACCCGTTTAGGAGCGATTGTTTCTTTCTGTTTGGTATGCTTGATTTTGATTGCCATTTTTGTCAATTCAAAACCAATTGCCGGAGATTATATTGCTACTGGAGAAGATTACCAATCCATTAAAGTGTTGGGTAAAATCCTATTGAACGAATATATGGTGCCATTCGAATTTGCCTCTATCTTATTATTGGTAGCCATGATTGGTACTGTTCTATTGTCTAAGAAAGAAAAACTAGAGAAATAAAATGAATAATATTTTAAATCAAATTGGTATAGAAAACTATATCTTCCTGAGTGTTATCCTTTTTTGTATTGGAATATTCGGAGTATTGTACAGACGTAATGCCATTATCGTTTTTATGTCTATCGAGATTATGTTGAATGCGGTAAACTTATTGTTTGTTGCTTTTTCAACCTACCATCAAGATGCGCAAGGACAGGTTTTCGTGTTTTTCTCTATGGCTGTAGCTGCTGCCGAAGTGGCTGTTGGATTAGCCATTTTAGTATCGATATTTAAAAATTCAGGTTCGATTAGTATCGATACCCTAAAAAACTTAAAAGGATAAATGGAAATGAATACCAATATAGCTTTACTATTAGTTCTTGCTCCTTTTGCGGGATTTTTAATTAATGTTTTCTTGGGCAAAAGTCTAGGAAAAACCGTTTCGGGAATCATCGGAACCCTTTCAGTAGCGGTATCTTTTGCTACATCCATTTATTTCTTTAACGCTTTATCGGCAGAACCAAAAGGATTCAATATCACTCTTTTTGATTGGATTCATGTAAGTAATATCAAAATTGACTTTGGTTTCTTATTAGACCAATTGTCCGTTTTATGGTTGCTTTTTGTAACAGGAATTGGTTCATTGATCCACTTGTATTCGATCAGCTACATGCACGACGATGAGAACATGCACAAATTCTTTGCCTACCTCAACTTATTCGTTTTCTTCATGATTACGTTAGTGGTTGGAAGTAACTTATTAGTGTTGTTCATCGGTTGGGAAGGTGTTGGTTTGTGTTCGTATTTATTAATTGGATTTTGGTACAAAAACCAAGACTACAATGATGCTGCTAAAAAAGCCTTCATCATGAATAGAATTGGAGATTTAGGATTGTTAATCGGAATCTTCATTTTAGGACATTTGTTCTCTACTTTAGACTACGCCACTTTAAAAACTGCTATTGCTGGAGCAACCAACATCGATATGTACTGGCTTTCTGCTGCTGCTTTGTGTTTGTTTATTGGTGCCACTGGAAAATCAGCACAAATTCCATTATACACTTGGTTACCCGATGCGATGGCAGGACCTACGCCAGTTTCGGCATTGATTCACGCCGCAACCATGGTAACAGCCGGTATCTTTATGATTACTCGTTTGAACTTTATTTTTGATCTAACACCAGACGTTCAAAGTATCATTGCGGTAATTGGAGCAATAACAGCCTTAGTAGCTGCTACTATTGGATTGGTACAAAACGATATCAAAAAAGTTTTGGCCTACTCTACTGTATCGCAATTAGGTTTGATGTTTTTAGCATTAGGTTTAGGTGCTTACGAAGTAGCTGTTTTCCACGTGATCACGCATGCGTTCTTCAAAGCCTGTTTGTTCTTGGGTTCAGGTTCAGTGATCCACGCTTTGCACGGAGAACAAGACATGCGCAAGATGGGTGGTTTGAAAAAAGTGATGCCAATTACGTTTATCACCATGTTAGTTTCTTCATTGGCGATTTCAGGAGTGCCTGTTTTTTCAGGATTCTTTTCTAAAGACGAAATTTTATTAACGGCTTTTCATCATAACATTCCGTTATGGGTAGTTGCTTCGGTAGCATCAATAATGACGGCTTTCTATATGTTCCGTTTGATGTTCTTGACTTTCTTTAACGAGTTTAGAGGAACTGAAGAACAAAAACACCACTTACACGAAAGTCCAGCTTTGATTACATTCCCATTAATTGTGTTGGCTATTTTAGCAACAATTGGTGGTTTAATTAGCTTACCAGGTAATTCTTGGTTGAATCATTATTTGATTCCAATTGTACCAAAATTAGCCTCAGCAGAACACCATTTAGGTAGTACAGAATACCTATTAATGGCAATTGCCGTTGTAGGTGGATTAGTCGGAATTGGATTGGCTTATGCCAAATACAACAAACAAAATACAGTGCCTGGAGACGATGCTTCGATTACTGGATTTGCCAAAGTCCTGTATAACAAATACTACTTGGACGAAGCATACGATTACTTATTTGTAAAATCAATAAACGCATTGTCAAAATTCTTCAGAGATCAAATGGAAACTAGCTTATCTGCTTTCGTATTTGGATTTGGAAAAGCAACCAATGCCATTAGTCTTCAAGGGAAAAAAGTACAAAATGGAAGTGTCGGATTGTACCTTTTTGCTTTTGTTTTAGGTCTTTGTGCCATTATTTCCTTTTTATTTTTAGCTCAATAATATATACACTATGAACGTATCTTTTATATTACTTATTCTATTAATTGGTGCTCTAGCAACTTACACCGTAGGTGATAAATTGGCATCTAAAGTTGCCTTGCTTTTCGGACTCGTTTCCTTGGGTGCTTCCATCGTATTATTGAACCAATACAATTTGGGCGAAAATATCGGATTCATTACTGAATGGATTTCAAAACCAACTATTTATTTTGCTTTAAAAGCAGACGGTTTAGCTTTAGCGATGGTATTGCTAACTACAGCTTTAACTCCAATAATTATTTATTCCTCTTTTGGAACCGAAGTAAATAATGCCAAAACATTTTATGCTTTAATTCTTTTCATGGCTTTTGCTATGGCGGGAACTTTCTTAGCTGCTGATGGATTGTTGTATTACATTTTTTGGGAATTGTCTTTATTGCCCATTTATTTCATTGCTCTTGTTTGGGGGAATGGCGATGCCGAAGAACGCAAAAAAGCGGTAGTGAAATTCTTCATTTATACTTTGGCAGGTTCTTTATTTATGCTAGTAGGTTTTGCCTATTTGTACCAAAAAGCTGGAAGTTTATTGATTGAAGATTTATACGAATTGAACTTAAGCGGAGCCGAACAAGTGTGGTTATTTGTTGGTTTTTTCTTGGCTTACGCCATCAAAATTCCAATCATCCCTTTCCATACTTGGCAAGCTAATGTATACCAAAAAGCACCTACCGTTGGAACTATGTTGTTGTCTGGTATCATGTTAAAAATGGGATTGTATAGTGTGATTCGTTGGCAATTGCCAATTGTTCCTTGGGCAGCAAAAGGGCATGTTACGATTATGCTGGTTCTTGGAATTGCTGGAGTGATCTATGGTTCTATTGTGGCGTTGAGACAAAAAGACTTGAAAAAATTATTGGCTTATTCTTCATTAGCACACGTTGGATTAATTGCAGCAGGAGCTTACACAATGACTGCTGACGGAATTAGTGGTGCGGTTTTACAAATGATAGCACACGGTTTTGTAGTGGTAGGTTTGTTCTTTATTGCTGAAATCATTTACAGAAGATACGAAACTAGAGTGATCGCCGATATGGGTGGTATTCGCTCACAAGCGCCAAAATTCGCTTCCCTATTTTTACTTATCGTATTAGCCTCGGTTGCATTGCCAACCACTTTTAACTTCATTGGGGAATTCACTGTATTGTATAGTTTGTCGCAAGTGAATATAGTATTTGCCATTTTAGGCGGAACGACTATCATTTTAGGTGCCTACTATATGTTGAAAATGTACCAATCGGTTATGTTAGGAGAAACCAATACCAAACCCTTTGCTGATATTACAATTAATGAAGGAATAGTTTTAGTGGTGATCATTGCTGTGTTGTTCTTTTTTGGATTGTATCCAAAACCAATCATCCAATTGATTGCACCAAGCATCGAAGGAATTTTAAATCAAATCAATAGAATCAAATAAGTCCACTTTACAATGAATACATTAATAGCAATAATAGGATTAGGTGTTTTATGCCTTGTATTTGAAATTCTAAATTTACGAAAAGCCATTGTGCCTGTTACCATTATTGGTTTATTGGCCGTTTTAGGGTTGAATATCTCTGAGTTTGGTTCAACCGAAAGTTACTATGGCAATATGATTGTGGTGAGTAAATACTCTACTGCTTTTTCATCTTTGTTTATTGTACTGACTATTTTCTTAGTGGCCTTAGGACATAATTTTTACGAAAATCATCAAAACAAAATCTCTGATTTTATAGCCATCAAAGTGTTTTTACTATCGGGTGCGGTAGCCATGGTCTCTTTTGGCAACTTAGCCATGTTTTTCTTAGGAATCGAAGTATTGTCAATCTCTTTGTATGTTTTGGCTGCTAGCGACCGATTGCTTTTAAAAAGTAACGAAGCCGGAATGAAATATTTCTTGATGGGTTCGTTTGCTTCCGGGATTTTATTATTCGGTATTTGCTTAGTTTACGGCGCTATGGGAAGTTTTGATGTAACTGAAATTAGCGAATTATCGCAATCGGCAGAATTGCCAGTTTGGTTTCCAATAGGAATCGCTTTATTGACTGTGGGAATGTTATTCAAAATTGCAGCCGTACCTTTCCATTTCTGGGCACCGGATGTGTACGAAGGTTCACCAGCTTTAACGACTGCTTTGATGAGTACTTTGGCTAAAGTGGTGGCGATGGCGACTCTTTACAAACTATTATCTGTAATGAATGCCGATATATCAGAAACCTACAAAATGGTGATTGTGGCTATTGCAATGGCCTCTATGACAGTTGGAAATATTATGGCATTGAAACAAACTAATGTAAAACGTATGTTGGCTTTCTCCGGAATTTCACATGCTGGTTTTATGTTGATGACATTATTAAGTTTGGCTAACTCAGCGAGTAGTTTGTTGTACTACACAACAGCTTATGCGTTGTCGGGAATCGCTGCTTTTAGTGTGATTTTATACGTTTGTAAAAACCAACATAACGAAGACATTACCAACTTTCACGGATTAGGAAAAACACATCCGTTTTTGGCAGCTGTTTTGACTGCCTCGTTACTTTCTATGGCTGGTATTCCAATATTCGCGGGATTCTTTGCTAAACTGGTATTGTTTACTCAAACTATCGAAAATGGGTATTTAGCACTTGTGTTAGTTGCTGTCATCAACTCTATTATCAGTGTAGGCTATTATTTCAAATTGATCTTAGCGATGTATACCAAAGAATCTAATGAAGAACGCAGCGGAAAACCCATCTTAATTTATGCAGTAGCATTTACCGCAATTACTTTGAATATTATTATTGGTTTGTTCCCTTCACTAGTATTGGACTTATTAGGATAAATACATTTCACTTAATAATAAAAAACCCGTCAAGAGAAATTTTGACGGGTTTTTTATTTTGTAGAAGCTTAGTGCATTATAACAAAATTGTATAACAAACTCTATAAATGATAGATAATCTAAACGGAGATATTATTTTATAATCTGTTCCTCTACCAAAACTTGACATACAAAGCAAAAATAGTTAAGACTAAGGCTACGATTAGAATCGTAGTTTGTGGTTTCATTTTGAACATGGTTTTGTCTAGTTCAAAAGCTTTCTCATTGACTTTAGGACCCGCTAAACTTACCACAATCATCAGGAGCATCGTAAAGATGAATGATAATCCCATACAAATTAAGAAAGGAATTTCATAACCGCCTTTGCCATTAGCATAAGCCGTATACAACCAGGTATCATTTCCAAACCAAGCTGGAGCCAATTCATTAAACACTACCGACAACGCAAATCCAGCTAGTACTCCTACAACAGCAGCAGCTCCTGTAGTACGTTTCCAAAACATTCCTAAAATGAACATCGCAAATACCCCAGGACTAATAAAACCAGTATATTTTTGAATGTAGGTAAATCCACCCACGCCGCCAATACCTAGGGTGTCATTCCAAGTAAATAGTACCGCTAAAAACATGGCTGCAAAAACAGCGTATTTACCAACGTTGACTTGTTTGGTATCTGTTGCATCTTTTTGAATGTATTTTTTATGAATATCCAAAGTGTAAATAGTAGAAATGCTGTTAACTTTTCCTGCTAATGAAGCTACAATAGCTGCGGTCAAAGCCGCAACTGAAAGTCCTTTTAAACCGGTAGGCAAAAACGTCAAAATAGCCGAATAAGCACCGTCTTTTCCGCCAACTAATTGTGGTAAATGCCCACTTTGATGCAAAACATAGGCAGCAATTCCAGGCAAAATAACAATCAACGGCATGAACAATTTAATGAATCCCGCGAATAAAATTCCGGAACGTGCCGTATCTAAATCGGCACCCAAAGCACGTTGGGTAATGTATTGGTTACAACCCCAATAATTCAAATTAATAATCCAAATACCAGCCAAATAAGCCATCAATCCCGGAATAGTCAAGTATTTATTGATCTCTTCTTGTGTCGAAGCGGCGGTTGGTTCGGGCATAATCATTTTGAAATGTTCTGGTGCTTGGTCCATCAACACTTGGAAACCAGCGATCGCATCGTGGCCAAAACCAAAATAATGACTCACCGTTGTCAAAGCGATATAGGAAGTGACTAGACCACCAACCAGTAAAACGGCTACTTGAATTACATCGGTATAGGCCACTACTTTCATTCCTCCAAGCGAAATGACTAAGGCAAAGAAAGCCAAGCCTATCATGATAACGTGCAAATATTGGCCACCAGCCAAACCATTAATAGCTACAGCACCCAAATATAAAATAGAAGTTAAGTTCACAAAAACATATAAAAACAACCAAAATACCGCCATAATCAAAGCCGTCGACTCGTTGTATCGTGTCTTTAAAAACTGAGGCATGGTGTAAATTTTGTTTTTCAAATACACTGGAATAAACCAAATGGCCACTATCAATAAAGTAATCGCTGCAATCCATTCGTATGCCGCTACGGCAATTCCTAGAAAGAAGCCTTCACCACTCATTCCAATAAATTGTTCTGCTGATATATTGGAGGCAATTAAAGAGGCCCCAATAGCCCACCAGGTTAGTTTCCCTTCTGCTAAAAAGTAGGCTTTCGCATCGTTTTCATTTTTTTCACGTTTGCGGTAAATGGTGTATCCATAAATAGATACTACCAAAAAATAAATGATAAAGACAATGTAATCGGTTAATTGTAGACTGTTCTGGTTCATAATTTTTATTGGTTAAATAGCGGAAATAAATATAGGGGTTTTGATGTAAAGTTGGTTGGGTTGGATTAATTATTGTTTGTAAATCCAATATTGTATATCGTAAATTATCTCAACTTATAATGTACCTCTGATTGTTCTCTTAACATGGCAGCACTTTTTTCAGCTGTGATGTCGCGTTGTGATTCGCCCAACATTTCATAGCCTACCATGAATTTTTTAACGGTTGCAGAGCGTAACAAAGGGGGATAAAAATGCATATGAAAATGCCATTCTGGATGTTCTTCTCCATCGGTTGGCGCTTGATGAATCCCTGACGAATAGGGGAATGACGTTTCAAATAGGTTGTCATATTTCGTGGTCAACTGTTTTAAAATTGCGGCAAAATGATGCGCTTCCTCCGGACTGAAATCGGTAATTTTAGCAACCGCGCGTTTACTGACTAGCATGGTTTCAAATGGCCAAATGGCCCAAAAAGGTACCAAAGCAACAAAGTGATTGTTTTCAATAACAATTCGTTTTTGTTTTTGTAATTCTTCTTGAATATAATCGTGCAAAAGAGTGCGTTGGTTTTGG
The DNA here is from genome assembly GCF_020886055.1 of Flavobacterium ammoniigenes. Lineage (NCBI taxonomy): Bacteria > Pseudomonadati > Bacteroidota > Flavobacteriia > Flavobacteriales > Flavobacteriaceae > Flavobacterium > Flavobacterium ammoniigenes. Next base: position 796,832 of record NZ_AP025184.1, on the reverse strand, counting down.
TCAAAATATTTTTTTAAGTTGGTTTGTGTTTTCTCAACTTGAGTTGGCAACGACGATTGTCCCCAAATTTGTCCGTGGGGGTGCGGATTACTACATCCCATCACACTTCCTTTATTTTCAAAAATCTGAATATAATTGACGTAGTCAATCTTTCCTAATTCAATGTATTCTTGTTGCCAAGTTCGAACAATTTTCTCAATCGCTTCGATCGACATTTCGGGCAAAGTCTCGTTATGATTAGGCGAAAAGCAAACGACTCTTGAAATTCCTCTTTCGGGTTGTAACTTAAAAAAAGTCGCTTCCTGATTGGCTTCAAAATGAATTTCTTCCTGTTTTAGAGCGGCAAAATCATTGTCAAAAACAAAAGGATCTTTGTAATCCGTATTATGAATTCCATTGGCACGCACATTGCCTGGACACAAATAACAATTTGGATCGTATTGTGGTAAAGCATCACTAACAATTTTTTCGTTTTGCCCCTGCCAAGGTCGTTTGGATCGATGAGGCGACACCAAAACCCATTCGTTAATCAAAGGGTTGTAGCGTCTGTGAGGGTCTTCGTTACTATCGAAATTTTTCATTTATACTGGATTGTAAAGAGAGGTGCCGTTTGAAATCCTAACCTCATAGGTTTTTAATTCAATGCCAAAAGTGGCGTGGTACAATTGGGTCAATTTTGATTTGATGGTAGCTTCTTCTCCTTTTTTTATTAGGTTGATGGTACAACCTCCAAAACCACCACCCATCATTCTTGAACCTATTACAGCAGGTTCTTTTTTAAGTGTATCGACAATCATATCTAGTTCAGGACAACTTACTTCGTATTCTTTAGAAAGGCCTTCGTGAGTTTCAAACAGCAACTGACCCAAAGTCACAATATCGCCATTATCAAGTGCTTCACAAGCTAAAGTAACTCGTTTAATTTCTTTAATAACATAGTGACTTCGTTTGAATACATCCTCAGTCATAGAATCTTTAATGCTTAACAGTTGCTCTTCTGAAGCTTCTCTAAAACTTTTTACTTCTGGAAAATGGGAGGATAAAATAGCCAACCCTTGTTCGCATTCTTCTCGGCGTTGATTATAGGCAGAAGTGAAAAGTGAGTGCTTGACATTACTATCAAACAACACTAGTGAATAATTACTAAAATCAGCATTGTGATATTCGTATTCTAGTGTACGACAGTCGATTTTGATTACTTGATTGGCTTTGCCCATCACACTGGCAAATTGATCCATGATACCGCAATTAATCCCTACCCAATGCTCAGCACTTTGTCCCATTAGCGACAAATCGACCGGTTTAATGTCGAGATGGAATAGTTCGTTCAAACCAAATAAAAAACCACATTCTAAAGCCGCTGAAGAAGACAAACCTGAACCCACAGGAATGGTACTACTAAAAACACAATTGAAATTTCCAATGATTAACCCTTTATTTTGGATTTGTTGCACTACGCCTCTAAAATAATTGGTCCAAATAACCTCGTGGAGTGTTACCGGATTTTCCACATTGATTTCAAAGCTTTCGTTCAAATCAATGGCAACTATTGTTGAGGTTTCTGAATTGGTTTTTTCAAAAGCAAAACAAATCACTTTATCAATGGCAGCGGGTAAAACAAAACCGTCATTGTAATCAATGTGTTCTCCAATAATATTGATTCGCCCAGGAGACAAGACTATTTTTTGCGGGCTGTTGCCAAAAGTTTTTTTGAAAAAATCCGTTGTGGATTGAATTAATGGTGTATTCATAGTATTCCCTTTAGGGCATGTTGTATTTCCAATTTTATTTATATTAATTGTACTTTATTTAAACGCATCCAAAGCCGGCGATGGTTTCCCATCCGCTTGCCAAGCGCTTAGCGAATAACCGCTCCAGGTTTTTTCTCCCTGAGGCTCCCAATACATCACTCCTAATCCTCTATTGTTAGGAACATTTTTAACTGCTTGTATAGTGGCTCGCAACATCTCATAGGTGTTTTGTACTTTGTCATACTCACCTCCCACTTCAACCACCATGACGTCTTTGTTGTATCGAGCTACCATATCATTCATATTCGTAGACAAATCGGCGATGGTTTGTGTATAATCTTTTTGAATCCAATACGGATAATAGGACAATCCAATGATATCGTATTTGACATTTTGCGCCGTAGCGGCATCAAAAAACCATCTGAATTTGGCATTATTATTTCCTTCGTCGACATGAACAACCACTTTAATTTTCGAATCTACAGCCTTGACCGCATCGTATCCACTATTTAGGAATTGGGCTAACTGACTCCAATTATTGGTACTCCCTTCTGGCCATAACATGCCTCCTGGTATTTCATTCCCCACCTGAACCCATTCGGGTGTAACCCCTGCTTGTTTCAAAGCTGAAATGACATCAAATGTATGGTTGTAAACGTCTTGTTTTAATTGGGCTACCGTATGATTGGCCCAAGCCAAAGGTTTGTTTTGCTTAGCAGGGTCGGCCCAAGAATCGCTGTAATGAAAATTAATCATCACACGCATTCCTAATTTTTGGGCGCGAACTGCCATAGCAACCGTTTCTTCTTTACTGCAATGCCCATCAATTTTATGGTTGGAAGGATTGACCCATACGCGAAGGCGAACCGTATTTATTCCTCTATCTTTTAATAATTGTAATGCGTCTTTTGCTTTGCCATCTTGATCTAAAAAAAGATAACCCGTAGCTTCCATTTGGGGCAACCAACCCACATCAGCCCCTTTTACAAAGGAGGTAGCTACTGGTACAATTGGATCGACAGGCTTCGGGGCTACTTCAGTTTGTGAACTACAAGAAAAACAAGCCAAAAGCATAACGGCTGAAAAAGAAATTAATATGTTGTTTTTCATCTTAAAAGGATTGAAATTTATAAATGGTTTTATGAAAATAAATATCGCCTGGCAACAGAATTGCCGACGGAAAATTTGGATGATTGGGGGCATCTGGGAAATTTTGAGTTTCAAAACAAATCCCACTTTGGGAATGGTAAGAGGCATTTTCTTTCCCTTTGATTTGAGTAAAACAATTTCCGCCAACATAGACATGCAAACCAGGTTGATTCGTATACACTTCCATTTTTAAATTGTTTTCTTTACTCAAAAGGGTAGCTGCTAAAGATTCTTTTGCCTTGATAACAAAGGTAGTGTCAATTACTTCGGGACATGGTTTTGGAGCCGTATAATCCGACTCGGTAGATTGAACTGGAAGCATTTTTCCTGTTGGAATCATGTCAATTGTTTCTAAAATTTCATAGGCATCAATATGGAGTTCTTGTTTTAAAACACTACTATGTTGTCCCTCTAAATTAAAATAACTGTGATGCGTTAAATTGACCACCGTAGGCTCATTAGTGGTAGCTTTGTACTCAATTTCTAATTCGCTTTCTTCGGTTAGCGTGTAAGTAACACTAACTTTTAATTCACCAGGGTATAGTTCTTCCCCTGCAGGACTCCTATAACTGAAACTTACCGAAGGGTTTTTATCCGTTTTCAATTGCTCCAATCGCCATAGTTTTTGGCTAAAGCCCGCTATTCCTCCATGCAAAGCATTCCCACTATTATTTTGATGAAGTACAATCGACTTCCCATTTAAATCAAAAGTGGCATTTGCAATACGTCCTGCAAAGCGCCCCACAGTAGCTCCAAAATAGGGTGCGCTTGGAAGCGAATAAGAATCCACATAATCTGACAATGCATCGAAACCTAAGACAACGTCAACTACTTTTCCGTTCTTTAAGCTTTTTTTCAATGCAATTACAGTCGCTCCATAGTCCATGACTTTGAGAGACATCCCATTGGAATTTGAAATTTCATGGGAATACACTTTGCTACCGTCTGATAACTCTCCAAATAATTGAGTAGGTGACTTTGAAGATGAACGTATTTTCATAACCATTATTTAGAGGTAGGAATTTCAAAAATAACAACTATTTGTATACTTCCTTACTAGTGCCTATCTATTTTTTATTTTTTTACAATAAAATAACACACTATTTAATTTCCATAAAACTAAATTGGAATTCTAAGCAATCGAGAGCTAAGAGATGATTATTTCAACAAAAGTTCCCTATTTCAAATACATTTTATTGTAAATTTGACTCCGTTAGCAAATTAGTTTTAAAATCACAGCCAATAGCCATGAGCGATAAAAAACCAGACAATATCGTATACTCTGAAGAACAAGGATACAACGCTAGTTTATTGCCTTATGCAACTTCTGTAGGAGCGCCTGTTATTAAAGCAGATGATGTGGTAGCTTGGAAATCGCGTGGTATTCACAGTGTTAACAAAGAATTTGAAAACAAATTCCAAGAATTGCAATCGGCTTACCAAAAACTAATGGACGATTACAAATGGAATGAATTAGTGTACAATGCGAAATTTGCATTTGAGCCTGTCATCGGCGAAACTTATCATATGTATTTAGGTGATGACGGTATTGAATTTTTGTCACTAATTGCTCCCAATGAATGGAATAAAGAATTTATTGGTTCTTTTAAATTGAATAGTGATAAAAAATGGGTGGTCCTAGAAACCGCAACCGAATAATTTATTCGGTTAGCCACAACTTTCTAAACGATTTCTTTTTATCATAATCAGCTGCTTGTTTCTCAATATTGAAATAACGATGCCCTCTTGGGTCATTCCCTACTCCTGCTAAATACGCCCAATTCCCCCAATTGCTGCACACATCATAATCGATTAATTGCTCTTCAAAATAAGCAGCGCCAAAACGCCAATCCATATTCATTTCGTTGCAAAAATAACTCGCTACGTTTTGTCGCCCACGATTACTCATGAATCCAGTTTGTTGTAATTCACGCATATTCGCATTAATAAAATCAGAAGGTGTGGTGCCATTGATCCATTGCGAAAGCAACTTTTCATTTAAGGATTTCGAATTCACTTTTTCCGTTTTTATTCCTTCGTACAAGAAAAATTTCGTTTGGTATTTTTTAAACATAAATCGGAAAAAATCACGCCAAAGTAATTCAAAAACCAACCAATAGGTCGAATCGTTGGCGCCAAATTGCTTTTCGTATTTTAGAATTTCAGCATAAATAAATCTTGGAGAGATACAACCCAAAGCCAGCCATGGCGAAAACTTGGACGAATAATCAGCGCCTACCATTCCGTTGCGGGTTTCTTTATAGGTAGACAAGCATTGAGTCTCAAAAAAATAGTGATTCAAACGTTGAAGTGCTTCACTTTCTCCCCCTTTAAATTGCAATACCGCGCGAGAATCGATAGTGTTTTTGATTAATCCCAACGCTTCTAAAGTGGGTAATTCTAGAGGAGAAATTTCAGGGGAATTAATTTTCGTTGGTGTCGAAAATGGCTGTCTTATCTCGGAATCCTTTTCTGTTTTTTTTCTAAAATTGGTAAACACATCTGGAATGTCTTTGATAGAAAAAGGCAAGTCTTCGGCATGATATAAAGTACTAGTACTGAACGTTTCTAATTCACATCGCAATTTAAAAAGTTCCGTTCGAACTCTTTTTTCAGTTTGAATTTCTTCAAAGGCTACTTCGCGCTTGGCAAAGACTTTTTGCGCTTTGTATTCTTGAACCAATTTTGGAATTTCTACTTCTGGTTTTCCCATCACAATACGTAAACCAGAACCTAAAGTTCTTAATTGGGCATCCAAATCTTCGAGCGATTCTAATAAAAATTGCGCTCTAAAAGCACCCGTTTTTTTAAACCCATAAGGAGTAGTTTCAAAATGGGCTTCGTCAAAACAATAGACAGGTAGTATCTTCTCACTTTGCGCAATAGCTCTTAAAAGCGTTTCGTTATCTTCAATTCGTAAATCGGTTTTGAACCAAACTAGTGCATTCTTAATCATAAATTATTTATGTTTTTCAAATAGTAATCTGCTTGTTCTAATAAAGCAACTTTGTCCTCCGGTTTCATTTTTCGCCATACATTATACATCATTCCAATTCGGGGATTTTTACCTAATTTGTCTTCATTTTTATCATAAAAATTCCAATACAAACTATTGAAAGGGCAGGCTTTGTCACCTGTTTTTACTGCTTTTTTGTAAAAGCAACTACCGCAATAATGACTCATTTTATCAATATAAGCGGCCGAACTCACATAGGGTTTGGTACCCACAATTCCACCGTCAGCAAACTGGCTCATACCTCTTGTATTGGTAATTTCTACCCACTCAATGGCATCGATATAGATTCCTAAATACCAGGCATCTACTTCATCGGGATGAATTCCGGCCAAAAGTGCAAAATTACCCGTTACCATTAATCGCTGAATGTGATGTGCATACGCATAATTCAACGATTGGTTGATGGCGTCTTTCAAGCAATTCATTTTGGTTTTTCCCGTCCAGAACCATTCTGGAAGTGGGTTTCCGTTATTGAAATAATTCATCGTGGCGTATTCTGGCATTTTGTTCCAGTAAATTCCGCGCATGTATTCGCGCCAGCCAATAATTTGGCGTACAAATCCTTCCAATTGATGGTAAGCAATTGTATCTGGATTCTTTTCCCATTCCAATATGGCTCGGTTAATCACTTCCAAAGGCGAAATCATTTTCAGGTTCATGGAAAACGAAAGTCGGGCGTGATACAAAGACCATTCATTTGGCGTCATGGCATCTTGGTAACTCCCAAAAAGGGCCAAACATTCGGTTACAAAAAAATCAAGTAATGCTAGCGATTGTTTTCTATTGATCGGCCAAACAAAATTGTTAGCATCAATATTTCCAATGGTTTGGATGTCTGTTTTTTGAATTTCAGAAACAATATGGGTCACCTTATTTTGGAAAACCAAAGGCGAAGTAGGTTTGTGGTCTTTGGGTAATTTTTTTCGATTTTCGCCATCGTAATTCCATTTTCCTGTCAGCGGCTTATCGCCTTCCATTAAAATATGGTGCTTTTTTCTCATCATATGATAAAAGCTTTCCATTAAAAAGGTTTTTTTACCTTGAAAAAAGTCACCTAATTCGTCTCTTGAACTCATAAAATGCTCCGAATCACATACGGATGTCGCAATAGCAAGCGATTGACTCAACTTTTTCAGCTGTTCGTCCAAACGGTATTCGTCAGGAAATTGGTATTCAAAAAGGGTGAATGCTTCTTTTTCAATTAAATAACGAATGTTTTTTTCGAACGATTGTAAGTTATTGTCATCATTCAAATGCATATAAATAACTTGGTGCTTTTGCAATTGCAATTCAGCCGCAAATTCTTGCATTGCCGAGAAAAAACCCACTACTTTTTGAATATGGTGTGTGGCATAATCGGTTTCTGTTCGAATTTCCATCATGACATAAGTCACCGAATCATCAACCGTTTTAAACCAAGAATGATGGCTGTTTAATTGATCTCCAAGAACTAAACGTAGGGTTTTTGACATTTCTTTTTTTAAATTATACCTAAAGTTATTTACAACCTTGTAGGAAATAGAACTAACTAATCACTTATTACTATTTACTCATCACTTAGAAGACCTGCATTTATCGCTACAGTATTTTACTTCGTCCCACACTTTTTCCCATTTTTTACGCCAAGTGAATGGTTTTTGGCAAACTACACACATTTTACTAGGTAAGTTTTGTTTTTTTACTCCTCGCATTGTTAGATCTATTGGGGTTACTGACGTGCTTTTGCAAAATTCGTTTGCCCTCTTGTTTGACTTCGTCTTTTTTTCGAAAGCTCCAAACGATATCGCTGGCATATTTTCGAGTTTCTTCTATGTTTACAATAGGCGCAGGATAATCGTTACCAATAACGCAATTGTAAAACTGCTGTTCCATTTCGTTCATTTTCCATGGTTCATGAAGCAAATGGATTGGCACTTCTTTCAATTCGGGCAACCATTGTTTGATAAAAACCCCTTCTGGATCGTGTTCCTCCGAATTTTTAATTGGATTATAAATACGGATAGTATTGATTCCGGTGGTACCCGATTGCATCTGAATTTGTGGGTAATGAATACCGGGTTCATAATCTAAAAACTGCCTTGCTAGAAAATGCAATTCACGCCAATCTTGCCATAGATTAAAAGTAAAAAACGACACCACCAGGGCACGCATTCTAAAGTTAATATAACCGGTGGCAACTAAACATCGCATGCAGGCATCGACAATGGGAACACCTGTTTTACCTTCTTGCCAAGCTTTGATGTAGGTTTCGTTCTTTGGTTTGACCAAAGTGTCGTAGGCTCGATTGGCATTTTCAAATTCCATTTCGCATTCGTCTTCGAATTTTTGCATAAAATGGCAATGCCAATGCAAACGGGAAACAAAATTGAGAACGGCGCGTTTGTTTTTAGACGCTTCGTAATGCTGATTGGTATACTGATAAATCATCCGCATACTAATATTCCCATACGTCAAATAAGGTGACAATCGGCTACAGCCTTTTCTACTCAAGGCTGGTTTCGAAATGTGTTTGCTGTAATTCACATAGCGCTCTTTGACAAAACTATCCAGATACCGCCAGGCCCAATATTCGCCTCCACGTTGAAAATTTGGATTTGGAGTGGTAATTTCGGCAGCTAATTCAGGCCCTTTCATGCTGTCATATAAATCTGCGGGTAACACAATCGTTTTTAAATCGGATTCTTTAATTAGTTTAGGTGTATCGCGCATGACTTGTTCCCAGCGTTGGTCCCAATTTTGTCTTGATTTTAATTTGCGAATCACCCCATGGAGTTGAAATTCTTTCCAGACGATGTCATTGGAATCGAAAAATGCTTTCATTTCTATATCGCGATCATAGGTTACTTTATTCCCAATTTCTTGATGCGAAAAAACAGTTTTGACATCATACTCCTTAATTAATTTGGAAAAAACCGTTTTAACTTCGTCATGAAAAAAATAGATTTTAGTATTAAACGGCGCTAATTTTTTATTCAAATCTTGGATGGATTCGTAGACAAAGCGCCAATGGCGAACATCAGAATCGTCATAACTCTTTACCCTTGGCTCGAAAAAACAAACCAACAACAGCGGCACTCCCGATTGATGAGCATGAAACAAAGCTTCATTATCCACCAAACGAAAGTCACGTTTGAACCAAACAATATGTATGGGTTGTTTATTCAAGAAAAGTAAAAATGGATTGAATTTATTTTGTTTAATTATTTGATAAAAATAATAAACAAATATACTGTTTTCTTTTCATGAAAAAGTAAAAAAGGGATCAAAATAAGAAGTTGACAAAACAAAAAAGCCTCTTCTTTCGAAGAGGCTTTTGTACCCGGAGCCGGAGTCGAACCGGCACGGTTTCCCACAGGTGTTTGAGACCAGCGCGTCTACCAATTCCGCCATCCGGGCTTAGCAGACATAAAATAACAACAGTTATTTTAACGCAATAAAAGAGGAGTTTAATACTTAATCAAGCCTCGATTCCTTTAACACGGTGCAAATGTAAAAAATAAAATTAAACGCACTACAAAAAATACTTAATTTTTTCCTTTCAGAGTTGGATAAATTTTATAAATTTGCAGCTCGTTAAAACACAGCCAACTAACTAACTACAACCGAGGCGTATAAAGTAGTGATGCTATTAACAAAAATTAATAGCCCAACTAAATCAAGCGTTACGGACTAATAAACGATACGAATGTCACACCAAGAACCAGAAGCTAAAATTTTTGCATGTTCAAAAAGTGTATACCTAGCAGAACAAATTGCGCAAGCATATGGCGTTCCTCTAGGAAAAGTAATTACCTCAACTTATAGTGATGGTGAATTCCAACCTTCTTTTGAAGAGTCTATTAGAGGATTACGCGTTTTTATTGTATGTTCGACCTTTCCAAGTGCGGACAACTTGATGGAATTATTATTAATGATTGATGCAGCAAAACGTGCATCAGCTAGACATATTACTGCTGTTATTCCTTACTTCGGTTGGGCAAGACAAGACAGAAAAGACAAACCAAGGGTGCCAATTGGAGCTAAATTAGTAGCCAACTTATTGGATGCCGCTGGAGCAACTAGAGTAATGACTATGGATTTACACGCAGATCAAATCCAAGGTTTTTTCGAAAAACCGGTAGATCACCTTTTTGCTTCAACCATCTTTTTACCCTATGTAAAAAGTTTAGGTTTAGAAAATTTAACTATTGCATCTCCAGATATGGGAGGTTCAAAAAGAGCCTATGCCTATTCTAAATTTTTAGAATCAGACGTGGTAGTTTGTTACAAACAAAGAAAAGTGGCCAATGTAATTGACACTATGGAGTTGATTGGTGAGGTGAAAGGAAAAAATGTAATCCTAGTAGATGATATGATCGATACTGGAGGAACATTGGCAAAAGCAGCCGATTTAATGATAGAAAAAGGTGCCCTGAGCGTAAGAGCTATTTGTACCCACCCTATCTTATCTGGTGAAGCTTACGAAAAAATTGAAAACTCAAAATTGAGTGAATTAATAGTTACCGATTCTATTCCGTTGAAGAAAAAATCGGACAAGATTAGAGTGTTGAGTTGTGCACCTCTTTTCGCAGAAGTAATGCACATGGTGCACCACAACAATTCCATTAGTGGAAAGTTTATTATGTAATATTTTTAATAACTATATTTTTTTTACAATGAAATCGATTACAATTAAAGGATCAGAAAGAGAAAGCGTGGGCAAAGTTGCTACTAAAGCCTTACGTAATGCTGGAGCGGTTCCTTGCGTGTTATACGGAGGAGATCAAGCAGTACATTTCTCAGCAGAAGAAAAAGCATTCAAAAACTTGATTTACACTCCAAACGCACACACAGTTGTGATTGATTTGGGTAATGGAAAATCATACAATGCTATTTTGCAAGACATTCAAGTTCACCCAGTAAGTGACAAAATTTTACACATTGACTTCTTCCAGTTATTTGACAACAAAGAAATTACTATGGAAGTTCCTGTGAAAATTGTTGGTACTTCTAAAGGTGTACTTGCAGGAGGTGTTCTACGTTTGAACACTCGTAAATTAAAAGTGAAAGCGTTGCCATCAAATCTTCCAGATTTTGTTGAAGCAGACATCACTCCACTTGAAATGGGTAACAAATTGTATGTTACGAAATTAGTTTCTGACAAATACAAATTAATGCACCCAGACAACACGGTGGTTTGTCAAGTAAGAATTTCTCGTGCAGCTATGAAAGCGGCTCAAGAAGCGGCAAAAGCGGCAAAAGCACCAAAAGGAAAAAAATAAATTTTTTTCAATCATACGAAAAAGCATCAGTTCTTCAACTGGTGCTTTTTTTTTGGAGTATTCTTTTAAATAAGTTTATTTTTGCAACATGATACAATGGATAACTCAATTATTTGCATCACATAAAACAGCAAGTGATACACCGGAGGTTCACGAACACCAAAAAAACAATATGAAAAGCGTGAGTAATAAATTTTTGATTGTAGGACTAGGCAACATTGGAGCCGAATATGTCAATACCCGTCACAATATTGGATTTAAAGTTTTGGATTTTTTAGCCAAAAAAGAAAGCCTCGCTTTTGAAACCGTAAAATTGGGTGCTCTTGCTGAATACAAATTTAAAGGCCGTACTTTCTTTTTGCTCAAACCGAATACCTATATGAATTTAAGTGGGAAAGCGGTAAAATTTTGGATGGACAAAGAAAATATTCCTTTGGAAAATATATTAGTAATCACCGATGATTTGAATTTGAGTTTTGGTACTATTCGCATCAAACCGAAAGGAAGTGATGGCGGACATAACGGACTAAAGAATATTAATTTGATTTTAAATACCCAAAACTATACCCGTTTCCGTTTTGGTATTAGTGACCAATTCAAAAAAGGACAACAAGTCGATTATGTATTGGGAGATTGGGACGAAGAAGAAAAATCAAAACTACCCGAACGTTTGGAATTAGCATCGGAAATTATCAAATCGTTTGGAACTGCTGGATTAGAAAATACCATGACCACTTTTAACGGCAAATAAAATTGCAGACTTTTCTTAATTAATTATTATTTTTTTAACGGTGGTAGTTGAACCATCGATTACGGTCAACAAATACATTCCCGCTTGAACCGATTCCAAATGAATGGCTTCATTAAACAACTGGGCACTAGGAAATCCTTTTTCATATATTTTTTTGCCCAATAGATCGTGGATTATAATAGTAACTCCAGAATTAAATTGGCTAGAAAATAATACTACAAAATCGCCTTGATTAGGATTTGGATAGACCATCACTTTGGTTAAATCAATCGGACTAAGTGCCATTGGAGTAAACGATTTGGTACAAATGGAAATTGTAGCCGAATTAATGGTACCGGTATCACCAGCTATTGCATCCCTAACTCGTAAAGTCCAAGTCCCAGAAGGATTCCGTTCGTTAAATTGATACAAGGGTTCAAATGGGGCTACAGTTTGCATTGTTTGTTTCCCACAAATTATTGTACCTCCTAAATCATCATATTTTAAAACCAAACTTCCATTGGTGTCGCTACAACCATTTTCAAATAACTTCACCGTTTTCCCTTGTGGGTTAACCAATTCTATTTGAACATCTGACAAATATTGATGGGTAAAACTCAAATCCACATTCACATCCGAAACTGCACCAGAAGTAGTAGGTACCGTTATCGTTTTGGCTGTATAAGAAGCCGATTCAGGAATGACAATAGGCGTTTCAAAGGCATAGGTAGTACAACTAGATTCAATACTATACCCAATAGCAAAAGGCTCTTTATTAATTGCGAAAAAAATATTGTTTGTAGGTTCAATTAAAATGCGACAGTTTTTCCCCAAAATACCATTGGGAACAAAAATACGTTCTGAACCGTCATTGGGAGTATTTGTTTTGAGAAATATGGGAAAAGTGAGTCCGCCATCAATAGACAACTTAATATTGACATTGGCTGATCCTGGTAATTGATCAGTCGAATTGACAGCCCAATTAATCGTTTCAAGGCTTAACGGTTTCCATGACAAATTACTCGTGTTTTGGGAAGTGATTTCAAACGGTCCCTTAGTCGCGTCAACAGTTACTGTCATAGCATCGGTGTCGGTTTGAGCCAAACCAATTCCACCATTATCTCTTACCGTTAGTGTAAAATGCATTGTTCGTGCAATATCTGCAACCGATTCCCACTGAGAATTCAAACTATTGGACACTACTTTTGCTAGCTCCGGCATAAAACGATTGGGAGAATTTGTTGGCGGGAACGATCTAAAAAGCGGTCCGTCTTTTTTAGTTGGAAATGCAATACTATTGGCTCCGAAACTAGTAGTAGCCGTGTCATTTTGTTCCCAACAATAACTTAAAGCTGCTCCATTTGGATTCGAACTGGATCCTTTTAAAACAAATGGAGTGCTTTTGGGAATTACAAAATCCTCTCCAGCATTCGCTTTGTGTTTTGTGTTGGGAATAATGGAACTAACAGGACAGCTTTTAGACGCAAGATTCTTACGAATTTGATCAATACTGACATAAGCAAAATAATCATCTGAATGACTTTGAATATTATAATCGGTCACGCCTGCATAACTCATAATGGTAGAGCCTCCTCCGGGTTCCACATTAACTCCTGTTCCTTCTGTCTCATGAGAAAAAGTATGATTAGCTCCCAATTGGTGCCCAATTTCATGGGCTACAAAATCAATATCAAAAGTGTCGCCTTCTGGTTTGCCATCAGCTGGTGAAGAAAATCCTCCGCCTTTGGCAACATCATTTAATGATACTGGATCTTGACACACACAGCCAATACAGCCTGCATTACCACCTCCGCCAGAAGCTCCAAATAAATGGCCAATATCGTAATTAGCATTGCCAATTTTTGCGGTTAAATCCCGTTGCAATTCTACATTCCAATTGCCATTAGCTCCACTATTTGCCGGAGAAAAAGGATCGGTAGCTGGGTTAGTGTACAATAAAGCTGTAGCGGAAGAAATTAAATTTAAGTGCAATGATAAATCCTTGTTAAAAATTCCGTTTACTCTGGTTAAAGTAGCATTTATAGCTTCTAATGCTTGAAATGTTCCTCCAAAATAGGTCGTGTATTCTGCCGTACAGGCTACTGCCAAACGTAAGGTTTTGTATGACTCCCCATTTGAAGTGGCTGCAGTTGTCAACTTACCAGACGGTTTGTTGAGCTCTTTGTCCATCGTGGCACAATATAAAGCAAGCTCATTTGACTTGTCATTGGAATCAAATACTCTATAAATTTCTTGATTTCCGGAAATTTTCTCTATAAATTCTGTCGGTTTATCGGAACGCAATACCATGGTTTGAATTCCTTTGGGCGAAAAACTGCAATAAAGCGTAGCGGTTTTGTCTGATAAACTTGTACCAACATAGGCTCTAATAGAAGGGAATTGAGTTTGTAAGTCCGTATCAAAATTAGAAAATTCGTGAATTTCATATTTTTCCAACTCCCCTTTTGTGTTGGGGATTTCAATCACTACTTGCGAAGGGTTATTGGCTTCTTGAAGAGGTTCTAAAGTCCTTTTAACAACTGCTTTATCCAATTCAAAAAGCAATTCCTTTTTTGAGATCCCATTTACATTCCATCGTGTGGTTGCTAAATTGCTGCTAGCTGCCACCCTTTTCCAAGGAGATCCATTTTGGGAATGTATCTGGAAAAAAGAAAAGAAAAGTAGAGCTAGTAGTAAGTGTCTTTTCATAAATTCAGGCAACTCTTGATTGTCAAAATTAGGTTATTGATTTAAAATGGGGATTCTAAATTTAGAATTTTATTTATAAAAATACGGTTTTGAAATTCTTTTTTACCAATACTACACCATTGACCTCAAAAGGAATTGATTTTGAAACGAAATTTCGAATAGATTAGCTTAAATTTGCAGCCAAAATAATTAGGAAACCAACTTGAACATTTTTCATTCCATAAACGAATTTCACTCTGACAAAAAAACCATTGTAACAATTGGAACTTTTGACGGAGTACATTTGGGTCACGCAGCTATTCTAAAGAAGCTGACTCAAAACACGCAAAATGAAACTTTTGAAAGTACGGTACTTACTTTTTTCCCGCATCCAAGAATGGTGTTGCAAGGGAAATCCGATTTGAAATTACTGAACACCATCAACGAAAAAATCGAGTTGTTAGAAAAAATCGGAATTGACAATCTAATTATACATCCTTTTGACGAAAAATTTGCTGAATTAAATGCAGAAGCATTTGTTTCAACGATTTTAGTAGACCATCTTCGTGTCCAAAAAATTATCATTGGTTACGACCACCGTTTTGGAAAAAACAGAACGGCCAATATTGATGATTTGATTAGTTTTGGCGCGCAATATGGTTTTGAAGTAGAGCAAATTTCAGCCCAAGAAATTGACGAAATATCCATTAGCTCTACCAAAATCAGAACTGCTCTTGAAGAAGGAGATATTCAATTGGCCAATGAATACTTGGGGTACAGTTATTTTTTAAGTGGTACTGTAGTCAAAGGAAAACAATTAGGGAGAACGATTGGTTTCCCAACAGCCAACATTTCATTAGAAGAAGACTACAAATTAGTGCCTCAAAATGGCGTTTATGTTGTACAAGCTGAAATAGACTGCAAGACTATTTACGGCATGATGAATATTGGGTTCAACCCAACGGTTCAAGGAAAACAGAAAACTATTGAAGTCCACTTTTTTGATTTTGAGGCCGATATTTACAATCGCAAAATCCAGGTTGCTATTTTACAACGCATTCGTTCAGAAAAGAAATTTGAGTCGATAGAATTGCTTACCAAGCAATTGGAAGAAGACCGAAATTTTTCAAGAAATTACCTCCAAAATTTAGAAAATAAGTAGCTTTTCTTTTGAATAGACGCCATTGTCTGTTTGAAACTATTTGATTACTTTTGACCTTTAAAATTATACCGATGAGCATTACTAAACACGATTGGACAAAAGAAGAGATTATCGCTATTTACAATAGACCTTTAATGGACTTATTGTATGATGCAGCGACTATTCATAGAGAAAATCACGATCCAAACGTGGTGCAAGTTTCTACTTTATTGTCTATCAAAACTGGTGGCTGTTCGGAAGATTGTGGGTATTGTCCACAAGCAGCGCGTTACAATACCAATGTAGAAGGCAATGATTTAATGACGGTGAACCAGGTAAAAGCACAAGCTTTGAATGCTAAATCGGCTGGATCTTCACGTGTATGTATGGGAGCGGCTTGGCGTAATGTAAAAGACGGACCCGAATTTGACCAAGTGTTGGAAATGGTACGTACCATCAACAAATTAGACATGGAAGTGTGTTGTACTTTGGGAATGATTACCGAAAACCAAGCACAACGTTTAGCCGAAGCTGGTTTGTATGCATACAACCACAATTTAGATACATCAGAAGAATACTATAAAGAAGTGATTTCGACTCGCGGTTTTGAAGACCGTTTGCAAACTATAGAGAATGTTCGTAAAACCAATGTTACGGTTTGCAGTGGCGGAATCATCGGAATGGGAGAAAGCATCGAAGACAGAGCAGGAATGCTTGTAGCGCTTTCTACTTTAAACCCACAACCAGAATCAGTGCCAATTAACGCTTTAGTAGCGGTAGACGGAACGCCTTTAGAAGACGAAGAACCAGTAGAAATTTGGGAAATGATCCGAATGGTAGCCACTACTCGAATTGTAATACCTGAAACGCAAGTGCGTTTGTCAGCGGGAAGAACCAATATGAGTCGCGAAGGCCAAGCCATGTGTTTCTTTGCTGGTGCCAATTCTATCTTTGCTGGAAATAAATTGTTGACTACCCCAAATCCAGATGTGAATGAAGACATGAAAATGTTTGAAACATTAGGATTGCAACCTCAAAAACCATTTACTAAAATGGTTCAACCGCCAACGGTAGAAGCTGAGGATTCGCAATTTGTTGCTTTAGGCGAAAAACCAAAATGGTCGCGTCCAGGACACAAAATCGAAAGAAATGTAGAGGCTTCTGTAAAAGGAAAATAAAAATTCAATCCCATAAAAAAAGCTTCCAGTCTGAATAGACTGGAAGCTTTTTTATTTAAAATAATAATTTACGGCTTATTTTCTCTCCGGTTTCCAAAGTGATTTGAATGATAATGACTTTCGATTTCCAAAGCGCCGCTTCAATTGAATGTGTTTTTGTATTCAATTGCCTTGCTTGAAACAATTGTTTTCCGTCGATTGAAAACAAAGCAACGGAACTGATTTTATCTTTCGTAGTACTGATCTGAATTTGATTATTTGATGTTACAACTTGTACCGCAGCTGTTATTTTTTCAGCAACTTCATTTGGATTTTTAAAACGCAACACCAATCGATTGTCAAATGTACCTTTTGAAGTAGTAAAGGTATAGCCGCCTTTTTTTAGGTTCTGAATTTTAGTTTCCTTTTGGTCTTCTACATAAATAGTTTGATCCGTAAACAATCCGTCCAAATCGTCTAAACTAATAGTGTAATTACCTTCTTGTTTGACTCTAAAACCAATTGGAATAAAATCCGAATCATCAAAGGGCAAGGCCCTGGCTTGAATACTGTTTTTGAATGTTGCATTTACACTATAAAAATCCAATTCTTCATTACTGTCTAAAGAAATTCCGTCAAACAGTAGATCTTGACCATTGGTTGCTCCCGAAGCATACCCCAACAGAGTTTGTTTAAAAAGTCCTTTTGAATTGGATAGGTTGAGCCAAATGCGGTGTTTTTCAAAGGTAGAAGTTGGTGCCGTTTTCAAAGAATTCTCGTTTTTAAAGAATTGATTATTGTTCCCTTTAATTCGCATGGCATTTTTAAATACAACAGACCCTTGTTCATTGGCTCCCAATGCAAAAAAAGCTTGTCCTGATGCAATTTTACCAGTCGGGATGGAGTTATTTATTCCGTTATTTTTAGCCGCAGTACCTACTCCACCAAAAAGAGTATAGACCGCATAATCATCGGACATATACTGGCCCTTTTCACTAGATGTATTGTGAGTCCAAAAATACAAACTCCCCTGCAACAGCTTTTGGTTTTCCAAAATAAAGGCGTTAGCATCTAGAGCTGATGGATACGGATTGCCAATTAATATTGGATTCGTCGATTTTTCTATTGGCAATGAAATCAAACCATTATTGGGAACACCAGAAAATACCGCTTCGAAAATAGAGGGTATGGTTGCTGAAAAATTGGAAGGTGCTTGAAAAATATAACCCTTACCTAAATCCATCGTAGTAGTACTTTGTTCATTATTCCAGTTATTCAAATAGGTATTAAAAGAATAAAAAGTTGCCATCGGTGAATTGGGAGAAAGTAATTGCAATTGTTGGCCTACCACTGGTGAGGCCCAATACGTATAATCTAAAGTAGTGACCGGTGAAGTTTTTCGTTTGAATTGAATATTGCCAGTATTCACTACGGAATCGTCCGTTTGATAAAAGGAAGAACTATTCTCAAAAATCAAATTGCCGCTTCCAGAATAATTGGACCCCAATTCCAATGTGACTCCCGTTGCAACTTTTACAGTTACCCCTAAATTTAGCGAACATGTACAGGCTTTAGTGTCTTGTAGCAGGTCATAATTCGCAGTAAAAACAATCGCTTTTTCTGCTGTGGGCAATCCATTACTCCAAGAAGTCCCATTCCAAATTGTTTCTTCTTGGCAAAACAACAATTTAGCCATTCGATTCTTTTGGATTTCAGAAACCAAATTAAAATCTCCTCCAATGATCGCTCCTCCTTGAAACAAACTAATACTATTGAGCTGTCCATTAGGTAGTATTGAAAACGTGGAGTCGTAATTCCCATTGGGTAAAATTTGAATCATTCTTTTTACAATAGTACCATTATAATTACCTGAAAAAGATCCGCCAACAAGCATTTTCCCATTGGTTTGAATAACTATAGAACGTACCGTTCCATTACTAAAACCAGTCCCAGAAATAAACGAACTATCTTGACTTCCATTCGTATTTAGTCGCACAATTCGTTTAATGGATTGCCCGTTAAAAGTAGAAAATGAACCTCCAATTACAATTTTTCCATCCTTTTGTAATGCCATGGCATAAATAGGACTACTAAAACCCGTTCCAATGGAAAAACTACTATCTACTGATCCATTCAAATTTAATCGAATTAATTTACTGGATGCTTTTCCGTCAAAGGTGGTAAAATCGCCACCTACCAAAACTTTCCCATCGGTTTGTAGCAACAACAAATTAGGCGTGTCATTAGGATTCGTTCCAATGGCAAAACTACTATCCAAATCTCCATTTGGATACAAACGAATGACTTTATTTACAGCTAGTCCATTGTATTTACTAAAACTTCCTGCTGCCAAAATTTTGCCGTCCGGCTGTACTGCTATAGAATACACAGTAAAATTAAATCCTGTGCCCAATGCAAAAGAAGTATCTAAGGTTCCGTCAAAATTCAACCGGATCAAACGATTCACCGTAACTCCATTATATTTGACAAAATTGCCGGTCACTAGAAGTTTCCTGTCTGGTAACACAACGACATCTTTCACCGTATTATCTGGTCCAGATTGATTAGTGTTAAAACTCAAGTCCAACTCTCCTTTAGCGGTAAGCTTAACAAAACCGTTAACCGGAATCCCATTGAATTGAGTAAAACTCCCAAAGGCGATATAACCTCCATCGGGCAATGAGATAATTTTATCTACCTCTTTGTCAAAACCAGAACCTGAAAGGCCTTTGTCAAACGTATTAAAATTAGGATCCACCTGGACTTTTTGGCTATAGCCAAAAAAAGAAAGAAAGAAGAGTAGCGCACAGGCAACCCATGCTTGTGGTTTGATTTGAGAAAAGTATAACATAAAGGGGGGCGCTTTAAATTATGATATAATGTATACAATCAACTAGTTAGTACAAATATAATTTAAAAAAGAATACAATTTAATAGTCCAATTAATAGGTTTTGGGAAAGCCAAAATAGCGCAATCCAAAAAAATTACTTACTTTTCGTGTATAAAAACACCCCAATGAGCGAAGTCAATTCCGTTAAAGAAGCGATTCACAAAATAGAACATTTTTGCGCCTACCAGGAGCGATGCCACAACGAAGTGGAACAAAAACTCCGTGCTATGAAAATGGATTCGAATGAAATTGACGAAATTCTGGCGCATTTAATTCAGGAAAATTACTTGAATGAAAGTCGGTTTGCTTGTAGTTTTGCCCGTGGAAAACACCGAATTAAATTCTGGGGTAAAGTGCGAATCGTTAACGAATTGAAATTCAGAAACATCTCCACCTACAACATCAATTTGGCCCTCAAAGAAATTACAGCTGAAGAATACGAAACCAATTTCAATGCTTTAGCCAAACGAAATTGGCATTCCATCAAAGAAGCTAACGGACTTAAAAAACGCAAAAAATGTTGTGATTTCTTATTGCGAAAAGGCTACGAAAGTAATTTGGTGTATGAAAAAGTAAAGGATTTAGAAGCCCAATTAAATAGCTAACAAAATACTCACGGCATTACCACCAAAACCAACTGCATTCACCAATACTTTTCGAATGGGTTGTTTTGCATTTTGTGCTTTCGCAAAAGGAACGCCTACAAATTGATTGTGTTGTAGCATTAAGATTGCCAACTCCAAACTCAAAATCCCTGAAGCGCCAAAAGTATGTCCTATTTTCCATTTGTTGGTCGTCAATAAAGGAAGTTGGGAACCAAAAACTTTTTCAATGGCTTTGTATTCGGTCAAATCGCCTTTAATTGTTCCTGGCGCGTGCATGACAATTACGTCTACCTCGGATAAGTCGGTATTAGCTAACGCCATTCTCATGGACTTTTGGAAACAATCGGCCTCTGCAGAAATAGAAATATTGTGTTCTAAAATTTCGGTTGCATACCCAATGCCTTCTATGAAAGCCAAAGCGTTTTCTTTTTTACCAATTTCCAAACAACATACCCCAGCACCTTCGCCCAAAATCAACGTATTTTGTTTTTTTTCCAAATCCAAAGCGCGATTCGGGTAATCTTCTTCGCTTCGAGAATAAATTTTTAACGCACGCATTTGAGCAATCGTAAAGTCGGTCAAAGGCGCTTCACTTCCTCCAACCAAAAATTTATCTGCCATTCCCGAACGCAACCAAGCCACACCGTTCAAGACTGCATGTAATGCAGTAGAACAAGTTATTGAATGGGAAATTTCTGGCCCTTCTGTCTGTAAATCGTGTGCTACCCAAGAGGAAATATTTCCTAAAGTGGTAGTGGGAGAAGCCAAGGTTTGGGCTTTCCCTGTGGTAAGATATTCTTCAAAATGCTGTTCAAATAAATCGGTCGCCCCACGAGACGAACCTATATTAATTCCGAAAGAATCGTTTTTGGACCAAGCCGCTTTGGCTATTGCTTGTCGCGAAGCCAGCATGGCATATAAAACCGAAGGGTCTAAAGAATTGTATTTACTGTCCGATGCTCTTAAAGCCGCAACTTGTGCTTGTGAATTCTCGTCTAAAGCACCTACCCAAGTCTCTTTTTGATCCAATAACCTACTTTCAAAACACGGATTGGGATTTTGGTAGTTGTTCCAAATAGTTTCGGAATCATTCCCCAAAGGAGAAATAGATGCAATAGCTGTTATGGAGATCGTTTGTGGCAAAGGATTATTTTTTGGCAAAATTACACTATTTCAAGAGCACTTTCCACCACTTGATACACTTTTTCTAGTTGTTCATCTGTAATTACATAGGGTGGCAAGATGTATACAATATTGCCTACTGGGCGTAATATCACCCCGTTTTCAATGAAAAAATTATACAGTTTATTACGCAAATTTCCATAATAACTTGCCGCTGATTCGGTCTTGATTTCTAAAGCAAAAATAACCCCAAGGACTCGAGTTGTTACCACATTAGGATGTGATTGCACTCGTTGTTCAAAAGCCAAATGCTTAGCGTTGACTCTTTCAATATTGGCTTGCATATCCGGAGTTTGCAATAATTCTATACTCGCCAATGCGGCTGCACAACCGGTTGGATTGGCCGTAAATGTATGGCCATGAAACAAAGCTTTGTTAATGTCATCATCATAAAAGGCATCGAAAATATCTTGCGTAAAAGTCGTAATCGCCATCGGAATGGTGCCACCCGTTAAGGCTTTGGACAAACACATCATATCGGGTTGCTCCACCAAATAATCCGAAGCAAAGGTTTTTCCTGTTTTTCCAAAACCTGTCATGACTTCGTCAGCTATGGTAAGCACATTATTGGCTTTACACATTCGAATTAAAGTATCCAAAGCAACTGGTTCATACATGACCATTCCTGCTGCGCCTTGTACCAAAGGTTCAAAAATAAATCCGGCACATTTATGATTTTTTAGGGCTTTCGCCAAAGCATCACAACTGGCTTGTTCTTGTCCAACAACAGGAACCGGAATTCGTACCACGTCGATAAACATGCCTTGAAACGCATCGGTAAATAGAGAAATACCACTCGCCGCCATCGCCGCAAAGGTGTCTCCATGAAAGGCATTTTCAAAAGCAATAATCGTAGTTCGCTTTTCTCCTTTATTAAAAAAATACTGCAACGCAACCTTAATGGCAATTTCAACTGCCGTCGATCCGTTGTCTGAAAAGAATAATTTTTGTTGGTTTTGGGGTAAAATCGCTAGTAATTTTTCAGCAACTTTAACCGCTGGTTCGTGTGTAAATCCGCCAAAAAGGACGTGTTCTAAAGTCGTCAGTTGTTTGTAAATCGCATCGGCAATAAAAGTGTTGGAATGACCGTACGGATTGACCCACCATGAGGCAATTGCATCAATATATTCTTTCCCATTTTCATCCCACAATAATGCCCCTTTCCCTTTGGTAATGGCAATAGGAGCCGAAGCGGTCTTATGCTGGGTATACGGATGCCAAAGGTACTGACTGTCTTTTTCGGTTAAGCTCATAAATTAATTTTTCTATTGGATTTTCAACAGGTTTTCTCTGAACAATTCAGCATATTCTAAAATGACATTGGTGTCAAAATAGGGTTCTTGAGCAATTCTGCCCAAAAACGGAACAGCCGTTCTGCTTAAAATTATAGATTCAGAACTTGTATTTTCATCTCCAGAAAAAATAATTCCTGCAACTTGTATTTGTCTATTTTTCAAGGCTTCAATAGTCAATAAGGTATGATTGATACTTCCTAAATAATGACGCGAAACGACAATCACTTTGTAATCGGGCTGAATCAAATCTACTACCGATTGGGTTTCATTCAAGGGAACCAAAATCCCTCCCGCTCCTTCAACAACCAAATGATTATTCGTTTTCGGTTCTTGAATTTGATTCATTGCTATAGTAAGGCCATCTATGGCTGCAGCCAAATGCGGACTTGCCGGAGTTTGGAGCGCATAACTATTCGAATGAAAATGCGACTGTGAATTAGATACTAAAGATTGTACTTTATGAGTATCCGAATGGTTCAAATCACCCGCTTGAATGGGTTTCCAATAATCGGCTTGAAGTGCTTCTACAATAATAGCCGAGGCGATTGTTTTGCCCACATCCGTCGAAATACCTGTTATAAATAATTTCATATTTTTTCGCTTTATCAGTGCCCAAATACAAAAGTACTCAACAATTGTAATACCTCGGTAATTTCTTTTTCTGAATTAAAACTGTGCAAACAAAAACGCAAGCGCTCTTGTCCTTCAGGGACTGTTGGCGAAAGTATGGCTTTCACATCAAATCCTTTTTCTTGTAGTTGATTAGCAATGTTTTTGACTCTTTCATTTCCTGGCAAAATCGCCGATTGAATAGCCGATTTACTGCGAACAAACAAGGGTTTCAAACTCAATCGATTCTTTTCTTGATTGAAATGAGCGATATTATTTTTTAATTTTTGTTGGACCTCACTTGCTATTTCTAAATGATTATAGGCTGTTAAAATAGTGGCAACCGAATGCGGCGATAAACCTGTAGTATAAATAAAACTTCGGGCAAAATTGACCAAATAACTTTTTAATTCTTCGCTTCCTAAAATGGCCGCACCATGGCAACCTAAGCCTTTGCCAAAGGTCATGATTCGTGCAAAAACAGTTTCCTGAAGTTGTACACTTTGTACCAAGCCTTCGCCTTTTTCACCTAAAACACCCAAAGCATGCGCCTCATCAACTACGACAAAGGCCTGATGCTTTTCAGCCAATTGAACTAATTCTTCCAAATTTGGCGTGTCGCCATCCATGGAAAAAACCGATTCGGTTACAATATAAATAGTGGTATTTGGATGTCGAACTAGTAATCGTTCTACATCTTCCAAATCATTATGTTGGAATTTATAGGCCTTAGCATTGGACAATTGGATTCCGTCCCGAATGGAGGCATGACACAATTCGTCATACAAAATCAAATCGCCTTTTTGAGGAACTGCGCTGAAAAATCCTACATTAGCATCGTAACCTGAATTGAAAATCAATGCTGCAGCAGCTTGATGAAATGGAGCAATATAATCTTCGGCAGCTTGATAAACGGAATGATTTCCCGAAAGTAATCGCGAACCTGTTGCGCCATTTTGAAGTTGATCATTGGCAACTAAATACTGATGCGTATTTTCAAAAATTGTAGCAGAACTGGAAAAACCCAAATAATCATTCGAAGCAAAATCAACTAAGTCAGTTGGTTTTGGCAACTGTCGTAGCGCATTATTTTGCAATCGAACAGATAATTTGTTGGAAAGGGTTTCTGGTAATTTTTTCATACCCCACAAAAATAAGGCAAATTTTTGGTCTTTTGAATGCTTGAAAAATCGAAATTGTTTTCGTTTTACCAAAAGATAAACTTTTGTTAAAAAAATGTTAAAATACTTAATTTACCAAAGCTGATGATGGAATTGTTTTCTATTTTCGTTGCCAATGAAAAGAATAGCCACCCTTTTTTTAGTAGTAACCTTGTTCTATAACATGATAGGTTATTATGTAATGTTTGCTTACAAAGAACAGCAAGCATGGGTAGCGCGTATGGAAAACACAAGCCGTACTGATTTCCGAGTTTTGCGTTTGAATGCTTCTTTGTATTCTTTTGCTGAGGATACCGAATTTGAAGATGTAAACGAAGATGTGATCATTAATAACAAAAGCTACCACATCTTTAAAAAGCAAATTAAAAATAACGTGTTGAGCTTGTATTATTTGCCTAACACTGATGAAAATACCGTGAGTAAAGATTTGAATGATCTTGTTCAAAATCAATTATTCAATACCGAATCTTCCAAAGATTCTCCTGTAAAAAAACTATTGAAATCGTTTATCAAAGATTATATTGATAATCCTGAAGTAGGCATTCCTATGCCAACTCAAGCCGTGGCTTCATCTGAGCATTTTGTTACTTATGGTACTGAATTTACGAATCCAGGCCATATTTCTTTACCCTATTCCCCTCCGGATTTTATTTAATCCTCTATTTCCAAAACCTTCGTTTTAAACAATGGTGCATTTGTCATTTGAACTCATGCCATCCTTATAATTTTGATACTAATCGTTTGGTAATCATTATTAAAAATTGATTCGTAAGTTATTGTGAAATACTTCGAATGTCCTATTTAACAGGATCATTCTCCCTTTTTATTTCTATATCTAATTATTACATTATTTTTTGGTTTTGTCCAAAAAACAAAAGCAATAGATCAAATCTTATTTAGGATTGATTCATTCCTTTTTTATTTTCTTCATACCAGAAGAAATACAACTAATTGAAAAAAACTATTACACTAAACAATGAAAAACTATACCTTCATAAACCGCATATTTATTCTAGTTACTATAATTTTAACTGTTATTTTTACACAAGAAACTACTGCTCAAGGCTGTGTTGCCGTTCGACAAATGGGTGGACTTAGCCTATGTTCTACCAATTCCTATAATTTACAAAAAGGAGAATTTCAAGTTGGTGCTAACTATCGTTATTTTCATTCTTGGAGACATTTTGTTGGAACCGAAGAACAACCGCAACGTCAGACAACGGGAGGTGGATTTGATGCCAATGGTAAAGAACTAGGAAATGCTGTAAATATCTATTCTCATGCTGCTGACTTTTCAATTTCGTATGGTGCTTCTGATCGCTTACAATTGAATGCCACTATACCTTATGTAAATAATGAAAGATCACAAGTATTAAAACAAACTAGCCCAACCGCTAAAATATTTAGATATAGTGTGTATGCACAAGGTCTTGCAGATGTCAGATTGAGCGCTAATTATTGGATTTTTGATCCAAAAAAAGCCGAAAAAGGAAATATCATGGTGGGACTTGGAGTTAAATTAAATACAGGAAGTCATGACGAAACAGACGATGCGCCACAAGCCAATGGAACCATTCAAAATGTTGTAATGGATCAAGCTATTCAACCAGGAGACGGTGGTATTGGAGTTTCTTTGGAATTTCAAGGATTCCGAAAATTAATTGGAAAATGGTATGGATTTGCCAATGGTTACTATTTATTTAACCCTAGAGAATCGAACGGAACCTTTAAATCGGCTGCTAAACTAGGTTTGGATGGTTACAATCTTTATGCAAGTCCAGATCAATATTTTGGTAGAGCAGGAGTGATGACTACAGTAGACAAAAAAAATAATCTTAGTGTTTCTTTAGCGGGACGAATTGAAGGTATTCCCGCATATGATGCCATTGGAGGTCAAGTAGCCTATAGAAGACCGGGCTATGTTATTGCTGTTGAATCTGGAATTTCTTACCGAAAAGGAAAACACGGCATTACATTATTTGTTCCATACAATATTGTAAGAAACAGAATTCAAAGTGCTGCAGATATTGCAGATCAAAAAATCCAAAATGCTCGAATTGCTAATCCGGCAAACTACGTTCATGTACAAGGTGATGCTGCTTTTGCAGACTACTCAATCAATCTTGGTTATACCTATCGTTTTACCATGTACAAGAATATGAAAATGAGTGTTACCCATTTATAACTAATAAATTCTACAATTAAACTATACTAACAAATGAAACAAATTTACTTCTGCTGTCTTCTTTTAGGCACATTATTAGCCAATGCTCAAACCGAAATTGACGGTATTATGATGAGCAAAAAACAACTTTGTACGGGTGCCGTTTATCAATACAGTTCTTGGGATAACTATTGGGAAGGCACCTTTAAAAGAAACAATCAAAATTTAGGAACCGTTTCAAACAACAATATCAGTATCAATGCTAACTATGGTGTTTCTGACAAATTGAACGTAATTGTGAGTTTGCCTTATATTGCTACCAAAGCTTCTGCGGGAACATTGAAGGGCCAAAACGGATTGCAAGATTTCTCTGCCACTATAAAATATATGCCCATTGAAAAAACGATTGGTGGAGCGACCTATTCGTTATATACGATTGCAGGTATTTCGGTTCCGACAACCAACTATGTCGCTGACTTTTTACCATTAAGTATTGGATTACAAAGTAAAACAGGAACTTTTCGTTTGATGGGAGACTATCAAAGAGGCAACTTTTTCACTACGCTTTCGGGTGCGTACATGAAAAGAGCTAAAATTACAATAGACCGAAACGCTTACTTTACCACTGAAATGATTCACTCTAACGAAGTTGCTATGCCCGATGTTATCAATGTCAATTTCAGAATGGGTTACCGTTCTAGTCGTTTGATTGCCGAAGCATTTGTTGACAATCAAGTAACTCAAGTTGGATTTGATATTACCAAAAACAATATGCCCTTCCCAAGCAATGCAATGAATGCTGTTAAAGTGGGTGTGCACACCAAATATACTTTTCCAAAAAAACCAGAGCTTTCTCTTGTGAGCGGATTCAATCGTGTATTGGACGGACGCAATATAGGACAAACCAATGCAGTGTATGCGGGATTCTTTTATATTATCAACTTCAACAAAAAATAACATGAAAAATATAGTTATCACTCTTTTTGCCCTTGTTTCATTAGCCTCACTTTTTTCTTGTAGCAGTGAAATTTATGATCGTTCTGAAAATTATCCAATGCTAATTCCTACTAAAAATGATGATCTAGCGGGAACATGGCGACCAATTTTACTGAGCGCTCCAGATGAATTTAGTTTGGAGGCTCCCGTAGCGACTTCTAATGCGGCATTTACTAGAGAAATAAACGAAATTAAAAGCTATCAAGCCAATATTACTGCCGAACAAAAAGCAATTATAAAATACTGGAGCGCAGGAAGTGTATTGCGTTGGAACGAAATCATGCGCACCTTAGTGGCTAAGCACAATTTACCTCCTTACCAAAATGCTGATGGTACCTACCCAACCCCATCTTCAGCCAATCCTTTTGCAAGTACTCCATTCCCTTTTTCAAATCCCCCATATGCGGCACGTGCCTATGCCTATGTGAGTGCAGCGCAATATGATGCTTTAGTAGCCACTTGGCATTATAAAAAATTATACAATAGAGTAGCTCCGTATGTAGCAGACAATACTTTGAATGTGTTAATTCCAAAGAGCAGCTTGCCTTCTTACCCTTCTGAAGATGGCGTATTAGCAGGAGTTACTGTGGAGTTATTGAAATTATTGTTCCCAACAGAAATTGCTTATATCAATGGCAAAGCCGAGGAGGAAAAATTATACCGAATTATTAGTGGAGCTAACGTGCGTAGTGACATTGATACTGGAATTATTTTAGGTAGAAAAATTGCCGCTAAATACATCACAAGAGCCGCTGGTGACGGAATGGGAGCTGCCGTTGGGAATCAAACCCTTTGGACCCAATTACAAACCCAAACAAGCGCTACAGGAGAAACACCATGGTTGTCTTTGGACTTACCAGCTAGACCGCCAATGTTACCTTTGTTTGGAAATGTTCGTTCGTTCTTAATGTCGCCTTCAGATATATTAGCAAGCCGTCCTGTTCCACCACCATCAACAAAATCAGTTCAATTTGCTAACGAGTTAGCCGAGGTAAAAAAGTTTAGCCAAAATGCCACTCGAAAAGAAATGGAAATTGTAACCTTTTGGGCTGATGGAGTAGGAACCTATACACCGCCAGGACATTGGAATGCTATTGCAGCAGATGCCTTTGTACCACAAAATTATAGTGAAGTGCGTTGGGCAAGAAATATGGCGCTATTGAATCTTACTTTGATGGATGCCGCTATTAGTTGTTGGAATACCAAATACTATTATTTTAATCCAAGACCAACACAAATGGATACCTCCATCAAAACCTTGACAGGTATTCCTAATTTCCCTGCTTATGTATCGGGTCACTCTACTTTTAGTGGAGCGGCGGCGACAGTATTATCTCATATCATTCCTGCTAAAGCAACTGAATTTAAAGCCTTGGCCAAAGATGCCTCTAACTCTCGTTTGTTTGGAGCCATTCACTATCGTAGTGATTGTGAGCAAGGATTATTGCTTGGAGAAACCGTAGGTGGATTTGCTGTTGCAAGAGCTCGTATTGACGGTGCAGAATAAATTACCTATAAGTTGAAAATTAAATAAGTGGTTTGTTTTATTTTCAACGAATCTCAAGCAAATAGAAACTATTTGCTTGAGATTTTTTAATTTTTAAATCTGTTTCTCATGACACAACATTTCAACTCCTTCTATAGTTCCTTTAGTGAAAAAATTGAACGACATAGCATTATCATAATGCGAATCGCTTTAGCCATTGTTTACATTTGGTTTGGCGCATTAAAAATAATCGGTATAAGCCCTGCAGGTGATCTAGTAGAGGAAACTGTTTTTTGGTTCAAGCCGGAAATTTTCATTCCAGTACTTGGACTGTGCGAAGTACTAATTGGATTAGGACTATTGATCAAACGATTAGTGCCGCTAACCATAGTATTATTGTTGTTGCATATGATTGCTACTATTTTCCCATTATTTATTTTAACAGAGGCTTGTTTTGATGCATTTCCGTACCGTCCAACTCTAGTAGGTCAATACATTATCAAAAATCTGGTTTTGGTTGCTGGCGCTTTGGTTATAGCAGGAAAACACAATAGTAATTATTGCTCTCAACAGTAATGGTATAAAACAAAAAAGCCTAACAAATGTTAGGCTTTTTTTATACATCTTAATTCGTATTAGTCCGCTAATAGAATTACTTTATTGTCTTTCATTTCGATTGTTCCTGACTCCACTGCTAAAGTGTACAATTGGTCATTTACTTTCGTTAATTTAGCTGATGCTTCTTTAGAAAGCGTAAAACTTGGCGCTGCAATTTTTACAGTCCCTTTCTTAAGCAAAGAAACAATTGGCGCGTGATTGTTCAAGATTTGAAAATCTCCATCAACTCCTGGGAGGTATAATGAAGTAATCTCTCCTGAAAATAACTTTGCCTCTGGTGATACTATTTCTAAAATCATTTTTTTAGTGATTAGTAACTAGTTCTAAGTGATTAGTATTACCTTAATAATCCTAATTACAAAGTGCTAATTGATTACGCTTCTGCCAACATTTTTTCTCCAGCCTCAATTGCTTGTTCAATAGTCCCTTTAAGGTTGAAAGCAGCTTCTGGCAAGTGATCTAATTCACCATCAATAATCATGTTAAATCCTTTGATAGTATCTTTAATGTCAACTAATACCCCTGGAATTCCTGTAAATTGCTCCGCAACGTGGAATGGTTGAGATAAGAAACGTTGTACACGACGTGCTCTAGATACAGATAATTTATCTTCTTCAGATAACTCTTCCATACCAAGGATCGCGATGATATCTTGTAATTGTTTGTATTTCTGTAGAATCTCTTTTACTCTTTGTGCGCAATCGTAGTGCTCATCTCCTAAGATTTGTGGCGTTAAGATTCTTGAAGTAGAATCCAATGGATCTACCGCAGGATAAATACCTAACTCAGCAATTTTACGAGACAATACCGTTGTTGCATCTAAGTGAGCAAATGTTGTTGCTGGCGCCGGGTCAGTTAAGTCATCCGCTGGTACGTAAACCGCTTGTACAGAAGTAATTGATCCTTTGTTTGTAGAAGTAATACGCTCTTGCATAGCTCCCATTTCAGTGGCTAATGTTGGTTGATATCCTACTGCAGATGGCATACGACCTAAAAGTGCCGATACCTCAGAACCTGCTTGTGTAAAACGGAAGATGTTATCCACGAAGAACAATACGTCTTTCCCTTGATCTGATCCAGCTCCATCACGGAAATACTCAGCGATAGATAATCCAGAAAGTGCTACACGAGCACGAGCTCCTGGTGGTTCATTCATTTGTCCAAAAACGAAAGTAGCTTTTGACTCTCTCATTCCTGGCATATCTACTTTAGACAAATCCCATCCTCCATTTTCCATAGAGTGCATGAAATCGTCTCCGTATTTAATAATTCCTGACTCTAACATCTCACGAAGTAAGTCATTTCCTTCACGTGTTCTTTCTCCTACTCCTGCGAATACTGAAAGTCCACCGTGACCTTTTGCAATATTGTTAATCAACTCTTGAATCAATACTGTTTTACCTACTCCAGCACCACCAAACAATCCAATTTTTCCTCCTTTTGCATAAGGCTCAATCAAATCGATTACTTTAATACCTGTAAATAAAACTTCAGATGAAGTTGATAAATCTTCGAATTTTGGAGCAGCTCTATGGATTGACAATCCATTTTCTCCTGTTTTTGGTAAGTTTCCTAAACCGTCAATAGCATCTCCAATTACGTTGAACAAACGTCCGTAAACGTCTGGACCAATTGGCATTTGGATTGGATTACCTGTTCCTACAACTTCATAACCTCTACTCAAACCATCTGTTGAGTCCATCGAAATGGTACGAACGGTATTTTCACCAATGTGTGATTGTACTTCAAGAACCAAGATGGTTCCATCTTTTCTTGTGATTTCTAACGAATCATAAATTTTTGGAAGTTCAACATCTTTACCGTTGAAAACAACGTCAACTACTGGACCAATGATTTGGGCAACTTTTCCTATTACTTTAGACATTACTTATGTATTTATTAAATAGCTATTTAGGTTTATGAAATGGACTTAACCGAAAGTCCTCGATTAAATACTTTTTACAGAGTGCAAAGATAATTTTTAAAATATAAAATCAATAATTTTTTTTAAAAAAATCAGGGTATTTTTCCTGTAAATAAAAAAACCACTACTTAAGTGTAGTGGTTTTTTATTTTGAATTATGTAAGCAATTTGATTACAAACTAGCTGGGAATAAAATTCTGTATTTTCCAAGGTCTACTTTCTTTAAAGTAGAAGAATATTTTGAGTTAATTGCATCTATAAATGCATTAGCAATAAGCGCATATCCTCTTGGGCTTGGGTGAACTCCGTCTAAAGAGAAAGAACCTCCAAAAACATAAGAAGAGGTCATTGTAAAATTATTTCCTACAATTCCTGTAGTTGATAATTTATCCATGATTGCTTTTGCATCCACAAAAGCTAAGCCTTTAGCATCTGCTATAGCTTTAATACTTACATTATAAGCATCTGTAGCAACTTTAATTTCAGCTATCTCAGACGGAATTAACACATGCGTATCTTGCAACGGAAATGTGATTCCAAATTTATCTAATGGAGATGGTGGCGCGATACCTAATCCAGAGTTAGTGGCAGTTGGAGCAGCACCAATTGCAGATTGCGTTGGCAACAACACTAAGTCTGTAGCAGTTGCTTGACGCGCTTGACCAAAAACAGCTCCATAAAAAGCCGCCGTTTGAGCCCCTAATGTTGGAGTAAAAGCAGCTGTTAATTGTGCTGATAAGTTAGGCAATGATTCGTCTTTAATAAGAACAGGATTGGCTACTGTAGTAGAAAGCAAATTGATTCTATCACCTGCTCCAAAATAGGTTAATGCAGATTTTAAAGGACCGTATAATAAGGTATTCAATTGTGTAATTGTTGCTTGACCAACTGCTACGTTACCGCCACCAAGTACTGATGTAGATAATGGATTAAAAGGCACTGTCGTAAAATAAGGCAATGTACTCACATATGGTAAATTAGCCACAACTCCTTTAGCGCTATTAGCTGTTAAATTGGTAATTAATGCATTATAAGCATATGCAAAAACTCCTGGGTCAGTAATATCATTTGAACCATATGATGAAGGATCTACATTTCCTGTTCGATTGACACCAATTCCTCCAGAGGTAGCATATCCTAATACATCATTACCTCCAATCCATAAAGAAAAGAAAGTAGGTGTTTGGGCTACAGCATCAGCTAAGACAGTTGATGTAGCAGAAGTTGCAAAACGAGCATAATATGGATTAGCCAATCCTGCAGCTACACCAGCAACATTTCCATAACCAGCCGCAACTAAATGGTAACTTTTAGCACCCGGCACACCTAAATTATTAAACGGCCCTGTTAACTTCGTTGCTACATTTGTTGATGGCGCACCTGAAACAGCAACTGGAGCCGATCCGTTGAAATACAAACGTTGTCCTGCTATAACATTCCCTCCTAATAAAAGTCCGCCTATATTATCTGCCATTAATGGCGTACTAAACGCACCCCCTCCAGCAGCAGCAAATTGCTGAGCCAATATATTGGGATAGGCGCCTTTTTGACCTTCAACAAACAAAGCCCCATCACTATATCCTGCGGCAAATGAATCCCCAAGAGCAACATATTTTGTAAAATTAGCCGACCCTGCCGAAACAGGTTCCTCCAGTACAAGTATATCGTCATTATTAGTACATGCTA
Source organism: Flavobacterium ammoniigenes (assembly GCF_020886055.1). Lineage (NCBI taxonomy): Bacteria > Pseudomonadati > Bacteroidota > Flavobacteriia > Flavobacteriales > Flavobacteriaceae > Flavobacterium > Flavobacterium ammoniigenes. Next base: position 763,302 of record NZ_AP025184.1, on the reverse strand, counting down.
CAAAGGTCAATGAAACCAATAATAGCCATTTGAAATTTTTTATCATAATTGTATTTTTTTAATTAATAGTCAAATTATGGATTAATAGTCCATGAAGCGAAATATTGTTGACCAATTGATCCTGCTCCTAATACCTGAATGTATTCTTTACCTCCAATATTAGCTGCTCCAATTTTTAGAGTTGATTTTAATTTTGGGAAAACATAGTTTACCTGAGCGTCAATAACTGTAGCTGAAGCAATCATGCCATCTGCCATTGTAGATTGCCATAAGTACTCACTATTCCATCTTCCGCTTACATTAAATCCAAAATTTTCAAATAATTTTTCATTACCAAATGAAGCTTTAACTCTGTGTTTAGGAGTGTTAAATCCTGCTTCAAAACTTGCGTCTTGAGATTGATCAAAATTAAATTCAGCATAATTATAATTCACACCTAATTCAAAGTCTTTGTACACTTTTTTAGCTAATCCTAAACCAAAACCAAGTGACTTGATTTCTACTTTTGTATTAGTATATAATTGGAATGCTCTATAATTACCGTTTGTTAAAGCGTGAAGTGATTGTGTACCTAAATCAGTTGCTCCCCCAGCTGGATTTGGAGCATCTTGTGCTTTACCATATAATGGCGCCACTACATTTAAGTTTCCAATAAAGTTATTATATACATTATAGTAACCATTAATATCTACAGACATATCTTTAATAAAAGAACGGTATCCTAATTCGATTGCTTTTACTTCTTCAGGTTTTACAAAAGCTAAATTGGTTTTTTTCAATAATGCAGGATTTCCTGTTGCTGTAAGCGCTGCAACTGAAGCTGCAGTATAAGAATTATTGTAGGCATTCAACCCCGTAATATTAACCGATGTTCCACCAGCAAAAAACTGACCTGTTGTCGTTGAAACTGGTAAAGTTTCTTTATATCGTGTCAAGTTATCAGGAGCTGATCCTAACAAAATTGCACTTCCAACATTAAATCCAATATACTGATCTTGAGTAGATGGATTTCTAAAACCTGTTTGGAATGACGCTCTGAAATTGTGTTTTCTACTTTCTCCAGCAGAATACACTAAGGATACTCTTGGTGAATAATTTCCTTCGAAATTTTTAGATTTATCATAACGAATAGATCCCGTAAATTTCAATCTGTCATCCACTAATTTTTTTGTTAATTGAGTATATGCACCATATTCATTGTAATTGATTGGTCCATCAGCATCAGTATAAATTCTACCTGAAGAATTCAATTGATACGCTCTAAACGATCCTCCAACTTGAATCTCAGCAAATTTGATCACGTCTTTAAAGTTGTAATTAGCATCAGAGTGGTAAATTCTTGAATTATCCACTAATTTAGATCCAGAAAGTACACTGGCTTCATTGGTAACTTTATCAAAGGCTGTTTTAAATCCAGCTGAACCCGGTAACAATCTTCCTGTATCTGCAACTGATCTAGCCACTTTGTGCGCGTTTTCAGGAGTCATACCTCCTAAAGTTGAAGAAATATATGCTCCTGCATATTCTCCAAACCATTGGCTATCGGCTTTCCATTGACGGTTCACATTAATCCCTGTGAACAACATATCGTATGATTTACCACCATCTTCAGTAGTAGTATATCCTCTAACAAAAAAGTTTTTCCCTTTGAACTCCAATTTATGTTGTTGCATAAAAAAGTTATTCAAATAATATCTATTGGCTCCTTGATACACAGCGTTACCAAAACCAAATTTACTTTGCCAAATTACTTCTAATTTCTCATCTCCAAATGGGCGTAAATGGAAAGAGAAATCAATTTTTGTATTGGACGCTTTATTATCTGTCAAATCAATCTCATTGTATCCCGTTCTACTTACATTGGTGTTTGGCAATAAATTTACAGCTCCTGCAGGGATTCTTCCCATTGAAGCCAATGCATTACCTACTCCTTTAATATTAGTAGACACTTCATCTCCATAAACGTTAATACCATCATAATTAATATGACCTCTATCGCGTCCAAAAGTTGTTTTATCATCATAATTAGTTGCATACCAATCGGTCGCTTTCATGTAAGTGAAGTTGGCTTTAGCTGCAAAATAAGGACTAAAAGCTTTAGCCATTCTAACACCATAATCTAAATAATCATTAACCCCAGCCGCTTGTTGACTAGTTTGACCATATTTAGCATACGCTCTAATTCCTTGACTTGTAAATGGACTTTTACTATTCATGAACAAAATTCCATTAAACGCATTGGCACCATACAAAGCAGATGAAGCTCCTGGAAGCAATTCCACACTCTGAACATCAATTTCAGAAACACCGATCATGTTTCCAATCACAAAGTTCAATAATGGAGAAGAGTTATCCATTCCATCCACTAATTGCATGAAACGAACGTTTGCTACAGTAGCAAAACCTCTTGTGTTTATTGATTTGAAAGACATACTACTTGTGTTCATTTGAACCTCTTTCAAGTTTTCTAATCCCTCGTAAAAAGTGGCCGAAGCTGTTTTCTTGATATCAGCAATACCCATTCTTTCAATGGTTACAGGAGATTCTAAAACACGCTCTGGAGTTCTAGATGCAGAAACAACAATTTCATTTAATTTTGTTTCTTCATCTTGAAGCGTTACACTCACTTTTTGATTAGCGGTTGTAACACTAATTTTTTTAGATCCGAAACCTAAGGCAGAAATTTCAATTTGAAATGGTAATTTTTGAGACGTGTTTAAAACAAATTTTCCGTCAAAATCACTAATTGCCCCTGAATTGGTTCCAACAACTTTAATGTTGGCTCCTGGGATAGGTTGTTTTTTACTGTCTGAAACAGTACCTGAAATTGAATTTTGAGCAAATGAAATGCTACAAAAAAACAAGGTCAAAAAAAGTAAGTATACTCTCATTGGTTAAAATTTTGTTGGTTTATGCGACTAAAATACAAATATTTTTGACTATTACTAAAATTGCGCTGTAAAAATTTCACATTTGTCAACTAATGTTACTCATTTTGACTAATCTGTATTTGCTATCGATGTTGTTTTTAAATGAGATGAAGCTAATTAGATTATATAAATCAAAATTACACCAAACAAAAAAAGCAAGTAAAAACTTGCTTTTTTATATCTATTCCATTTGAATTAATTATTCCACCGTAACTGATTTAGCCAAATTTCTCGGTTGGTCCACATTACAACCTCTCATTACCGCTATATGATAGGATAATAATTGTAATGGGATTGTTGTGATTAATGGCGATAAAGCATCTGATGTTTCAGGAATTTCGATTACATAGTCTGCTAGTTCACGTACTTGTGTATCTCCTTTTGTTACCACAGCAATTATTCGTCCACTTCTTGATTTAATCTCTTGGATATTACTTACAATTTTATCGTAATGACCTTGTTTAGGCGCAATAACTACTACAGGCATTTGCTCGTCAATCAAAGCGATTGGGCCGTGCTTCATTTCGGCTGCAGGATAACCTTCAGCATGAATGTACGAAATCTCTTTTAACTTCAATGCTCCTTCTAAAGCAACCGGGAAATTATACCCTCTTCCTAAATACAAACAATTATGTGCGTCTTTGAATGTTTCCGCAATTTCTTTTGTTCTATCATTCGTTTGTAACGCTTCTTTCACTTTCTCAGGAATTATTTCTAATTCTTGTAAGTAGTGATGGAAATCTGATTTAGATAAAGTCCCTTTGGCTTTAGCCAAACGCAACGCAATCATTGTCAAAACTGTAATTTGTGTTGTGAATGCTTTTGTTGAAGCTACACCAATTTCTGGTCCTGCATGAGTATAAGCTCCCGCATGTGATTCTCTAGATATAGACGAACCAACAACATTACATACGCCAAATACGAAGGCGCCATTTTCTTTGGCTAATTTTATTGCAGCCATTGTATCGGCTGTTTCTCCTGATTGAGAGATTGCAATTACAACGTCTTTTTTACCGATAATCGGGTTTCTATATCTAAATTCAGAAGCGTATTCTACCTCAACTGGAATTCTTGTAAATTCTTCAAAAACATATTCAGCTACTAAACCTGCGTGCCACGACGTTCCACAAGCTATAATGATAATTCGATCCGCATTCAGAAATTTTTCCAAATTATCTTCAACACCAGCCATTTGAATTAATCCTTCATTGGCGTGAAGCCTTCCTCTGTACGTATCTTTAATTACATTCGGTTGTTCGTAAATTTCTTTCAACATGAAATGGTCGTACCCTCCTTTTTCTATTTGCTCCAAATTCATTTGAAGTTCTTGAATATAAGGATCCACGATAGAGTCATCTTTGATTTTACGAACTTTCATCGGTTTGTGCAACCTGATGTTCGCCATTTCTCCATCTTCTAAATAAACCGCATTGGAAGTATACTCAATAAAAGGCGATGCATCCGAAGCAATAAAATATTCTCCTTCGCCCACACCAATTGCCAAAGGACTTCCTAAACGTGCGGCAACAATTTCATTTGGGGTTTTTTTGTCAAAAACAGCAATAGCATAGGCCCCAACTACTTGGTTTAAGGCTACCTGAACTGCTTTTCCTAATTTTAAATTTTCTTTTAGTTGAATTTCTTCGATCAAATTAACCAATACTTCTGAATCTGTATCTGAATGGAAAACGTATCCTCTTTTGATCAACTCTTCTTTTAATGGCGCATAATTTTCTATAATTCCGTTATGAATAATAGCTAAGTCCCCTGAATTAGAAAGATGCGGATGAGAGTTTACATCATTTGGCACACCATGTGTTGCCCATCGTGTATGACCCATTCCAATAGTGCCATTGGTAGTGATTTCAGTAGCTGCTTTTGCTTCAAGATCGGAAACTTTTCCTTTGGTCTTGGATAATTTCAAGTTTTCACCATCATATAACATGACACCTGCACTATCATAACCGCGGTATTCTAATCTTTTTAATCCTTTAATTACTATAGGATAAGCTTCTCTATAACCAATGTATCCAACTATTCCACACATATATTTAGTCTAATTAGGTTTTGTATAATAAATTTGAAGTTTCACTCTTTTATCTACTGGTACAGAAGGATGACTACCATACAATACTGTACCAAGAGGATTCATAACTGTAGCTTTGGGTAATTTTTTGGTAAAACTATTAGGCGTTTTTAATTTAGAAAAACCAGTCTCACCAATGTTTTCTGTAACTACTAAACCTAATTTCACATTTGTTGAATCGGCATATTTCACTAGATTACGAATTTGATTCGTAATTCTAATTTTATAGGTTTGACCTCTTCCGTTTGTTACAGCCTCTTTATTAATAAGTCCACTGAAAACATATTTTGATTTCTTAACATCTGTTGCATTTGTAACGTCTAAAAAGTAATCTACAACGGGACGGTTATTCGTTAAGTCATATAAATAAACGCGATTGGGTTCATTACTTGATGCCATTTTTTCAGCATCAATATGAAAAACTAAATTGGCTTCATTAATTAACCAACCTTTGGTACGAATTAAATTTAATTCGCCTGGTGTTTTGAACAAATCAATTACCGTCATTGCGCCTTCTCCACCCTTGAGATATAAACTAGCATCTCCCAATGAAGTGTTAGGGTTGTTCACTGCATTTGAATAAGCCGAATTAGTATTCGTCTGATCAAGTAAACTCACCGAATTTCCATTTAAATTAAGATCCAATGTTTTAGGAACTCTAGTAGTAACTCCGTTAGTAACTAAATCTTCTGTATAGCTAATTGTAATTTTACCTGCTTTGAAGTTCATCATTGCCATACTTCCTGCACTGCCAGAAACAGTTTCTATTTTAAAATACAACCCTCTAAAATACTCCTTAAACGCATCATTTGTTGCTAATTTAGCAGCGGGAGCATTCAATATTTTGGCAGCAAAAAAACTATTATTTAACTTTAAACGCATTGCTGGAACAGAACGAGCAAGAGTCGCTTTACCGTCTGAGGCAATTGTTTTTTGAACAATCTCTTTAGAATCAAAGAAGAAAGCATCATTTTGAGCAACGCTAGTTGCATTATTTAATCGAGAACCTATTTTAGCATTTTCAAATAGTGCTGTTTGATCTGTGTAAAAGGACTGACTTTCTGTAAAACTAGTAGAAGGATCAAGATCTCTCATAAAATAGTTAGACTCAAATACACTTAATTTTACTGGCGCTTGACCGCCATAAATAGAGTCCAATTCATATACATGACTTCCGTCTGTATTAGTTGTTTTTAAGGTACTAAAATACGGAACTGATAAATACACACTATCAACAACAGCATTAGTTCCAATTGTTGGTGCTAAAGCAGCTAAGTTCAATTGTGTAGCAAAATGAGCAGTAGTTTTTCCAAACGCAGGATCATTATAGATTCCTAAAGCATTTATTGGAAGATTAGTTGCGTCAACAGGTCCTATTTTTTGATTGTGTGCTACTACATCTGATGAGTATTGTAAAAAATCAAAATGATTTTCTCCTAATAAATCGGCGCCAATCGCATTGTATTCTTTGTCGCAAGAATATAAAAATAGAACACTAACAACAAAAAGTATTCTTTTAAAAAAAGAAGTGGTATGCATGTTTTAAATAAAGTTTAATTTCTAAAGAACCTCGTTTTTATAGAAGTTAGTATATGCCTCAGCAAATACTTCTTTCGATTGGAAAGGTAAAAAAGGTTTTCCTGAAGATTCTATAAATTTTGTTAAACTTGGCGATAGATTTTCAGAAGCAATAATTACAGCATCTGAATGTTTAACTGTTGCTTTAATAATGTTTTCATAGTCAGGAACTTCTAAGTCTAGAATTGACTCCAAAGGCACATTATCAAATTTAACTTTATTAATCATTTCAGCATCTAAAGTACCTTCGAAAGACTGACTGTATACCGATGTAACGATTTTAGTGTCAGAAAACAAAGCTTCGTTTTTATAAAAATGCTTCATATAAATAGGTAACATTGCTGCCATCCATCCGTGAACATGAATAATATCTGGAACCCAGTTTAATTTTTTAACCGTTTCTACAACACCTTTTGCGAAAAAGATAGCACGTTCATCGTTATCAGGATACATTGTACCTGCTTCATCAGTGAATGTTGCTTTGCGCTTAAAATACTCGTCATTATCAATAAAATAGACTTGGATTCTTTCTTTTGGAATGGATGCCACCTTAATAATCAAAGGCATATCCAAATCATTTACTACCAAATTCATTCCTGAAAGTCGAATTACCTCATGTAATTGATGTCTTCTTTCATTGATATTGCCATATCTTGGCATAAAAATTCTAATTTGTCCGCCTTGATCATTAATCATTTTCGGTACATCGTAGGACATCAAAGAAACCTCATTCTCATCAAGATAAGGAACAACTTCAGATGATACATATAATATCCTCTTGTCTTTCATAATATTGTATAACTATTTTATGGCAATAAAAACCGAGCAAATTTACAAAAATTTATGCACTTAATCACAAATATGTTAAATTTGCCCTCCATTTAAAACATCTAACATGCACATTTTCTACGGAAAAGCTCCATTAATAGCGCATTTAAATTCTTCTCAATTTATAGATTCGACTATTGGGTTTGTGCCAACAATGGGTGCATTACATGACGGTCACTTGGCATTAATGGAACGTTCCATCCGAGAAAATGGGTATACTGTAGTCAGTATTTTTGTCAATCCAACCCAATTTAATAATCCAGAAGATTTAGCTAAATATCCACGGACTTTAGAAGAAGACGTAAGAAAAATTACCGCTTTGAATCCAGAAATGATTGTATATGCTCCCTCTGTCGACGATATTTATGATGGCAAGCCCATTTCGCAATCTTTTGATTTTGACGGGTTAGAAAACCAAATGGAAGGCAAATTTAGACCCGGTCATTTTGATGGAGTGGGAACAATTGTGAAGCGTTTATTCGAAATTGTAACCCCAACCAATGCGTATTTTGGAGAAAAAGATTTTCAACAATTACAAATTGTCAAAAAATTAGTTGCCAAATACAGCTTACCCGTTACTATAATTGGCTGTCCTATTTATAGAGAGGCTAATCAACTTGCAATGAGTTCAAGAAACGAGCGTTTGACGTTAGAAGAACGAAATCAAGCCAGTGTAATTTATCAAACGTTGCTTCAAGCCAAAGTACTCTTTCAAAATGAAACCATAGAAAGTGCGATTCAATTGGTTCAACAAACATTTGAAAATCATCCGCTTTTTGATTTGGAATACTTTGTAATTGCTGATGAAGAAACGCTATTATCCTCTATTACTAAAGAAGAAAACAAAAATTATAGAGCATTTATTGCCGTTTTTGTTAACAATATTCGATTGATTGATACCATTTCACTAAATTAATTTACTTTTGCACCATGCAAATTCAAGTAGTAAAATCAAAAATACACCGCGTTAAAGTAACCGGAGCCGATTTAAATTACATCGGCAGCATTACTATTGACGAAGCCTTACTCGAAGCCTCTAACATTATTGAAGGTGAAAAAGTAGCTATCGTAAACGTAAATAATGGCGAGCGTTTTGAAACCTATGCTATTAAAGGAGAACGAAATTCAGGGACAATTACTCTAAATGGACCTGCTGCACGAAAAGTTCAAAAAGACGATATTATTATCATCATTTCGTATGCCACACTTGAGTTTGAGGAGGCTAAAACCTTTCAACCATGGATCATTTTTCCAAATGAAAACGACAATTCCTTAACTTAATTAAGGATCATATACATTTCCAAACCACTCTCAAAAGGAGTGGTTTTTTGTTTTATCAACAATCTATTTCCAATAATTTTTTTAGAACATACTTTACTGTAAATTTGAATTCAATTTATTCCAAGAATTATGTCGAAAGTTAAAACCACTTTTTTCTGTCAAAACTGCGGAACGCAATACGCCAAATGGCAAGGACAATGTAATGCCTGCAAAGAATGGAACACTATTGCTGAAGAAATTGTTCAGAAACAAGAAAAAGTAGCATGGAAAAGCGAACCGACAGCAGCTGGAAAAGCGCCAAAACCTTTGCGAATAAATGAAATCGATTCTACTCAAGAAATACGTTTAGACACTACAGACAATGAACTTAATCGCGTGTTGGGGGGCGGAATTGTTCCAGGCTCTTTAATCCTATTAGGAGGTGAACCGGGCATTGGAAAAAGTACGCTTTTGCTTCAAATATCCTTAAGTTTACCTTATAAAACGCTGTATGTCTCTGGTGAAGAAAGTCAAAAACAAATTAAAATGCGTGCCGAACGTATTACGCCAAATGGAGATAATTGCTATATTTTGACCGAAACCAAAACTCAAAATATCTTCAAGCAAATTGAAACGATCCAACCTGAAATAGTAATTATTGATTCGATTCAAACACTCCATACCGATTATATTGAATCGACGCCAGGTAGTATTTCTCAAATTAGAGAAACAACTGCTGAGTTGATTAAGTTTGCCAAAGAAACCAATATTCCTGTTATTTTAATTGGTCATATTACGAAAGACGGTACCATTGCAGGTCCGAAAATTTTGGAACATATGGTCGATACCGTTTTGCAATTTGAAGGCGACCGAAATCATGTGTACCGCATCTTGCGTTCACTGAAAAATCGTTTTGGTTCTACTGCCGAAATTGGGATTTATGAGATGTTAGGGAGCGGCTTGCGCGAGGTATCGAATCCATCTGAGATTTTGATTTCGCACAAAGACGAAGAATTATCTGGAACCGCTATTGCTACCACTTTAGAAGGCATGCGTCCTTTAATGCTAGAAATACAAGCCTTAGTAAGCACCGCTGTGTATGGAACTCCGCAGCGCAGCACGACGGGATACAATGCTAAAAGGCTGAATATGATATTGGCTGTTTTAGAAAAACGCGCTGGTTTTAGATTGGGAGCCAAAGACGTTTTTCTCAATATTACCGGTGGAATTTCTGTAGACGATCCCGCTATTGATTTGGCCGTTGTTGCCGCTATTTTATCTTCCAATGAAGATATTCCTGTCAATAAAGATTTTTGCTTTGCAGGCGAAGTAGGACTTTCTGGCGAGATTCGACCTGTAAACCGTGTGGATCAACGCATTCAAGAAGCTGAAAAATTAGGCTTTTCAACCATTTTTGTTTCCAAGTACAACAAAATTGCTTTGAAAGACACCGGCATCAAGATTCGCCTTGTAGCAAAAATTGAAGACGTGGCTGGAGAATTATTTGGATAAGACTACTTTTTGATGTGGTGGAAATGCTTTTTTATTAAAGAAAAGCAATATTCCAACTCCGGTTGAAATCGCTACATCTGCAATATTAAAAATGGCGTTGAAAAATGTAAATTCTTTGCCTCCCCATATCGGTAACCATGACGGTAAATTACCTTGCCAAATTGGAAAATAGAACATGTCGACTACTTTTCCATGAAACCAAGTTCCATAAGGTTCATTTGAAAACAAAGTAGCTACATTTTGTTGACTGTCGTCAAAGGTCACTCCATAAAAAACAGAATCTATAATATTCCCGAAAGCACCTGCCATAATCAACACGATGGCAACAATCAAATAATTTGAACTCTGTCTTTTTGTAATAGAATCCCACAACCAATACCCAATCCCCGCAACGGCGAACAAACGAAAAACAGTCAAAATTAATTTGCCATATTCGCCGGGAATTTTGGTTCCCCAAGCCATACCTTCGTTTTCTATAAAATAAATTTTAAACCATGAAAACACTTCCACTTCCTCTCCAAGTATGAAGTTGGTTTTAATATAAATTTTGGACACTTGATCTACTAAGAGTATAAGAACTACAAGTAAATAAGCGTTGCGTAAAGAGATTGAATTGTTTTTCATGCAGCAAAAGTAAATAATTTCCAAAAATAAAAATTCCAAATTCCAAGATTTCTATTGAGAAGATCTTGGAATTTGGAATAGTTAGCTAAAAAAGCTGTTTTTATCGTTGCATGTTTTTTGCTTCGATACTCATAGTAGCATGCGGTACGATCATTAATCTTTCTTTGCTGATTAATTTACCCGTTACTTTGCACACTCCGTACGTTTTGTTTTCTACACGGAAAAGTGCGTTTTTCAAATCGCGAATGAACTTTTCTTGACGAATCGCTAATTGCGAGTTCGCTTCTTTAGACATGGTTTCGCTACCTTCTTCAAACGCTTTGAATGTTGGCGACGTATCATCAGTTCCATTATTCAAATCATTCATATAAGCACTTTTGATCAAGTCTAAATCTTCCTGTGCTTTTTGTATTTTCTTTTGGATTAATACTTTAAATTCTGCTAAATCAGCTTCTGAGTATCTTGCAATTTCATCTACCATGACTCCGTTATTTAGTAATTATTATTCTCGTTTTTATATCGTCAAATTCTATTTCTAATCCGTTAGCTACCTCCTTTTCAAAAACCAAACTTTCCGTTAGTGTTTCTGACTTGATGTATTCTTCGTTTGCCTCAACTGCTGCTTGTAATTCGGCATTTTGTTGCAAAGTCACTCTAATCTTATCCGTTACTTCAAATCCTGAATCTTTACGAATATTTTGGATTCGGTTCACCAATTCTCTGGCAATTCCTTCTTGTTTTAATTCGGCCGAAATCGTAATGTCCAATGCCACTGTAATTCCATTCGAATTAGCCACTAACCAACCCTCAATATCTTGAGATGTTATTTCTACATCTTCTAATGTTAAAGATACAGTATTCCCTCCAATAACAATAGCCAAATTACCTTCACGCTCCAACTCATTAATTTGATCTGGCGTAAACCCCTGTATTTCCTTAGAAATCAAGCCCATGTCTTTGCCAAAACGAGGTCCTAATGTCTTGAAATTAGGTTTAATTTGTTTGACTAAAATCCCTGAAGCATCGTCTAAAAGTACAATTTCTTTTACGTTTACTTCGGCCTTAATCAAATCGGAAACCGCTTCAATTTCAGCTCTTTGACTGTTGTCAAGTACCGGAATCATTACCTTTTGCAATGGTTGACGCACTTTGATCATTTCTTTTTTACGAAGAGACAACACTAATGATGAAATCGTTTGGGCTTTTTGCATTTTGCTCTCCAACGATTTATCAACAAAGTTTTCAACGTATACTGGAAATTGTGCCAAATGTACGCTCTCAAAACCTTCTGAATGTGTCGCTTGTGTTAAGTCTCTGTATAATTTGTCCATGTAAAATGGCGCAATTGGTGCGGCCAGTTTACTTATGCTTAACAAACAAGTGTACAAGGTTTGATAGGCTGCGATTTTATCTTGCGCATACTCCCCTTTCCAAAAACGTCTTCTACACAAACGAACATACCAGTTACTCAAGTTTTCCTGAACAAAATCAGAAATCGCACGAGCCGCTCTTGTGGGTTCATAATCGGCATAGAAACCATCCACGTCTTTTATCAAGGTATTCAATTCAGAAATGATCCAACGGTCAATTTCTGGGCGTTCAGCCAAAGGAATCTCCGCTTCTGAATAGGTAAATCCATCGATATTGGCATATAAACTAAAGAACGAATACGTATTGTACAATGTTCCGAAAAATTTACGACGTACCTCAGCAATTCCTTCTAAGTCAAATTTCAAGTTGTCCCAAGGATTCGCATTGGATATCATGTACCAACGCGTCGCATCTGGACCGTATTCTTTCAAAGTTTCAAATGGATCAACGGCATTTCCTAAACGTTTCGACATTTTCTGCCCGTTTTTGTCTAAAACCAAACCGTTTGACACCACATTCTTGTAGGCAATTTTGTCGAAAACCAAAGTTCCGATAGCGTGTAAGGTATAAAACCAACCTCGAGTTTGATCGACTCCTTCTGCGATAAAATCAGCTGGAAACGATTTGTTTTGGTCAATCAACTCTTTGTTTTCAAAAGGGTAATGCCATTGTGCATAAGGCATTGCACCCGAATCAAACCAAACGTCAATCAAATCGCTTTCGCGTTGCATTGGTTTCCCTGAAGCCGAAACCAAGGTGATTTCGTCCACTACATTTTTGTGCAAGTCAATCAAATCATAATTGGCTTCCGACATATTTCCAATTTCAAAACCAGCAAACGGATTTGTTTTTTGGAAACCTGCAGCCATTGATTTTTCAATTTCGTGGTACAATTCTTCTACCGATCCAATCAAGATTTCTTCTTGTTTGTCTTCAGTTCTCCAAATTGGCAACGGAATTCCCCAATATCTTGAACGCGATAAATTCCAATCGTTCGCATTTTTCAACCAGTTCCCAAAACGTCCTTCTCCGGTTGCTTTGGGTTTCCAATTGATCGAATCGTTCAAGTCAAACATGCGGTCACGCACTTCGGTAATCTTGATGAACCAAGAGTCCAAAGGGTAATATAAAATAGGCTTGTCTGTTCTCCAACAATGTGGATAACTGTGGACGTATTTCTCTACTTTGAACGCTTTATTTTCTTCTTTTAACTGAATGGCAATTTCCACATCGGCAGAACGCTCTGGTGCTTCGCCTTCGTTATAGTATTCGTTTTTAACATACTTCCCAGACAAATCACCCAATCCGTTAACGAATTTACCTTGTAAATCTACTAAAGGAACTGGCGTGCCGTTTTCGTCTAAAACCAACATTGGCGGTATTTCAGGAGTAGCTTCTTTCGCCACTTTCGCATCATCAGCACCAAAAGTAGGCGCGGTATGTACAATTCCTGTTCCGTCTTCGGTAGTCACAAAATCTCCTGCAATCACGCGGAAAGCATCCTCAGCATTTTGATAAGGTAATACGAATGGCATCAATTGCTCGTAACGAATACCAACCAAGTCTGCTCCTTTGGCTTCTGCCAAAATTTGATATGGGATTTTTTTATCTCCTGCTTTGAAATTTTCAAAATCAGCAGCTTCTGCCGATTCAAAGAAAGTTTTACCGAATTGTTTTCCTACCAAGTTTTTAGCCAAAATGACATTCGATGGTAAAAAAGTATATTGGTTGAAGGTTTTCACCAACACATAATCAATTTTGGGACCTACGGTTAAAGCCGTATTGGATGGCAAGGTCCAAGGAGTTGTTGTCCAAGCCAAAACATGAATCTCTCCAAATCCTTGTAAAAAGCTTGGCAAGGATTCGGGTTTGGTTTTGAATTGTGCTACAATGGTAGTATCGGTTACGTCACGATAGGAACCCGGTTGGTTCACCTCATGCGATGACAATCCGGTTCCTGCTTTTGGCGAGTACGGCTGAATAGTATAGCCCTTGTACATCAAATCCTTGTTGTAGATTTGTTTCAACAACCACCAAACCGTTTCCATGTATTTGGGTTTGTAGGTCACATACGGATCTTCCATGTCGACCCAATACCCCATTTTTTCGGTTAGGTCGTTCCAAACATCGGTATAGCGCATCACGGTGCGTTTACACGCCTCGTTGTATTCTTCTACGGTAATGGTTTTACCAATGTCTTCTTTGGTAATCCCTAATTCTTTTTCAGTACCTAATTCTACAGGCAAACCGTGCGTATCCCAACCAGCTTTACGCTTTACTTGAAAGCCTTTTTGAGTTTTATAGCGACAAAAAATATCTTTAATAGCACGTGCCATCACGTGGTGAATTCCTGGTAATCCATTTGCCGAAGGCGGCCCCTCAAAAAACACATACGGTGGATTCCCTTCACGGGTAGTTACCGTTTTCTCAAATATCGTTTCTTTCTTCCAAAAATCCAGCACTTCATCTGCCGATTTTGGCAAGTCAAGTCCTTTGTATTCAGTAAATTTTGTGCTCATGGTATGCTTTTCTAAATCGAGTTGCGAAAGTAGTGAATATTAGTAAATAGGCAAAAGCGAAAGGGCAAAAGTTATTGCTGCTGATGAAACGAAGTTTAATGTAACAAAATATATTCCCCTTCTTCCAATGCCATTAGGCAAAAACCTCCTTTAAGACATCCAAAGATTTAGGTTTTCGAAAGCCATCCAAATGATAACTATAATAATCCATCAGCATTTTCAAGAGAAGTTGTCTTTCAATTACATGGAAAATTTTTTGATCTGAATCCCATTTTAAGTCAATCAGTTTTTTGAACAAAAGGGTTTCGTGTTCTGTTAACGAACTCACCGCGTGAAACGGTGAAAAAACACCTTCAACCAATTCGAAATACGACTGGTCTCTGTCTGACACATCGGGATAAAACCCAAAATATTTGGTCATTTCAAGTAATAAAATCAAAT
The DNA here is from genome assembly GCF_020886055.1 of Flavobacterium ammoniigenes. Lineage (NCBI taxonomy): Bacteria > Pseudomonadati > Bacteroidota > Flavobacteriia > Flavobacteriales > Flavobacteriaceae > Flavobacterium > Flavobacterium ammoniigenes. Next base: position 748,153 of record NZ_AP025184.1, on the reverse strand, counting down.
GAAAGTTGGCTATTTCGTTATGATTATCAAGCCATTGTAATGCCGCTTCTAGAAAATTAAAAAGCGCTTCATTTTTTTCTTCCTCGTGAATGGAATGATGCAAAATCTCGGACAAGAACAACACAATCGTACTTTTAACAATGTCAGTATGTATCGAATGAAAAGGGGTGGCAATTTTAATTTCTTTGAAGTTTTCCAAAGTGCCTTTGTTCTTGTGAACCGCTTCAATGTCCAAAATACTCAAAGGCTGAAAATACGCGATTTTTTGATTCGATTTTCGAGCTGAAAAAGCATCCCGAACAAAATAGGATTTCAAACCATGCGTCAAAGTAAAGCATTTTACAATCAGGCTTTTTTCCTGAAACTTTAATGCCGAAATAACAATCGCTTTAGTTTTGACTTGCATGAATTGGATATTGGTTTACAAATATAACACACTGAACCGCATAAACTAAAAAACCTTCTCCCGAAAAGTCGAAAGAAGGTTTTTAACATTTGAATTAATAGTCTTTTATACCACTCCTTGCGCCAGCATAGCATCAGCCACTTTAACAAATCCAGCGATATTGGCTCCTTTTACATAGTTCACATAACCATCGTCTTCTGCACCATATTTTTTACATTGATTGTGGATACCCACCATAATGTCTTTCAATCGCGCATCTACTTCCTCGCTCGTCCAATTCAAACGAATCGAGTTTTGCGTCATTTCTAAACCAGAGGCTGCTACTCCACCTGCATTCGCAGCTTTACCTGGAGCAAAAAGCACTTTGTTTTCTAAGAATAATTTAATGGCTTCTAAGGTACACGGCATATTCGCCGCTTCTGTTACACAAATTACCCCATTGGCAATTAAATTTTTAGCATCTTGCTCGTTCAACTCGTTTTGAGTCGCACATGGAATCGCGATATCTACTTTGGCTTCCCAAGGACTTTTCCCTTTGTGGAAAACAGCCTTAGGATATTTCTCTAAATAGGCCTCGGCTTTGTTATCACCGCGTGCTCTTAACTCTAACATGAAGTCGATTTTTTCGCCTGAAATTCCGTCTTGATCATAAATATAGCCATCAGGACCCGATATCGTAACCACTTTTCCACCTAGTTCGTTCACTTTTAAAGCAACTCCCCAAGCTACATTTCCAAAACCAGAAATAGCTACGGTTTTTCCTTTAATGTCTTGACCAATAGAATGCAACATTTGCTCTGTAAAATACACTACACCGTATCCGGTAGCTTCTGGGCGAATTAAAGAACCGCCATAGGCCAATCCTTTTCCGGTTAATACTCCCGTAAATTCATTGCGAATGCGTTTGTATTGTCCGAATAAGTAACCAATTTCTCTGGCGCCAACTCCAATGTCTCCCGCAGGAACATCCAAGTCAGGTCCAATATGACGACATAATTCGGTCATGAACGATTGACAAAAACGCATGATTTCTCCATCCGATTTTCCTTCAGGATCAAAATCAGAACCTCCTTTACCACCACCCATTGGCAGTGTAGTCAAACTATTTTTGAAAACTTGTTCGAAAGCCAAGAATTTCAATACCGATAAGTTCACGGTATGATGAAAACGAATTCCGCCTTTATACGGACCAATAGCCGAATTCATTTGAATTCTAAAACCACGGTTAACAATAATTTCTCCTTTATCATCTACCCAAGGCACTCTAAAAATGATCGAACGCTCTGGCTCGGCAATACGAAGTAAGATGTTTTTCCCGTCGTATTTTTTTCGTTCAGATATAAAAGGAATTACCGTTTCAGCAAATTCTCTAACGGCTTGAATGAATTCGGGTTCGTTTGGATTTTTGGCTTCCACCAAAGCCATAAATTGATTTATTTTTTCTTCCATGTTTAAGGACGCTTTTAAGGTCAATTTAATTGATTTTGTATCTGAATTCAATTGTAAGAAATCGATTTCGTAACTCAAACAAAGATAGATGTAATTGAAGAATAAATCAGCTCAATTTATTTAGTTTTTTTGAAGAATTATTGTTTTAACAAGCTATTTTAAAGAAATTTGCATTACCAATAATAAAATTTACGAAAACGATATAGTTTTCGCAATAATTGCAAAAAATCAATTGGTTTATTTTAGCGGTAATTAAAGTAATTTTGCCAAACTCATGCAAATTCCCAAATGAAGTCCTTCGTGAAAATTATTGTACGCCATGGCATGTTTAACATTTTTCAAAACAAAACCGCTAGAGGTAGGATATTCTGTAAATTGGGTAAATACCCCACTCCCATAATCGGCTTGCGTTTGATCAATAAGATCAAATAGTAAGCCTTTGATTTCATCCACTTCTGCTTGGGTTGCGGGTTGTTCTGGACGGGTGCCTTTTTTGTATTTGTCCACCAATTCGTCAGAAACCAACATGTTCAAACCTGAAAGTTTGTAAATCAACAACTGTTGCGTCACTACAACGTGAGCAACATTCCAAAATAAAGTGTTAGAAAATCCTTTCGGAATTGTATTGAGCTGTTCCAAGCTAAAGTCCTCAAGAAAAGGGGCGATTAATTTTCGGCTCGTTCTGTTCAGTTCGAATGTCTGTTCCATTGGGTATTGATTTGAAAATTTTGCTAAAAATAAACATTTTAAGTTTCAAATGGATTTTCTTTGCAAAAAAGTAATCTCGTTTCAAAATGAACAAAATATACTACCTCGCTTCTTGCGATACCTGTCGAAAAATCATCAAAACCTTACCACAAGGACATAATTTGGTTTTTCACGACATCAAACAAGATCCAATTACTGAAGAACAATTAGACGAAATGCTCCAATTATCGGGAAGTTATGAAGCGCTTTTTAGTAAAAAAGCACAATTATACAAGTCCTTAGGATTGAAAGACAAAGCACTTACCGAAGCTGATTATAAAAAATACATCTTAGAGCATTATACTTTTCTAAGTCGTCCCGTTTTTATTATTAACGGCGCGATCTATATTGGCAACAGCCAACAAAACATCCTTCAAGTTCATAAAGCGTTGAGCTAATGTCGAAAAGAAATCTTGCTTTACTAGCCGCTACTTTGGTTTCCATTATTTACGGAATGACGTTTACAATCGCTAAAGATGTCATGCCGCAGTATTTGGATGCTTATGGATTTATTGTATTGCGTGTGGGTGGCGCTACCTTATTGTTTTGGTTAGTTTGGATTCTTATGAAACTCAGCGGCAAAATCCCTTCAGAAAAAATCAGTCGTTCGGATGTTCCAAGAATTATCGCAGCGGCCTTCTTTGGAATAGCAGTCAATATGCTTTGTTTTTTCAAAGGGCTAAGCTTAACCTCTCCGATTAGTGCAGCGGTAATTATGGTGTCTACACCAATGATTGTTTTGGTGCTTTCGGCTATTATTTTGAAAGAGCGCATGCGAAAACGAATGATTACCGGATTAGTTCTAGGTCTAGTTGGAACTACTTTTCTCATTCTGTATGGCAAATCTGTGGGTAGTGCCTCCAATGCCGGTTTAGGCAATTTGCTTGTTTTGATTAATGCTATTTCGTATGGATTTTACCTCATCATTGTTAAAAAATTAATGCACACCTACAACGCTTTTACTTTTGTAAAATGGTTGTACTTGGCCGGTTTTTTTATGGTATTACCTTTTGGTTGGAGTGTTTTTCAAACCGTCAATTGGGCCATAGTACCCAATAGTATTTTCTGGAAAATTGGCTTTGTTATTTTCTTTTCGACCTTTATCAACTATTTGTTGAATTTACTTTCAATGAAAGAATTGAGCCCTAATACCGTAGCTGTTTTTATTTATTTACAACCATTATTTGCTACCATTTTTGCCATCGGATTAGGAAAAGATGAGTTGAATGGCGTTAAAATAATTTCGGCGGCCCTAATTTTTAGTGGGGTTTATCTGGTTACCCTAAAGAAATCCTAAAATTTCAATACATTTGTAGCTATTACACAATTCATATATGATACAATCAATGACTGGTTTTGGTAAAGCCACTTTGCAATTACCAACCAAAAAAATCACGGTAGAAGTAAAATCTTTAAATAGTAAAGGACTCGATTTAAATGTCAGAATGCCTTCGCTTTACCGCGAAATGGAATTGGGTTTACGCAACCAAATTGCACTACAACTGGAAAGAGGAAAAGTAGATTTTTCGATTTTCATCGAAAGTACTGCTGAACAAACTTCGACTAAAGTCAATGTGCCGATCGTAAAAGCCTATATGGAACAATTAAGAGCTGTTTATGCCGAAGCTGATGAAGTGGAATTAATGAAAATGGCCATTCGTATGCCGGATACAATGAAAACGGAACGCGAAGAAATTGACGAAAATGACTGGGCTCAAATTGAAACCGCTATTACTGAAGCCCTTCAAAATATTTTGACTTTTAGAAGAGACGAAGGTCAATCGCTAGAAAAAGAATTTCAATTGCGCATTGCTAATATTCGCCAATACATGAATGAAGCTTTGGCTTTAGATCACGAACGTGTTCAAACTATCAAAGACCGTTTGCACAATGCCATTACAGAGCTAAAAGTGGCTGTTGATGAAAACCGATTTGAACAAGAATTGATTTATTACCTAGAGAAATTAGATATTACCGAAGAGAAAGTACGTTTGACAAATCACCTAGATTATTTCTTGGAAACGATTAAAGGTACGGAAGCAAATGGTAGAAAATTAGGTTTTATTACTCAAGAAATGGGAAGAGAAATCAATACCATGGGTTCTAAATCGAATCATGCAAAAATGCAAAAATTAGTCGTTCAAATGAAAGACGAATTAGAGAAAATTAAAGAACAAGTATTGAATGTTCTTTAAATAATTAGCATACTATGAAAGGGAAATTAATCGTATTCTCAGCACCATCAGGTTCGGGAAAAACAACTATAGTAAGGCATTTATTGGCACAAGCCGATTTGAATTTGGAATTCTCCATTTCGGCAGCGACTCGCGAAGCGCGTGGCGAAGAAGTGAATGGAAAAGACTATTATTTTATGTCGTTAGACCAATTCAAACAGCACATCAAAAACGAAGATTTTGTGGAATGGGAAGAAGTGTACCGTGATAATTTTTACGGCACTTTAAAAAGTGAAGTAGAACGCATTTGGGCCAAAGGCAAAAATGTGATTTTTGATATTGATGTTGCAGGCGGATTGCGAATCAAATCTAAATTTCCTGAAGAAACTTTAGCAGTTTTCGTAAAACCACCAAGTGTGGACGAATTGAAACGCAGATTGAAAGAACGCTCTACTGAAACCGAAGAAAAAATCAATATGCGCATAGCAAAAGCCCACGTAGAATTGGCAACTGCTCCGCAATTTGATGTGGTGATTAAAAACTACGATTTAGAGGTCGCCTTAGACGAAGCGAATCAATTAGTGAAAGCATTTATTTCTAAATAGTAAGTACTAAATCTATGAAAATAGGTCTCTATTTTGGAACGTTCAATCCTATTCATGTGGGGCATTTAATTATTGCCAACCACATGGCAGAACACGCCGATTTAGACCAAGTTTGGATGGTGGTTACGCCACACAATCCGTTAAAAAAGAAAAGTACCTTATTGGCTGATCATCACCGATTAGAAATGGTGTTTTTGGCAACCGAAGATTTTCCAAAAATCAAACCTTCCGATATAGAGTTCAAACTTTCGCAACCCAATTATACGGTGAATACTTTGGTTCATTTGGAAGAAAAATTTCCTGAACATAGTTTCTCTTTAATTATGGGCGAAGACAATTTGAGATCCTTCCACAAATGGAAAAATTATGAAGCTATTTTAGCGCATCACGATATTTATGTCTATCCAAGAATTGCTACTACTGCTGATCCCTCTGAAAATAGTATTTTCAAAAATCATCCAAAAATCCATATGATAGACGCACCTGTCGTAGAGATCTCTTCCACTTCAATTAGAGAAAATATCAAAAAAGGCAAAAATGTATTACCATTACTGCCTTCAAAGGTTTGGGAATACATTGACCACAACAATTTTTACAAAAAATAAACCGATTTCTAGTAACAGTTGTTTACTCAATTACTATCGTTTAATAGCGTATCTTTAATCAAAAATTATCCCTATGTTGAATTTCGAATTATACAATCCTGTCAAATTAGTTTTTGGAAAAGGAGAAATAGAAAAAGTAAGTACTCTGATTCCTAAAGAATCAAAAATACTAGTCGCTTACGGCGGTGGTAGTATTTTCAAAAACGGAATTTACGACCAAGTAAAAAAAGCGCTTGAAGGTTTTAATGTAGTTGAATTTGGTGGAATCGAAGCCAATCCCTATTTCGAAACCTTAATGAAAGCGGTGGAAATTATTCGCGAACAAAAAATAGATTTCATTTTAGCTGTTGGTGGTGGAAGTGTTATCGACGGCGTAAAATTCATTTCGGCTGCTGCCAAATTTGAAGGAGATCCGATCGACATTTTGCACAAAAGAATCATCTTCAAAGAAGGGGCTGATGTAGTGCCTTTTGGAACCGTTCTAACGTTACCTGCTACAGGAAGTGAAATGAATTCAGGTTCGGTAGTTTCAATTAAAGCAACACAAGAAAAACGTGATTTTGGCGGGTCAGCTATGTTTCCAAAATTTTCAATTTGCGACCCAACAGTGATCGCTTCGTTACCCAAAAGACAATTGCAAAATGGGGTAATTGATGCTTATGTCCACGTTTTAGAACAATATTTAACCTACCCACATGAAGGCTTTTTACAAGATCGAATTGCCGAAAGTATCCTGCAAACCTTAGTAGAAATAGGTCCAAAAGTGGTTGAAAACCCAACTGATTATGCCTTGGCTTCCAACTTTATGTGGAGTTGTACCATGGCATTGAACGGATTGATTCAAAAAGGAGTTCCGTCGGACTGGGCAACTCATATGATAGGCCATGAGTTAACAGCGTTGTACAATATTGACCACGCTAGAACATTAGCTATAATTGGTCCAAACCTATACCGTGTCTTATTTGAAACCAAAAAAGAAAAATTAGCGCAATACGGAAAACGAGTGTTTCAATTGACTGGAACGGACGAAGAGATTGCTCGTGAAGCTATTGGGGCAACGGTTGCATTTTATCATACAATGGGAATGAAAACCAAGATTTCTGAAAATGCCTCAAACATTGAAAACACCGCTGATTTTATCGTCAACCGATTTGAAGAAAGAGGTTGGAAAGCTTTAGGAGAAAGACAAAATATTACTTTAGAAAAACTACGAGAAATAGTCGAATTAAGTTATTAATAAGCAATAAAAAAAGGCGTTCTACTAACTTTGGTGGGACGCCTTTTTAAAATACAAAAACAAAACTAACTAACTCAAAATGCATTGTAACTATAAAAACTTCATTAATAATAGTTTACAACGTTAACTAGTGTTTTTTTATTGTGTGTTGGGGTGAAAAAAGTAACGGGAATTTAATTTTTTTATTGCTAAAGCCCACAAATCCTGAGTATGCCAAAAGGAATAAATTGGTGTTTTTTATTTTTTTTACCTACTTTTGATTAAATCCAAAATACAAAATGGCCGAAAATTTAAAATTTGCAGTTATTGGTGGAGGTAGTTGGGCTACCGCCATTGCTAAAATGCTGTGCGCTAATGTCCAAGAGATTGCTTGGTACATGCGAAACGAAGCTGCAATTGAACATATCAAAGTAGAAAAACACAATCCGAATTACTTAAGTTCGGTGGAGTTTGATACCAATAAGTTACGATTAACTCACGATATTAACGAAGCGGTTGCTTTTGCCGATTATCTCATTTTTGCTATTCCTTCCGCTTTTTTGGAAACTGAATTGGCCAATTTGACAACTTCGCTGGAAAACAAAATTATTTTCTCTGCCATTAAAGGAATTGTTCCTGAAACTAGTTTAATTGTAGGCGAACACTTCCATGTTAATTACAACATTCCTTATGATAACATTGGCGTAATTACTGGCCCTTGTCATGCAGAAGAAGTGGCATTAGAACGCCTTTCGTATCTAACCATCGCATGTGGAGATGCTGAAAAAGCGGCCTATGTAGCTGCCAATTTATCCAGCAATTACATCAAAACTAAAATAACCGATGACATCATTGGTACCGAATATGCGGCCATGTTAAAAAACATTTACGCCGTCGCGGCAGGAATAGCTCATGGCTTAGGCTATGGCGACAACTTTCAATCGGTATTGATGAGTAATGCCATTCGCGAGATGAAAAAATTCATCAAAAAAGTACACAAAATGAAACGTAACATCAATGATTCGGCTTACTTGGGCGATTTATTGGTTACAGGGTATTCTGTTTTTTCTAGAAACAGGATGTTCGGAAATATGATTGGAAAAGGCTATACGGTAAAAAGTGCTATGATGGAAATGAGTATGGTAGCCGAAGGCTATTATGCTACTAAAAGTGCCTATCAATTGAATCAGGGATATGGAGCCAGCACACCAATAATTGATGCCGTGTATAGCATTTTGTATGAAGGTAAAAATGCTAAAAAAGTATTCAAAAATTTGACAGATCAATTGGATTAAATACGATAATTATGAGCGAAAGATGGAAATATCAGGTTAAAACAGGTGTTTTTTGGGGACTATTTATGATCGGTTTTTCTACATGGTACTTGTCTGGCACAACACCATTAGCCACCCAATTAGCTGATAACGGCTACTATTTTAGAGCCGTTGGTTATATTGTATTTGGAATTTTTGTGTTGGGCTACTCGAGCTGGACCGCTAAAAAACGCAGAGAAGGTAAATAATTACCGAACAATTACGCCATCTACAAATAAAATGGGTACTTCTTCTTGATTGGTTTCTTGAATCGAATTGGCTTTAAAAATAAATTTCTTGTCATACAAGGTGTTTCCGATAAAAAAAGTGACCATAAATTCATTGTTCAGCGCCAAAACACTTTTTTCAATCAATTCGATTTTGGCCACAGAAACCTCAGGAATTTCTGCAAATGCATGACGCAAAAGCGACGTTTTTTTCATCTCTCCGTCAATGGTTCCAAATGCTTTAGAAACGACCATGACTCCGTCTAGTTGGAAATCAGAATCGTTTACCAAATAAGCATACCACACTTTTTCCATGAACTCATCGCTCCATTCTTGAACGACTGCCATGAAAACATTTTCAACTTCGGGAATGATAATATCTTTCTTCATATTGTAAAAAACCCTTTCTAAAGTTACTTCAAAAAGGGTGATTAATAATTATACTAGTGATTTAAATTGTTCTAAGAAACGAACATCGTTTTCATAGAACATTCGGATGTCTCCAATTTGATACAACAACATCGCAATACGCTCTACTCCCATTCCGAAAGCAAAACCATTGTATTCTTCTGGATCAATTCCGCAGTTTTTCAAAACGTTAGGGTCTACCATTCCGCAACCCCCAATTTCTAACCAACCGGTTCCTTTTGTAATACGGTAATCGGTTTCGGTTTTTAGGCCCCAATAAATGTCAATCTCAGCACTTGGTTCTGTAAAAGGAAAATAAGACGGTCTCAACCGAATTTTTGACTTGCCAAACATCTCTTTGGTGAAATACAATAAGGTTTGTTTCAAGTCGGCAAAAGAAACGTCTTTGTCAATATACAATCCTTCCACTTGATGGAAAATGCAGTGCGAACGTGACGAAACCGCTTCGTTACGAAAAACACGTCCAGGAGAAATGGTTCTAATGGGCGGTTTGTTATTTTCCATATAACGCACTTGTACTGATGAAGTGTGAGTACGCAACAAAATATCAGGATTGGTTTGAATAAAAAAGGTGTCCTGCATGTCACGAGCCGGATGGTATTCGGGCAAGTTCAAAGCAGTAAAATTGTGCCAATCGTCCTCGATCTCTGGGCCTTCAGACACATTGAAACCTATGGTTGAAAATATATCAATAATTTGATTCTTAACTATGGAAATGGGATGACGAGACCCAATCAAAACGGGTTCTGCAGCACGAGTTAAATCGCCATAAAATCCTTTGCTTTCTTCTTTGCTTTCTAGGGCTTCTTGGATAGATTTTACTTTGTCTTCGGCAGAGGTTTTCAATAAATTAATTACTTGTCCAAATTCTTTTTTCTGTTCGTTAGGAACATTTTTAAATTCAGCAAACAACTCTTTTAAAAGTCCCTTACTTCCTAAAAATTTAATTCGGAAAGCTTCTAGTTCTGCTGGATCTTGGGAAGAAAATCCTTGTGCTTCGCTAATATATTCTTTTATCTTGTCTATCATCCGTCTATTGGTAAAGGTGCAAAATTACATTTTTTTAGTGAAAACTAAAACCTGGCTTGGTGATTCGTGATTCGTAATTCGTGATTCGGATTAAATTGGGACTAATTACCATTCACTAATTACTGATCGCTCTTACTTAATCAACTCTCTTTCAATGAAATAATTCACGATCGCTTCTTTCATCAAGACCGATTGCTCCCCCGCTTTTAATGGCGGTAATTCTTCTTTTACTTTGTAATGCGGCCAGCCTTCGTCGTCAAAAAATTCAAATTCATAATAGCCATACGGTTCTAACAAACGACAAATGGCAATGTGCATTAAGTTTAGTTTTTCATCCTTTTTGAACTCGCGATGCAATTTTCCTAATTCTTGAATTCCTATTAAGTAAATGATGGCATCCAAATCCAAATCTTCGCCTTGCGAAAACCGATCGGATAATATAGTTACAAGCTGTTCCCAGCGTTCTTTCAATTGTGCGTCTCTTGACATTGGATGTGCGATTTACGATTTACGAATTACAAATTGTAAAACGAAACCAAAATTGGAGTTGCAAAGATAAGAAGAGAAAATTGACAACAGCCTATTCTCAATTCTTTTATATTTGCGCTTATAAACAATACAACTATGGGATTTTTAGACATAATTATTGGGGCGTTATTGGTATATGCCGCGTTTAAAGGAATTCAAAATGGACTTTTTGTGGAACTGGCTTCCTTTTTTTCTTTAATTGTTGGAATTTATTTGGCTTTTCAATTTTCATCTATGGCTAAAACCGCTTTAGCAGGTGTATTAAAATGGAATCCGTATACCATCCAGATCATTGCTTTTATTGGTACTTTTTTAGTCGTAATTATTAGCGTGTCTTTAGCCGGAAAGTTCTTGACTAAGTTTGCCAGTTTTGCTTATTTGGGATGGATAAATAAAGCAGGGGGAGGTTTTTTTAGAGTGCTGAAAACGGTTTTAATTGTGAGTATTCTATTTAGTGTTTTTGAGAAAATCAACTACAATCATTTTTTGGCCAAAAAAGAAACTTTAGATCGCTCTATTTTCTTTAATCCGATTCAAAAAACTGCTGATTTTGTGTTTCCTTCTATTCAGAAATTATACCAAAAAGCGACGGCTAAATAACCCTGCTTTTCTATTTCACCTCTCTAATGGCTTCGTTTTCAATCCACCCTTCCGTGCCATCAGTAAGTTCAATTTTTTTCCACTTACCCAAAGTTTCCTCCACAAAAACTTTGGTTCCTTCGTGTAAAATAAAAGTGGCGGGGCTCCCTTTTTGCGGTTCACTTTTTACCTCTGATACTTCAGCAAAAACGATAGCTGGTCGTTCGTTTATAAAATGATTTTTTTCAAATATCCCGGCACCTATACTTAGGAATAGGAAGATTAACCACAGAAACATCCCAATAAAGAAAATGCGTTTGTAGAGGGTGGCAGGCGAAAAATAATAGCCAATAAAAAAGCCTAAAAACAAGAATCCAAAAACGATCGAAATACACGCCCAGGTATTGAAATGATACATTCCCGTAAAATCTCGAAGCAATTTGGCAAAGCCTACTTTGGGCACTTCTTTTACCTCATCGATGGTTAATTTATGTGCGAATTTCAAGTTGTTTGTGATGTCTACATCATCGGGAGACAAGACTAAGGCTTTCTCATAATTGTAGATCGACGGCGCTACTTGGTGCAATTTGTAGTAACAATTCCCTAAATTGAAATACAATTCGGCAGATTGCTGATGCGAATCCAATACGCTTTCGTAGGCCTGAATCGCTTGTTCGTATTGCCCTTTTTGATACAAAACATTCCCTTTTTCGAATCCGCTTTGAGCAAATCCAAAAGAAGTGATGAATACTATTATATAGACTAAATGTTTCATTTCGTTATCCGTTAAATCTGTTTTTCCAATTCTGAAATTATCTCTACAGCCTTATCAAAATCATTTTGAATTGACGTACTTGAAGCAGGTGCATAACGCGCGAATTCGCAGTTCTCTGTCAAGGCAATAAAATCAGCAACTACTTCTGGATTGGCATTGCGAGACAACAACAATTCTTGAATATTATCTTTACTCATTTCTGAAGTTTCAATGTGCAATTTGGCTTTCAAGAAATTGTGCATTGCTTTTTCCAAAGCCACATAAAATGGCTCTTTATTATTGATTTGTTTTTTGGCCTCAGACAAATATTTCTTAGCCAATCGGTTGTTCATTCGGATTCTGTTTCCAGTTACATCGCCATCCAACGCTTCTTTTCTTTTTCGCAATAGCACTAAAATTGGCAAGGCTATAAATGGCAGGAGTAATAATAAATAATACCATAAGGACCCAAAGAAATCATGTCGCTTAGAGGAAACTAATTCGGTTTTTAGTTTGATAAATTTGAATTGTTCTAGTTTTTCAATTTTATTTTTATTGCCTCCATTAGTTGAATCTACAGCCTGATTCGCACTAGGTCCATCCAAGACATTGATAACTATTTCTTCTGATGAAATGGTTTTATAAGTTCCTGAACCCAAATCAAAATAGCTAAACTGCATTGGTTTGATTGGGTATTTTCCTTTGTATTGTGGCACAATGGTGTAGCTGTCTACTATTTTTCCGGTCATTCCCGACAAGCCTGTATTAACTTGCTCTTTGTGAACCGCATCATACATTTCGAGTGCATTAGGCGCTACTGGTTTAGGCAAATCAAATAATTTCAAATTTCCTTTTCCACTAACACTTACGACCAAATCCAAACTTTCACCGTTTTTCAAATTGGTTTTTGTTGGCGTTACTTTGAAATCAAAGTTACCCACTGCTCCTGTAAATCCTTCTGGTTTTCCCGCTTCAGGAAGTGGTTTTACTGTAATTGTTTTGGTACCTGCCGAAACCCGCTTATTGCCTTCGGTAATCATGACTCTACCAAACATATCTCTACGATTGGTTGGCAATTGCACATCAATATCAAGAGCTAAAGTTTCGATTTTTAGACGTCCCGATTTTTGAGGATATAGGACAGTTTTTCTAAGAGTAACAAAGCGATAGCGTTGTCCTTTAAACATGCCTTCTTCGGCAACCAATTGTTTGATGTCGATATTCTGACTCCAAAAATCATTGTATTTTGGTTTGTCCAATTCGCGCCAATTCGTGATGCCAATATTGTAGCTGAAATATAATTTATAGACTACTGTAATCGGTTCATTGATGTACGGATTGGTCTTAGAAATATCCGCTACGAGGTAAATGTTATTGTCGGCTGAAATTTGTGGTGCATTCGGATCGTTAGGATCGGCTTGTTGCTGTACAGGATTGGTTACAATAACTCTAATTGGAGCAGTTTTATACAATTGGCCATTGAACTCAATCACCGCTTGTTTGATTACTAAATTCCCTTTTTGCAAAGGCAATAAAAAATAGGAATATATTTTTTCAAATGAACTTCGACCGTTAATCCACGATTGACTAATTTGCTGACTCGGTCCAGCAATTACTCGAAAGCCTTCGAAATTGGGTTGTACAAAATTATCACCGTCTACATTCATTATAAAATCTACTCGTAGTCTTTCGTTAAGACCGAGCGAGTTTCTGCTAACTTTTGCCTCAAATTGTACTTGAGCCAGAAGTCCTTGAAAACTGATTAATAATAGTAGTATGTATTTTTTCATTGGGTATTAAATGGTATTCTTATTTCAAATTACTTACCAATCTTTTTCTGTTTGAACTGGTTTTCCTTTTACTTTTTGAGCATTGACTTTATTCTGAACTTTCTTTTCTTCATTGTTCACCGCATCTAATAAATTCTGAACGCGTTGCTGCGAAATTCCGCCAGGATTTGGTTTTGGCTGCCCTTGATTTTTAGAAGGATCGTCTTTTTTATCCGACTTGTTTTTATCCTTATCGCCGTCTTTCTTATCGTCTTTTTTATCTTTGTTCTTATCCTTATCTTTATTCTCGCCGTCTTTCTTGTCGTCCTTTTTGTCTTTGTTCTTGTCCTTATTTTTATCTTTATTCTTGTCGTCTTTCGGCGGATTGTCTTTTAGCATTTTCTTTGCCAAAGCATAATTGTAACGTGTTTCTTCGTCTTGTGGATTATTGCGAAGCGCATTTTTATAGGCTTCGACCGCTTGCGAATAATTTTTCTCCTTCATAAAAACATTTCCTAAGTTGTGAAACGCTTTGTGTTTTTGAGGATAGGTTTTGATGTTTTTTAAGGCATTGGCAAAAGCAATCTTGGATTCCGAAAACTGATTTTGTCGGTAAATGGCATTTCCTAAATTGTAATACGCAACAGTTCTTCTTGGGAATTTAGAATGTGAGATTCGGTAATTCGCTTCGGCATCGGCATACTTTTTTGCAGCAAATTCTTCATTCGCTTTGGGCAAAAGAGCATCTTTCTCTTGGGCTGTAATTGCCAAAGAAAACACGAGCAAAATCGATACAAATACCTTTTTCATCATTTTATTTTTCCTTTTCATTAAACAAATTGAGTCGGTTTACCCATTTAGTTTTGCGTTCCAATAGAAAAACATCAGCAAATAATAACAGGAAGGCAAAACCTAGAAACCACTGAAATTGCGATTGAAAATCGGCCATTTGGGTGGCTTCAAATTCGGTTTTCTCTATATTATTCAAAGCGTTTTTCACATAATCAATAACCTCTTTAGTATTGGCACCATTGGCATAACCGCCTTTGGTCGCTTTTGCAATAGCCGTCAAACTTTCGGAGTTCAATTTGGTAATCACCACTTCGTTATTGCTATCCCTTTTTAAGCCCTCCATCACGCCATTTCGTCGCAATGGAATAGTACCCCCATTTGGAGTTCCAACACCAATTGTAATGATTTTAATACCTAATTTATTAGCTTCTTCCGCAGCAGCTTCGGCACCTTCTGAGTGGTCTTCTCCGTCTGAAACTAGAATCAATAATTTACTTGTTTTTTTATCATCAAAATAGGTTGCCGACAATTTAATCGCTTCGTCCAACGAAGTTCCGACAGACGAAACCATATCGGTATTCATACTTTGCAAGAACATTTTGGCTACACTGTAATCTGTAGTTATGGGTAATACTGGAAACGAACTTCCTGCATAGGCCACAATCCCAATTCTATCATTGCCTAATTGATTGATAATTTGAGAAACCAATTGCTTGCTTTTGTCCAAACGATTGGGCGCTACATCTTCGCACAACATACTTTTAGAAACATCTATCGCAAAAACAATGTCGATTCCTTCACGCTTTACGGTTTCCATTTTGGTTCCAATTTTTGGATTCACCAAGCCAAAAATCAAAGCTGTTAAAGCTAAAAGCAGTACCGCTAACTTTAGAATTGGTTTGAATACGGAACTTTCAGGACTTAACCGTTGTACCAATTCTAAATCACCAAATTCGCGTTGTTTTTTTCTTTTCCAATACATATTGAAAAGAAAAACTAGCACCAAAAGTGGCAATAGAAAAAGTAAGTACAAATATTTTTTTTCGTCTAATTCCATTTTAAATAAATGATCGGTATACCGTATTTCGCAATCCTAATTCTAACAACAATAAAAATCCAGCTAACCAAACAAAGGGTCTGTATTTTTCATCGTAATCGTAAAATTTCAACTCTTCAATTTCAGTAGTTTCAAGTTTATTGATGGCGGCATATATTTCTTCCAATTTAGTATTACTCGTCGCTCTAAAATATTTCCCGTCGGTTTTGCGAGCAATATTTTTCATCAACTGTTCATCAATTTCTACCTGCATCATGCGGAATAAAAATTGTCCGTTTGGCGCTATCGCATACGGAAATTCGGCCATTCCATTCGTACCAATCCCTACTGTGTATACTTTGATTCCGTATTGTTTTGCAATATCCGAAGCGGTTTCAGGTTCAATAAACCCAGCATTGTTGACACCATCAGTCAATAGAATAATCACTTTACTTTTGGCTTTACTGTCTTTCAAACGGTTTACGGCTGTCGCCAATCCCATCCCGATTCCAGTTCCGTCTTGCAACACATTATCGTATTTGATACTTTCTATCGCTTGTTGGATAATCGCTTTGTCACTTGTCACCGGAGTTTTAGTATAGGCTTCAGAAGCATACACTACTAACCCAATTCGATCGTTTGGTCTTTCCTCAACAAAACTTGCCGCTACTTTTTTCAAAGCCTCCATACGATTGGGTTTCAAATCCTTGGCCAACATACTCCCCGAGACGTCAATCGCCATTACAATGTCAATCCCTTTTGTGGTCTTCGTTTTGTTGCTAATATCTACGGTTCTTGGTCTTGCCATGGCTACAATTAATGCAGTTAAAGCCAATAAGCGAAACACTCCTAAAAATGGATACAGTCTTACAAAAAATGATTTAGAACCTGTAAAACCAGCAGTCGAACTTATTTTCAAGGTCGCCGTTTGTTGGTTCCTTTTCAAATACAACCAAGCCGCTGCTGCTGGAATCAATAGCAACAGCCAAAAAAATTCTGGATTTAAAAAGCTTAGTTTTTCCATTAATTACCGGCTTGTCTTAGTTCAACTGATTGTAACATTCGTTCTGCAATAGCGCTACCATATTGATCACCCTCAGGAAAGACAATCATAATTTGTTGTAATCCTTGATTTTGTTTGAAATATAAAATCTCATAATATACTTTTTCGCTCGACTTGGTTAACGGATTTAACATCGACATCGTTCCGTAGCCTTTTAATCCTTGAACGCCTCTTTCAGTTTGAAAATCTTCTTGTTTGACAATGATATTTTGACCGCCTTGAGCTTCAATTATTTTTAAATTGCCTTCCATGGCTTTCGCCAAATCAATATCGGTAGGTTGTTTGAATTGACTGGTAGATACCATGATATAAAACCCATTCATCATATCGCCATACTGAAACAATTGCATTTCTTTGATCAGTGCCATGGTGTTTTTTGGCAACACTTTTTCGGCTTCTACTCTTTTTAATACTTGAGGCGTTTCAATTAAAATTCCTGGATTTCCGTATTCACTTTTCACCCATTCTCCTTCTAACAATTCTTTGGTTTCGCGTCCAAATACAGTGTCTATAACATAGCCAAAGCCTCTTGTTACCACAAAAAATCCAGTTACTAAAACAAGTAAAAGCAGGGCCGAAAGAATCGCCGTGCGAATTTGTTTGGCTTTCTTTTTCTTCAGCTGCAATTGCATTTGATGTTGTCTTTGCGCTTCGTTTAAAAGCAAATCTTCATCTTCAGGGACTTCCACAGGAATGGCCTTGTCCAAGGTCAAAATCGCTTTTTGAATTTTATTTCTGTCTTCGGTAATTTCAAAATCCATTGGCTTAGACTTCGCAAATTTTACCAAATCGGCTTGTTTTAAAACCCGTTCTAAATTTTCGATTGTTTCTTGCGAAAGTGTCATTTTCTTTTTAACCGAAGCGGCTTTCAAAGCCGAAATCAATTCCGAAGTGGTACTTTCCATCGCTGGAATTTCAATAGCTTCTTCGATATAATTTCGTGCAATATCAGTCAATTGACTGTAATATTCTTTGATTTCACCTTGTTGCCACAATTCTTTTTTTTCCAAAATTGTTAGCAATGAAGTCGCTTTTTCGATAGGGGTTTTATAGACTTCTTCTGCACTATCTTTCTTTTGTCTTTTCTTGAAGTACCAATAGCCCAAAGCCCCCAATCCTGCTAATAGGATAATTGCCAATAGGTATTTCCACCAATTGCCCCAGTGACTTTCAGCCGCAACAATATCCTTGATATCGTACATTTTTTGTTGTAATGTATCCACTTTCACATTGGCCACCTCTACCAAAATAGAATCGGTGAAAACTGGTTTTTTGTTAATCAAGATGGATACTCTTGGAATCGTATATTTACCCGAATCAAATTGGGTTAGACCGTATTTTTTAATCAATTCGTAGCGATCATTGTTGCGAATTGTATCTATTGGATAGGAACGAATTACTTCTAAAGCGCCCATGTTTTTCAAATTAGGAAAAACTACTCTGGCCGAAGTGTCCACCGAAGTTTTCAAAGTCAATTTGAACTCGGCTCCAATTTTAATGCGGGTCGTATCAATCGCCGTAGTCACCTTTTGTGCAAAAAGTGCGGTGGAAAGAAGATAAAATACTATGAATGCTATTTTTTTCATTGATGCCTTTTAATACAATCTTTATCTCGATTTAAAATACCCTAATAATTTGGTTACATAACTTTCATCCACTCGGGTACTCACCACTCCGGCACCTGACTTACTAAAGGTTTCTTTAAAATAGGCCACACGATCGTGATAGTATTTTTCATAATTCATGCGAACTGATTTAGATCCCGTATCTACTAATTGAATTGCACCTGTTTCGGCGTCCAGCATTGGCACCATCCCCAAATTAGGTATTTTTTCTTCGCGAATATCGTACACTCGAATCCCTGTAATGTCGTGTTTTTTAGACGCTATTTTTAAAGTTTGCTCGTATTCCTGTGTCATGAAATCCGAAATAACAAAAACGATGGCTTTCTTTTTTTGTGTTCCCGATAAAAATTTCAAGGCTTGCGCCAAATCGGTCTTGTTACTTTTAGGTTCAAATTCGATCAGCTCACGAATAATTCGCAGTACATGCGAACGGCCTTTCTTGGGTGGGATATACAATTCGATGGTGTCTGAAAACAGAATCAATCCAATCTTGTCATTATTTTGTGTCGCCGAAAAAGCCATCGTGGCGGCAATTTCAGTAACAATGTCTTTTTTAAATTGATTTTGGGAACCAAAACTCTCCGAACCTGAAATGTCGACCATCAACATCATAGTCAATTCGCGTTCTTCTTCAAAAACTTTGACATGCGCTTCGTTATAACGGGCGGTCACATTCCAATCAATAGCACGAATATCATCACCATATTGGTATTGACGTACTTCGCTAAAAGTCATCCCACGTCCTTTGAAAGAGGTGTGGTATTCGCCCGAAAAGATATGATCGCTCAATCTTCGGGTTTTGATTTCTATTTTTCGGACTTTTTTGAGTAGGTCTTTTGTATCCATTTCAATTAGTGTTCAGTAATCCGTTAAAAAGTGATCAGTAAAAGTTCAAATTCTAAAATCATTACTGTATTATAAGTGTTCGATTTAAAGTATTGTTAGTAAACTGAATACTAAAAACCTGAACGCTGAGCACTTATATTTAAGGTACCTCAACTTCGTTTACGATTTTGTTGATGATGTCTACTGAAGTAATATTTTCAGCTTCTGCTTCGTAAGTTACTCCAATTCTGTGGCGCAATACATCGTGAACTACAGCACGAACATCCTCTGGAATTACATATCCTCTACGTTTGATGAAGGCGTAACATTTAGCGGCATTCGCCAAATTAATACTTCCACGTGGCGAAGAACCAAAGCTAATCAATGGTTTTAAGTCGGCTAATTTGTATTTTTCTGGGTAACGTGTGGCGAAAATAATATCCAAAATGTATTTCTCGATTTTCTCGTCCATATACACTTCGCGAACTGCTTCTTGAGCGCGTAAAATTTGTTCGATAGAAACCACTTGGTTTACTTTTTCATAACTTCCGCTTAAGTTCTGGCGAATCACTAAACGCTCTTCGTCCATTTTTGGATAATCAATTACCGTTTTCAACATAAAACGATCGACTTGCGCCTCTGGTAATTGGTAAGTTCCTTCTTGTTCAATTGGGTTTTGAGTAGCCAATACTAAAAATGGCTTATCTAGTTTAAAAGTGGTATCGCCAATAGTCACTTGTTTTTCCTGCATTGCCTCTAACAAAGCCGATTGAACTTTGGCTGGCGCACGGTTAATCTCGTCGGCTAAGACGAAATTGGCAAAAATAGGTCCCTTTTTGATTGAAAATTCATTTTGTTTGATATTGTAAATCATCGTTCCAACAACATCCGCAGGTAATAAATCTGGTGTAAACTGGATTCGACTAAAAGAACCTGCAACGGCTTGCGAAAGCGTATTGATGGCTAACGTTTTAGCCAATCCTGGCACCCCTTCTAATAAAATATGTCCTTGGCCTAAAAGTCCAATTAACAATCGTTCTACCATGTGCTTTTGACCCACAATCACCTTGTTCATTTCCATAGTAAGGAGATCGATAAAAGCACTTTCTCTTTCTATTTTTTCATTAATTGCTCTAATGTCTAAAGTCGATGTATTCTCTTCCATTGTGATATTTTTTAAACCAATTTTAATAGGGTTTTCTTTTGCGAGTGCAAATTGAATTTTTTTTTAGAAGTAGGATGTTAAAGAATGGTTAAAACTTCAACGAAATCGGTAATTTTAAGGATGATTTATGATTGAATTTGTCTATTTTTAAAAACTAGATCCAATTCGGCTAAAAATACTAGATTTACAAAATATAAATACTTCTTACCACAATGAGTAAAACTACTTTATCTCCTATTATTGCTGGAGCAATGAATTGGGGAATTTGGGACAAAAATCTCAACACCAAAGAAATGGACAATATCATCCATCTTTGCTTAGAAAATAAAATTACCACTTTTGATCATGCCGACATTTATGGCGATTACACCACCGAAGCTGATTTTGGAAAAGCCTTAGTTTCGAGTAAAATTGACCGAACTAAAATTCAATTGATTTCGAAATGTGGCATCCAAATGGTGACCAAAAACCGAAACAATTCAATCAAGCATTATGAGTATTCCAAAGACTATATTATATGGTCAGTAGAAAATTCATTAAAAAACTTGGACACAGAATATCTCGATGTATTATTGTTGCACCGCCCAAGTCCTTTGATGCAAGCTGATGAAATTGCCGAAGCGGTAACCCAATTAAAAGCGGATGGAAAAATCGTTGATTTTGGTTTGTCGAATTTCACAGCTTCGCAAACTGAATTAATTCGTCAAAAAACCGAAGTGAGTTTCAACCAAATTCAATTTTCGGCAACCCATCACGAAGCCATGCTCGATGGAAGTTTGGATTATATGCAAACCAACGACATTCGCCCAATGTCTTGGAATCCACTAGGAAGTGTGTTTAGAGAAGATAACGAGCAAACCCGACGCATGAAAAAACTATTAGCACAATTAGTTGCTAAATATGGCGTGGGTTCTGACACGATTTTATTGTCTTGGATTTTACAACATCCTGCTCAAGTAATTCCTATTGCGGGAACGGTAAACGTAGCCCGAATTCAGGCCTTGATGAAAGCAACCGAATTGCCTTTGGAAAAAGAGGATTGGTTTGCAATTTGGAGCGGAAGCATGGGTAAAAATGTACCTTAATTACAAAAGAAAAAAATGAACAAAATAGCCTTAATCACCGGAGCTACTAGCGGAATTGGAAAAGCAACTGCCGAAATTTTAGCCAAAAACAATTATAAATTAGTATTGTGTGGCCGTCGCCAAGATCGATTGGACGAACTTCAATCAGCACTTTCTGAATTCACATCTGTACATACTTTACAATTTGATGTGCGCGATAAAGAAGCCGTTTTTGCACAAATAAGTTCGCTCCCCAATGATTTTTCAGAAATAGATATTTTGATTAACAATGCGGGAAATGCCCACGGATTGGATCCCATTCAAACAGGAAGCCTTGACGATTGGGATGCCATGATTGATGGCAATATCAAAGGTTTGTTGTATGTTTCAAAAGCTATTATTCCGAAAATGACAGCGCGCAAATCAGGACATATTATCAACATTGGGTCTACAGCTGCCAAAGAAGTCTATCCAAATGGCAACGTATATTGTGCTACTAAACATGCCGTTGATGCTTTGAATCAAGGGATGCGAATCGATTTAAATTCATTCGGAATTCGCGTAGGCGCGATTCACCCTGGAATGGTTTCTACCGAATTTAGTAGTATTCGCTTTAAAGGCGATGAAGAAAAAGCGCACAATGTATACAAAGGGTTTACGCCCTTGTATGCAGAAGATATTGCTGATATTATTCATTTTGTAGTGTCCAGACCTTATCATGTGAACATTGCCGATTTAGTGGTAATGCCCACTGCACAAGCTTCTTCAGGAATTGTCAATCGTTCTTTACCATAATATTGCCTATTAAAATAAAAGAACTTGTATGATCAATAAGCGCATTTTAATTAAAAACCTACTTACACATAACGATGAAGGTTCTTTTTATGACAAAAAACGCCAATTAAATTTACATAATCGAGAAGGCAAAGCTAAGTTTTTAAAACACATTTGTTCTTTATCCAATTCCAATCCCACCAATAATTCTTATATAGTTGTTGGGGTAGAAGATCAAAATAATGAAATCATAGGTACTGATTTTTATGATGATAGTCGCATTCAAAACTTAGTCAATGCGTATTTGGAAAATCCGCCCAAAATACAATATGAAAATGTGCCTTTCCCTAATTTACCTAAGGATAAAGTAATCGGTTTGGTAACTATTAGAGCTAATTCCAAAAAGGCTTCTTTTAAAAAAGGAATTTATACTATTCCTATTCATAGCACATTTATACGAATTGGGAGTAACACTACTCCTGTTGAAAGTGGTTTTGAAAACAATTTTCAAAACCACGAAACCGTTATTGGAATTGAAAACAATTCAAGAAATAGTATTGAATATACATTAGACAATGTCATTGACTTTTTGAATTTTAGACACAAAGACATTAACCCTAAATACAAAGTGTTTAAAGAATTATTTGTTATATGTTGGGCAGGAATTGAAAAGAAATCTAAAAATACAACCTACTTATCTAGAGTCGATATTGAACTTATCAATGAACAAATTAAACTGTTTTATTCTGCTCAAGATGTGGTTGAGATTACATTTAATGAAGATAGTTTTACCATAATTGAATATGTCCCTTTGGATCTAAATGATAAAATAGACTATTACCCTCTCGAAGAACAAACCATTCATTTTCAAGAAAATGGCTATTATAATATAAGCCGAAAAATACTTTTTCAACCGCCATCATTTAACAAAAAAATATTACATCATATCTATAATAACAATATCTCATTGCTCAAAAAACTAGAAAATCAAAGAAATTTGACAAAATCAGAACAAAAAGACTTGGAAAATTTACCCTCCACTTTTATGGTTTGTTATCTCAATGGTTTTGAAAATGCAAAACAAAAATTGATTGACGCAAAGCAATTACTAAAACCTTTTCCTCAAATATATTCGTCATTTAAAGAATCATTACGCATTTTAAGAAAATTGAAATACGATGTCCAATAAACATTCTGTTTATTCCTATTCTTCAAAAAATAAATTGGGATAATCTGTAATAATTCCATCAACTCCGAGGGCAACAAATCTTCGAATGGTTTCTAGATCATTAACTGTCCACGGTATTAGTTTAATCTTTTTCGATCTACACTCTTGAACCAAATTTAAGTCTACTAACTCTTGTGCAGGACTATAAATGGTTGGTGTAAATCCTAAGTCTTCAATTTGTTTTTCGAATGATTTTTTGTCAAATGCCTCAACCAATAAAGCGGTTTTTATAGATGGATATTTTTGATGTAAATACTGTAAAGACCTACTGTCAAAAGACTGAACAATAACTCTGTTTTGAATCTTTTTTTCAAGAATCACTGCCATCATCAAATCAACAAATTCTTGTGGTTCAGGATGATATACATTATCTGTCTGTGGTTGTATTTTAGTTTCAATATTATAAAAAAGCGGTTGTTTATTATTGGTTTTGGCATGCATTTCTACTGAATCAATAACCTCCGCAAGTAATGGTTTATTCACTTTAATTTTTTGTTGTTGCAAAAATCTGGGGTGAGCTTTTTGTCCAACATCATATTTCTTGACCTCTGAATACACCATTTCATAGATATTCAATTCTCTTTCATTAGATTCTGAAACATATTCCCCATTAGGAAGTGTCGTGATTTCATGATTAAAAAAAGGTTCGTGACTCAAAATAACTTTTTTGTCTTTTGTGATTACTAAATCCATCTCGAGTGTTGTTGCCCCTAAATCTATAGCCTTTAAAAATCCCGGAATAGTATTTTCGGGATACAAACCCCTACAGCCTCGATGACCTTGTTTATCTAATTGCTCCATATTTATAGAGGATTGAGCTAAAGAAACCAATGAAAAATTCATAAGCAGAATTAGTAAATACATTTTACAATTAATACCTTTCATTGGATTCAAAATTTTGATGTTTGTGACTAAATAACAAATCTAAGTAAAATAAAAAAAGGGATGCAAAATCCAAGATTAACTTTAAGTCAATTTAGTTACAAGTGGTGTGATTTAGATTAAAGTGATTTGTGTTATTTTTGTAGGAGATACCAATTTATGAGAACATTAGTTATAGGCGATATTCATGGTGGCTTGCGTGCACTACATCAAATTCTAGAAAGAGCCAAAGTCAGCCCAAATGACAAACTGATTTTTTTAGGAGATTATGTCGATGGTTGGAGCCAATCGCCTGAAGTGATTGACGCGCTAATTGCCATGAAAGCAACACATACTATAGTTTGTATTCGTGGCAATCATGATGATTTGCTGTTGGAGTGGTTGAAAAACGGAACCGATAATCCGCAATGGTTTGATCATGGTGGAGAAGCTACTGTTACGGCCTATCAAAATCGCGATGCTGCCACTTTAGCTGCCCATATCCATTTCATAGAATCATTAGTAGATTTCCATCTAGACGAACAAAATCGATTGTTCATTCATGCCGGATTTACCAATGTGAATGGGGTTGATTTTGAATATTTTCCAAAGCTTTTTTATTGGGATAGAAGCCTCTGGGAAACTGCTTTGGCTTTGGACAAAAACATGAAAACTACTGATTTGGCTTATCCAAAACGACTTAGGTTGTATAACGAAATTTTTATTGGACATACTCCCGTATCGCGAATTGGAAAAACTATTCCCGTTCAAATGGCGAATGTTTGGAATGTTGATACCGGAGCCGCTTTTAGAGGTCCATTAACTATTATGGATGTGGATTCTAAAAACTATTGGCAGAGTGAAAATTTAGATATGTTATACCCTAATGAAAAAGGGAGAAACTAAAATTATTTTTTAGCCACAAATCTTGGATCGGTATCCATAACCGTCCCACAATTGGAACAAGTGCGCAAAGCTTCTGATCCGTAGAAATGTTCAAAATGAGACAAGAAGTCTTTCTCAATATTGTGCAGCTCAAAATAGACTTCGTATAATTTGTGATTGCACGAATCACAATGCCAAAGCAAACCATCTGTAAATCCTAAGCCGGCTCTTTTACGCTCAATCACCAAGCCTATGGAACCCTCTGAACGAACTGGAGAATGGGGAATTTTAGCTGGATTCAAGTACATGTCTCCGGCCTGCAATTTCATTTCTTTGCGTTTTCCGTCTTCCTGAATGACTACTGTAATACTGCCTTCTAATTGGTAAAATAATTCTTCCGTTTCGTTATAATGGTAATCTTTTCGGGCGTTGGGTCCCGCCACGATCATAACAATATAATCTCCCGATTCAGTATATACATTTTTATTCCCAACTGGCGGTTTCAATAAATGACGGTTTTCATCAATCCATTGATTCAGGTTGAACGGTTTTGCAATAGCCATAGTCTAATTTTTGAAAGCGTAAATTTAGTCAAATATCTTGGCTAATTTTTCTCTTTGATCAAATAAATATAGACTGGAAAATGATCGCTAAAACCAATTTCGGTAGCCGAATGTCGCAAAGGATATCCTTTGAAGGATCCCGATTTTTGAATTAAAAAAGACTTATTGTAAATTCCTGCTTTCCAGAATTGCCAAGAAGAATACTCGTTTTTCAACAATGATTCTGAGACCATTATTTGGTCAAAAATATCCCAAGCATCGCGATGTGCAATGGTACCCATCCCTCTTTTTTGCATTTCTTCAAAAGGATTGAAAATGCCAAATTGCGGAGTTTCCCTTTTTTTGTCCTTAGCGCCCAAAGCAATTTTTACGCTTTTGTTATAGGGCCCATCATTTAAATCACCCATGGTGATCACTTTGGCATTGGGATTAATTTGCTGTAGCGAATCCATTATTTTTCTATTTAAGGCTCCTGCCGCTTCCCGAAAGGGGCTCGATCGTTGCTCTCCGCCTGAGCGAGAAGGCCAATGGTTGACAATCAGATGGATTTCTTCGCCCTCTAAAAATCCTGTAACCAAGAGTTGATCTCGTGTATACACTCTTTTATTCTTGGGACTGACTATTTCAATATCATCCGTGCTTTCAGCTGTCTCATTCTTGGGTTTTGCTTCTCCTTGGAACACATACAATGGGATATTGGCATAGGAAGTTGGCTGAAAAAAGTTTTTCCGATACAATAAAGCAACATCAATCCCTCTTTTGTCTGGAGAGTCAAAATGGATAATGCCGTACGTTTTATCCGCTAAGTTGGGTTGCTGGATTAGATCCTCTAACACGCCTCTATTTTCTATTTCGCACCCGCCAATGAAGGTTGGAGATTCTGGATTTTCTGAGCTGCCAATTTCTGCCAAAACTCGAGCAAGATGGGTTAACTTGTTTTGGTATTTGTCAAAAGTCCAATGTTGAGAACCTTTTGGTGTCCAATCTTCATCAAATGTGTTAGGATCATTTATGGTGTCAAACAAATTTTCAAAGTTGTAAAACGCAACTGTATGAATTAGGAATTTTTTAGATTGTCCAAAGGATTTTAAAGACAAAGACACTAACAGAAGACTACAAAGAATGGGGCAGATTCTCATAACTATAGGATTTAGGACAGTAATTAATGGGTGGAGTAAAACTAAGAAATTGGGAGGGAAATAAAAAGTGATTTCGGATTTGTCTATATTTGTTTAAAAATAAATACTGTTGAACAACAGATTTCATTTATGAGAAAAACTTTCTACTTATTCATTATAAGTTTACTTTCTATCACTATGCAAGCCCAAACGACTATGATTACACCACCCTATTTACAAAAAGGAGATACTGTTGCTATTTTAGCCACTGCCCGAAAACATATCGTGAAAAGCATGCAGCCTACTATTGATTTATTAGAAAGTTGGGGCCTTAACGTTGTTATTGGGAAAAGTATTGGCTTAGAAGAAAATCAATTAGCCGGAAGTGATGAACAACGTGCTGCCGATTTACAAGAACAATTAGACAATCCCAATATTAAAGCTATCTGGTGTGCTCGCGGGGGTTACGGCACCGTAAGAGTAGTCGATTTAATTGATTTCACACAGTTTAAAAAATCTCCAAAATGGTTGGTAGGGTTTAGCGATGTTACCGTTTTACACAGCCATTTGAATACGATGGGCTACAAATCCATTCATGGCATTATGCCTATTAGTCTTGCTAAAGCGAGTAAGGAAGCGATTGAAAGTTTGCGTTTGTCTTTATTTGGACAACCTTTACAATATGCCATTGATCCGCATCCTATGAACCGATTAGGTAAAGCGACTGGCGAAGTAGTAGGAGGTAATTTATCTATCTTATATAGCTTATTGGGTTCGCCCTCAGCTATTGATTGCAAAGACAAAATTTTATACATCGAAGATTTGGACGAATACCTGTACCATATTGATCGTATGATGATGAACTTGAAACGTAACGGTTGTTTGGAAAGTCTCAAAGGAATCATTGTAGGTTCTATGACCGATATGAAAGACAACGATATCCCTTGGGGGAAAAATGCCCTTGAAATTGTTCAAGATGTGACAAAACAATATAACATTCCTATGGTTTTTAACTTTCCTGCTGGTCACATTCACGACAACAGAGCCTTGATTTTAGGCGCTACTGCTACAATTGAAGTAACTGAAAATTGTAGTACTGTGGTGTTTGAATAACTCTATTTAATCTTCATTGATATGGCCGAACACAACGAATTAGGAAAACTTGGAGAAGAACTAGCGGCCGAATACCTTCAAAAAAATGGTTATGCTATTTTGGAAACCAATTGGGTATTTCAAAAAGCTGAAATTGATATTTTGGCACAAAAAAACAACACCTTAGCTGTTGTAGAAGTAAAAACCCGATCTTCAATTGAATTTGGTCTTCCACAAGACTTTG
Source organism: Flavobacterium ammoniigenes (assembly GCF_020886055.1). Classification (NCBI taxonomy): domain Bacteria; kingdom Pseudomonadati; phylum Bacteroidota; class Flavobacteriia; order Flavobacteriales; family Flavobacteriaceae; genus Flavobacterium; species Flavobacterium ammoniigenes. Next base: position 719,988 of record NZ_AP025184.1, on the reverse strand, counting down.
TAAAGCCAAAAAAAATCCAATTATTAGTAAAAGCAGTTCATGCTTATGTAACCGAAAACGATTTAGATCTAGACGTGCGATTTGACATCATAGCTATTAGTAAAAAAGACCAAGAATTTGTTATTGAACACCTTACAGACGCGTTTTTTCATTTTTGAGTATATTTTTTAATGTTATATTTGTAACAAATTGTTTTTTTATTTATATTTGCTGCGGTTTTTAACACAACTACAACAACCTAACTACTATTTTTAAAACAACAACTAAACCCTACCTACTATGAAAACTGTTTCGTCCATTGTAGAAAATTACATCAAAACAAAACCTTTTTTACTAAATGCCCTGTCACTAGGAATTATCAATTTAACGTCTCTTTCTCGCAATATTATGAGTGAATTAGAGAATGAATTTGGCAAAGAAGTAAAACAAGGTGCCATTGTAATGGCCTTAAAAAGATTGACCGAAGAATTGGATTTTAAATTGAACCACAAAATCAATAAAGTCATTAAAAATATCGGAGAAATTACCGTTCGTTCTGAATTGACCGATTATACTTTTGCCGCTTCAGAAAGCGTATTGAATAAACAAGCTGATTTAATTACAGATATTAATAGTCATTCCGATATTTTTTATACTTCGTCAAGAGGGGTGAATGAAACGAATATCGTAGTAAGTAGCAGCGTGAATCATTTGGTTGACAAACATTTTGCCAACGAAAAATTAATTCAAAAACTAGAAAATTTAGCTTCCATTACGGTGAAATTACCCAAAGAAAATATTGTAGTTCCAGGAATATATTATTTCATTTTCCAACGCTTGGCTTGGGAAGGAATTATTATCAATGAGGTGATTTCAACTTCGAATGAGTTTACCATATTAGTAAGCGAAAATGAAGTCGATGTAGCTTTCAAAGTAATTAAAGATTTGAAAAATTAAATCCTTTTTAAACAAAAAAAGCCTCCAAATTTGGAGGTTTTTTTTGTTTACTATTTGTCCATCAATTCCATCAACTCTAATGCTTTGCGAATTGATTTTACGTTTTCAAAAGTTAACAACAATCGCAATCCGTTAGGCGTTTGTTTTTCTTTCATTTTGCACAACGCACTTTGCTTTTGCACAAACTGTAATACTTGATGAAAACGTCCTGATTGGTAGTAATTCGATTGTTGATCAGACACAAAATACCCAATCATTTTGCCTTGTTTCATGACCAGCTTTTCGATTCCTAATCGCGTGGCAATCCATTTAATTTTCATGCTGCTCAATAAAGAAATCGCTTGTTTTGGCAACGGACCAAAACGGTCAATCAATTTGTTTTCATAGGCCAAAAGTGATGTTTCGTCTTTGATGTCAGCCAACTCATTGTACAATAGCAATCGTTCCGAAACCGTATTAATATATTCATCTGGGAACAATAATTCAAAATCGGTATCCAATTGCAAGTCTTTGACATATTCTTTGGTTTCAATATCATTTTGCTCAGGATACAGATCCTTGAATTCGTTTTCCTTCAGCTCTTCGATAGCTTCATTCATAATTTTTTGATAGGTGTCAAAACCAATTTCGTTGATGAAACCACTTTGTTCTCCTCCTAACAAATCACCTGCGCCACGAATTTCCAAGTCTTTCATAGCAATATTAAATCCGCTACCTAGTTCACTAAATTGTTCTAAGGCTTGAATTCGTTTTCGAGCGTCATCCGTCATGGCAGAATAAGGTGGACAAATGAAATAGCAAAACGCTTTTTTGTTGCTTCGGCCTACTCGACCTCGCATTTGATGCAAATCAGACAATCCAAAATTATTGGCATTGTTGATAAAAATCGTATTGGCATTCGGCACATCCAAACCACTTTCAATAATGGTAGTCGCTACCAAAACATCAAACTCGCCGTTCATAAAAGCCAGCATCAGTTCTTCAAGTTTAGCGCCTTCCATTTGGCCGTGGCCAATTCCTACGCGGGCGTTGGGCACTAATCGCTGAATCATTCCAGCAATTTCTTTGATGTTTTCTATGCGGTTATTGATAAAAAAGACTTGGCCGTTGCGCTGAATTTCATAGGAAATCGCATCGCGAATCAACTCTTCATTGAAGCCGACCACATTGGTTTCAATAGGATAGCGATTCGGCGGTGGCGTAGTGATTACCGATAAATCACGCGCAGCCATCAACGAGAATTGTAAGGTTCTCGGAATAGGTGTAGCCGTTAACGTCAAGGTATCCACATTGGCAGCGATTGTTTTGAGTTTGTCTTTGACGTTTACCCCAAATTTTTGTTCCTCGTCTACAATCAATAAGCCAAGGTCTTTAAAAACCACATTTTTGTTTACTAACTGATGGGTTCCAATAACAATATCTAGTTTCCCTTCGGCCAATTGCTTGAGGGTTTCTGCTTTTTGTTTGGCCGTTCTAAATCGGTTCAGATAACCCACTGTAACGGGCATGTCTTTCAATCGTTCCGAAAAAGTGCGATAATGTTGGTAAGCCAAAATAGTTGTAGGTACCAAAACAGCAACTTGTTTGCTGTTATCCACCGCCTTAAAAGCGGCACGAATGGCCACCTCTGTTTTTCCAAAACCTACATCGCCACACACCAAGCGATCCATAGGTCGGTCGCTTTCCATGTCGGCTTTAACTTCCTGAGTCGATTTGATTTGGTCCGGCGTATCTTCGTAGATAAACGAACTTTCTAATTCGTTCTGCAAATAACTATCCGGCGCATATTGAAAGCCTTTTTCCAAACGTCTTTTGGCATAAAGCTGAATCAAATTGAATGCAATATGTTTGACGCGCGCTTTGGTTTTTTGTTTTAAAACTTTCCAAGCATTCGACCCTAATTTATAAATTTTAGGAGGCGTGCCGTCTTTGCCATTGTATCTTGAAATTTTGTGCAAAGAGTGAATACTCACATACACAATATCATTATCGGCATACACCAATTTAATCGCTTCTTGTGTTTTGCCTTCGACTTGAATTTTCTGCAAACCGCCAAACTTTCCAATTCCGTGATCGATATGCGTTACATAATCTCCTACCGAAAGTGAAGTCAGCTCTTTCAGGGTAATGTTTTGCTTTTTGGAATAGCCATTTTTGATGCTGAATTTATGGTAGCGTTCAAAAATCTGATGATCGGTATAGCAGGTGATTTGATTTTCTTCGTCAATAAATCCTTGGTACAAAGGCAAAACAACGGTATTGTATTGCTTACGAATATTCTCTGAATTTGCCTCATCCAAGGTTTCAAAAATATCATGAAAACGCTTGGCTTGATTGTCATTGGAACAGAACAAATAGTTTTTGTAACCATTAAAATGATTGTCGTTCAAATTGTTCAACAACAAATCAAATTGTTTGTTGAAAGAGGGTTGCGGCTGCGTATGAAAATCGAACTTTTTGATCGTTTTAAATATTGGCTTAGAATCCAATTCCACCACCGAAAAATTCAGTGCGCGTTTCACAAATTGTTCTTGATTCAAAAATAATTGCTCTGGCGTGGCGTGTTTGATATCCTTAGATAGTGTTTCAAACGCTTCTTCAGCCTTGGCAAATTGCTTGTCCAATTGACTTAATAATCCTTCGGTATTTTGAATACAAATGACCGTTTTTTCAGAAATATAGTCTAAAAAACTTTCGCGATTTTCCTGTAAAAATTTATTTTCTACATTTGGAATAATGGCAATTTTCTTTTGTTGTTCCAATGACAATTGGGTGGCCACATCAAAGGTTCTAATGCTGTCTACTTCGTTGCCAAAAAACTCGATTCGGTACGGATTATCATTGGAAAACGAAAACACATCTACGATACCGCCTCGAACCGAAAATTCGCCGGGTTCTGTTATAAAATCCACTCTTTTGAATTCGTATTCAAACAGTACCTCATTGATAAAATCAATCGAAATTTGGTCGCCCACAGCGACTTTCAAAGTGTTTTTATCCAATTCCTTTCGAGTGACCACTTTTTCAAAAAGCGCTTCAGGATAACTTACAATAATAGCTGGTTTTTTGCGTGAGTTGATGCGATTTAAAACTTCGGCACGAAGCAACACATTCACATTGTCAGTTTCTTCTATTTGATAGGGGCGTCGAAAAGAAGCGGGATAAAACAATACATCTTGGTCGCCCACCATTTGTTCCAAATCGTTCAAAAAATAAGCGGCTTCTTCTTTGTCATTTAAAATCAATACAAAAGGGAGTTCTGATTTTTTAAAAAGTGAGCGAATTAGAAATGAAATCGAAGATCCCACCAATCCAGACAGCTGTATTTTTGCGGTATTATTTTGCCCTAAAAGGGTCGAAATTTGCTCCGTTTTAGGCGAATTGTCGTAAATAGAATAGATAGTTTTACTCAACGCGTGGGAGATTAGGGTCTAGGGTTGTATTTGGAATCGCTCTAGTAGTGTCAAGCATTCTCAACATATCTGATTCGCCTTCCTCAACTGGAATTTTACTTTTTTCGGTAATTTTATCCATTTGCCTTTGCAAAGAAACCAACTCCGCATTGATTTCGCTAATCAAAACAACTACTTTTTTATCCGGAATAGCATCCAAATGAATGAATAAATCCAGTACGCGTACTTTCGTAATTAAAGTGCCTATTCGACTTTTGATTTGTGGTTGTTGGAATTGATAGGGTATGTTATTATTGAGCAGCACCACTTTCTTGGAAAGCTCTGCTGCTTTTTTCTGAAATGCACTAATCGTTTTACTGGGTTTTTGACCTAATTCTTCTAAGAATTGACGAAATTCAGTCCAACTTGCAACACTTTGTTCGGAAGTGGTGTTAATTGGAGCCGCATAAAAATCCCAGCTTTTACTGATATTCTTATAAATCACTTCCTTTTTTTGAGCTGCTTTTTTATTTTCACCAGCAAGTTGCTGATTGTCCTCTTTGCAAGAGGTCAATAGTAAAAAAGTTGCACAAAAACAGACGGCCAAATATTTCATATTCATTTTCTTCGGTGCACAAAGTTACAAACTATATTTACAATACGGAATTACTTAGAAAGATTAACAACTCCATTTTGAATATAAAAGACTTCAAATTATCAATTGATAATATTTTTAATACTTTTATGGTTTATACCATAATTCTATGCTTAAAATAAAACACTTTTTCTTAGTAATTTTTGTACTGATTTTCATCAACTGTTCTAAAGATGAGCCTGTTGATTCTCAAGAAACAAAACCTTTAGTTTCAGCTATTGATATAGGAAATAGTGAATTGCCTTATATTAAAATTAAAACCATCTCTTCTGTTTTAAACGAACCTAAAATTGCTGGTGAAATGGAAATTTATATCAATCAAAAAAGGGTTTTGAATAGCACGATTGGTATTGAATATAGAGGATCTACTTCGTATCGAATTTCCGACAAAAAATCATTTGGTATAGAAACTCGAGATGCTAGTGGAAAAGGGAAAGATGTAAGTATTTTAGGTTTTCCCGCCGAGGAAGATTGGATTTTGACCGGAGATGTGTTTCAGGCTCCGAATACCATATTTGACCGAACGTTAATGTACCATTATCTTGGCTATGAATTGTTTCGCAATATGGGTAATTATTCCAGCCGCTCAAAATTTGTGGAAGTAGAGTTGAACGGAGTATATATTGGAATCTATGTTTTGATGGAAAAATTAAAAAGAGGACCAGACAGAATCAACATTGAATCATTAATAGCTGCTGATACTGACGCAGCAAAAATTACTGGAGGTTATATTTTAAAAATTGATAAAACATCCGGAAGTGATGTTTTAGGAACGCATCCCCTTTCTTATTATGATACTAATTGGGATGATGATTGTCGCTATACAGAATTCAATAGTTTTAGATCTAATTATGATATCAATCGTAATCGAATTGCTTTTCCTGCGTATGGTGCTCCATACCATAGCAACAAATATTTAGAAACTTATTTTGTTTACGATTATCCCAAAGCTGAAACCATTAATGCTGCTCAAAAAGCCTATATAAAGAATTATGTAAATGATTTTGAAACCGCATTACTAACCGATAATTTCTCTACGAACACCAGAACCTATACTAATTATATAGATCGAAAAAGTTTTATTGATTTTTTTATTATCAACGAATTGGCAGGTAATATTGACGGTTATCGTTTAAGTACTTATATGCACAAAGCCCGGGGTGGAAAGTTAAAAATGGGGCCTATTTGGGATTTGAACATTGGATATGGCACTGGTGGTAGAGTTCCTGTTAACGATTGGATAATTAACTATAATAATTATGTAACCAATGATGCCTGGATGGTTCCTTTTTGGTGGAAACGATTAATGGAAGATCCACAATTTAGAAGTGAATTAAAATCACGATGGACAGAATTACGCACAAACACATTAAGTACTCCAAAAGTCTTAGAATTAACTACTAATACCTCGAACTATTTAACAAATAATAATGCCATTATTAGAAACTACACTAAATGGACCGGCATCAATTATAATTATAACAACAGTGTAACAGAATTAAAAACCTATCTTACCAATAGATTGGCTTGGATGGATTCTAAAATTGCAAGTTTTTAGTAGTTACGAACGTCCTTTTTTTATCTTTAGCGTATACTCTATATTCGCTCCAAAGACTTGAAATAATCTGTCGTAGGTAGCTTTTGCATAATCCAAACGATAGATATAAAATAGGTTTAGTTTTGTCCTATTGGCTACTTGAATTTTTATACCTGCCGTGTTTCTCCAATTGTCAATAGAACGATTTTCTCCAAATTTCATAATTGGTTCGGTAGAAATATACAGATCAATCCGATCCGTTGGTGCATAATCTGTTTCAAAGCGCGCACGCCAATAAACCTCTTTTTGATTTGACTTTAATTCATCTTCAAAATCTTGTAATTGATTTTGAATCAACAATCGCAAACCCATTTTGAAATGGTCTATTTCTTTCGTTGCTTCTCCACCTACACTAATTCGATGAAACGTGCCCTTTTGCACTAATGCCAAACGATAATCTGATTGCAACTCTATTGTATTATTAATTTTTTTAGTTACTCCAATTGAACTGTAAGAGCCATTATACAATTGTAAGTCATTGATAAATCTGGTTTGAAAATCCAAGTTCGTTTCCCAGCCATTGGGTAAATCCAATTTTAATTTAACTCCATACCATCCTTGATTATCCTTAGGATCTGACTTTGAAGTTTGTGCCAATACGTGGTATGTAGGAATAACTATAAAAACTAGTATTACAAGTAGTAAAGCGTTTTTTTTACTTTTCATAATAGTAAATTGTAATGGTACACGAATCCTTCAAATAGTCAATATTGTCAATCGAAATTCGATGTATTTCAATACCTGTTTTACTTTTTAAATCTTGCATTAATTCCGATTGTTGCGATTGTTTGATAAAATCAAGGGAGTCATAAATGATGGTTTTCGAAACCTCTTTTTTGCCCCAAAGAGAATTTTCAAGAATATAAGTTAACGCAATAATTAGAAAACAAAACAGAGAGATTTCAATTCCGTTTGAAGGTCCAATTGCAGTAAGTAAACCGATTGAAATACTTAAAAACAAATAGGTCATGTCTTTTGCTCCAATTCCTTCTGTACGATATCTCAAAACCGAAAAAACTGCAAACAAGCCAAAGCCTGCGCCTGTACTTATCTCAACTTTATTCAACATAAATGAAATAAAAAAAATGATCGAATTGAACCCGAAAAAGGTTAAAAACAAATCGGTTTTTTTATAATTTTTAAAGTATATAAACCGAAAAAGTATAAAAACGGTGAATAAATTCAACAAATATCGAAACCCTAATAAATTAACTATGAGGTCTAAAAATGTACTATCCATTGTTATTTGCGTTTATAAATTGGTTGAAGATCAGTTTAAAATTATTCTTCTTTAAAGTAGGATTCAATGCTATTAATCCCAAACAATATTTACTTAGAGAACCCGATCTGATTTTATATTTTTTCATTATGGTGTTAAAATAAATTGTTGAACTGTTTTCAGCTTTCACCTCAATAATTACAAGATTATTATATCGTATTGATTTTTCTTTTTCAAAGAAAGACAAATTAAAGTCCAATGTTACTTTTTCTATTCTTTGTTTATGAAGTAATGTGATTCTTGTGTATTCAGAACACAAACTTTGATGCAAATCGGATTCAATTAAAGACGTATGGTCATGAATAAACTCCTTCGATTCAGACCAGTTTTCAATTTGTTTTCTAAATTTAATAGTCTGGTTTTTATTGGTTTTGGTTTTTACCTCAACGTATTTTTGATCCATTTGGGCATATTTCCTCTCTCGAATTTTAAATCTATTCCCTCTCCCGTTATGATGGTTGAAATAGAGTTTTAAATCAACCGTATCATAGTAATTCGTACTATAATTAAAAGTGGTTAACTCATCAATTTTTAATAGATCATACTGGTTTTTACAATCATTTAAAACCAAATCAACTAATGCTATTGGCACAATATATTTTACTTCTTTTCTGTTCAACAATAAGGCCTTGTGTTCCAAATAAGACAAGTTTATAGTGTCAAAAAAATGTAATAGGTCCCAATTCAAATTATTGTTATTTAATTCATAAATGTAATAATAATAAATAATATCAAGCAGTTTGGCCAAATTAAAAACCAAAAACGACATCTCATATTAAGTAAGACGTTTAATAAGTTAAACAAACGCCTATATTACTTTTGATTTTATTTAGATTTGTATAAAAATTGACATTATATTCTTTTCCCAATATAGTTTAAAGCGAAAATACTATTTCAATAGGCACTTCTAATTATGGCAATAAAACATTCGAAATTCTATTTAAAAATAGCATTGGTTTTGGTACTCGTTTGTTCCAATTTGAGTTGGGCTCAAGACCAATTCCCAATATTGAAAACCAAATTAGATCAAACGCTGTCTAACGATATATTGTATTTAGAACAAAAAAACAAGACGCTTACCGCTCTAAAGTACAAATTGAAACAGGCGCGATTGGATCAAGATCGTTATCCCCTTTTGGAAAAAATATACGAAGAATACAAATCCTATCAATCGGATTCGGCTTTAGTTTATGCCAAAAGAAGTGTGCAAATTGCCCTTAAAACCCAAAATAACAAACAGCAAATAAAGGCGCAACTCAACTTGGCATCCATATTAAGTACTCTTGGAATGTACAATCAAGCCTTAGAGATTCTCAATACAATAGAATCTTCGGTAGCGCTGCAATTGAAAGGAGAATTGTATTGGACCAAAAGAGTAGTATATGGTGGTCTTATTGGCTATGCCAATGGAATAGACGAAAAAAACAAATACACCCTGCTTGCCAATCGTTATAGAGACTTGGCAATAGCCCATTTATCCAAAAAATCAACCGAATTCATTCTTGCCACCTCTGGGCAGTTGCTGTCGCAAAAAAAACCTGATCAGGCCATTGCTTTGTTACTTCCTTATTTTGAAACAATTGAAAAATCGGATCCCAATCGCGCGGTTATTGCCTATTTGATTTCCGAAAATTACAAAGCAAAAAAAGAGAAAGAACAAGAAAAAAAATGGCTGGCGATTTCGGCTATTTCCGATTTAGAATTGGTGAAGAAAGAAAATATTTCGCTACGGGAACTTGCATTTATATTGTATGAAGAGGGCGATATCGAATCGGCATACGAATACATTAAACGTTCTTTGGACGATGCTGTGTTTTGCAATTCCAGACTTCGTACCTATGAAATTTCAAAAATGCTTCCTATCATCAACGAAACCTACGAAGCCAAAAACAAGTCGGCAAAAAAGCAGTTGATTGTGTTTTTAGTTAGCGCAAGTGTGCTGGCGTTATTTTTATTAGGTGTTTTAATTTTGCTGTTTAAGCAAATGAAAAAATTAGCTAAAGCCCAAAAAAATGTCGAATTAGCTAACAACCAACTTTCCGAATTGAACCAACAACTGCAAGGTTTCAATTCCAAATTGAATCAAACCAATCTTGAATTGGCCGAAACGAGTTTGCTCAAAGAAATTTATATAGGTCGTTATATGGACCAATGTTCTGTTTACATAGGAAAAATGGAGGAATACAGTCAAAAATTAAAAGTGATGGCTACAGCTGGAAAAGTAAACGACTTGGTGAGCACTGTAAAATCTAAAGCGTTTATCGACAAAGAATTAAAAGAATTCTATTCGCAATTTGACCAGACTTTCGTCCAACTTTTTCCCACTTTTGTGGCAGAATTCAAAGACTTATTGAACGAACCGGAAGCCATAATCATCAAAAAAGGGGAAGTTCTAAATCCCGAGTTGCGCCTTTTTGCGCTCATTCGTCTGGGTATTAAAGACAGTGCTAAAATTGCAGAGTTTTTACGATATTCCGCTTCTACGATTTACAACTACCGTTCGCAAATAAAAAATAAGGCCAAAGGACCTAGAGAACTGTTTGAACTAAAAGTGATGGGTATTGGAACTAACTCAAAATGATGAATTGAAACTATTTTTTCAACTTGATAACAATAACTCCACTCGCGCCTCTTGAACCGTAGATAGACGCTTCCGCATCTTTCAAAACATTGATACTCAGTACTTCGTTAGGCACAATGAAATCAATACTAGTCACTACATTACCATCAACTATAAACAAAGGTTCTGAATTGTTTCTGATCGAATTAATCCCTCTAATAATTATCGTATTGTCTTGTTGGACTGTTACCCCTGCAATTCGCCCACGCATCATGTCGTAAATCGTTCGGTAGGATACGGTGGTTTTATCTTTTTCAGGTTTTAAACCATTAGGTGGTGTAAGTGATTTGTCGGTTGCTGAAGCGGTATCCAAATACATAAAATCCATTTTGGTTTCTTTGGCAAAAGCGCTACTCAACCAACCGTATTTATTGGAATGTACTTTCAAAGTTTTCACATTTTCAGGAACAACAAGAGTATATTCTCCTGACTTATTAGTAGTCACTTGGGTTGCTGTAGAATCCAAATACAATTCAGCACCAGACACGGCTTTGTTTTTATAGTTTACTACTTTTCCAGTTATTATAGTTTGTGCCTGTACAAAACCACTTGCTAGTAAAAGAGAACAAATTAATTTAGTGAGTGTTTTCATTGGATTTAATTTGGCGAGTCAATAATTTATATTGTTAAAAGTACTGGATAAATAGATTCAAAATACAAAAGCCACTTACACTTTTGTAAATGGCTTTTTGTAATCAATTATTTTTTCACACTGTATTTTTCAGTTCTGGCGTCTTTGATTGTCCCTTTCCAGTTCAATCCAAAACCAAAATCGTATACATTCCCATTGGAATCGCGATAGGGAATCATATCGTGTGGGACGTCTTCAAATTGTTTTTCAACCGTTGTCATATCGATTGGCATTTGTAAGGGTAACAAACCTGAAGGTTCTGTTTTCCCAGAAACAATATCCAATAAGGCTTCTGTTTGTACACCAAATTCGCCTACAATAGCATCTACTTCTTTTTCAAATTCGCCAAAAACCATTGGATTAGAAACCGTAACCGCAACCAATACTGGTTTGCCGTTCATCGCTTTTTTGGTTTCTAAAATGGTATTTAAATCTGGATAGGAATTCGATTTAGAGGTTTTATTCAAATAGGAACGGTTTGTAATTGTTGGATCGACTACGGGATCACCTGCTGCAATGCTTTGCGCTCTGGCATCAACCGCAGTATAGTCTTTTAATTGCAAACTAATTGGCATATAGCCGTTTCCACCTGCTTCTCTATCGGCTTTGCTATATCCATTACTCACCGGACTTTTGATAAATACCATGGCAAAATCAGCTTTGGTAGGATCATCCGTTACCGTATAATATTTTTTTATAATGTCTAAATTAACTGGATATTCTGTTTTTTCTGGTGTTGGAAATCCAAAGAAATTGACCCCCGGCGGTGTAGTTCTTTTGGGAACATAAACCGTTTTTCCTTTAGCAATTGGCAACGTATTCTTTTGATTTTTGATTAAGACAATCGATTTCAATTGGGCATCATATCCCGCTTTCATGTATTCTGGTTTTCCAACGATGGCTTTAGTTTCTTCAGGATCCAAATACGCGTTCTCAAACAAACCTACTCTAAAGATGTTCAGCAACAAACGTACGGCTGATTTCTCAAAACGGTTACGCATGAACGCTTCTCCGTGTTCTTTAACTCCCATTTGGTAGGCTTCTAGAACCGGTTTAATGTCGTTGTTCCCACCAAATTGATCCACTCCAGCCATCATTACTTTATAGTGTCTTTCGGCAATGGTCATTTTCTCTGTTCCCCATGATTTTCCAGCAAAAACATCTGGTGTTTTTCCTTCGTCGCCTGTAATTAACCAATCGGTACAAACCACACCGTCATAACCATATTTGTCTCGCAACAAATCAGTAACAATGAATTTACTGAATCCATTCCCTACATTTTCACCGTATTTTTTATCTTGGTTATACGAAATGGTATAATACGGCATCACTGCAGATGCTTTTTTGGTGCCTCCGTTCAATTTAAACGCCCCGTCTAAAAAGGTTTTTAGATGTGTTTCGAAATTATTTCCTGGGTAGACTGCAAATTTTCCGTAGGCAAAATGTCCGTCACGACCCCCTTCTTCGGGACCGCCGCTTGGCCAGTGTTTGATCATGGCATTTACACTTTGGTTCCCCCAACCTTCGTAAGTTGCTACTGGTTTTGGTGAGGATTGAAATCCGTCGACATAGGCTCTTGCCATATCAGTAGCTAGTTTTGGGTCTTCGCCAAAAGTACCTACAAAACGGTTCCATCTTGGCTCGGTAGCCAAATCAATTTGAGGAGATAAGGCGGTTGCAATTCCTAAGGCGCGGTATTCTTTAGCGGCTATAGTTCCAAATTGTTCGGTAATGGCTGGATCAAAAGTTGCCGCTAAACCTAATTCTTCAGGCCATTGTGAAATAGCCCCGCCTGAACCGGCATTGTATTCCGAATCTTTATTGGCGCCATGACGTGGATCCGAACTGTTGTTGGCTGGAATTCCCACGCCAATACTTTCTACTAATTCTTGTACATTGTTATTCCAAAGTGCTGAAACCGTTGGGTTCTCCACCGAGGTCATCAAAACATGACGCAAATTATCTGCAGTTAAAAAAGCTTTTTGTTGGTCTGACAAATCAGATGGTTTGGCGCCGCTTTCAGGAAAAGGTTTCCCGTTATAGGTTCCGCCAAAATAGCCTCCTGCAGGAGCAGGTACTGCTTGGTGACGGCTGTATAACATTAGTCCGGCGATTTGATCAACGGTCATTTGGCTAGCCAAATCTTTAGCGCGTTCTGCCACCGGTAATCTCCAATCTTCGTAACGATCTAATTTTCCGTTTTTATTCAAATCTTTGAACGCCAGACCGTCAATCGTTAGGATTTTTACACCTGATTTTGGCGAATAACCCAAGGTTTGTCCACCTTTGTTTTCAATACGATTAAAACTCCCTTTGGAAGTTTCAGACCATTTTTTTTGTGCTTCCATTTGTGTTGCAAAAAGCAACAATAAAGCGGGTAATACGATTTGTTTTTTCATAATATGTGGTTTTTTGGTAGTCTAATAAAACGTGATTTATAAATTATATCGAGCCCCTAGGGTCCAATTGAATTTTCCGTTGGAAATCGTCTTGTTGGCAAAGCCTCTAAAATCAATACTTTTAGTGACTTTATAGGTTATTGTTTCCGAAACACCATACGTACTGTCTAAATCAAGACCGTATGCTTGGGTTAAAAAATTAAAATTTCCCTCAACCAATGTAGTACTTAAAGCTAAGAAATTGGCTTTGAAATCGTTGTTTCTTCCTTCACCATGTAAATAAAATAAGCCCAAAGACCATTTATTGGACAAGGGATAACTCGCAATTACTTCTTGTGCAAAAAAGGTATCGACATGTAACTCTTTGTCAATTTGTATAGCTGGAAGATGAACACCAATACTTGCTTTTAGTTTTTTGTCAATGAATTTGTAACGTGACATAAATATTACCCCTCTTGGATTAAAATTTTCGAGACGAATGGTAGATAACAAATGAAATGAAAGTCTTTTAGTATCAGTCGTTCCAGCATTCACGATAAGATGTGGATCTTCTGAGGTAAAGGCAGGTATAAAAGAGAATCCGCCAGTACTAGCTTCAAAACTAGCATGTTGTGCTTGTGCCATTGTGACACTGAAAAAAGCAAAAAGAGCAATTAATTTAAGTTTCATAAAGAAAATTGAGGTTGGTTTTTTATATATGAAAGACAAATATATATTTATTGTGTCGAAAATACGCAATGAAAATCAATTTATTTTATATTCGCCTCCATCAGAATATAATTCAAGCCATTTTTGACATAGGGATATCCATTGGGTTGCATTCCAAATTTCAGATAATAACTTTGTTTTTCAACACGAGCGCTACAAGAAATAGTTTGCATCCCGAGTTGGTGGAGGTAATTAAAACTATAGTGTAACAATTGACTACCGTACCCTTTATTTTGAAATTCGGCTAAGGTGGCAAATTTTCTGAAAACCGCGTGTTGATTTTCTTCGAGAAAAAGAGAAATGCACGAAACCCATTGGCCTTCGATACAAACGCCCAAATGAATCCCACGATCGTCGTTTGGAGTACGCACAAAATCAAGGTCTTTATCAGGCCAAAGTACTTGTTGGCGTAATTGCAACAGGGCGTCAATAGGAATTTCTTGTATCATCAATAATTGTAAAAACAGGTAAATATACTAAAAACAAAAAAGCCTGACATTGCTGCCAGGCTATTGAAAAAATAATTCAAAATAAAGTTGTTGTTACCTATAGATTATCTTGGCATAAGACCCAATTGTCTTAAAAATTCTAAATTGTCAAAGAAATCTCTTTCTTCGGTAATTTTACCATTAATAATAGTCGCGATTGTACATCCTTCAACGCTTATGGTCTTTCCTGTAGCAGGAATGCCAAAGAAATCTCCAGTATGTTTTCCTTTAAAGACCCAATATTTAGTTAACTTATTTCCTTGCGCAAACGTTTCTTTAACGGTAAATTCACGATCAGAAAATCCAGTTACATAATTGGCATAATAGGCTTTGGCATTAGCCGCTCCTTTCGTTTCAGGAACAGTATGCAGCACTACGTCTGGTGCGTAAGCGGTGTCTAGAACAGCAATTTTACCTTCATTGATCACTTCATCCCAAACTTTCGAATAAAATTTGATGTTGTCTTGTGCGATTTTTTCGTTTTTATCTGCCTCGCTTTTACAAGCAAATAACGTTACGCTAATAGCTATTAAAACTAGTATTTTTTTCATGATTTAAGTTTTACTTTAATAATTCTGTTAATGGTGCCGTATCATACGTGTCCCATTCTTCATGAATTTTACCGTCTTTGATTGCAAAATTCATATTGATCATAACTGAGGCTTTTTTATCCCCTTTTGAAAAACTAATTTCATAATAGGAAATAACATAATTGGTGATTCCTGTTTTTTCATCTGGTTTATTATTTACAACTTCCCAAACTAATGGATCGGTAGGTAATGTAATTGTTACACCTTGCGATTGTAAGTAGTCCAAATTTTTCATGTTCTCTTCAATCGTCATCGATTTTAAATTATCATGAATGACAGCACCAGAAACATATAATTTTTTAATGCTTTCGGTATCAAATTTACTTGCAAATAGATTCATTTGCTTGATCATTTCTGTGTTTTCTGAAGTCGAAAGATTGATTCCTCCTTCATTTGGATTTTTAGCTACTGCATCTGCTGCAACATCTTTTTTACAAGAAACAAATAGTAAACTTGTAAGGGCAATAAGAGCAATTGTTTTTTTCATAATGGATTCGATTTAAATTATTTTATTTCCTGAGCGTATTGTGTTAAACTGTTAATTTTCATATTCAAATCAAACATGAATAACTCTGTTAATTCTTTTTTCCAAACTTTTCCGTCTTTGCTTACTCGGGTTTCCGTACCCATTACAATTACTCCAGAAGATGGGTCTGAATCTTTGATACGAATTGGTACAATGCTCTTAATTACCCAGTTCACCGATTGGTGCTGTGCAAAAAAACCTTCCCAATCTTGTTGAGTCATCACCATTTTATTGCCTTCAAAATCAGTATATTTTACTTTTTCAGTCGTTAAAGAAAGGCAAGCTTTAGCATCCATTTTATTGTAGGCGGCATTCAGTTTTAGTATTGCTTCTGTCTCGCCTCTATTCGAAAAAACAAAAGGTTTGTCGTTAAATTCAGACTTCGGTTCAAAGTATTTACCCCCTTCAGTTTGTGCGCTCATCTGAGTCATTGAGACCGCCATAGCGATCATAAAAAGTACTTTTTTCATAATTTATGGTTGGATTTATTTAGTAGTGGCGTCTACATACATTACTAATTCATAAATAGGAGATAATTCAAATCCATTAGGAGTAATGGTACCCATTTTAGAATCTTTAGCAATTGATGCGAATCGAGACTGGCTTGCTGGTCTGTATTGTATGTGATCTAAGGCATCTGAAAGTTTCGTAAATCCATCCCATGTCAAAGCTGAAAAATCGGCTTGGTTCCCTTGAGGATACACCACTGTTTGTAGACCCCAACCGTTTAATTTAAATCCCTTTTTTTGTTCGCTTTCAAAGAAGGGTTTCCATAAATTAATGTTTTCTTCTACAAAAGCCTGAACACTAGTTGGTTTAACATAATTAATTATAACAAATTTAGGCGCCCCGTCAATTTGAGCTTCTGTTTTCATGATATAAGTAAATGGAACTTTCGAAATAGAATTAGTTTCCATATCCGCCAGTTTCATATTAGGGAACACTTTTTCTGGATTGGCCCATCCACTTTCCATAGCGTCAAAATCAGCTACCGATTTAAAATCATTAACAAACAAATAATTAGGTCTTGTATCCGGATCTCCAATAACGCCTACTTTTTTCCACAAGCTCCAGGCTTGCATTTTACCAGATTTAATATTGGCTTTGGCCATTTTAGACCAATATTCGGTTTCTCTTTTTACGAATTCGGCTTCATTTTTTTCAGATACATTTCTGTATTGTAAAAATTTGTACTGTGCTTGCGCTTGTTGCATCCCAAATGCAAAGAATGCCAATAAAATTACTTTTTTCATGATAATATGTTTTTTGGTTGGATCTCAAAATTAGGTTCACAATCGAAAGCAGCTGTAAATCTGTAAGTGAAATCTGTTCCTTTTTAGCATTATGGAACACTTTGTTCTTTTTTTGTCGTATGAAAAAAAATAAGTTAGGAGAGAAAAAAGCGCTATATTAGCAAGGTCACAATCTATTTATCAGTGTTTTATGGAAATGCTTGCGCCATTTTTTGGACTGTTTACTTCGTTTATTCTGTTTTATTACAGAAAAGACTTTAATCGGTCTAATTTGTATTTAGCCCTGTTTTATTTGTGTAGTAACCTCATCGTTTTGGTCTATTTTGGTTTGCATTTTTCAAAAAATCCGTTTTGGGAAGGGGTGTTTTTTGTTCAATTCATGCCTTTGTCGTTTGTCATTGGGCCGCTATTATTTTTTTATGTCAAATATGCTGTCGCCGAAAATAAAACTATTAAACCTTTAGAATATTTGCATTTTATTCCCGCAGTAATAGTTGTTTTTATTAGTTTGCCTTATACCACATTGCCATTTTCCGAAAAAGTAAAAATTGCACATCATATTCAAGCCGTAACGCAAGACTATGATTTTAAAATTTCTATTTTTTCTTTAAAACAAATGATGTTTATTCGTCCAATGCATTTGTTTTTGTATTGCATCCTCAGCTTGATGTACTTTAAAAAAGCAACGAAAAAAAGACTTGAAAGTTTTGGAGCGCTTCCGTCTAATCATTGGATTATTGAACGATGGATCTATTTATTAATCGGTCTTCAATTATTTATTTCAACGTATTGTTTTTTAGATTCCTATACTGGATTTATTTTAAAAAATGATTTAGGAATATTTAAATACAAAAATTATTTCAGAGCCGTTGGAAGTACTTTTTTTATGCAAAACATTTTACTGTTTTTGTTTCCAAAAATCCTATTCGATTCTATTTCTTATCCCGATGTCTCTTTGGCAAAAAATAGGGCCGCTCAAATAAAAAAAGAAAAGTCTCCTGAAATTAATCAAACCATTGCTGCCCAATTAGAAAATTATATGGTAACATCTCCTTACACTATGCCTGGATTTAATTTATCCAAAATGGCAGTTGATTTACAGTTATCCGAAAGGGTGTTATCCAACTATTTTAACACTGAACTTGCTATTTCATTTAGCGAATGGAAAAATAATCAACGTATTGATTATGCCTGCAAAATGATCGCCGAAGGAAAAGCTGAAAAACTGACCGTAGAGGGGATTTCTCAAAATGTCGGATTTTCTTCTAGATCAAAATTTATCGATGCCTTTAAAGAACGTAAAGGAGTAGTTCCTTCAACTTATATTAAACAATTTAGTTAAACCAAAAATCATGAAAAAAATTACCGTTCTTACCGTTATATTATTATTTTCAGAAGTTGTTTTGGCTCAAAAAACAAATTCTGTTTTAGCAGATCTTTCGGCTAAAAAGGAAAAATATGGGGCCATTGCACAACAAATATGGGGATTTGCCGAAATAGGATACCAAGAAGAAAAAAGTGTAGCTCTATTACAAGAAACTTTACGAAATGAAGACTTCATAATTACTAAAGGCGTGGCAGGAATTCCAACTGCTTTTATTGCTGAATATGGCGAGGGATTACCGGTAATCGCCATTTTGGGTGAATACGATGCGCTTCCTGGTCTTTCTCAAGAAGCAATAGCCGAAAAAAAATCGGCAGGAAAAGCCGCAGGACATGCTTGCGGTCATCACTTGTTTGGAACCGCTTCTACAGCGGCAGCAATTGAAGTGAAAAATTGGCTAAAAGCCAATCATAAAAAAGGAACTATTCGCTTTTACGGATGCCCAGCTGAAGAAGGTGGTTCAGGAAAAGTATACTTAGTTCGCGAAGGCTTATTTAATGATGTAGATGCCGCCTTACATTGGCATCCAGCCGATGCTAATGATGCCAATCCAGGTTCGGCTTTGGCCAATAAATCAGCTAAGTTTCGATTTTATGGTGTAGCCTCACATGCTGGAATGGCACCCGAAAAAGGGCGCTCTGCCTTAGATGGTGTAGAAGCTATGGACATGATGGTGAATATGATGCGCGAACACATTCCATCGGATGCTAGAATCCATTATGTAATTACTAATGGCGGAAAAGCACCTAATGTAGTCCCTGATTTTGCCGAAGTATATTATTATGTACGTCATGGCAATCGAAAAATGGTTGTCGATATATTTGACCGTATCACTAAAGCTGCCGAAGGAGCTGCATTAGGAACAGGAACTACAATGAAATACGAATTGATAGGGGGTACCCACGAATTACTCCCTAACACTACGCTTCAAAAAATAATGTATACTAATTTGGTTAAAGTGGGCGGGGTTCAGTATACTGAAGCAGAGAAAGAATTCGGAAAGCAAATTATTCAATCCTTAGGAATAGAAAACGGCGATTTGAGTAAAGCGGCTGTAATTCAGCCCTACAAAAATTTGGATCCAAGTTTTGGTTCAACCGATGTAGGCGATGTGAGTTTTACTGTTCCAACTGCTGGAATGGGAAGTGCTACTTGGGTACCAGGAACTCCAGCTCATAGCTGGCAGGCTGTTGCAGCTGGCGGAACTGATATAGGAAACAAAGGAATGATGGTCGCTGCCAAAACGATTGCACTAACCGCAATTGATTTGTTTTTACACCCAGATCAAATTGTCAAAGCGAAAGCCGAATTGGAAGAAAAAAGAGGAAAAGATTTTAAATATACTCCACTTCTAGGCGACCGAAAACCTGCCTTAGATTACAGAAAATAATTTGGAATTATTGTATTTCTCTGATTTTAATATTGCGTAAAGCCACTCCTTTTGACCAATCTTGAAAGGCAATTTTACCTTGAATTGCCTTTCCAAAAGAAGGGAAATTACCTAATTTGCTTCCCGCAATTAATTGTTTCCAACGTTCAGTTTTCATGTCTTCGTGACCGGTTTCAATGCCGTTTAACCAAAATGTAATCACGCCATTTTGTTGCAAAATTCGAGAATGATTCCATTGTCCTGATGGTTTAGGTTGCACTTCATTTAATAGAGGTGACAAACTGTACACACAACCTGCAGAATGCTTCCCATCTACCAAATAATCATTGGGCATATTAGCATTGTCCAATAATTGGTATTCCGGTCCGGTGGTCCAGGCGGTAGGGAATTCTTGCGCTTCTTGAACGTTAATAAATACCCCGCTATTGCCTGCCTCTGAAATTTTCCATTCAAAACTAAAATCAAAATTTTTATATTGATTATCTGATACTAAATCGCCCCGTTCTACTTTCTCAATATTTGGGTCGCAAACCAGTTCGCCATTTTTAACATTCCAAGCCGAATTGATTTTTCCTTCGTTGTACAAATGCCAACCTGATGTGGTTTTGCCATCAAAAAGCAGTTGCCAGCCTGCAGCAATTTCATCTGTGTTTAATCTATTATTGGCGTCAAACTCTTGAGCAGATACTTTAGAGAATCCAAATGAAAAACAAAAAAATAACAGAATCAATCTTAAAGAAGTTTTCATATTTAATGGGATTAATTCGTTTTAAAACTGTAGACAATACTAGTTGCAGTATTAGTGCCATCAGAAGTGGCTACGCGCCAATAATATACTGTATTCGCTGCCACGGATACTTCTTTCGTTTTAACTGTAAGATTAGAATTGGCAGCTAAAGGTATTTGTTTCCCGTCCACCGTATCAAGGTATAAAGTATGAGTCAACGTTCCTCCATCAACATCGCTGGTGTCCCAAGTAAGAGTAACTTTCCCATTTGTTGGCGTCACTGTAGTACCTGGAAGCGGACTTACAGCCGCTGCTGGAAATGGTGCATAATTAGTCACTCCAACGCCTGCTAAATAGAACTTCCAAATATCGCTAACTGTTGTGGTTGCGCCTTTGTTTTTAGAAGTTATGGACCAAGAATAAGGTATGCCTCGTGTTAATGTTGCCGTTGCACTAGTTGTAGTAATTCCTGTTTGAGTGACTACTTCTGAAGTGTTCAAGTTAGTGATTCTTAATTCATAACTTTCTGTATCAGAAGTGCTATTCCAACTGAAAGCTACCGTACTTTGTGTTGCAGTAATATTGGTTCCTTCCTCACAAGTTCTGGCATTTGCAGGGCCTATTAAAACCGATTTTCCTGGTGTTTTTATTACGGGCACAGGCATAGGGGCCGGTCCTGGATCACTGCCGCCACATGAGACAAGAAATACAATTGTAAATAGCGCTAATAATAAAGGTGTTGGTTTCATGGGGCTATTATTTTTTAATTATTTTAATTGTTTCTTCTAGATTTGTTCCTTTTAAATGTAACAAGTACAAACCGCTAGTTAAATCCTTTAGATCAAATTGAAGCATTCTGTTTTCTGGGACTGTTTTTGAATACATCGCAATGTGTTTGCCCGAAAGATCCTTTAGCGCAGCTGTTACTGTTGAATCTTTGCCTGAACAGTATAAATTCAATATGTCCTGCACTGGGTTAGGATAGAATGCTACTTTATCGCTTACAAAAATGAGATCTTCAAATTGACCTTGGCAATACAAATCGGTTGAAATTGCAATGGTATTTTGTCCAGAAACTAAATCAAAAGTGATGGAATTGGATGTATAGTTTTGTGTAAGCCCGTTAAAAGTGATATTGTAGCTGCTTGCTCCACTCAAATTGTACGTAACTTGCTTACCCGAACTACTCATTTTATTGGTTACAGACAATACATTAGGCTCCGTTACCTTAATCGTATAACATTGGACATAATTAGATTTTCCTTGAATAGTAATACATATTTCATAGGTTCCTGGTGCCAAGTTTTGAAATTGATTTTTGAAGTTATTACCTGAATTCAATTGGAAACCAGTTTGCCCATTTATGGTAACATTATAGATATAATTAGTATTAGTGGCGCTAACGCTAATAGCACCATTTTGTTGACCTACGCAGGAAGTAGCCGTTGCCTGAACGGCATAATTATTTGATGGTAAAATAAAAATTTCGCAACCATTGAAATCTACAGTTACTCCTGTTGGGGTATTCGGACATAGATCGAGATCGTTCCGAATTCCGTCTTGATCCGAATCGCCAACAATAGTGATTGTAAACGCTTTTTCAAAAGAAAGTCCCCCGGCATCTGTCACTCTGATTCGAATGGCATAACTCGATTTTGTTTGTGCATTAAAAACAATTCCCGCTTTTAAACTAGTATTGTTTATTGTAAAACTAGCATTATCTGTACTTCCTGTACCACTAACAAGTGTATAAGTAAAACTATCATTTGAATCTGCATCTGTAGCTGATAATGTGCCGATAAGTGCTCCAATAGTATTATTTTCAGCTATTGATACAGAAGACAAACTAATATTTGTTGGCACTACATATGGATAAGAATAGGCAGTTGAGCTTAAGTTACATGAATTGGTAACAATTACATTTCCACCAATAGCATTTGCTGGAACAGTAGCCGTAATTTTAGTATTAGTAGCATTCGTAACCTGGGTGGTCATTCCGCCAATTGTAACAGTTGGTGTACTACCTGTAAAAAAATGAATTCCATTAATTGTTATTGTAGTTCCTGCAGCGACAGTTACACTAGATACCGAAGGTGTTCCGCCAATTGTAATCGTCCCTGTTGCGGTAGCAGTATCACAGGAAGAGTTTATTTTAACCGAATAGTTAAAAACTCCAGATTGGGTAGGAGTGCCACTAATGGTAACTTGACCAGAAGTCCAACTTCCAGTGACACCTGAAGGCAAGCCTGAAAAACTAGCCCCCGTAACACCTGTTGTGGTATATGTAATTGGTGTAATTGATCCCCCGTTACATAATGTTTGGTTATTCGTAGAAGAAGCTGAGCTTAAAGTCAAAGTAGGAACTCCAGAAGCAGGAGTACCATAAACCACGGGGCGTATTCTCAAATTGGGAACTGAGGTCCAAGTAGTACCGTCTGTTGAAACTACTGATCGATTACTATTTGTTGACTCTTGGCCCAAGCCAAAAGTATCTGATGCGGCTCCAACTAAAACAATAAAATAATCGGTAGCATTAGTAATCGGTAGCAAAAGACTACTTAAATCCAAATAATTCCAGGTGTTTTTTGAAATAGATGCTGGATTTGCTTGAAAGGATCCTAATAATGTTCCGGGATTATTTGATGTGACTGAGCGTATTTCAATAGTAAACTGAGTCAGGGTTTGTGTTCGAACAGTTTTAAAATAAACCCCAGCTAGTAAACCGCTAGAGGTCGCTGTAAATCGGAGAGCAGCTCTTTTTCCATTCAAATTATTAGTGAAATTTTCACTAGCGCCATACTCTTGTTCATAATTATAAGTTGTTCTTGCCAAGGGTTGGCAATACGAAAAACTGGTGGCTGCTTTAAATACATCCAACTTACCACTACCCCAAGTAGTATTTTCTGTTGTCCCTGTAAAGGCATCTTTTATAGCTGTAGTAGTAATTGCATTTTTGATTTCAGTGAAGGTGGCGCCAGGTTTTTTTTGTAACAATAAAGCAACTCCTCCAGCAACAACAGGTGCGGCCATACTTGTTCCTTGTTCGATGCGATACAAATTATTGACAACCATATATGGAGAATTGGCATCTAGCGTAGAATCTGAAGATAAACAAGACACAGCTGCTTGACCGTTGGCTGTGATGTTCGGCTTAATAACATTGTCTCTTCGTGGCCCAACAGAACTAAATGCACTAATCCCATCTTGCATTCCTGAAGTGTAATTATATCCACTTCCTGAGGCGGCATACCAATCTAATTTAGCAATATACGACCCAACTGTAATTGCTTTTGTAGCACAACCAGGAATAGTAACTAAATAATTACTGTCGCCACCAGTTACCGACATACCGGAATAATCATCTCCCTTAGTATCTAGCCATCCATCTACTGTTAGTGTACTTGTTGTCGAGTTAGTAATGGCAATACTCCAAGAACCCGCTACGTCTGTAGATGTTGTAGTTCGTGTAACATACACTTGTACTTTTCTATCCCCACTTTCAGGATCAATGAAATTATACATATATACTTTCCCATTACCATTCATTACCGAAGTACCGGCATTGGATACTGCTTGAGTACCGTCAGGCGCAGTAACAACTACACTAAGTGCACTTGTATCATTGCCATAAGATGTAAATTGAAACACATCTGTTGAACTTGTAGTAGTAGTGGTGGGTACTTGTAAAGTAATCGTTTCAGTTCCCCCAGGTGCTAAAACAAGTTGTTTGTGTATGTTATCGCCGTTATCATTACCCGAAGCGACAACAACTATTCGGCCTGCAGCCGTATCAGTAAAAGTATCTATAGCGCGTTCAAGCGGGTCGGTTCCGTCATGAGCTCCATATTGCGAACCCAAACTCATATTAACTACAATAGGTTTACCTAAACTAGTAGACAAGTTTTTTAAGTAATCAAGAGCAATAATAATATTTGAAGTGTCGAAAGAACCATTACCGGCTTTAACAACCACGATATCAGCATTTGGGGCCATACCTGTGTACTTACCGCTCAATGCAGAACCATTTCCTGCAGCTGTTCCTGTAACATGTGTTCCATGACCATCAATGTCTTTCTCCCTTACAAATCCTGCTGGAGTGCCGTCAATTTCATTTTCTATTTGAGCTTGAGTATATTCTACTCCTAATGAAAATCCAACTGGTGCATTTTCTCCTGCTATAGGGGAAATTGTTTGGTCCCAAATGCGTAGAATTCTACTTTTTTTAGGGTCGGATGGATTTCTAAAATCCAAATGATCCCAATCAATTCCAGTATCAATAACTGCTATAATTACGCCGTCACCTTTATAAACGGTATTGTCTAAACGCCCTGCGTGTAATAAAGATGCTCCGCTAGATGCTACAGAAATATCGTTTGTGGGTTTTAATATTTTAGTAACGTCGATATAACGTACCTCGGGCAAATCAGATGCTTTTGCTATTTGGTCCAAATTCAACCATGCAGTAGCAAACGTAGGATGAATGCTTTGAACTGGAATTCCGTTAGATTTTAACACCTCAGGTGATTGAGTATAAATAATACAATTGTACCCTTGGTCTATTTTTCCAGTAGTTTTATTAAGTCTAGACGATGCTGTTTTAGCAAACAAAGAAGGGATCGCATTCGTTTTGTTGCTATTGGCTTGCTGCTCTAATAAATGCCGAAAAGGAAAGGCTAATTTTTCGTTGTTTTGTCCAAATAAAAAGGAAACAAAAAATAAAAATACACAGCTGTAAAATACTTTGATTTTCATATTAGATGAATTAGATGGTGGGGCAGATTGGATTAAAATGAACAAAAACAGTTTTATTGACTGAATTTAAATTTGATACAAAAAGTAAATTTATAGTTTTTAATTCAAACCACAACATCGTACTGTAAAAAACAAAAAAGCGCCTTGAATTATTAAGAAGTCGCTTTAAACAAATTTATTATCTGCCGATTTATAAAATCAAATACGATGTTGTTGGGAATTTATCCTAGCACCATCTTTATCTTTTCTAACAATTGGCCTACACCTAAACTCGACCAAAAAACAAAAAGACCCAATACAATTAAAACAACAGGAGGAATCATCCATCCAATCTTTTTTTGGAAAACCAAACGAAGAGGAGGGTAAAATAACAGTGATAAAATCAAAATAAAAATCCCATATTCGGGATCGTTACCAACAAAGCAATTGACTAATCCTATTGCCGAAAACAGAACAGCAACAAGCCAGTTCAATAAAAGAGTTACTCCTTGTTTCATATTAATTGATTTTTTTGATTTTTTTGATTTTTTTGGCTGGCACACCAGCTACAATGGTATTATCAGCAACATCTTTGTTGACCACTGCTCCTGCGGCAACGATGGCATTTTTGCCAACGGTTACACCGGGCAAAATAATCGCACCTGCTCCTATCCAAGCATTCTTTTTAATGACAATTTTGGCTAAGTCCAACGACTTGCGATTCGCCGGATCCACCGGGTGGTTTTCGGTAATTAAACTCACCTTTGGTCCTATCAAAACATCGTCTTCAATAGTAATACCGCCCAGGTCTAAAAACGAACAACCGTGATTGATAAAAACATTTTTCCCAATGGTGGTGTGCTTGCCAAAATTAGTATGAAAGGGCACAAAAACAATAGTGCTTGTATCTATAGTACTGCCAATGATTTTGCTTAATTGTGTTCTAATTTGATTGGTGTCTGTAGCCGTATTCAAAGCCGAAGATAGGGCAATAGTTTGCGCCACTATTTTCCAAATTTTTGGCAAATCCGGATCATTTTTATCAATAATTCCGCCGGCCAACATTCTACTAAATATTCCAGTATTGGGTTCCAAATTTGATACTTTTTAAGCCACTAAATATATGAAATTATATTTTATATTTGTGACTATGAATTCCTTTGAAATTACAAAAATAGGGGTGGAACAATTGGTTCCCTTACAAGAAATTGGGCGAACAACTTTTTTACATACCTTCTCTTCTACAGATACTGAAGAAAATATGGATATCTATTTGAATCACGCCTTTTCAGCAGAAAAACTCACTACTGAACTTGAAAACCCAAACTCAGAATTTTATTTTGCGACCCAAAACGAAGTCGTAATTGGCTACCTAAAAGTCAATTTTGGGGCTGCACAAACCGAAATTCAAGACGCTAATTCAGTAGAGATTGAACGCATTTATGTTTTACAAGACTACCACGGAAGGCAAGTGGGCCAATTGTTGTTTGAAAAAGCTTTGGCCATTGCCAAACAAAAGAAAGTAGATTTTATCTGGTTAGGCGTTTGGGAAGAAAACCATCGAGCACTTCGGTTCTATACCAAAAACGGCTTTGTGGCTTTCGACAGCCATATTTTCTTAATGGGTGACGAAGCACAAACCGATATTATGATGAAGTTAGAATTATAATTCGCTATTATTTATCATTCCAGCCTATTGCATAGCCTAATAAAGCGGCAGCTACACCCAAATGAACGAATAATACCGCTTTTTGCCAAGTCGGTCTGTCATTCCATTTTTGGTCTTGATCAAACGGATCAAAAGCCAAGGCGATACCTATAGAGGAACCTGCTTGCATATAGTCTTTGGAGAATAACGCTTGGAATACTCCTAAAAGTATAAATCCGATGTAGAGAATTTGGTTAAAAGAGGTTTTCATAATTGGTCGTTTGGTAGTTCAAAAATATAAATAATACCGGAATTAAAAATAATTTATTTTCCGTTCCAACCGTCAATTACTCCTGATTTAATGTCTTCATAATTTGTAATAAAAAAGAGTACTAGAATAATCAAAAAAATTATTTTCCAATTGTTTTTTACTAGGGTTTTTAAGTCGTTGATAAACTGATTCATATCTGTGATTTTAAGGGTTAAATTAAATTCATAGGGTTTGGTTTCAGATGGCGGTGCCATTTTTGAGAGGTCTGTGTCCAATGCTTTTCCAATTACTTTAATGGAATGCAGGCTTGGTTGTACCTCATTACTCTCAATGCGTTGAATTGTTCTAAGTGTTAATCCTGTGTGTTCAGCCAGTTCTTTCTGAGAATAATTCAAACTGATTCTGTGCTCTTTTACTCTATCACCAAATTTCATTTAGCAAATATGATTTTAATAATTTATAAATATATAGACATTTTTGCGTCATCTGAACGTCTTTTTGAAGCCAAAATCCAAATTTAATTCAAACTTGGATTATATTTATATTTGTAAGCACCGATTACATTTTTATATGAAACCATTTTCTGCTTTTTACTATTCCATTAGAACCAATTACGCTCTAACAATTTTTGTATGGCTTACGAGATATTTACTTGCCTTTGCCTTCATTCCTTCGGGAATGAAAAAACTGTTGGGTGAGCGATTTACAAGTATTGGAATTGACAATCCAATTGGGTTCTTTTTTGAAGCACTTTATCGATCGGGAATGTACTGGAATTTTCTGGGGTGGAGTCAGGTGATTACTGCTTTATTGATGATGACGCAACGGTTTTCAACTATAGGAAATTTGATCTATTTTTTCATTA
Organism: Flavobacterium ammoniigenes; assembly: GCF_020886055.1. Classification (NCBI taxonomy): domain Bacteria; kingdom Pseudomonadati; phylum Bacteroidota; class Flavobacteriia; order Flavobacteriales; family Flavobacteriaceae; genus Flavobacterium; species Flavobacterium ammoniigenes. The sequence continues at coordinate 691,898 of NZ_AP025184.1, read as the reverse complement.
TTTCTAATATCTGCTGTATTACCATTGCTATGCAATTTACAGGAACCTGGGTGATCACCTCACTTATGTTGTTCGCTTCATTCGGCCTATTATTGTGGGACGTCGATAAATACCAATTCATTTTCACTACCACTGGTTTTCTTAAAAACAACCATGAAGTAAAATTGCCTGAAGCTTCTCGTATATGGCAAATTAGCGGACTTATACTTTTTATTTTATCGGTTGCTTACACATTAATTGACCGTATAATTACCCAAGGACACTTGGTCTTATTTTTTGTGATTTTTATTGCAATTCTAATCACTGTTATAACCACCCTTTTTATGGAATTTAAATATAAAAAGGCCAATACAAGAAACTGATAGCTAATTAAACTTTAGCTTGTTTGGCTTGTAAGTGTTGGTACAATGCTTGTAATTTGGGTTTGTTCTCCACTAATTGATTCCCTTGAATACTAGCTTTTTTGGCATCCCATAAAGTTGGAATAGCTAACTTTCCTTGTGAAAGGGAATACATCCAAAATAAATCAATGAAGTTGATGAATAAATTAATTCTATAAAATAAAGAGGCTTTTTCTATTTGGAATCCAAGTTTGGTTAAAGTCCTATCGTTAAAAAAATAGGAAGTCCCTACAATGTTAACCGATTCTGGAATACTTTTTTCTTCGATTAACCGAATCAGCTGCAACAGCCCCTCTAGGTGAAACAATAAGATTCTATTTCTCAAAGGTGTTCCCAATGGGTATTTTCTCAAGACAAAGAGATGGTCAAAACTCGTTCCGCTATGTAAATCAATTTTGGCATCGTTGGCCATATACCCAAGCAACATGGGCGAATAATAAGTGTAACCTCCGGTCAGTGTATAAATGGGTGTAAATAAAAATTGACTGATAGGCACATAGAGGAAGAACCCCAAATAATACATGGCGTTTTCATTCCCTTTTACAACGAGTAAAATGCCTAATACAAACCCAAGTACAAGCAATACAAAAGATTCGATCCATACTAATATTTTGAATTGTTTATAGAAGTAATTCATAGGGTATTAAGTTTCTTTTTAAAAATAGAGTTTAAAAATAAAGAAAAAATAAACCTCAGCAAAAGAAGTAACGTAAAGACAACCATAAATAATTCTTAGATTGCTATGTCGGTATTTTTGTATATTGCATCCTATCTCGATGTAACTTTAAAGAACTATTTAAATCAACCCGAATGAAGAAAAATAAAAATACTGGGATTGGGATCGGTCTTGGAAGTTGTTTTGGAGTTGTTTTTGGAGCGGCCTATGGAATTACTATAGGAAACATTAGCGCCGGTACGGGAATGGGTTTAGCAATTGGAGTTTTAATCGGAGCTATTTTTGACTTCGTAAAAAAATAAAATAACTTATGACAATTAAAAAATATGTTTTGGCCTGCCTTAGTATTCTACTAACAGGGATATTTTATGTTTCCCTTCAAGCACAGCCAAAAAAAGCAACAGCTCGCACCAACTTTTGTGGCCAGTGGAAAGCCAAAGAGTCTATCAGTATGGGTGGCAATATTTTTTGCTCCTATGACTCGGGCGACCGAATGGTTGCAAAAAGCATGAAAATCAAAGAACAATCAGATTTTTTAACCATAGAAAATTTGGATTCGGATGCAGCATCTGTTGCATCTCGAGAGCAACTGTTCTTCGATGGGAGAACAAGTCAAATTAGTCATAGTCAAGGAAACAAAAAGACGTTTTCTGTAAAGTTGTCCCATGATGGAAACAGCATGACCATTAAATCCATTGTCTATTTTTTGACGGGTACTCCTTACAAGGTCAATGTTCAGCAACAAGCATTTACTAAGGTAACTGAGGTTTGGAAGTTGAGCAAGGATGGTAAGTCTATTGCTGTTTTATCCAAAGCAAAATCAAACATTTGGGATGGAGAGCGTAGCTGGAAGACCTTGTTTGTAAAAATCAATTAGTTTTAAGCCATTTTAGATTTCAGCTCGATCGCTTTCCGAATTTTTTTCTCAAATAAAAAAGCCATAATAGCGATAAAGATGGATAGCAGAATAGTCATAATACAAAGTGAAATGAATCCGGCCGGATCATCTTCTTTGTCATGAAATAATACTATCAATACCCCTGCGATAAAAGTAAAAATGCTAAATACAATCACACAATACCTCATCTTGATTACTGCAGCAATTGCATCCAATGAATATAATTGACTTTGTCCAATGTATGTTAATAGTTTAAATGCCATAAACAATGCAAAGAAGAAAGGGATAGAAGTGGCATAGCCATACATTATAAATGGGTCGGTGTAAATATGAAAAAGGTCTAAATTAACAGCCCTTCCTTCGGTAAGAGGTAGCCGAATCAAAGCAGTGAGCACCACAAAGCCCAATAGTAAAACAGCAAATTGTAAAAGATATATAGCCCCTTTTTTCATAGTAATGCAGTTGTAAATTAGTATTCTTTTTGGTGTACCCTTGCTAGTAAATCAGTATCGATTAATTCTAAAGAAGTCACCATGTTTTTCACCGTTTCCTTGTATTTTTTGAAATGAGGGGTTGCAATATGTGATTGATAGGCTTCCTGATTGGCGTAGGCTTCAAAAATCGTAATCGCGCTAGGGTCTTTTTTATCGGCTACTACAGTATAAGACAAAACTCCTGGTTCTAATTGAATGGCGGTGTTCATCTGTTCTTGAAGTGCTAATTTGTAATTTTCTAACTGACTGCTGTCAACTTTAATTTTTGCAATTCTATGCATATAGTTGGAATTCTGTGCTTTTGATTCAAGGGTATTTAGCATTACCATTCCTAGTAATACGGCCCATTGTAAAGTATACTTTATCATACTAATATAAAAACGTATTTGACTTCATAAATGTATTCGTTTTTTTAACTTTCAATAAGTTAAATTGTAAATCGATTTGTGCTAACTACCCGCAAATGGTGTTTCAAAAACACCAACTGCTAATTCAGCCCAAACTAATAAAAATAGAATTAAAATTATTCCAATTATTAGTATACGATACATTCTTTTTGGGGTTGTTTTTAGGACCAACTTAATACCAAAACTCATAACAAGAATTAGGATCCCCATAATAATGAAATCAAAAAAACTCCAATTCACTTCGTTTGAAAATAACATGCCAATTAAAGGTATCAACAATAACAACAAGGGTGAAAAAACAGCCCATTTTTTATTTATCATAATATCTAATTTTGATTAGTTTATTTCTTAAATTCTAATATATCGGAAGGTTGACAATCTAAGACGTCACATAAAGCGGCTAGGGTTGAAAAACGGACTGCTTTTGCTTTACCCGTCTTTAATATGGAAAGGTTTGACAAGGATATTCCTACCTTTTCAGATAATTCATTTAATGACATTTTCCTTCGCGCCATTACTACATCCAGATTCACTATAATTTCCATAATTTATATGGTTAACTCATTTTCGGATTTATATCCAATCGCATTGATTAAAAGTTTCTGTAAGATATAGGTAAACACTCCAACAGAAAATGAGCCTAAAAGTAAAATAATATCAATTAGGACAACCCCCGGAGCATCATCTCGCTGTGCAATAGTAAAGATAAATGGCGAACCTATCAAATAAAGTAAGCTTATAAGAAATGAACAGACTTTTATTATTCGTAATGAATTAACTGACGATTCCGATAAAGATAAATTGTTATCAATATTATTTAATAAAAGAAACGCTTGATAAAAAACATATAACAGGGGAATGGTTGAAAGAACAACGCCAATCAAAATTGGTCGATAATAACCTAAAGAGTCTGATTGGGTAATTTGATAAAGTAAGAATCCACAGAAAACCAAGACTCCAATACTAAAAACCAAGAGAACTAACCTTAAGAATAAGGTTGAACTCTTTTCAAATGACTTAAAATTTTGAGTGTTCATTATTGTTTTCGTTTAAATTTAGTGACAAAAATAATATATTTATTGATAAACAACAAATATTAAATGAAAAACAATCGATTCTAGTTCAAGTGTATTGGTTTCAATATAAAACGGTTTCACCTAAACATAATATCTCCTTTTCAACGAAAGATGCAGTAACAATAATAGGAATAAATATGTAACTATAAATAAATAGAAGAGTTGAAGTTTATTTTTTATCTGCTTTTAATTGCTTAGCGACATTGTCATAATACTCTTGAGTTAGTTTATCAGTCCAAACTGTTGGCTTTGAACCATCATACAAGGCCAGATAAGTAATTAAACTTTCTTTACTTGCAGTATGCCAATGTTCTACATCTTTAGAACATCTTACAATGTCTCCTTTTTTAATCAGAATTGGTTCTTGACCCTTTTCTTGATAATAACCTTCTCCATCAATAATTATAAGCACTTGAGGAGTAGCGTGTTTATGCCAATCAAGTGTAGAGTTTTTTCTGAAAGTAGCTTTAGTAATGTTATAATTCAATTCGCTATCGCCTTGAAGAACATTACTTAACCAGGCTTCCCCAATATAATGCGTGTTGGGTGCTAAAGGACCTTCTTGTAAAAAAGAGGTTATCGCGTATGGGGCGTTTTGTGTGTAGGCAAAAAACGGAGCAAAAAATAGTGCTAAGAAGATGATTTTTTTCATTCTGTGAATGTTACGTTTAGTTGTATTAAAAATTAAAAATAGTCAAAACTATTTACTAATAGAGATAATAACCTATTTTTTCGTAAGAGTATTGTTATGCTTACTCTCTTGGAGAAACATATCTCAAACTTTGTATGTTGTTAGAAAAAGATAAATAGTGTCAATTGACACCTTTTAAAATTATTAAATCTTGCTCAAAGAAAAAGGGTTTCAAGAAATAAATCTTGAAACCCTTATTTTTGTTGCTCCCCTTTTCGACGAAAGATGCAACTATAATGCGATGATTGAATTCATAACTATCAGGAAACTAAAGGGTTGAACTTCGTGTAATTTTGCAGGAAGTAGTGCTTGAATCAAGACTTCAAAAATTTTAGTATTTTTGACTTTTATAAAGATGTTAAAATGAATATTGTCATCTATCTATATAATGGACTCACAGTTTTAGATGCTGTAGGACCCTACGAAGTATTGAGCAGACTTCCAGATGCAAACGTGAGATTTGTTGCTAGAGAAAAGGGTTTGATAGTTTCTGATACTCACTTTTTAAAACTTGTTGCAGAATATGATATTTCAGAAATTCAGTCTGCTGATATTTTGGTAATCCCTGGCTCTGTTATCGGTTTTATTAGAGAATCAAAAGACGCATCTGTGTTGAATTGGATACAACAAATTCACCAAACAACAACTTGGACCACATCTGTATGTTCTGGGTCTGTTATTTTAGCGGCTGCCGGTATTCTAAAAGGGAAAAAGGCAACAAGTCATTGGGGAACCTTGGCAATGTTAAGTGATTACGGAGCAATCCCTACAAGTGAAAGATATATTCAAGAGGGTAAAATAATTACCGCACAAGGTGTTTCTGCGGGGATTGATATGGCATTGTTTTTAGTTAGTCAAATAGTTGGCGTTGAAAAAGCAAAAGCGTATCAACTATTTATAGAGTATGACCCAAATCCACCTTTTGACGCTGGAACAATAAGTAAAGCAGATGACGCAACCATTAGTTTGGCAAAAAAAATGCTCGGCAAAGAAGCTCAAAAGGATTTAAGTCTTTTAGACGCCTTGAAAAATCTGACCTCCTTATGGAAACTGAAAAAGGGAGTCTGAACATCAAAAGATGCAGCACACCTAACTCTCTAATAGACAACAAAAAAGCCATCACTTCTGTCGCCTTGTGCACTCTTGCTCCCCTTTTTGACAGAAGCTGCAGCTATAATGCGATGATTGAGTATGTGACTATTAGGAAATTGAAGGGTTAAATTTAAAATCGATTAATTTTTAGATAATCCTATTTTCTTTCCCCAATGTCTTAAAGTCAAATCTATCGAAATTCCGAGCATTGTAAAATCTTTCGCTATTGAAAATGAAAAATCATTGATTAAAAAAGATAGTGTTGTCAAAAATATTAAACAGGATAAAAGAGCGCCATACTTTTCCTTAACAATAAGAAGTATAAAAACGATTAATTCAAAATACCCTAAAAAATAATTTGGACCCATTGGCCCCAATTTAGTTAGCCAAGAAGTCAATATATTAGTTTCTACCATTTTAAAAATTCCTTCAGGCACACCTTCCCAGACAAAAATTTTCTCCATCCAACCAAATCCTAAAATGATTAAAAGACCTAGTTTGCTGAAATTAATTTTATTTAAATATTGATTGATTATCATAATTGATTCAGTTTTCTTCGTTAAATTATTTTTTAAGTTCAATCGCAAAGGTAAGGTTTCAGTGAGTAACTATTGATGTTTTAGAAAAAAGGTAGTGGATTGTTGTATAATTAAAGTTATCTCCATTTTTTGGTTATTGTAAAACGATAAAAGTGTCAATTGACACCTTCTAAAATTATAAAACCTTGCTCAAATCTTGCGCATAGAAAAAGGGTTCCAAGAAATGAATCTTGAAACCCTTATCATTGTTGCTCCCCCTCTTGGGCTCGAACCAAGGACCCTCTGATTAACAGTCAGATGCTCTAACCAACTGAGCTAAGGAGGAAAGTGTATTTCACTTTTAAAGCGGTGCAAATATAGGGCTAAAATTGTTTTTCGCAAATAATTAGCCGTAAATTTTAAAAAAAATTTACTTGCCTACAATTGCCTTATAAATATCATTTCCATTAGCAAATAGCAACAAACTGATAAGTAAAACAAAACCAACCATTTGTGCATTTTCTAAGAATTTTTCACTTGGTTTTTTACCACTAATGATTTCAAACAGTAAGAATACCACATGCCCACCGTCTAGTGCAGGAATAGGCAATAAGTTCATTACCCCCAACATAATCGATAACAAAGCCGTAATGTTCCAAAACACTTCCCAGCTCCAAGTGCTTGGGAAAATATTAAATATTGCGGCAAAGCCTCCCACTTGTTTGTAGGCTTTGGTTTCTGGATTGAAAATCATCTTCAATTGCTTGCCATAACCTACTAATTGATCGGCTCCTTTTTGAATACCAACTGGGAACGATTCAAAGAAACCAAACTCTTGTTTGCTCACTTTATAATAGCCTAGTTGTTCTAAGGATTCTAAATCCAAACCGCCTAATTGAACTCCTAATTTACCATCAGCATCAACCTGAACTGGCACTTGAATGTCTTTTCCATTTCTCAAAACGCCTGCAACAATCAGCTTGTTTTTGTTTTTTTCCAAAATGGTTTTGGCTTGGTCTAAGTATTTGGCTGGCTCTTCATTCAAACGCAACACAATGTCTTTGGGTTGTAAAGCGGTGTTTTTAGATCCCTCTGAAACAGCCCCAACTACAAACGGCATACGAATCGTTGCCAAAGCACCTTTTTCGATTTTAGACAATTGATCTACAAAATCCACCGGCATCGTAATGGTTTGTCGGTTTCCGTTTCTTTCAATCAACACCTGTTTTGCCATGACGATTTTGGAGTTCATTTGGTTGTCAAATTTCACTACTTTTTCACCATCAATCGCGATAATTTTATCTCCTGTTTGAAATCCCGCTTTTTGCATCACTGGGTTCTCAATTAACAATCCGTCTTTCAAATCCTCAGTAGCCACAAACATTTCGCCATAAGCAAAAGCCATCCCGATATAAATGATAAAGGCCAAAATAAAATTCACCGTTACCCCGCCTAACATAATAATCAAACGTTGCCAAGCTGGTTTTGAACGAAACTCCCAAGGCTGAGGTGGCAAAGCCATTTGTTCCTTGTCCATACTTTCGTCAATCATACCCGAAATTTTTACATAACCACCCAAAGGCAACCACCCAATTCCGTATTCAGTTTCGCCAATTTTTTTCTTTAAAAGGGAATATTTAACATCAAAAAACAAGTAGAATTTCTCTACTCTTGTTTTGAATAATTTAGCTGGGATAAAATGTCCTAATTCGTGTAAAATAATTAGTAATGATAAACTCATTAAAAATTGTGAAAGCTTGATAACTATATCCATGATGTGGGTTTAATTCTAATTTTGATGCACAAAAATAGGGTTTTCTTTTCTATTTCAAATACTTTAAAAAGCCATAGGCTGCTAAAAGTTTGTTAATTCAATTAACTAAGTTCTATTTTCGAATCACGAATCACGATTTTCGAATCACGAATCACGAATCTCAAAATCTTCTTCATTTTACCCCTTAGCGGCGGAAAAAAAACTTTACTTTGCATTTGCATTCAAAACAACAAATCATGCAAAAAATCAAAACCGCCCTACTCTCTTATGGCATGTCTGGCAAAGTCTTTCACGCACCTTTTTTGAATCTGCATCCAGGATTTGAATTACAAGGCTCTTGGGAAAGAAGCAAAAAATTGATTCAATTGGATTATCCAGAAGTGACGAGCTATCCTAGTTTAGAGTCGGTTTTAGAATCGGATGCCGAATTAATCGTGGTGAATACGCCTGTTGGAACCCATTTTGACTATGCTAAACAAGTATTGCTGGCCGGCAAACATGCTTTGGTCGAAAAAGCCTTTACCACCACTGTTGCCGAAGCGCAGGAATTGACTGCTTTGGCTAAAGCCAAAGGGTTAAAACTAGCCGTGTTTCAAAACAGACGTTGGGATAGTGATTTCAAAACCGTTCAAAAAATAGTGAATGAAAAACTCTTGGGCGACATTGTTGAAGCCGAGTTTCATTTTGATCGCTTCAATCCTATTTTAAGTCCAAAAATTCACAAAGAAACCGCCAATGCTGGCGCTGGAATACTAAAAGATTTAGGTCCGCATTTGATCGATCAAGCCTTGTGTTTGTTTGGGATGCCCAAAAGCGTTTTTGCTGATATTCGCATCACGCGAGAAAATTCCATCGTTGACGATTACATTGATATCTTATTGTATTATTCTGATAAAAGAGTGCGTTTGAAAGCGGGGTTTTTTGTGCGCGAAGCCAATCCGTCTTTTGTCCTTCATGGCAAAAAAGGGTCTTTCTTAAAACCCCGTGGCGATGTACAAGAAGACGAATTAAAACTCGAAAAAAAACCCAACTTAACCACTTGGGGAACCGAACCCAAAGAAAAAGAAGGTCTATTGCATACGGAGGTAAACGGCTCTATTTTCCGCGAAAAAATCCCAACGCTGCAAGGCAATTATTACGATTATTTTGACGGGGTATATCATTCGATAGTAGAAAACAAACCCGAACCGGTAACCGCTCAAGAAGGGACTCATGTGATGCAAATTATTGAGGCTGCACTTGAAAGCAATGCCCAACAAAAAGTGATTGCGATAGACTAAATATTCAAATTCTGAATGGGTGTTCAAAAACCACTACTTATAAACAAATAACGTTGTAATTCTGCGTCATTTCAAATTTATCGCTATGGAATCCGGGGTTTTTGTATTTTTGACACAATGAAACCCTAAAAACACCATTTTGATAGATTTAAACTTTTTAGGCCGATTCAAAGGCAAAGGGAAATACAAAAAAAGCTACCGCGAAGCCAAAGCGTCGTACTTAAATAGAATCCGATTAGGTGTGGGTTCCTTTTATTTCGGAATGGGTTTGTGTTTTGCCTCTTGGGCCAGCCGAATTCCAGACATCAAAACTACTTTACATCTTAGCGAAGCGACTTTGGGTTCTATCCTATTTGCAGTACCTGTAGGTCAATTGGTAATGATGCCCGTTTCTGGAAAATTAGTTACTCGTTTTGGAAGTCATCGCACCCTCCTTTTTGCTATTATCATGTATGCCATCAGCTTAACCAACTTAGGTTTGGCTTCCAATCCTTGGACCCTAGCCTTAGGCTTGTTCTTTTTTGGTGTTTTTGGCAACTTATCCAATATTTCGGTAAACACCCAAGGTGTTTATACCGAAGGCTTGTTCAAGAGAACCATCATGTCGTCTTTTCACGGAATGTGGAGTTTGGCCGGTTTCACAGGTGCCTTTGTTGGACTCGGAATGTTGGCCTTACAACTAACCCCTTTTCAACACTTTGCTATTGTAGGCATTCTTGTTTTATCGTTGATTTCGTTCAATATCAAATACCTCATCAAAGCCGTTGAAAAACCGCAACCTAAAAAAGAGAAAGGATTCAGAAAACCCGACAAAATGTTGCTGTGGTTAGGCATCATCGGTTTCTGTTGCATGGCGAGCGAAGGGGTGATGTTCGACTGGAGCGGAGTGTATTTCAAAGACGTAGTCAAAGCACCGGGACCCTTGGTAATTTTAGGTTATACTTCCTTTATGATTATGATGGCCAGTGGTCGTTTTTTAGGCGATCGATTTATTTTAAAATTTGGTCGAAAAAAAGTGATGCAAATTAGTGGCGTAGTCATTTCTGCAGGTCTATTTACAGCCGTATTTTTTCCCTATATTGTTCCTTGCACCCTTGCGTTTATGTTTGTAGGATTGGGTGTTTCCACCATTATTCCTACGCTCTACAGTATTGCCGGCAAGCATCCTGAAATTCCTACAGGCGAAGCCTTAACTGCGGTTTCAAGCGTAAGTTTCTTAGGTTTTTTAATGGGTCCGCCAATTATTGGCTACATCGCCGAAGCTTTTGGATTGCAATTTTCTTTTGCTTTCATTGGGGTTTTTGGGGTGTTCATTTCGTTTATGGTCTCCAAAATCAAAACGGCAGAGTAAAAAATAAACGAATCCATATTTTTACTATTTTTAACTTCAAATTGGAAAGGATAAAACCGTTTCCTTTTTAAGTATTTGCTTTTCAAGACAGTAATGCCCTAATTGTTCTGAGAAGTTTAGTTTATATTTTAATCCCAAATCGAATGAAAAACTTCTGCCCCAAGCTGTTTTTTCTGATATGCCCTTGTTTGCTTTTTGCTCAAAAAGAAACGGTCATTTCTGGAAAAATTATTGATTCCAAATCACAAAATCCATTAGCCAGTGTTGTTGTGAGTATTCAAAATACGAATAGCCTGCAACTCTCCTCTCCCGATGGAAAATTCCAATTCAAATCAGATGTACAAGGAAAGCACTTTATCCTTTTTCATAATCAAGGATACAAAGACAAGCTAATTCCTATTCAAATTTTCAAAGAACAATTAATTGACTTAGGAACAATTCCTTTGGAGGAAGATACCGAAACCCTTGAACAAGCAGCCGTTATTTCAATCGTAGATACTGATTTGGACGAAGACAATGGTGGTTCCGAAAGCACTTCGGGTATGTTGCTCGCTTCTAAAGATGCGTTTCAACAAGCGGCCGCATTCAATTGGGGGCAAGCTCGTTTTCGAATACGAGGCCTTGACAGCCAATACGCAAAGCTGATGATTAACGGCCTTGTGATGAATAAAATATATGACGGCAGACCGCAATGGAGCGATTTTGGCGGGATCAACGACGTGTTGCGAAATCAAGAGATTGCCATTGGCACCAGCCCTTCCGATTATGCATTTGGAGGTGTTTTAGGCACGCAACATATAAGTACACAAGCCTCAACTTATCGAAAAGGGACTCGGATATCTTTGTCAGGAACCAACACCAACTACCAAGGAAGAGCTATGATTACCTATGCCTCGGAAATGAATGAAAAAGGCTGGGCATTGGTTTTCTCAGTAGGAAAGCGCTACGCTAAGGAAGGCTATTTTGACGGTGCAATGTATGATGCGAATTCGTTATTTGCCAGCGTCGAAAAAAAACTCACCAATCGAAATTCAATCAACTTCACGGTATTGTACACCCCAAATTCCCGCGGGAAAAATTCACCCAATACCGATGAGATAACAGCATTAACCTCTACAAAATACAATTCGTATTGGGGTTTTCAAAACGGAAAACAACGCAATTCTAGAATCAAAACTGTTGAAGAACCAGTCATAATGCTAAATGATTATTTGAAAATTAATGCTAACACCCAACTCAATCTAGGGGTCTTATATCAATTTGGAAAAATCGGCAACAGCAATCTTGATTACCAAAATGCCAATAGCCCCACTCCCTCTTATTATCGAAAAATGCCGAGTTATTTTAGTTCGTTATACGCCCAAGATAAGGGGGAGTTTTCGGGGGCTTTTACACCCGATTTGGCGAATGCCGAACTTAACAAAACGCAATTTTTAGCACAATCGCAAATCAATTGGGCGGCACTATATCAGGCAAATCAAAGTCCGATTGTAAATGACTATGGGAAAATTTTAGGTTATGAGCCCGCTCAAAGCAAGTACATTCTTTACGAAGACCGAACCGACGATCAAAACCTAGCTTTCAATGCGCTTTTGAATACAGAACTGACCGAAAATATTCGGCTTAATGTGGGTGGTTCTTTTAATAAAGTACACTCCCATAATTACCAAAACGTCTTGGATTTATTAGGTGGATTGTATTTTGAAGATCTCGATCTTTTTTACAAAGGCGATCAAGCACAATCGGATTTGAACCAACCAAATCGACGTGTAAAAGTAGGCGATGCCTACGGATATAATTTTAATACAAGGGCTGCTCGATTAGAAGGCTTTACCCAATTTCAATTTCGATACCAAAAAGTTGATTTTTACTTAGCTCAGGAATATGCGGCCACTTCCTATCAACGACAAGGGTTGTATAAAAACGGGATTTATCCAATCAATTCCTTTGGCAAAAGCCCCATAATTAGGTTTGAAAACTTTGGTTTTAAAAGTGGGCTCACTTGGAAATTATCCGGAAAACAATTATTGCTGTTCAATGGCTCCCATGCTTCTAAAGCCCCAAATTTGAGAGCTGTTTTTCCAAATTCCCGAATCAATAATACTATTGTTGACGGCATAGAAAGCGAAACCAATAGTAGTTTGGATATCAATTATGTTTATCGTTCGCCAAAGTTAAAAATGCGCCTCACCGGTTATTATAGTCAAATTAAAAAGGCAACAGAAAACTCCTTTTTTTATGCGGAAGGAATTTTTCAAAACGACACAGGTAACAACAGTACCAATGCGTTTGTAAGCCAAACACTAACCCATTTGGACAAAGTCAATTGGGGAGCCGAACTGAGTTGGGAATACCAAATAAACCCCACTTTAAAAACTACTTTGGCAGCGGGTTTTGGCGATTATCGTTACGCTAGTAATCCCAATGTAACTATTACTAACGATGCCAAAGCGTCTGCCGAAAACAGCCTGCCTGTTTTTGATTTTGGCACCGCAACACTCAAAAACTACCGTCAAGCAGGAACGCCTCAACAAGCCTATTCATTTGGATTGGAATACCGAAATCCAAAATATTGGTGGATAAGTACCAATATAAATTATTTAGCTAATCGCTATATCGACATCTCGCCTATCGCCAGGACTTCTGTATTTTTTACCAATCCAGCAAACGGATTGCCTTTTCCAGAAGCCACAAAGGAACGAGGACGAGAGTTGCTACGTCAAGAAGAATTGGACCCTGTTTTATTATTGAATTTGGTTGGAGGAAAATCGTGGCGGATATTCAAAAAGAACTTGAATTTGTTTTGTAGCATTAATAATCTTTTGAATACTTCTTTCAAAACTGGCGGTTTCGAACAGGCTCGTAATGCCAATTTTAGGCAACGAAATCAAGACGTTTCAAGCGGAACACCCAACTTTGGCAACAGCTATTTTTGTGGCTACGGAAGAACCTTTTTTGTAAGCCTGTCTATTAACTTATAAATCCCAAATAATCATGAAAATTCCTTTTACCAGCCTCTCGTTAAGTATATTTTTGACAGTGCTTTTCGCAAGTTGTGTTCAAGAGGAGCCGGCACTTCCTCCTTTAGAATGTAACCAGCCCTATTTGAAAACCAACCGAACGGTGGCCGAAGTCCGCGATGCGGCCGATGCGATTGTGACACAGTACAAATACGATGACATTATTGAGGCATATGTAGTATCGACAGACGAAAATGGCAACTTCTTCAAAACCATTTCGTTTCAAACTTTGGCAACAGCCGCGCAACCTGCTATTGGTTTTAGTGTTCCCGTAGACGTAAGCAACACCTACATTGATTACCGATTGGGTAGCAAAGTGTACATAAATCTCAAAGATCAATACACGGATATTTATTTTGGAGGGCTGCGAATTGGGACTATTTATGTCAATTCTTATAACGAAGGAGGAGTGGGTCGGCTTTCGCAAAATGCCTATAAAAAAGTATTGATTGCCTCTTGCACCCAACTGAGTGATCAGGTTTTAACCAAAAAAATTACTCTTAGTGAACTAATGAACGATTCTTATCTGAACACTCTAGTCGAAGTGGTAGATGTCCAATTTTCAGGAGAAGCAATGGGCAGACATTATTACGAAAGCAGCAATGATGTCGGTGGGGGCACCAACTGGAATTTAGAAGATAAATTGGGCAATAAAATGTATTTTAGAACTAGTAGTTTTGCAGATTTTTCGACCAAAGAAATTCCTATTGGCAGCGGAACGGTAAAGGGAATTTTGACAAAATACGGAACCGATTATCAATTAGTGGCTCGATCCGAAAAGGATGTCAATTTAAATAGTAAACGCAATTCCCCTTTTTTTAGAGAAAATTTTGAAACCGTTGAAAACAATATTAATATCAACTTAGCGGGTTGGGTAAATATAATTCAAGCAGGAAGTTTGTACTGGCAAGGCGCTGTTTTTTCAGGTAATGGTTGTGCCGAATATGCCATTAGCGGAACTAAAGTAGCTTCCAATATTGGCTGGTTAATCACTCCCAAAATTGATTTAGACGAATACAAGAACGAACTATTAACGTTCCGCGCAGCACAACACCACTTGGACGCCGATTCGCCGTTAAACGCCTTAGATGTCTTTATTTCGAACGATTTTGACGGAATTAATGTGGCAACTGCAACCTGGATTCCGCTCAATGCAAAATTGCCAACGCAAGCCACGCCTTGGTATCAATTTGTGGGTTCAGGCGGAATTGACTTGTCTTCGTTCACGGGGAAAGTCACTATTGGTTTTCGATATATAGGTTCGGGAAAAACGGTAACCCTTGACGGGGCTTTTCAAATTGACGATGTGCAGATTTATGGAGATAAGTAAAAGCAAATGATTAAATTTGTCGCTCATTCAAAGTTATGCTAGAAAAAGAAGTATTAAATTTCGAAAAAACCGCCATCGTTGGGATTGTTACTCAGAACCAATCCGAGGATAAATTAACGGAATATTTAGACGAATTAGAGTTTTTAACCTTTACCGCTGGAGGACAAGTGGTGAAGCGTTTTTGGCAAAAAATGGACAAGCCAAATCCAAAAACTTTTTTGGGTACCGGAAAAATAGACGAAATCAATTTGTATGTCAAAGAAAACGAAATTTCAACGGTAATATTTGACGACGAATTAACGCCGTCGCAACAAAAAAACATCTCAAGAATTATAGATTGTAAAATTCTAGACCGAACCAATTTAATCCTAGACATTTTTGCACAACGAGCCGAAACTTCTTATGCAAGAACCCAGGTAGAACTAGCACAATGTATCTATTTATTACCCCGCTTATCCGGACTTTGGACGCACTTAGAGCGTCAAAAAGGAGGTATCGGAATGCGTGGGCCTGGAGAAACCGAAATTGAAACGGACCGTCGTATTGTGCGTGATCGTATTTCCCTTTTGAAAGATAAAATCAAAACCATTGACAAACAAATGGGCATTCAACGAAGCAACCGTGGCGCCATGGTACGCGTGGCTTTGGTGGGTTATACCAATGTGGGGAAATCGACCTTGATGAATGCAGTGGGAAAAAGCGAAGTATTCGTGGAAAATAAATTGTTTGCCACCTTGGACACTACCGTTCGTAAAGTGGTGATTAAAAACCTGCCGTTCTTACTTTCAGACACCGTAGGGTTTATTCGAAAATTGCCAACGCAACTTGTAGATTCGTTCAAAAGTACACTGGATGAGGTACGCGAAGCCGATTTGTTATTGCATATTGTGGATATTTCGCACCCTGATTTTGAAGATCATATTGAAGCGGTCAACCAAATTTTACAGGACATCAAGGCCAATGATAAACCGGTGATTATGGTGTTCAATAAAATTGATTCCTACCAACATTTGACCATTGACGAAGATGATTTAATTACTGAGAAAACAACTCGCCATTATACATTAGACGAATGGAAATCGACTTGGATGAGCCGATTAGGAGAACAAAATGCCTTGTTTATTTCGGCTACTCAAAAAGAAAATTTTGAGGAATTTAGAGAGCGAGTGTACGAAGCAGTCCGACAAATACACATTACGCGTTTCCCTTACAACAAGTTCTTGTATCCTGATTACAAAGATGCTATCGAAAAAGAAGAATAAAAAAAAGCCCTTTTGAAAAATCAAAAGGGCTTTTTTATATATTTTTTACTCCTTATTTTTTAGCCTTATATAGTGGCACTGCCGAACAAGCTTCGCCAAACATTACGCTTTTAGAAACTTTGATCAATTTTTGAATTGCCAAAGTATACACTTGATTCGGAACAGCTTTTTTCGAACAGCCTTTTAAGATAACTGGTTTTTCAAAATAGTCCGTATAATCGAGTTTGTTTAAAATGTCTTGGTACCATTCAATAATGGCCAATTCTTTAGATCCATGAATAATTTTTAAAGCCAATGGGGCTAAATGAACCGCGACCAAAGCAAACGCCCAAGCCGGCAATATCGCATCAGTAGCGCAATACAATGCCACGTATTTGTCTTCGTACGGAGTCCAATCCATTGCTTTTAATTGGGCTCTAAAATCAGTTTCTCTTAAGAGAAATCCTTCGGCCAACCATTGCGAAACATCCAAGTCCACTACATGATCGTCTGGATAGTAATCTTCTAAATCGAAAACGACTAACGAACTTTGCGCGACCTTATTGATAATTTCTTCCATGCTGAATTTATTGTTTAGTCTTTAACTGAACACTAAAAACTGATTAATGAACACTTTTACTATAGCATTCCCAACTCTAATTTTGCTTCTTCGCTCATCAAATCTTTGCTCCATGGTGGATCAAAAGTAATCTCAACATCTGCCGATTTAACGTTTTCAATTGACTTCACTTTTTCTTCTACTTCCCTTGGTAAACTTTCGGCTACAGGACAGTTGGGAGAGGTTAAAGTCATCAAGATTTTTACTTCATAATCGGTATTCACCATAACGTCGTAAATCAATCCTAATTCGTAAATATCAACGGGAATTTCAGGATCGTAAATCGTTTTTAATTTTTTTACAATCGCTTCTCCTAATTCGTTAGTGTCTATTTCTTGTGTCATAATTGTTAGTTTTTTGATTGGAATGCCAAAGCATACATTTTAATATTTTTAATCATCGAAACTAGTCCGTTAGCGCGAGTAGGTGACAAATGTTCTTTTAATCCAATGGCATCTATAAAATCCATATCGGCTTCCAAGATATCGGCTGGTTTTTGATTCGAAAATACCCGAATCAAAATAGCAATAATTCCTTTGGTTAGAATCGCATCACTATCGGCTGTAAAAGCAACAGTATCTCCTTGTTGTTCGCCCTGCAACCATACTTTAGACTGGCAGCCTTTGATAATGTTGTCTTCGGTTTTAAATTCTTCTTTGATTAATGGGAGGTTTTTTCCCAATTCAATGATGTATTCGTACCGTTGCATCCAGTCGTCAAACATCGCGAATTCGTCAATTATCTCGTCTTGTATTTCTTTTATTGTCATATCCATTTTTGCTTTTTACTTTACAAAAGAAAGCATTTTATTCACTATTTTTTCAATTGCTACCGGTGGATAGCCGTGATCAAAACTTGGGGATTCAACTGTTTTCCCTTGTTTTGTTATTTTCAAATTAGCGAAAGCCGCACCGTCATACAATCGTTTATCGGTAGGTGCTTTCATTTGAGTAAGCGAATCCAAATTCAATTGTTCAATTGCTGTATTTATAGTAGTCCAATCTGCATAATTAATTTTATAACCTATTGGTTTTTCCTCTCTCCTTTTGGCTACAAAAACCATTTGTTTTTCTACTCGAATCATTTGGTAAAAACCTCTTGAATAAGCTTGGTATTCCAATTTAACCGAATGGTCTTCTGTCCTTTTTTGTCCTGCGCATGCCGCAAAAAACAAAAGGGTCAACAACAAAACGATCGTCTTTTTCATTTGTATGTCAAATTAAGACAGCATCATTTTAGCTTTTTTCACCGCTTCGACCATTACATCAATTTCTTCTTTGGTATTGTAAAACGCAAATGAAGCACGAATCGTTCCCGGAATTTCAAAGAAATTCATAATCGGTTGCGCGCAATGGTGTCCTGTTCTAACGGCAATGCCTAATTTATCCACAATCGTTCCAATATCATAGGGATGAATCCCGTCTATATTGAATGAAATCACCGAAGTTTTGGCTTCGGCAGTTCCGTAAATTTTTAATCCTTCAATGGCTAATAACTGCTCGGTGGCGTAATTCAATAATTCTAATTCTTGTTTCTGAATGTTATCAAAACCAACAGAATTCATATAATCTACAGCCGCTCCTAACACAATTCCGCCAGCAATATTAGGTGTTCCAGCTTCAAATTTATGCGGCAATTCAGCATAGGTTGTTTTCTCAAAAGTAACTTCCTTAATCATTTCGCCACCACCTTGGTAAGGCGGTAATTTATTGAGCCACGCTTCTTTTCCGTACAAAATTCCCGTTCCTGTTGGCCCGCATATTTTATGTCCTGAAAAAGCATAAAAATCACAATCCAATTCCTGTACATTCGGTTTCAAATGCGGAACCGCTTGCGCCCCATCAATGAAAACGGCAGCGCCAAATTGATGCGCTTTGTCAATCATGTATTTAATTGGATTGATGGTTCCCAAGGCATTCGAAATATGATTAACGGTTACAATTTTCGTTTTATCCGAAAGCAATTGGTCAAATTCTGTCATCACCAATTCGCCCTTTTCATTCATCGGGATGACTTTCAAAACAGCACCTGTTTTCTCACACAACATTTGCCAAGGCACAATATTACTGTGGTGTTCCAAAGCCGAAACTAGCACCTCATCGCCCGCTTTCAAAAGCGAAGCAAAGCCATTGGCCACCAAATTTACCCCATGAGTTGTGCCCGAAGTAAAAAGGACTTCGTGAGCAAATTGGGCATTAATGTGATTTTGGATTTTAGTTCGAGACGCTTCATAAGCATCGGTGGCTAACTGACTCAAAGTATGTACGCCACGATGAATATTCGCATTGATTTCCTGATAATAGGTCGCAATCGCGTCAATCACCACCTGTGGTTTTTGTGTGGTCGCTCCGTTATCAAAATACACCAACGGCTTTCCGTTTACTTGTCTGGAAAGTATCGGAAAATCGGCTCTTATTTTTTGAATGTCAAACATTTATTTAGAATTTTTCTAAATACAAAAGTAGTAAAATTGCGGTGGATTTTTCAAAATTATTTTGCTTGTTTTTAGGAGCATTTGTTTTGATTTTCAAAGGCATTTTGTCCCGCTATTCGCTTTATCTTTTTGGCCTAAAGTCCAAAAAGGATGCCGCTGCTATCGGGGCTAGACTACGCAACTACTTTTTCGGTTGGAAATAATTCCCAATTTTTATTTACATTGCATGAATTTCAAATTAGTCCAAATGAAAAAAGTAGTACAATTAATTGGTATTGCAGCAGTTATCGGGCTGTTGTATTTTGGCTTTACCACCTATCCAAAACTCGATTTAATTTCAGGTTTCTCCGCTAAAAGTATTGCTTCTGGGCATTTTATAGACCATCGTTCACAACAAATGATTGAACAAGGCGACAACGATATTGACCTCATCGATTTGGCTCAAAACACCATTGACGATGCGGGTCTGTTTGTTACAGCTTCGGTTAAAGGTTTAAAAGAACGCAAAGCCATTTATCGTGAAGGTTTGGGCGCCACTTTAATCAACGATGATTTTGATACTTCAAAACCGTATTTGGTTCCAAAAAGAGATCGATCAAAAGTTAACTTGGTTTATCCTTACGGTGATGCCGAACAAAAAGACACGGTTTTTTCCAATATTGATTACAACCAATTGAACCAAACTGTAGCCAACGCTTTTGACCAAAAAGGACAAAAAAACAAACGTACGCGTTCTGTTATTGTAATTTATAAAGACAAAATTATTGCCGAGCAATACGATACGGGATTTACAAAAAACAGTAAAATTTTAGGATGGTCCATGACTAAAAGTATTACAGCTACTCTTTTTGGAATTCTGGAAAAACAAGGGAAATACAACATTTACCAAGCCGCTCCTATTCCGGAATGGGCAAAAGACGAGCGCAAAAAAATCACCACCAACGATTTATTGCACATGAATTCCGGATTGGAATGGAACGAAGATTACGGAGCGATTTCAGATGTGACTACCATGTTGTTTCAAGCCGAAGACATGACGCGTTCGCAACTCGAAAAACCATTGGCTTTCCAGCCCAATGCGCATTGGAACTATTCGTCGGGAACTACTAATTTGCTTTCGGGCATTTTGAGAAAACAGTTCAAAACCCATCAAGAATACTTGGATTTTTGGTATTCGGCCTTAATTGATAAAATTGGGATGCACTCGATGTTAGTAGAAACTGATATGGCAGGCAATTATGTAGGATCGTCTTACGGATGGGCAACCACACGCGATTGGGCAAAGTTTGGTTTGTTGTATTTGCACCAAGGCAATTGGCGCGGAGAACAACTTTTTAAACCCAGTTGGGCAAAATATGTTGCCACACCAACTAATACATCCAACGGACAATACGGAGGTCAATTTTGGCTGAATTCCAGTGGGCGTTTTCCGGATGCGCCAAAGGATTTGTATTTCGCCAGTGGTTTTCAAGGACAAATGGTCGCAATATTCCCGAGTCATGATTTAGTTATCGTTAGGATGGGACTCAAGGAAGATCCTGAATTTGATTTTAATGGTTTGCTGGGCGGAATTGTTCGCAGCATCAAAAAGTAAAATAAAAAAGAGCGCGACGTATATTACATTGCGCTCTTTTACTATTAAAAAAATTTTATTTACTACAAATCAAACCCTAATTTCACTCCTAATTTAGTAGCAATAATAGCGGTGATTCGGTTTTTTAATTCCGGAATTTTGATGTTTTCAATTACGGCATTAGAAAACGCATACATCAATAAGGCTTTAGCTTCTTTCTTTGGGATACCGCGTTGTTGCATATAAAATAAAGCGGTTTCGTCCAATTGACCCACCGTACAACCATGAGAACATTTCACATCATCTGCAAAAATCTCTAATTGTGGTTTCGCATTAATTGTGGCCTTGTCGCTCAATAAAATATTATTGCTTTTTTGGAAAGCATTAGTTTTTTGCGCTTCTTTTTCTACATAAACTTTTCCGTTAAACACCCCTGTCGAACGGTCAGAAAATATGCCTTTGTAATCTTGGAAACTTTCGCAATTCGGTTGTGCGTGATGTACCAAAGTATAATGATCTACATGTTGCTTGTCGCCAATAATCGTAATTCCGTTTAAAGTACTCGTCAAGCGTTCACCAAAATGATAAAAGTTCAAATTGTTTCGAGTCAAGTTTCCTCCAAAAGAAAAAGTTTGTACCGAAACGTGGCTTTCTTGTTTTTGAGACACATAGGTGTTGTCAATCAAGTTGGCTTCCAATGCGTCGTTTTGGATTTTGTAATAATCCACAATCGCTCTTTTTTGGGCAAAAATCTCGGTAACCGAATTGGTCAGTACAGCATTTTCATTCAGACATTGGTGCCTTTCAATGATTTGAACATGCGAGTTTTCGCCTACAATTACCAAGTTTCTTGGTTGAACCAAAAGCGCCGCTTCAGATCCGGTAGAGAAATACATAATCTCAATCGGCTTGTCCGCCACTTTGCTTTTCGGAATGTTGATATACGCTCCTTCATTGGCGAAAGCCGTATTCAAAGAAGTCAAACTTTCGTCTTTGTTTGCAATTTGATTGAAATACGTATCAATCACCATTTTGTATTTGGGTTTAGTCAATGCCGAAGACATCAAACAAACATCAATTCCGTCATGTGTGGTAGAAGATAAATTTGAAGCAAAAACGCCGTCAATAAAGACAACTTTGTGAGTGTCAATTTCGTGTAAAAAGTATTTTTTTACGTCTTTGAATTCTATAGTCGCTTCATTTTTAGGGAATACACTAAAGTCTTTTTTTAGAATGGTATTCAGTGAGGTGTATTTCCACGCTTCGTCTTTCTTGGTTGGGAAACCTTTATGTTCAAAGTTTTTTATCGCTGCCGTACGCATGTCGTGAAGTTCTGTTTGAACATCCACTCGCGCTTCAAAAGCCATAAAAGACGATAGTAATTTTTCTTTTAATTCCATTTTTTTGGTTGTCATTTGTCGGTCGTCCGTTGGGCAACGGAAACCAAAAAATAGTTTAAACTAATTCTTCCTTAATCCAGTCGTATCCTTTTTCTTCTAGTTCCAAAGCCAAAGCTGCAGTACCTGATTTTACGATTTTTCCGTCCATCAATACGTGAACAAAATCAGGAACAATATAGTCTAACAAACGTTGGTAGTGTGTAATCACTAAAACCGCGTTGTTTTCGTTTTTCAATTTGTTAACCCCATTAGCAACAATTCGTAGGGCATCGATATCCAAACCAGAATCGGTTTCATCCAAAATAGCAATTTTAGGTTCCAACATCGCCATTTGAAATATCTCGTTACGTTTCTTTTCTCCTCCCGAAAAACCTTCGTTTAAAGAACGTGACAAAAACTTTCTGTCCATTTCTAACAATTCTGATTTTTCACGAATCAATTTCAACATTTCGTTAGCGGGCATTTCGTCTTGACCGTTAGCTTTGCGTTTTTCATTGATGGCTGTTTTGATGAAATTGGTCACCGAAACTCCTGGAATTTCTACTGGATATTGGAACGACAAGAATACGCCTTTGTGCGCTCTTTCTTCAGGAGCTAAATCGGCTAAATCTTCACCCGCCAAAACAATGTCCCCTTCGGTTACTTCGTAATTTTCGTTTCCAGCAATGATAGAAGATAAAGTGGATTTTCCGGCACCGTTAGGTCCCATAATCGCGTGTACTTCTCCTGCTTTTACTTCAAGATTGATTCCTTTTAATATTTCTTTATCGCCGATTGAAGCGTGTAAATTGCTAATTTTTAACATTTTATTCTTTTATTTTAAACCGTTTGGTATTAAGATTTATATCAGTTATCCTACGCTTCCTTCAAGCGAAATTTCTAGTAATTTTTGTGCTTCAACAGCAAATTCCATTGGCAACTTGTTCAACACATCTTTACTAAATCCGTTTACTATTAACGCAATGGCTTTCTCTGTTGGAATTCCACGTTGATTGCAATAAAATACTTGGTCTTCGCCAATTTTACTGGTCGTCGCTTCGTGTTCTATTTTAGCGGTTGGGTTTTTGCTTTCGATATATGGAAAAGTATGTGCGCCACAACTATTTCCCATCAACAATGAATCGCATTGAGAAAAGTTACGCGCATTATCAGCTCTAGGGCTAATTTGAACCAATCCGCGGTAACTGTTTTGTGATTTACCAGCCGAAATTCCTTTAGAAATAATTGTCGATTTGGTGTTTTTACCTAGATGGATCATCTTGGTTCCAGTATCGGCTTGTTGGAAATTATTGGTAACAGCTATCGAATAAAATTCGCCTACCGAATTGTCGCCTTTTAAAACTACAGAAGGATATTTCCAGGTTACTGCCGAACCGGTTTCTACTTGTGTCCATGAAATTTTAGCGTTTTTCTCGCACAAACCTCTTTTAGTCACAAAATTATACACCCCTCCTTTACCTTCTTTATTTCCAGGATACCAATTTTGAACGGTAGAATATTTGATCTCAGCATCTTCCATGGCAATTAATTCAACTACCGCTGCGTGCAGTTGATTTTCGTCACGACTTGGTGCCGTACATCCTTCCAAGTAACTCACATAACTACCTGCATCAGCCACTAAAAGCGTACGTTCAAATTGTCCTGTTCCAGCTTGATTGATTCGGAAATAGGTAGACAATTCCATTGGACATTTCACTCCTTTCGGAATGTAGCAGAACGAGCCGTCTGAAAATACAGCCGAATTCAACGCGGCATAATAATTATCTTTTTGCGGAACTATTGTGCCTAAATATTTTTGAACCAAGTCTGGGTATTCGCGAATCGCTTCAGAAATACTCATGAAGATGATGCCTTTTTCGGCCAATGTTTTCTTAAAAGTGGTAGCTACTGAAACAGAGTCTACTACAATATCCATCGCCACATTGTTCATCATTTTTTGTTCATCGACTGAGATCCCTAGCTTTTTGTACATCGCCAACAATTCTGGATCGACATCGTCTAATGTTTTGTTTGGATCTGCTTTTTTGGGTGCCGAATAATACGAAATAGCTTGAAAGTCAGGTTTTTCATAATGTACATTAGCCCATTCAGGTTCTTCCATTTGCTCCCAAGCGCGAAAGGCCTCAATACGCCAATCGGTCATCCATTGCGGCTCTTCTTTTTTCTTAGAAATAGCACGAACGATATCTTCATTTAAACCGATCGGAAAAGTTTCCGAATCAAGTTCAGTATAAAATCCGTACTCGTACTCCTTGTTTTCGAGTTCGATTTTTAAATCGTCTTCAGTATATTTACTCATAATTTTTTATCGTTTAACCCTTGTTTGGGTTGAAACCCTTGAGGGGTTTTTATAAAGAAAAAGATTCTCCGCATCCACAAGTTCTACTTGCGTTCGGATTGTTAAACACAAATCCTTTTCCGTTTAAACCGCCCGAAAATTCTAAAATCGTTCCTGCTAAGTACAAAAATGATTTTTTCTCTACGGCAATCTTTACATTATTGTCTTCAAAAACTTTGTCGTTTTCGGTAAGTTCTTTATCGAATTTCAATTCATAAGACAAGCCCGAACAACCACCGCTTTTCACGCCCACACGAACGTAATCTTGGGCAGCATCAAAACCGTCTTCGTTCATCATGTCGATGATCCTTTTACTGGCAGTATCTGAAACTTTAATCATGTGTTGAATTTTGTTATTTTTATTTTTTCTAAATAAAGCGCAAAGATAATACCTTTTAAAGTAAATGCCATGCGCATTCAAATTTTTATAACTAATCTTAGTATAGAAAAAATTGATTTCAAGAATTGGAATCAAACTATTTAGTAATTTGCAGCTGTTTTAATTCAAAAATCGATGAAATTATACCCTATAGAAACTGGCAATTTTAAACTCGATGGCGGCGCTATGTTTGGCGTGGTGCCCAAATCCATTTGGAACAAAACCAATCCCGCAGATGACAACAATTTGATTGATATTGCCGCGCGTTGTTTATTAATTGAAGATGGGAATCGATTAATTTTGATTGATACCGGAATGGGTAATAAACAATCCGATAAATTTTTTGGTTATTATTCGCTTTGGGGGACACATTCGTTAGACAAGTCCTTGGCAAAATACGGTTTTCACCGAGATGATATTACCGATGTTTTTATGACCCACTTGCATTTTGATCATTGCGGCGGAAGTATTCAGTGGAACAAGGACCGAACTGGCTACGAACCTGCATTTAAAAACGCTGTTTTCTGGAGTAATGAAAAGCATTGGCAATGGGCAACAGAACCCAATGTGAGAGAAAAAGCATCTTTCTTAAAGGAAAACATTATCCCGATGCAAGAGAGTGGCCAACTTCGATTTGTACAAAGACCAGAAGACGACTATTTAGTAAAATCGGAATTGGGTTTTGGAATTCTATTTGTGGATGGTCATACCGAAAAACAAATGATTCCACACATCCAATACCAAGACAAAACCATTGTTTTTTGTGCTGATTTATTGGCGACAGCCGGACACATTCCAATTCCTTATGTTATGGGCTATGACACCCGACCTTTATTAACGATGCCTGAAAAAACAAAGTTTATGAATGCGGCAGCCGAAAACAATTACTATTTGTTCTTACAACATGACGCGCACAACGAAATTATTAGGGTGGAAAAAACAGAAAGAGGCGTTCGTTTAAAAGATACGTTTTCTGCTGACGAAATATTAAAATAAAGTTAATCGTTACGATTAATTGCCCAAAATAAAAGTATTTTTGAATAATCATTAAAAACCAATTCGATGAAAAAAATAAATATTTCTCTATTATCACTTGTTGTGATGGCTGGTTTGTCATTTTCGACTACAGCTCAAACACTTACTAAAAAAGCAAAACTTACAGCAACTGAATTGAACCGATGGAGTCATTTGGATTTAGCCAAAGACACGATTCCTGGAATGAGCGTAGATAAAGCCTATGCCGAATTATTGAAAGGTAAAAAGGGAGTTACCGTTATTGTTGGGATTGTTGATTCGGGGGTAGATATTGAACACGACGACTTAAAATCAGTAGTCTGGACTAATAAAAAAGAGATTGCCGGAAACGGAATTGACGATGACAAAAACGGCTATATCGATGATATTCATGGATGGAATTTCTTGGGAAACATCACTAAGGAAAATGTAGAATACGAACGTATTATCAAAGACAAATCGTTGGTGGACGAAAAAACCTATTTGGCCGCTAAAGCGATGAACGATAAAAAAGTAGCAGAAGCTGCTCAAGGAAAATCACGTTTAGAACAAATGTTGGCAACAATTGCCGAAGGTGATGCCGCTATAAGTAAACAATTAGGAAAGTCAAGCTATAGTGTTGAAGAAGTAAACGCAATTACTTCTACTGATCCAGCACTACAAAAAAGCAAAGCTGACATGCAAAAAATGCTGTCTTATGGAATGCCTGTTTCGGAATTGAAAGAAGCGGTGCAAAAACAATTGGATGATTTTAATGCCTTGCTAAATGGTGACAATCTCAAAACGGATTACCGTAAAGTAGTAGGTGATAATCCAAATGACATAACCGACATTAAATATGGAAATAATATTGTTTTTGGACCTGACAAAGAAGAAGCAAGACACGGAACACACGTTGCGGGAATTGTGGCTCAAGTTCGCAATAACAATATGGGTGGAGACGGAATTGCTTCTAATGTTCAAATTTTAACGGTTCGTGCTGTTCCAGATGGTGACGAGTATGACAAAGACATCGCGTTGGGAATTCGATATGCTGTAGACAATGGAGCTAAAGTAATCAACGGTAGTTTTGGAAAACCATTTTCACCTCAAAAACAATGGGTGTATGATGCGATTAAATATGCCGAAAAGAAAGACGTATTAATTGTTCACGCTGCTGGAAATGACGCCAAAGACATTGATTATAATGATAACTTTCCAAATGATTCAGACGATAAAATAACCGAATTTGCTGACAATATGATCACTGTCGGTGCTTTGAACTTTGAAAATGGAAACAAATTAGTAGCGCGCTTTTCGAATATTGGAAAAATCAACGTAGATGTTTTTGCACCTGGAGTAAAAATCTATGCTACAACCCCGAAAAACACCTACAGCTTTTTACAAGGAACCTCAATGGCCGCACCAAACGTAGCTGGAGTAGCTGCTTTGATCCGTTCTTATTATCCAAAATTAACCGCTAAACAAGTGAAACACATTTTAATGGATTCAGGAGTTGCTATTGAGAGCGATGTTATTGTGGGTGGAAAACCAGCAGATATACGTCCGTTTTCAGCACTTTCTAAATCAGGGAAAATTGTAAATGCCTATAACGCTTTACAAATGGCTGAAAAAATGTCAAAAAAATAATTCGAAAACAAAACTAACACGGAAGGGTATAAGCCCTTCCTTTTTTATTTTATACCATGAAGAATCTCTTTTTAATCGCTGCTTTTTCTTTTGGAGTAACTGGAATCGCACAAAACACTTCCTATTGGCAACAACATGTCGATTATAAAATGGACGTGAAAATGGATGTCAAAACCTATCAATACAAAGGAAAACAAGAATTGGTGTATACTAATAATTCGCCAGACACCTTGCGAAAAGTGTATTACCATTTGTACAATAATGCCTTTCAACCGGGCAGCGAAATGGATGCGCGTATCCAGAGTATTAAAGATCCTGACGGAAGAATGGTGCACAAAGTCAAAGTAGGCGAAACCGAAGTGAAAGAGAGCCGCATCAAAAACCTAAAACCGAATGAAATTGGATATTTACATATTTCTAATTTCAAACAGGACGGGCAAACTGCTCTGGCAAAAGAAGTAGGAACAGTATTAGAAGTGACTTTGGCTAAGCCCATTTTGCCAAATTCCAAAACTACTTTTAGCTTGGATTTTGACGGTCAAGTTCCGATTCAAATTCGCCGTTCTGGAAGAAATAACGCCGAAGGAGTGGAATTATCCATGGCGCAATGGTATCCAAAATTAGCCGAATTCGATTTTGAAGGTTGGCACGCTGATCCTTATATCGCCAGAGAATTTCATGGTGTTTGGGGAAATTTTGATGTGAAAATAAACATTGATTCCAACTATATTTTGGGAGGTTCAGGCTATTTACAAAACAAAAACGAAATTGGTCACGGTTACCAAGACGCAGGTATTACGGTAGTTCATCCGAAGAAAAACAAAACGCTTACTTGGCATTTTGTGGCGCCGATGGTACACGATTTTACTTGGGCAGCCGACAAAGAGTACATTCACGACGTGGCGAAAGGGCCCAATAATGTAGACATTCACTTTTTGTACAAAAACAATCCGAAGTACATTCAAAACTGGAAAAACCTTCAGCCAAAAACAGTGCAGTTGATGGAGGTGTACAACAAAACCGTTGGAAATTATCCCTACCAACAATATTCTGTTATTCAAGGCGGCGATGGCGGAATGGAATATGCCATGTGTACGTTGATTTTAGGGCAAGGTGATTGGGATGGTTTGTTAGGGGTTACAGCTCATGAAATGGCGCATTCTTGGTTCCAACATGTATTGGCTTCTAACGAATCCAAACACGGCTGGATGGACGAAGGTTTCACTTCATTTTTAGAAGATTATGGTTTAAATGAAATTGCCGATAAAAAAGTAGAAAATCCATATGGTGGAGCTTATAAAGGTTACAATTGGTTGGCTAATTCTGGAAAAGAACAGCCCCAAGGAACACATGCTGATCGTTTTGATGAAAATAGAGTATATAGTATCACTTCCTACAGCAAAGGCGAATTGTTCTTGTCTCAATTAATCTATGTTATTGGAAAAGAGAATTTACTTAAAACGTTGAAAAAATACTATGCTGATTTTAAATTCAAACACCCAACTCCAAATGACATTAAACGCTCTGCAGAGCGTGTTACTGGCGCTAATTTAGATTGGTACCTGTTAGATTGGACTGAAACAACCAACACTATTGATTACGGAATTAAAGAAGTAAAAGACAATGCAGCTGCAACTACGGTAACGCTAGAGCGAATCGGTAGAATGCCAATGCCAATGGACGTTTTAATAGAATATACCGACGGCACAACAGAAAGTTTCTATATCCCATTGCGTATGATGAGTTTTGAAAAAGAAAACCCAACTCCTGCCATTAAAAGAACCGTTTTAAACGATTGGGCATGGGCCTATCCTACTTTTGAATTTAGTGTTTCAAAACCTAAAGCAAGCATTAAAAAAATTACTCTTGATCCAAGCGGTTTAATGGCAGATGTGAAATTGGATAATAATAGTTATATAGCGAAATAAAACCACTATAATGAAAAAAGACAAAATAATTTTTTGGACAGCAACCACAATCATTGCTTTGTTGGAAGGAGTAATGCCTGCCTTAACCTCACAAACAGAATTAGCAAAAGAAGGAATTAGACATTTAGGTTATCCTGAGTATTTTGGAAATGTCTTGGTGGTCTTTAAAGTTTTGGGAGTCCTTGCCATTGTAATTCCACAAGTTTCTAAACGAGTAAAAGAATGGGCATATGCGGGTTTTGCTTTTGACTTTCTTTTTGCAGCTATCTCTCACGGAGCTGTTGACGGAGTCAATGGACAAACTTTTTTCCCTTTAGTAGTTTTAGGGATTTTAGCCGTTTCTTACATTTACTATCACAAATTAATCGAGAAACATTAGTAAATCGTTAGTAAATTCAACCCCATATGAAAAACAAAGAAATTGTAAAACAATTTTTAGAACAGGTTCGCTCAGGAAAATTTCCTGAAAAAGCAGGGTTGTATATGTCCGATTCTATTCTTGCGCACCAAATGAACTCCGAAAATGAAACGACGGTAATCAGAACACCACAAAACTATTCAGAACATATCGAAGATTTTGTACAAATGTTTGGCCAATTCTCTTTTGAAATAACCGATCTTATTGCAGAGGAGGATAAAGTTTATGCGCGATGGAAACAAATAGGAAATCATCTTGCTGAAATAGACGGTTACCAACCAACAGGAAATCCTTTAATTGAAATTGCAAGTTGTGTATACCGTCTAGAAAATAATAAAATTGCAGAATACTGGATTCAAATTGATCGTCTTGGTTTTGAAAAACAATTACAACAAAACGGTTGATTGATTAAAAAATAAAAAAGAACAGAAAGCTTGTGAAAATGAAGCAAACTTTGCGAAATTTGCACACAAGAAAAACAATCATGGCAAAAATACTTACAGGAGTTCAAAGTACAGGAACTCCCCATTTAGGAAACTTATTAGGCGCAATCATTCCTGCAATAGAATTATCCAATAATCCGGCAAACGAATCGTTTCTGTTTATTGCCGATTTGCATTCGGTTACCCAAATAAAAAACGGCGAAACCTTACGTGCCAATACATACAGTACGGCAGCGGCATGGTTAGCCTGTGGACTAAATGTAGATAAAGTAGTTTTTTACAGACAATCAGATGTGCCTCAAACGGCTGAATTGTCTTGGTATTTGAGTTGTTTTTTTCCGTTCCAACGTTTGACTTTAGCACATTCTTTCAAGGATAAATCAGATCGTTTAGACGATGTCAATGCTGGTTTGTTTTCGTATCCCATGCTGATGGCGGCCGATATTTTATTGTATGACGCCGAGTTTGTTCCTGTAGGGAAAGACCAATTGCAACACCTTGAAATTACTCGTGATGTGGCTTCGCGTTTCAATCATCAAATGGGCGAAACTTTTGTCATTCCTGAAGCTAAAATTCAAGAAGATAGCATGTTGATTCCGGGTACCAATGGTGGAAAAATGAGTAAATCAGCCAATAATGTGATCAACATTTTCCTAGACGATAAAGCATTGCGCAAGCAAATCATGAGCATCGAAACCGATAGCACGCCGCTTGAAGATCCTAAAAATACAGAGACTTGTAATGCCTTTGCTATTTATAAACTCTTGGCTTCTGAAAGTGAAATCGAAATTATGAAAGCCAATTATTTAGGTGGAAATTATGGTTACGGTCACGCCAAACAAGCTTTGTTTGAATTGATTGTGGAAAAATTCAAAACTGAAAGAGCGCAATACAATTACTATATTAATAACCTAACTGAGGTAGATGAATTGCTTCGAAAAGGAGCTCAAAAAGCAAGCTCGGTGGCCAACGGGGTTTTGTCAAAAGTAAGGGCAAAACTGGGCTTCGAAAATTAAATTGCTTCAAATAACTTTCCAGGTAAGGGTCGAATTACGCCTTTTAATTCCATATTTAATAAAATTCCAGAAATTCTATAAATCGGAAAATCGCAGCGCAGGGCAATAACATCGAGTAATTCTTTTCCTGACTGTAAAAGGTAATCGTAGATTTTTTGTTCGTCATCATCTAAGGCTACAAAGAGTTGTTTTTGCACCGATTTAACTTCTTTTTCAATATCCCAATTCAGCATATAAATCAAATCGGAAGCGCTAGTCAACACATTTGCTTTTTGGGTTTTAATCAACGTATTACATCCTTGACTGTATTTATCGGATACGCGACCCGGAACAGCAAACACATCCCGATTGTATTCGTTGGCTAGATTAGCAGTAATCAAAGACCCTCCCCGCTCAGCCGATTCGATTACAATTGTCGCCTCCGTCATTCCGGCGACAATCCGATTTCTTCTCACAAAATTCTCTTTATCTGGATTGGAAGAACTCCAAAATTCAGTCATAAAACCACCATTTTCTTCCATTTTTGCGACATATTTTTTGTGTGATTTGGGGTAAATTTGGTTCAGTCCATGGGCTACAACGCCAATAGTTTGTAGGTTGTTTTCCATGGCAAATTGATGTGCTACAATATCGACGCCATAAGCAAATCCACTAACGATTACTGGGTTGAGAGGAGCTAGTTCGGCAATGAATTTGCGACAAAAATCCAAGCCATAAGAGGTAATCTGACGCGTACCCACGATACTTATCATTTTCTGATTTTTCAGACTAATGTTGCCTGAACTAAATAATACCAATGGGCTGTCAAAACAATGTTTCAATCGTTCTGGATAATCAGCATCTTGAAAAGTAGTAATGGAAATTGAATTGGATGAAATAAATTCCAATTCACGTTCTGCTTTCGCAAAAATAGATTGATCTTTAAAATTTTTTAATAATACAGATCCTATTCCGTCAATAGCTTTTAATTGCGAAACTTTGGCTTGGAAAACCGCTTCGACAGAGCCAAATTGGGTGAGTAGTTTTTTGGCAATAATATCGCCTACGCCTTCTACTCGCTGCAAAGCAAGTAAATAAAATAATTCTTGGTCATTCATTGGGGGTCAATTTGGAGATTAAAAGTAGTTATAATGTCTGAAATGCATTTAGTTTTTGATAAAAAATAAAGCCAAAATTTGATTTTGAACTCTTTTTTAAAATAACCGTTAGTTATTAACTTCCTGGAAAAGAAATAGGTGGAAAAATAATTCCGATTGTTAATAAAAATTGTGAATAAAATTTTGATAACTATTTTGGTTGCATAACTTTGTTACTATGAAAATCGAAAATTACATCGCACAACTTTTATACCGTTACCAATGTGTAACTGTTCCTGGTTTTGGAGCCTTTTTGACTGAAATCCAATCTGCACAATTAGTAGAAAGTTCACACTCCTTTTTTCCTCCGAAGAAATTAATTTCTTTCAATGCCTATCTAAAAAACAACGATGGGTTATTGGCAAACCACATAGCACAAACTGAAAAAACTTCCTACGAATATGCCGTTAGCGCAATTCAATACGAAGTGTTTAATTGGAAAAAAACATTGCAGGAAACTGGTGTTTTCTCTATCAAAAACGTAGGTGATTTTTGCTTAAATGCCGATAGAAATTTAATTTTCACCCCATACGATCAAACCAATTATTTGAGTAGTTCATTTGGATTAAGTCCGTTTGTTTCTCCACTTGTTAAAAGAGAGATTTTCGAACAACAATTGGAAGCGTTGGAAGAAAACGATACAATTCAATTAGTACCAGAACACAAAAACAAATATACTTTCTTAAAGTATGCCGCTATTTTTGTATTAGGTTTGGGATTAACCGCTACTGTAGGTTATCCTATTTACCAAAATGAAATAGAAACTCAAAAAATCATTGTAGAAACTGCGGTTCAAAGACAGGTTCAAAATAAAATACAAGAAGCTACATTCTTCATTGAAAGTCCAATTCCTGCAGTAACCCTTACAGTTAAAGAAGGAAAATTACCATACCACATTATGGCGGGTGCATTTAGAGACGAAACAAATGCACAACGTATTTTTGAGAATTTAAGTGAAAAAGGATACAAAGCAAAACGAATTGAGCGCAACAAATATGGATTGTACCCGGTGCTTTATGGAAGTTTTACTACTTATGCTGAAGCTGAAAAATTGAAAAATGAAATTAGAGCTAAAGAAAATCCTCAAGCTTGGATTTTAATCGAATCATTATAAAAATTCAAACCGCCCATCAAGGCGGTTTTTTTATTTACTGTATATTCAAACTGGCCTTAAACATTCGCGCTTCTTCCCAACTGAATAAGTCACTATGTTTTTCCATCAAAGCGTTCAAAGATTCGTCTTTATAGCCTTTAAAGGCAGCGGCAAGCTCGTCTAATTTATCCGAAGGAATAATGTCTTCAATAGCAACTTTCTCGGACTGAATTAATTTGACAAAATGCCCATAAATCGTTTGTTTGGTTAACACTCTAATCGAAGCAATTTCGGCAATCGAATTGTTTTGTTTCCACAAGTCATAGGTTTCTTCAATGGTGGTTTTCTTAGTTGAAGACTTTGATTTCTTTTTTGGAAGGTAGCGCTCTTCATCCAAGTCATCTTCAATTAAGTTGGCGTTTACTTTTTTGAATGTAGCTTGAATTGCAGTCACTTTTCTATTTATATAAAGTTGAATTTCGGGAGATGTTAATTTCTCTTTCGAAATTGTTTCTCCCACCACAACAGTTTCTATGAGTAATTTGGCTTTCATCAAGCGCAAAACTGCTTTGGTTTGAAGTTCTTCTAAGAATACTAATTCATCAAAATAGGCCTTGGCTTTTTTAAGACGTTTTACTTCTTCTAATTTCCATAAAATTTCGAAAACCAACTCGTCCATTGGAGCAAAAAAATAAGTATACGCCGCTTGCATTCGCTCGGAAATGTGATTCAAATCGACTGTCTCCTGACTAAAAAGAACGTTTAATTGCTGTATAAATTTTTTAGCAGGTTCAACGACTTTCTCCATTCTTTCCGTTTGTTCTTTAGCCCAATAGGAATATTTGGCTTTGGAAGAAACCTCTGATTTCTCGTTGTAACTAAACTGATGGTTGCGCCATTCTTGAGCTAATTCGGCCCAATCAAAAGTTTCAACTAAATACTGATGAATGAAGTTTTTAGTTTCAAAATGCAAAGCATTTTCCAAATGGGTTTCCGTGGCTTTATTTAAGGAATAATCCATTACGTCTTGATCGTTAGAAATACCATTCATTTGTAACGGAGAAAGCAAAATAAGCCCTTGTAATGATCGCAAACGAG
This sequence comes from Flavobacterium ammoniigenes, assembly GCF_020886055.1. NCBI lineage: Bacteria > Pseudomonadati > Bacteroidota > Flavobacteriia > Flavobacteriales > Flavobacteriaceae > Flavobacterium > Flavobacterium ammoniigenes. Next base: position 657,131 of record NZ_AP025184.1, on the reverse strand, counting down.
ATAAAGCCACATAGGCTTGTCCAGGAAGAAAAACTTGCGAAACATCGAGAGCTGCTTTGTCAAAAGTTAACCCTTGACTCTTATGAACGGTGATGGCCCAAGCCAATTTGATCGGATAATGAACAAAGGTGCCTAAAACCTCCTCTTCAATTTCTTTAGTTGTATTGTTGACTTTGTAGCGAATGTTTTGCCATTCGTATTTTTCAACTTCAATGGTTTTGTTTTCTTCAGGAAAATGGACGAGAATCTCTTTTGCTGAAAGCGATTTGATTATGCCCATTTTTCCGTTGAAATATTTTTTGTCAAAAGAAAGATCGTTTTTGACAAACATGATTTGAGCACCTTCTTTCAGTCGTAATTGTTCCTCAACTGGGAAAATCTTGTCTGGGAAATCTCCTATTATTTCAGGAGAATACAGCCATTCTTTACCCTCTAATGAGTCCAAAGCGTCGGTATTCATAAGGTCTGCTTTGGTATTATGTGTGGTTAAGGTGATGTAACCTTTATTCGCTTTCAAATCAAAATCAGGTTGGACGTATTGATTTAATGCAGCAATATCTTCATTAGAAATTTGGTTGTTCCGTAAATTATTCAAAACCGAAATAAACGCATCATCGGTTTGACGGAAAATTTTATCCAATTCAATATACAGCGGTGGATTTTGTTGCACTACATGGGAATGAAAAAAGAATTTTCCTTGGTAATAATTCTTTAGAATACGCCACTCGTCGTCTCGAATTACAGGAGGTAATTGTAATAAATCACCAATAAACAAGACCTGAACACCGCCAAAAGGATTGTTTTTTTTGCGTACGGTTTGCATCATAAAATCCATGGCGTCTAATAAATCGGCGCGTAACATACTTACTTCGTCAATAATCAACAACTCCATATTCCTGATTACTGATTTTTTCAAAGCACTCATTTTAAAATGGCGTCGCAAGCTGACTTTGGTTTCAAACTTGGAGCCCTCTGAAAAATTGGGAGCGGAATTATCCGGGATGAATCCGCCAAAAGGGAGTTGAAACATCGAATGAATAGTAACTCCGCCAGCATTCAAAGCAGCAATTCCTGTAGGGGCAACAACAACTGTGTTTTTGTGGGTGGTTTCAATAATTTCTCGAAGTAAGGTTGTTTTACCAGTTCCCGCTTTTCCGGTTAGAAAAACAGACCGTTGCGTCTGATTGATAAATCGTAAAGTGTAAGCAGCCGCTTCGGAAATAGTTTGCATTGGGCGTGTAGATTTGAGACTGCTAAAATATTGAAAATTAATGTGTTTTGAGAAGAAAACGGCAAAAAAATGCCTTCAATCTAGTAAGATGAAGGCATTGTACTATAACAAACTAAAATTTATTTTTTAGCTGGTTCTTTTACTTCTTTAGCACCACTTGCTTTGTATTTTTCATTCAAAGCAGCAATTAATTCTTTAGTGATATCATATTGATCTTCGGCATATAAAACTGACGCCACGTCGCCTGTTCCAAAGATATAGGAGTATCCTTTTTCTTTACCGTAGGCTTTGATGAATTTTTTCACTCCAGAAACCAAAGAATCCATTTCTTTTCCGCTTTCTTGTTGCAATTGTTGAGACAATTGTTGTTGTGCGTAACCTAATTGTTGTTCTCTTTTTTGTAATTCAGCACCTTTTTGTTGTGCCCAAGCTTGTCCATTGGCTTGTGCTTGCGCTTGAAAATTTCCAGCCTCTTGTTTAAAACGATTAATTTCAGCTTCTAACAATCTTCCTTTTTCTTCGGCTTGTGCTTTGTATTTTGCTTCAAGGTCTTTGGCCTCGGTATATTCGCTCATTAATTTAGAAGTGTCAACATAAGCGGTTTTAACTTCTTTAACTTCTGCTTTTTTGTCACATGCAATAACCGAAATTGAAAGTGCAATAATTACTAATACTTTTTTCATTTTGTGAATTTGTAAATTTTAAGTGTATGAGACAAAAATATAAAAAAATAGACAGCCCCAACAAAAACTTAGAAAAATGCGGCATTATTTAGCATATCAGTTTTTGTTATCGTAATTACGATTCATATAAGTTGAAATTATTAAAATCAAATTGATAAGAAACGATATAAAAGGCGAAATTATTAAAATCTTGTTATGTGGTGGTTGATAAGAAAAAAACGCTTTAAAAACGCTTTAAATGATTTTTACCAGTTTTTAAGCACATAAATATGTGAAGAATATTCTAAATCTGATTTTGCTTTGATATTCGACCACAATCCGACAAAAAATGCTTTCACATAATTCATTCTTCCTGTTTTGTATTTTTCAGATAATAAGCTCACGTAAAACGAATCAAATTTCATAGGTAAAATTTTAACCAATTCCATTTGCTCTTTTTGAAATAATTTTTGAATGGCTGTTTTTGAGAAATGCCAAAAGTGTATCGGCACATCATAAGCTGCCCAAAATTTTCCATAATGTTGTGCGTCGAAAGATTTGAAATTTGGTACGGCAACAATTAATGATCCGGATGGTTTTAACAGACGCTTTAATTCTTTTATTTGGAAATTCAAATCTGGAACATGTTCCAATACATGCCACATAGTAATGACATCAAAAGAATGATCTTCCAATTTAGCCATTGATTCTACAAAAGAAACCCCCTTATTTATCGCGATTTGTTTTGCTTTGTCACTCGGTTCTAGCCCGGTTACTTCCCATCCATTTAGTTTAGCTACCGAAAGAAACTCTCCAGTACCAGCTCCAATATCCAAAATTTTTCCTTTGCTGGGTTGTAACGAATTAATAAGATGTAGTTTGTTTTTTAAAGCAATCGATTTTACGAAATGGTAGGCTTTTTCAAACAAAGAGCGTTTGCTATCGGTGTGCGATATATAATCGGCGCTTTCATAGTATTTTCCTAACACGTCCAAACCAGGTTGTGGATGTGTAATCAACATGTCTAATGATTCATCTAAATACAAGTCGAAGACTTCTTTAGAAACCGAATGATCTTCAACCGTAAGAAAATATTTTTTGTTTGAAATATTCATTTATTTGTATTCTTTTAAAACATCCTTTTAAAAACAAGACTTCGTGATATGGTTTCACGTGGAACAATTTATCTGCCCATATAAATTAATAATACAGAAACGTCGCTCGGAGACACACCGCTTATTCGTGAAGCTTGTGCAATAGTTGCAGGTTTGATTTTAGTAAGTTTCTGTTTAGCTTCAATAGACATGGATTTGATTTTGTTATAATCAAAATCTTCAGGTATCTTAACATCTTCCAAACGCGTTAATTTATCAGCGTTGTTTCTTTCTTTTTCTATATAACCTGAATATTTTACCTGAATTTCGGCTTGTTCCAAAATCTCTTGATCTAATTTATTTTCTTCGATATAAGCAGTTACTTTTTCAAATCGCAACATGTCATCTAAATCAATTTGCGGACGTGAAAATATTTTAAACATTTTATCTCCTTGTGTAATTAAAGCGGTGTCTTTTGCTTCCAAAATAGGATTCGTTTCCGCTACAGAAACGCTTGTGTCTTTGAAAAAATCAACCATTTTTTCAGACTCATTTCTTTTAAATTCCATTCGGCGCAAACGCGCTTCCGAAGCTAGTCCAATCTCATACGACATAGGTGTCAATCTAAAATCGGCATTATCTTGACGTAATAAAGTTCTATATTCAGCTCGGGAAGTAAACATTCTATAAGGCTCTTCTGTTCCTTTGGTAATCAAATCATCTATTAGAACTCCGATGTAAGCCTCGTCTCTTTTCAAGATTAACGGTGCTTTTTCATGTACTTTTAAATGCGCATTGATTCCGGCCATTAACCCTTGTGAGGCAGCTTCCTCATAACCGGTTGTTCCGTTTATTTGTCCAGCAAAATACAATCCCTCAACCAGCTTAGTTTCCAAGGTGTGTTTTAATTGTGTTGGTGGAAAATAATCGTATTCAATAGCATAGCCAGGTCTAAGAAATTTAACCTTTTCGAAGCCTGCTACAGAGCTCAAGGCTTTAAATTGGATGTCTTCTGGCAAAGAGGTAGAAAATCCGTTTACATAGACTTCACAAGTTTTCCATCCTTCTGGCTCTACAAACAATTGGTGTCGTTCCTTGTCTGCAAAACGGTTAATTTTATCTTCAATAGAAGGACAATATCTTGGCCCCAGACTCTTAATTCTACCATTGAACATAGGAGAACGATCAAATCCTTCTCTTAAAATATCGTGAACGTCTAACGAAGTGTAGGTCATGTGACACGACCTTTGGTGGATCAATGGTGAAGTTACATCTGAATATGAAAATTTATCAGGTTTAGCATCTCCTTTTTCTTCATTCATTTTAGAATAATCTAAAGAACGTCCATCTACACGTGGGGGTGTTCCTGTTTTCATTCTCCCTGCTTGAAAACCAGCTTTGACTAAATCTTCCGTGATACCGTAAGAAGCACTCTCTCCTGCTCTTCCTCCTCCAAATTGTTTTTCTCCAATATGAATCAATCCATTCAAAAAAGTCCCATTAGTAAGCACAACCGATTTAGCTTTAATTTCGATTCCAAGAGCAGATCGAATGCCTTTAATTTTTCCATTTTCAATGAGTAAACCACTAACCATTTCTTGGTAAAAATCTAGATTTGGAGTCGCTTCCAACATCAATCTCCACTCTTCAGAAAAACGCATTCTATCGCTCTGAACTCGCGGGGACCACATAGCAGGACCTTTGGATTTATTGAGCATTTTAAACTGTATTGCGGTCTTGTCAGATACAATTCCAGAGTATCCTCCCAAAGCATCAATCTCTCGTACAATTTGTCCTTTTGCGATACCTCCCATGGCGGGATTGCAAGACATTTGCGCAATGTTTTGCAAACTCATGGTTACCAATAAAGTGGATGAGCCTAAATTAGCAGCAGCGGCGGCGGCCTCACAACCAGCGTGACCTGCTCCGACAACAATTACATCATACTCGTTTAAAAACATTTTCTATAAGTTTAATTCTATTGGGATGGGATTGATTTTTATTGTTTGTGTTCCACGTGAAACATTGCTAATTTTTCGTCTTCTTTAGAACGCATTATTTTTTCCTCTTCGTCTGTTTTGTCCTTGTAACCACAGTAGTGTAATATCCCGTGAACTAGAACGCGTTTAAGTTCGTCTTCGAACGAAACTTTAAAATCGTTTGCGTTGTCTCGAACCCTTTCGACCGAAACAAAAATATCTCCATTGAGTTCGTTACCCATGGAATAGTCAAAGCTAATAATATCCGTGAGCGTGTCGTGATTTAGGTATTCTAAGTTGATTTTTAAAAGGTATTCATCATCACAAAAAATGTAATTAATCTCTCCTTCTTTTTTGTTTTCAGAAACAATTACTCGAGACAACCAAGTAGCAATTGCTTCTTCGTTCTCTATTGTAAACTCCGTTTCGTAATTAAAATCAATCATGTTGTAATAAAAAAAATGAATCTTTTAGTTAAAATCCGAACGCAAAGGTAATGATTGTCTAATTAATATTTTCATGTGAGTACAATATTCTAAATACGGAATAGTTACTGCCTAAATAAGGATGAGAAGTTACATGATGCTCCACATATAACTCCAGTAACCCATAAATAAAACCGGCAGGTGAATTAGTATTTTGGGATACAAAATTGAGAGAATACATGTGCGTAAAAAAATCAATTAAAAAATACATAATTTGAAGCTATATTTGCAAAAGATAAAAAAGTTAACATGTCAAAGCCAATCCGCGTGCGTTTTGCACCAAGTCCAACAGGACCATTACATATAGGCGGGGTTCGTACCGCATTATTTAATTATTTGTTTGCCAAAAAAAACAACGGAACCTTCTTTTTACGGATAGAAGACACTGACCAAAATCGTTTTGTTCCAGGTGCTGAAGAATACATTTTGGAAGCTTTAAATTGGTTAGGAATTGCTCCTGACGAAACCGTTGGGAAGAATGAAAAGTTTGGCCCATATCGCCAAAGTGAAAGAAAAGAACTGTACCAACAATATGCAGATGAATTGATAAATTCAGGTAATGCCTATTATGCTTTTGATACTGCCGAAGCTTTAGATGCCCAAAGAAAACAGCACGAAGAACAAGGCAAAACATTTATCTACAATCATCATAATAGAGAAAAATTAGATACTTCACTAGTATTGTCTAAAGACGCAACCGAGAAAAGAATTGCGTCTGGCGAAGACTATGTGATCCGATTCAAAACGCCTGTAAACGAAACCTTATATTTACAAGATATCATTCGCGGAGAAGTGAAATTTGAAACCAACCTATTAGACGATAAAGTATTGTTTAAAAGCGACGGGATGCCAACCTATCACTTAGCGAATATTGTAGACGATCATTTAATGGAAACCTCACACGTAATTCGTGGTGAGGAATGGTTGCCTTCCATGCCTTTACATGTTTTGTTGTATCGCGCTTTTGGTTGGGAAGCCCCTGAATTTGCTCATTTACCTTTGATCTTAAAACCAATTGGTAATGGAAAATTATCTAAAAGAGATGGTGACAAAATGGGTTTCCCTGTATTCCCGTTGGAATGGAAAACTCCTGAAGGATTTTCATCGGGATATAGAGAAAAAGGATTTTTTCCAGAAGCAGTAGTTAACTTTTTAGCCTTATTAGGTTGGAATGACGGGACAGAAAAAGAATTGTTTTCTTTGGAAGAATTAGTTCAAAATTTTGATTTGAACCGAGTGCATAAAGCTGGGGCAAAATTTGATCCTGAAAAAAATAAATGGTTCAATCACCACTACTTGATGCAACAAACAGATGTTAATTTGGCGAAAGCCTTCGCTCCTATTTTGAAGGAAAAAGGAATTGCATTTGAAGAAATCAAATTAATTACCATTATTTCATTGATCAAAGAGCGTGCTCATTTTGTATCAGAATTTTGGGAGTTGAGCGATTACTTTTTTGAAGCACCAAGTTCCTATGATGAAAAAGCAACCAAAAACTGGAAAGAAGAAACACCTGCTTTAATGCAAAATTTGATTTCGGTTTTAGAAGGAATTGAAGATTTTAAAGCGGCAAATATTGAAACTATTGTAAAAGAATGGATGACGGCAAACGAAATAGGAATGGGGAAAGTGATGCAACCTTTCCGTTTGAGTTTGGTAGGCGCATTAAAAGGTCCTCACCTATTTGATATTGCTGAATTAATTGGAAAAGAAGCAACCGTTGAACGAATTCAAAAAGCAATCGCTAGTTTGTAATTCTGGATTTGATATAAATAGAAAAGAGGCTTAATCGCCTCTTTTTTTATGGATAAGCCAATTGATAAAATACGGGATCGCTATTTGCAAAATCATTCCGTAAGAACTTGACAATTTAAATTGTAGCGATTTTAATGCTTCCTTAAATAAATTTTCGGGTTGGATAGATTCTTTTGTTTTTTCCACATTCAACAAAATATGTTGTAAATGAATTTCTCGTTCCAACTTAATCATTTCTAAGTCGGCATTAATTTGGTCGTAGGAAGAATATTTTTTAGCCATGCTTAATCATTAAAAAAAATGGTTGAAAATTTTTCTAAAATAGGGCCTTCAACAATCTTGTCTTTTACCAAAAACAACAAGCCTGTAACTAGTAAATAAAAACCGCCCACCGATAAAAAGCCTAAAACGATATTGTCTAAATAAGCACCTATTGCAAAAGCTACAGCAATGGAACCAAACAAAATAACCATACTCAAACATATCCCGATTAAAAGAAACTTAACCATCATAGTGGTAGATTGCATTAAGATTTTAAAACCTTGAAGTTTATAATATTCTACATAAGATTCGACATAACCTTTGGCATGTTCTTGAATTTGTTCGGATTGATTTTTTATTTCTTCAAAAGCCATAATGATATATTTTAGTTGAAACTTATTTTTGAAGTTTGGCATTTTGCTCTTTCAACTCGGCCAACTTTTGTTCTAAAAACAAAATTAAATCTTCGGTTTTGTGACTTGCGTTGGAAACCATCTCTTCAAACGAATCTTCTAGATTGTCTTTAGAGTTATTTAACTTGCTTTTTAATTGCTCTGAAACTTCGTCAAGTTTCGTTTTCAAATCGTCTTTGGCATCTTGAAAACCGTCTTTTATTTTTTCTCTTGTTTTTGTTCCCTTATCAGGAGCATACAAAATTCCAATTCCCGCTCCAATCAATGCGCCTGTTAAAAGTGCCAACAAAGAATTTCCTGAAGTATTTGACATAATTTCTTTTATTTAAAGATTTCTCCATTAAAGGTACAACAATAATTTTCTTTTTGTCCTTAAGAACTCGTTAAAGTGTCTTAATGCAAGATAAAAAACGCACAGCTGCTTTTAAAGCTTTTGTTTTACAATAAAGATGTATTGTGCTATAAAAAGAAAAAAATTGCTTTAAAACCGATTTATTTAAGCCGGTTTTAATTATTTAAATCAATAAAAAATGAAATTACAATAAAGACAATTTATAATAACAAAAACCCGCTATAAAGCGGGTTTGGAATTTATAAAAGCGAATAAATTAAATTTGGTTCAAAAGTGAAATAACCAATTCATTTTTTTCCGTTGCTTTTAATTCAAATAATGTAGGTTTGAAATTTTCTAAATTAACCGCATCGTGAATCAAATTTTGTAACACTGCTATTCGCACTAAAGCCAATTGGCTTTTTAAAGACATAGTATATAATTTTGATAAAGCCTCCGAATCAATGTCGGATGGATTTACTTTGTCTGAATGTTCTAAAATCAAATTAGCAAACAATAAAGAATTGTTGTCGTTTTTGATGTTTTTTACAATGGTTTGATTGACCAAACTATAATTATCAATGGTTTTGATGTTTTCGATAATTGTCTTCAAAATAGCTTTGGCAGCCGAAGCGTCTTTTTCTTTAACGTATTTATTGATTTCTTTTTGAGTATTCATTAATACGTTTTCTTCTTTCTTACCTTTTTCTTCCCAAGCATCTTTCAACCCAACAGTTTTATTAAAAACTAACTTTTCAGACGTTGAATCTTTATCAACGCTGAAATAACCCAACCGTTGGAACTGGAATTTATCGCCTGCTTGAACCGTTTGTAAACTTGGTTCTACAAATCCGGTGCTAATTTGCAACGAATTGGGATTCATAAATTCTAAGAAATTTTTCTCTTTATGACTGTCAGGTGCTTCGTCAATAAACAAACGATCATACAAGCGCACTTCGGCCTCAACGGCATGTTTTATCGAAACCCAGTGCAAGGTTCCTGATACTTTTCGTTGACTGGCTTCACTCCCGCTCCCGCTTCGGCTGTCTTCGTCATACGAAACATGAATTTCTGTAATATTACCGTTTGCATCTTTAACTACAGATTCCCCTTTTATGATGTAGGCGTTTTTCAAGCGAACCTCTTTTCCTATACTTAAACGGAAAAACTTGGCAGGAGCTTCTTCTAAAAAGTCTTCTCTTTCAATATATAATTCTCTAGAAAAAGGCACTTTTCTATAACCAGCGCTTTCGTCTTCTTGGTTGTTTTCGGCATCCAGCCATTCTTCATTTCCTTGTGGATAATTGGTAATAACCACTTTTACAGGATCTAAAACCGCCATCACTCGAGGCGCTGTTTTATTCAAATCTTCGCGCAAGCAAAACTCTAAAAGTGAATAATCTATCACATTTTCTCTTTTGGCAACACCAATAATATCACAGAACTTACGAATGGAATTTGGGGTATACCCTCTTCTACGTAAACCGGAAATTGTAGGCATTCTTGGATCGTCCCATCCGGCTACAAAATTTTCTTGAACCAATTGCAACAGCTTTCTCTTGCTCATTACAGTATAATTCAAATTCAAACGAGCAAATTCGTATTGATTTGGGCGCACTTGATTAGCGTCATAAATTTGGTCTAAAAACCAATTATATAACTCGCGGTGCATTACAAATTCTAAGGTGCAAATCGAATGTGAAATTTGTTCCAAATAATCACTTTCTCCATGTGCATAATCGTACATCGGATAAATTTTCCATTCATTAGCGGTTCTGTGATGATGACGGTGTAATATACGATACATCAAGGGGTCGCGCATCAACATATTAGTCGAAGCCATATCGATTTTAGCACGTAAAACATGAGTCCCTTCAGAAAACTCTCCATTTTTCATAGCTTCGAATAAAGCTAAATTTTCTTCAACTGAACGGTTTCTGTAAGGTCCGTCAACACCTGATTGGGTTGGAGTTCCTTTTTGAGCGGCCATTTCTTCTGAAGTTTGGCTATCTACATAAGCCTTACCGTTTTTGATCATTTGAACTGCCCAGTCATATAACTGTTGGAAATAATCAGACGAATACAATTCTTCGGTCCAATTAAATCCTAACCATTTCAAATCTTCTTTAATAGCATCTACGTATTCTTGCTCTTCTTTGGCGGGATTGGTATCGTCAAAACGCAAATTAACCGGCGCATTGTACTTTAAACCCAAACCAAAATTCAAACAAATTGATTTTGCGTGACCAATGTGTAAATACCCATTTGGTTCTGGCGGAAAACGAAAACGCAATTGATCCTGAGGAAAACCTGAGGCTAAACTGTCTTCTATAATTTGTTCGATGAAATGCAATGATTTTTCTTCTGATGCCATTTTAAAAAATTTGAAAGGCAAAGTTATCAAAATTGTTGATGATTCGGCGATTTGTACCCTTGTTTATTCGGTTTTAAAACTAAAAAAACAAAACATTTTGTACTTTTAACCCATCAAAACGATAAATATTTATCTAGAAAAAAATAACAATGGGGATCATCAAACTTAAAAATATTCGCACTTTTTCGTACCACGGTTGTTTGGTAGAAGAAAGTAAAATTGGATCAGATTATCGTGTGGATTTAGAAATTAAAACCGATTTACGCCAATCGTGTATCTCCGATAAATTAGCCGATACAGTAGATTATGTACTTTTAAATCAAATCGTGGAAGAGGAAATGGCGATTCGTTCAGAATTGTTAGAACATGTGGCGCACCGAATTATTGTTCGTATTTTTGCTGAAGCGCCATCTGTTTCGAGAATTAAACTAGGTGTTTCTAAAATTAATCCACCTATTGGTGGTGATGTTGAAGCAGTTACTATTGAATTAGAAGAATATCGAAACTAAGCCTAAAAAGATATCTGATTTCAAACAAAGTTTTTAGCAGAAGACTTTTAAACATTAAAGTTTTTGCTATCTTTGCAACCCAATAACAATTGGCGTCGTGGCCGAGCGGCTAGGCTGGGCTCTGCAAAAGCTCCTACTCCGGTTCGAATCCGGACGATGCCTCTGAATTAACCTCTCTTTTTGAGAGGTTTTTTTGTGTTTGTTTTTTAGAAAATTAAGTACAGATATGGTTTGAATCTGAAGATACGTCAAGAAAAAAAGGGTTGGTTTGTTTACTCTATCTTCTCCAGGGCATTTTTAACCATTTCTTTTTCTTTTGGAAACCAACCTTGAACCATTAAAGCCAATCCAAATACAATTAAAACAATACTAATTCCTTTTTTAATTTTAAGAATATTAGGAGGTGTTAATTTAGATTTTAATTGTTTAGCTAATACAATTTTTAAACAATCAACTAGTAAATAGGTTAGAATTACCGAAGTAAAAAAAGTTAGCATTCTTGGGGTTTGCATATCTAATTTTGGTCCTACTGAAATGATAATCGCCAACCAAAATCCTAAAACTCCGATATTAATCACATTTAAGAAAAACCCTTTAATAAAAAGGCTTCCGTAATTTTTTTTTATAATTTCATCTTCAATCGCTTCGTATTGAATTTTAGCTTGTTTCTTTAATTTAACAAATGAAATTATTCCGTACGCCACCATTACAATTCCACCAAAAATAAACAAAGCAGGTTTATCTTTTAGACTTGAAATTAAACGATAACTTCCTAAATAAGCGACTCCAATAAAAAAAACATCTCCTAAAACTACCCCTAAATCAAAAGCAAGAGCAGCACGAAATCCTTTAGTGATGCTGGTTTCAATTAGAATAAAGAATACAGGACCTATCATAAAACTAAGGAAAATTCCCCAAGGTAGTCCTGTTAAAATATCGTTTATCATTAAGTTTAGGTGTAAGCTAATTATTTAATTATTTTAATATGGCCTGCAGCAAAAGTCTTTTTAGTAACTTGTTTAGGGTTTCCGTAAATCATAATATCGCTTCCTGCTCTTGCTTTTGCGTCAATAAATTCAGTTGCAAAAACTTCTGCTTCTCCACCAGCATTGCTGCTAATACTAGTTTGTTCAGTAGTTAAATCTTTTCCGTTATAAATAGCGCCTGCAGAAACTAAAACATCTTGGTTTTTAGCTGTTCCTGATGTTTTTACTATAGCTCCACTTGTTAGTTTTACAGTTGCTTTAGCAACATCTAAACTAATATCTATTTTAGCTCCTTCTTTTGCAATAATATCAAAATTAGTAGCTTTAATAACATCATTATTTGAAATTTGTGATCCTTCGTTAGCTTCAATTGCATCCAAATCGGTGTAATATACCTTTGCTTTTACTTGATTTCCTTTCAATAAATTCGTTAAAGGCATTCTTAGTTTAAGTTCTCCATTTTTATTAACAAGCTCTACTTCGTCTGAGTTAACCCCTGAAAGCTCGACTTTATTTTCATCTGAAGCAATTAACTCCACTGTAATTTGATCAAAAGCGGTTACTTTATGAAAATCTCCTACTTTTTTTTCCGTTTGGGCAAAGGTTAATGAACTGATTAATAATAAACTAAATATAATTTTTTTCATACTATTGGTAATTTAAATTGACTTATTCGTTTCTTCTGATAAAGTGAAAATCCAATTGTTTTTTTACTAAATCGGCATTTTTTACTTTGACATAAATCTCATCTCCTAATTGTAATAAACCATGAGAAGTAGCACCAACTAACGCATATTGCTTTTCGTCAAAAGTATAATAATCCTCTTTAATATCTCTAATTCGGACCATACCTTCACATTTATTTTCGATAATTTCTACGTAAATTCCCCATTCGGTTACTCCTGAAATTACTCCTAAAAACTCTTGATCTTGATGGTTTTGCATGTATTTAACCTGCATGTATTTAATAGAATCCCGTTCAGCATTGGTAGCTAAACCTTCCATTGTAGATGAGTGTAAACATTTCGCTTCATAACTTTCTTCATCGGCTGATTTTCCTCCATCTAAATAAAATTGCAACAAACGATGCACCATCACATCAGGATATCTACGAATAGGAGAAGTAAAATGGGAATAATAATCAAACGCTAGTCCGTAATGACCAATATTATCCGTAGAATATTTAGCTTTACTCATACTACGAATAGCTAGTGTATCAATTAGATTTTGCTCTTTAGTACCTACAACTTCAGTTAATAAATTGTTTAATGATTTGGAAATATCTCCTTTGTTTCTAAAGTCAATTTTATAACCAAACTTAGCAATAACTGTTTGCATCGCAATCAATTTATCTTCATTAGGCTCATCGTGAATACGATAAATAAACGTTTTCTTTTGTTTACCAATAAACTCAGCCACTTTTCTATTCGCTAGCAACATGAATTCTTCAATCAAATGATTCGCATCTTTTGATATTTTGAAATACACTCCAGCTGGTTCTCCTTCTTGATCTAAATTGAATTTTACTTCTACTTTATCAAACGAAATAGCGCCTTCGTTCATTCTATTTCTACGTAATATTTTAGCTAATTCTTGTAGTTTTAAAGTAGCATCAACAATTGGTTCTGAAACTTGATACGACTCTCCTGTAATAGATATTTCTTGAGGAATAGTATTATCTTTAGTTTCGATAATATATTGCGCCTCTTCGTAAGCAAAACGTTGATCAGAAAAAATAACTGTTCTTCCAAACCATTGATTCATCACTTGAGCTTTTTCATTGATTTCAAATACCGCTGAAAAAGTATATTTTTCTTCTTGAGGTCGTAAAGAACAAGCAAAATTTGACAATACTTCAGGTAACATAGGCACTACTCGATCTACTAAATAGACAGAAGTAGCTCTTTGATAGGCTTCATCATCTAAAATAGTTCCTTCTTCTAAATAAAAAGAAACATCAGCAATATGAATTCCAATTTCATAATTACCGTTTTCTAACTTTTTGAAAGACAACGCATCATCAAAATCTTTTGCATCTTTTGGATCGATGGTAAAAGTCAAAGTATCACGCATATCGCGACGCTTTGCTATTTCAGAGGCTTGAATAGTTGTATCAATTTTTTGAGCATAGGTTTCTACTTCAATAGGAAATTCAGAAGGTAAACCATATTCGGCTAAAATAGCGTGAATTTCAGTGTTATGTTCCCCTGGTTTTCCTAGTACTTTTATCACTTTTCCAAAAGGACTATCAGCTCTTTTAGGCCAATCTTCAATATGAACCAAAACCACATCTCCTTGTTCTGCCTCTCCTATTTTATCTTTTGGAATAAAAATATCAGTATACATTTTTGGATTTGCTGTTGATACAAAAGAAAAATTCTTTTGAATATCAATTACTCCTACAAAATCGGTTTTATTTCTTTCGATAACTTCAATTACTTCACCTTCTGGTCGACGTCCTTTTCTTCGGTTATAGATATACACTTTAACCGTGTCTTTATCTAAAGCTCTATTTAAATTATTAGTTGGAATAAAAACATCTTCTTCTAAATCTGGACAAACAAAATAAGCAGTTTTTCGACCTGTCATATCAATTTTACCTTCGTAATAATCTTGACTAATCGCTTTTACTAAATACTTTCCAGGTTCTGATTCAATGATTGTTTTTTGAGCGGCTAAAATTTTTAAATCTTTTATAATTTGATTTCTACTTTGTGTATCATCTAGATCTAATATAGCTGCTATTTGCTTGTAGTTATATACTTTATTAGCATTTTGAGATAGTATTTTTACAATTTTTTCAGAGTAGGTCTTCTCTTTTTTGAGCGGTTTTCTTAAACGCTTTCCCATAATTTTTTTCTTAAACGCCTAAAATTACAAATAAGAAATTAGATTACCTTTTTTAAAACTCATATTTAGTAAAAATATAACTTTTACTTCACCTCTGTTTTTCTATAAAAATAGTTTTTAATTACTTCAAAGTTGTCAACATCTATTTAAAACAACAAAAAGAAAAGGAAATTAAAATTAATTTTTTAATGGTTATTATAGCGTGTTAATAGTTACTATAAATTTTTTAAAAAAGGATTTGAAATAAAGTTACCCCTAGTTATTTTTAGTTATCAACACCTATTTTTATAGGTAATGATTTAAAAATAAAGACTTTCTTTATTTTAATCAACAGTTGTTTATAACCTAAAATTTATTCTTTTTGTAGATAACTAATTTTTCAAAATCTGTTGATAAACTTCTTTTTTCTATTCATAACTTTTCTAAAAATTAAACAAACTAAATTAGGTTTTTTGAACCCGGTTTTGGATTACATAATTTTTGTTTTCCTCTACCAAAAAGTTCTTATTTTCTATCTTGAGTTATGAACACAATGTGTTAATTTAATGTTAGCTGAAAATCAACAGATTACAAATCACTATTAACAATTCAAAATTTTAACAAATTCGATACTAAATTACAAACGTTATTAAATAAATTATAAAGTATTATAAATATGGTTTTTAGCAACTAGTTGTTTCACTGCTATTTAGAATGCTGTTTACTAAAACAGCTTTTCACCTTAAAAAGAAACAAAGAAACCACACTATTTATGAATTCTAACTCAAAATCTTTCCTTATTTTTGAACACGAATTTAACATACAACAATCATGAAAATTTCTATTGGAAACGACCACGCTGGCCCTGAGTATAAAAAAGCAATTGTGGCTATGCTTGAAGCAAAAGGACACCAAATCATTAATTACGGAACCGATTCTTTCGACGCGGTAGATTATCCAGATATGGCGCATCCAGTTGCTCAAGATGTAGAAGAAGGAAAAGCTGATTTTGGAATCGTGATTTGTGGAAGCGGAAACGGAATTGCCATGACGGTAAACAAACATCAAAAAGTGCGTGCCGCTTTGTGTTGGATGAAAGAAATCGCAGCTTTAGCACGTTTACACAATGATGCGAATGTGATCAGTATTCCGGCTCGTTATACTTCTATTCCGCAAGCAGTAGAAATGGTTGAAACGTTTTTAAATACTGAATTTGAAGGTGGAAGACACCAAAACCGCGTGAACAAAATCGCTTGTCAATAAACACGAATAACTTCATAATAATAGAGCACTAGCCCTATTAAAATTTGAAATAAAACAACACCATACAACTTCCAAAGGAAACTTCTTTTGGAAGTTTTGTGTTTAAATACCCACATTCCAATTCCCCCACCTATACTTCCTCCAAACAAACACCATATTAACAAGGTGGTTTCAGGAATTCTTCTTTTTCGGTTTCGAGCGGCATTTTTGTCGAACCCTATCAAGATGAAACAAATCAAAGAAACCAGTAAAAAATAAAAATATATAAGCGGCATGAGAGTAGATATCTGAGGTAAAGATATTATTTTCGTGACGTATTATATTTACTATTCATGACCAACATTCAATTCATAGGAAAATCAGTAGCGACTGCGGCGATCAATATTCAAAAAACGGTTCAACTATTAAACGAAGATTGCACCATCCCATTTATTTCTAGGTACCGAAAAGACCAAACAGGGAATTTAGACGAGGTGGTAATTGAGCAAATTGCCAAACTCAATAAGCAGTACGACGAATTAATCAAACGCAAAGAAAGTATTCTTAAAACCATTGAGGAGCAAGGACAACTTTCTCCTGAATTAGCAAAAAAACTTCAAGACAGTTTCGATTTACAAGAGTTGGAAGATTTGTATTTGCCATTTAAAAAGAAGAAAAAAACCAAGGCCGATGTGGCGCGAGAAAATGGTCTAGAGGCTTTGGCAACTATTATTTTCGCACAAAAAAACGACGCCATTGATTTTATTTCGACACAGTACATCAATGAAAATGTTATCAACGAAGAAGCTGCCTTGCAAGGCGCACGTGATATTATTGCTGAATGGATTAATGAAAACATTCATGTTCGTCAACAATTGCGACGCTTGTTTCAGCGACAAGCTACGATTACCACTAAGGTGGTTAAAACCAAAAAAGACGACGAGGCGGCTCAAAAATTCACACAATATTTCGACTGGTCAGAATTGTTAATCAAAACTCCCCCGCACCGATTGATGGCGATGCTGCGAGCCGAAAACGAAGGTTTTGTCAAGCTAAAAATAGAGGTAGATATCGATGAGGCTTACGACATTATTGACGAATTGGTTTTAAAAGCGCAAAACTATACCACGCCCCACATTCAACTAGCGATTGAAGACAGTTACAAACGTTTGTTGCTTCCTGCTATTGCGAACCAAACCTTACAAGAAGCTAAGGCTAAAGCCGATGCCAATTCTATTCAGGTTTTTGCAACCAATCTTAGTCAGCTTTTACTTGCACCGCCTTTGGGTGAAAAACGAATTTTAGCGATTGATCCAGGCTATCGTTCGGGATGTAAAATAGTGTGTTTGGACGAAAAAGGCGATCTGTTGTACAACGAAACGATTTACCCACACGCACCTCAAAATGAAGACGCCATGGCGATGAAAAAAATCCGCTCCATGGTCAATTCTTATAAAATTGATGCGATAGCTATTGGCAACGGAACCGCTTCCCGAGAAACCGAATTTTTTGTCAAAAAAATTGCTTTTGACAAAGAGGTTCAAGTTTTTGTGGTTTCTGAGGCAGGCGCTTCGGTCTATTCGGCATCAAAAATCGCCCGCGAAGAATTCCCTAATTACGATGTTACCGTTCGAGGGTCGGTTTCTATTGGGCGACGACTAAGTGATCCTTTGGCAGAGCTGGTTAAGATTGACCCAAAAGCCATTGGCGTAGGCCAATACCAACACGACGTGGATCAAAATAAATTAAAAGAAGAATTGGATGTTACTGTAATTCGTTGTGTAAACTCGGTAGGAATCAACATCAATACAGCGAGCAAACATTTATTGAGTTATGTGAGTGGAATAGGAGAGAAGCTAGCCGAAAACATTGTGCAATACCGTTCCGAAAACGGCCCGTTTAACGACCGAAAACAATTAAAAAAGGTGCCTCGCTTGGGCGAAAAAGCCTTCCAACAAGGCGCGGCCTTTATCCGAATTAAAGACGGAAAAAATCCGTTGGATAATTCGGCAGTGCATCCAGAAGCCTATCTCATTGTAGAAAAAATAGCCAAAGATTTAAAGCTTTCGGTCCAAGAATTAATTGGAAACAAAGAGAAAACAGCCTTAATTAAAGCAGAAAATTATACTACGCCAGAAATAGGAATTTTAACTTTGAAAGACATTATTAAAGAACTAGAAAAACCAGGTTTAGACCCTAGAAAATCAGCTAAGGTTTTTGAGTTTGACCCGAATGTAAAATCGATTAAAGACTTGAAATCAGGAATGATTTTACCAGGCATTGTGAATAACATTACCAACTTTGGTTGTTTCGTAGATATCGGAATTAAAGAAAGTGGTTTGGTTCATATTTCCCAACTCAAAGCGGGTTTTGTAAGCGATGTAAACGAAGTAGTCAAATTACACCAACATGTTGAGGTAAAAGTGACTGAGGTCGACGAGGATCGAAAACGCATTCAATTAACAATGATATTATAAAAACAAAAAAACCCAAGTTGATTAACTTGGGTTTTTTTATTAGAATGTCTAAAAAATTACTCTTTAGTATCTTCTTCTTTCTTTGCAGATGAATCGTCTTTAGCAGCGTTTTTAAATTCTTTAATTCCGCTTCCTAAACCTTTCATAAGTTCTGGAATTTTTTTACCTCCAAAAAGCAATAATACAACTGCTAAAATAACAAGGATTTCTGTAACACCTAATCTTCCCATGATTTACTATTTTAATGCCGAAGCAAATTTGTTTTTTAATGAAGTACAAATGTATATAGAATTAGTGAATGGCAATTCTTTTTTCACGAATTATTTGTTTTTAAATGCGTTAAAATTCTATTAAAATGAGACAAAACAGCATTTGTTCCTTCATATTATAGCCATAGCATAAAGCGTTTAATTGTTTATATTTGTTCAATAAACTAAAATCCATGTTTGATAAAAGGCTCTTTAAACAACAATTAAAAGAAAATCTGTTCAACAAAAGGCGTTTGATTATTTTGAACGAAGACACTTTTGAAGAAACTTTTTCGTTAAAATTGACCTTGATGAATGTTTTTGTGGTCTTGGGTTTAGGGGCTATTTTCATCATTTTTGTTACTACTTTTATCATCGCTTTTACTCCATTACGCGAGTTTATTCCCGGCTATTCCTCTTCTAAACTAAAAATAGCCGCTACAGAACTTGCTTTAAAATCGGATTCATTAACACGGGCAATAGAATACAATGAAGCCTATATCAAATCGCTAAAAAAAGTATTGACGGGCGAATTAGAATTTGCCAAATTCAATAAAGATTCGATCCTATCTTCTGTAGAAAAAAACCAAATAGAGGGTGATTTGTCGGCCTCAAAAGAAGAATTAGAATTGCGAAAACAAGTAAATAAAGAAGAGGAACAATCTTCACAAAAGAAAAAATAAATCCCGTTCCATGTCTATAAAATCAATTGCAGCCCGGTTATTTGCAAGTCAAGTAGTCAAAAAAACCAAAGCCTGGTCATCTAATTCAGTTGCGACCCAAAACAAAGTTTTCCAAGAATTAATTCGTCAAGCGAAAAACACGCAATTTGGAAAAGACCATCATTTTGAACAAATACAAACTCCGTCTGATTTTGCTCAACAAGTTCCTGTTCGTGATTACGAACAATTAAAACCCTATGTTGATCGCGTGGTGAAAGGCGAGGAGAACGTACTTTGGAAAGGCAAACCGTTGTATTTTGCTAAAACTTCAGGAACTACCTCGGGAGCCAAATACATTCCGCTGACCAAGGAATCCATGCCGTATCATATCGAGGCAGCTCGTAATGCTATTTTACATTACATTCACGAAACAGGCAAGGCTGATTTTGTAGATGGTAAAATGATTTTCTTGCAAGGCAGCCCGATTTTGGAAGAAAAAAACGGAATTAATCTTGGCCGTTTGTCAGGAATTGTAGCGCATTTTGTTCCAAAATATTTACAAAAAAACCGCATGCCTTCATGGGAAACCAATTGTATTGAAGATTGGGAAACCAAAGTCAACGCTATTGTGGAAGAAACATTCAACGAAAACATGTCGGTCATTTCTGGAATTCCGTCTTGGGTTCAAATGTATTTCGAAAAACTACAACAAAAAGCCAATAAGCCTGTTGGAGACATTTTCCCCAATTTCAATTTGTTTATTTATGGCGGGGTCAATTACGAACCGTACCGTGCTAAATTTGAAAATTTAATAGGTCGAAAAGTCGATTCAATTGAACTTTTCCCTGCTTCTGAAGGGTTTTTTGCCTACCAAGATTCCCAAAAAGAGAAAGGCATGTTGTTGTTATTGAATTCCGGAATTTTCTATGAATTTATTAAGAGCGAGGAATTTTCTGCCGAAAACCCTCGTCGTTATACCATTGGCGAAGTCGAATTGGGGGTGAATTACGTTTTAATTCTATCAACTAATGCGGGCCTTTGGGGTTATAATATTGGCGACACGGTTCAATTTACCAGTTTAGCACCTTATCGAGTAGTGGTTTCGGGCCGAATCAAACATTATATTTCCGCTTTTGGCGAACATGTGATTGGCAAAGAGGTAGAAAGCGCTTTGCAAGAAGCTATGGAAGGGACATCAATTCGCGTTAATGAATTTACAGTCGCGCCTCAAATTAACCCAACCGAAGGATTGCCTTACCATGAATGGCTAATTGAATTTGAAAACGCCCCCGATAATTTAGCTGTATTTGCATTACAAATTGACGATGCGATGCGCAAGCAAAATGTCTATTATGACGATTTAATTGTGGGGAATGTTTTGCGGCCATTGGTAATTACCAACGTCTCAAAAAACGGTTTTCAAGACTATATGAAATCGATCGGGAAATTAGGAGGGCAGAACAAAATCCCGCGACTGTCAAACGATAGAAAAATAGCCGATGCGCTAAACCCAAAATAAATCTAGTATCTTTGCGGGTTAAATAATAGAAAAGTATGGATACTAAAAACATTTCGCGCTCACGAGCGCAAGAGTCGTCAGCAGCTATTGAACGACTGTACATTACCATGAGGCATTTATTCAACCGCGGTTTTTACAAGCCGATGGGAGTTTCTGGAGACACTTTACGAGAAGCTTTATTAGCTTTACGCCCAGAAATTTACGGAAACATTGCCGATGAAAAAGTAGAACTTAACGGACTCTTGTACGTTATTGAACGCCTCCCAATTGGAATCGAAGAATGCCGATTCATCAACCTGACTTCAGAAGAAGGTTATGCAAAATCGCACTTCAAAGCGATTGTTCCTCCCAAAAGACGCCGTAATTGCTATCGTATTGACGAAGACCAAATGAACGTAGTGATTACTCGTGGTCGTTCCGATATTTATGATATTTTGACCCACCTGACTTTCATTTTTATTGAATCGCACAAGATCAAAAACAGAGTGTTGTTGGACGAAGCAGGAGAGGTATCACACGATTGGAAAAAATTAGAAATTGCCGTTCAGCACAATAAAAAACTAACTCAAGTAGAGAAAGAAAAAGCGATTTCTCATACTGCTAATATTTTGGGCAGAACTTTTGAAGAAATTTTAGACATCTATGATGCCTTTGGCTCAGCGACAACTCCAGATCGATTTTTACACGTTATTTATTGGTTAGGAAAATTAGCCATCGAAGAAATGGTTGAAAATAACAAACGCACCATTACGTTCAGCCCAGTGTTGAGAGAGCGTTTGGGACACCATATTCATGGAGAGATTTGGGCGACCAATATCAAAGAAGTTTTAAAAGAAAACAATTTATTAGGCAGACCTATCCACGTGATTAGTGCCAATATGCACTCGGTGATGAACTCTATTTTTGCGGTTCCTGCCCTGAAAACGAAATTCAAAAACCAAACCGATTTCTTTATTTATGAGGAATTAAGTAAATCAGGTGCGAATGAAGTTCGCGATCTAGTCGAAGCGATTGCCTTGAAACAAGGGATGATTTCGCTACCCGACACTTCAGGAACGAATATCGATGTACAAATTTTTGACACGGCTAAAATAGATTGGAGCAAAACATCTTTCCCAAAAGCTGATTTAGGCGAAGAAAAACCCGTAATAATTGTTATGGATTACGCCTTTGGCGAGCAAGCCTACGAAACGATAGACGAGTTGTTCAAACCGTACAAAAAAGATACCTTCTTGAACGCCCAGTCGATTTCAATTATGGGAAAGGCCGGAATTTTAGAAGGAGGCAAGGGAGATATTATGATTCCGAATGCCCATATCAATGAAGGAACGGCAGATAATTACTTTTTTGAAAATGAATTAACTGCCGATATGTTTGAAGGCAATGACATTGCTGTTTTTGCAGGACCCATGGTCACGGTTTTGGGGACCTCATTGCAAAACAGGGATTTGTTGCAATTTTTCCACGAATCGACTTGGAGAGCCATCGGATTAGAAATGGAAGGCGCCTATTATCAAAAAGCCATTCAATCGGCTTCGAGAATTAGAAAAAGCGTACCCAAAGACATCAAAGTGCGCTATGCTTATTATGCTTCAGATAATCCACTAGAAACCGGAAGCACATTGGCTTCAGGAGGTTTAGGGACTACAGGAGTAAAACCAACTTATTTGATTACGATCAAAATTTTGGAACAAATTTTTAATGTAAAATAAGGCAATACCAATTTACTATGAAACGAATATTGATAACAGGAGCGGCGGGATTTTTAGGGTCGCATCTTTGTGACCGATTTATCAAAGAAGGCTATTTTGTTATCGGGATGGACAATTTGATTACGGGCGATTTGAAAAATATCGAGCATTTATTCAAGCTTGAAAACTTCGAATTCTACCACCATGACATTACTAAATTTGTTCACGTTCCAGGAAAGTTAGATTATATTTTGCATTTTGCTTCGCCAGCAAGTCCAATCGATTATTTGAAAATTCCAATTCAAACCTTAAAAGTAGGTTCGCTTGGCACTCATAATTTGTTGGGATTGGCACGCGTAAAAAAAGCACGCATATTAATTGCTTCGACTTCTGAAGTCTATGGCGATCCTTTGGTGCACCCACAAACCGAAGAATACTACGGCAACGTAAATACAATAGGTCCAAGAGGCGTGTATGACGAAGCCAAACGTTTCCAAGAATCGATTACTATGGCGTACCATACTTTTCATGGTGTAGAAACTCGAATTGTTCGAATTTTTAACACTTACGGACCAAGAATGCGCCTCAACGACGGACGCGTAATCCCGGCTTTTATAGGGCAAGCCATCCGCGGAGAGGATTTAACCATTTTTGGCGACGGGATGCAAACGCGTTCGTTTTGTTATGTGGACGATCAGGTGGAAGGAATTTACAGACTCTTGCATTCTGACTATGTGTATCCGGTGAATATTGGAAATCCAGACGAAATTACCATCAAGGATTTCGCTGAAGAAATCATCAAATTAACAGGCACCAATCAAAAAGTGGTGTATCATCCGCTGCCCATAAACGATCCTTTACAGCGTCAACCCGACATTAGCAAAGCCAAAGAATTATTAGGATGGGAAGCCAAAGTGGGCCGTGCCGAAGGAATGAAAATTACCTATGAGTATTTCAAATCCCTTTCTCCGGAAGAATTGTCAAAAGAGGAACACAAAGATTTTTCGAATTATATTAAATAACTATTGATTTGGCTTTTCGAACAAGAATAATTTTTAAAAATTAATTATAATTTCCGTTCAAAAGCCATTATTTTTGCACCACAACTAATACAACTACAACATGACTATTTTACTATTGGGTTCAGGCGGAAGAGAACATGCATTTGCATGGAAAATGATTCAAAGTCCGCTTTGCGACACCCTTTTTGTAGCACCCGGAAATGCGGGAACTGCAGCAATAGCCAATAATATAAACATCAACCCAACTGATTTTCCTGCTATCAAAGACTTTGTCTTGAAAGAAAAAGTGGAAATGGTTGTGGTTGGTCCAGAAGATCCATTGGTAAAAGGAATTTATGATTTCTTCTTGAACGATGCCGACTTAAAAGAGATACCTGTAATTGGGCCCTCAACTATTGGTGCACAATTAGAAGGAAGTAAAGAATTTGCTAAAGAATTCTTATTCAGGCACAATATCCCAACAGCCGCTTACGATAGTTTTACTGCCGAAACAGTGGAACAAGGTTGCCAATTTTTAGAAACACTACAACCTCCGTATGTATTGAAAGCAGATGGTTTGGCTGCCGGAAAAGGCGTGTTAATTATTCAAGATTTGGCAGAAGCCAAAGAAGAATTGCGCAATATGTTGGTGCACCAAAAATTTGGATCTGCTAGCGCCAAAGTAGTAATCGAAGAATTCTTAGACGGAATTGAATTGAGTTGTTTCGTTTTGACCGACGGGAAGAGCTATAAAATTTTACCAACAGCCAAAGATTACAAACGTATTGGCGAAGGCGACACCGGCCTAAACACAGGCGGTATGGGAGCAGTTTCTCCGGTTCCTTATGTTGACGCCATTTTGATGGAAAAAATCGAAAGCCGCATTGTAAAACCAACTATTAACGGATTTCAAAAAGACGGGATTCCGTACAAAGGATTCGTTTTTATTGGGTTAATCAATGTAAAGGGAGAGCCTATCGTGATTGAATACAATGTGCGAATGGGCGATCCAGAAACTGAAGTGGTCATTCCAAGATTGAAAACCGATTTAGTCGAATTATTTTTGGCGGTAGCCAATGAAAAGCTAGACCAAATTGCGTTAGAAGTTGACCAAAGAAGCGCTACAACGATTATGGTAGTTTCAGGAGGTTATCCAGAAGAATTTGAAAAAGGAAAAGTCATTACAGGACTAGAAAATATAACCGATTCGATTGTGTTTCACGCAGGAACGAAATTAGAAAACAATCAAGTGGTATCCAATGGAGGACGTGTATTAACCGTGACTTCGTATGGCGATAACTTTGAAGAAGCCATAAAAAAATCTTACCAAAATATCGCTAAGCTTCAATTTGATAAGATGTATTTTAGAAGAGATATTGGAAACGACTTAAAGTAGTTTCCAATATTTTTTTTATTATTTCAAGAATGAATGTGCAGTAGTATCTTGATTTTCTGTACCTGCTTCGTCAAAAATTTGTAATTGTTTGATCCAATAAACAATAGCAGCAGCACAAACGATCATAAAGATCCAGTTGATTGCATTAGCAGCAGTCCATGAAGACAACTCTAAAGATCTTAAAAAATCAAGTGGAGCAAATAACACATCTACAAATAAAAATTGAATTCCTTCGAAAAATGATTTCATAATGATATAAAATTATAGTTTTATTTAGCGTTTGAGTAAGTACTTTAAAAAGAAAGCTATTTTGAAAACGAATCTTTTTTGAACTTGTTTTAAACAAGTAGTATATTTACCGAGACAAAAGTATAAAATATCCTTATGATTGCAAGTGTTTTTAAAAAATCTACACCATTAAATTATGCTTTAATTGTATTTTTAGTGTTGTTTTTCTTTTTTATCTACCAAATTCAAGATACTTCTTGGATGTCATCGGTTGTTTTACTGCTAAAAAAAGGATTTACTTTTCTAGTTATTTTAGCTTCTGTTTTCTTGACAAGTTTTATTGGAAAACGCAATGGATTGACTAAAGACAGCAGTTATACTGCGGTTTTTTTCATCTTACTTTTGTTGTTTTTCCCTTCTATTTTGAACAATTTAAATATTTTGTTGGCTAATTTTTTTGTTTTATTAGCCCTGCGCCGTTTGATTTCGTTGCAGTCCATGAAAGCCTCTAAAGAAAAAATATTTGATGCTTCTTTGTGGATCATTTTAGCATCGCTTTTTCATTTTTGGGCCATTTTGTTCTTGATATTAGTTTTTATTTCGATTATTTTATTGGTTTCAAGAGATTATACGAATTGGGTTTTGCCTTTTGTTGCCTTATTTGCCGTAGGAATTTTGTTTGCGTTTTTCACTTCTTTTTTCGGAATCAATACTTTGGAATATTTAAATAAAAGCACGCAAGTAGATCTAGCACTTGATTATTTTGCGAATTCCAATCAAAACCTAGCCTTTTCAATTTATGTTTCGGTCGCCTTGTTTTTTGTGTTTTCGATGTTTATTTCGTTATCGCATCGTCCATCAATGACACAAACTTCCTATAAAAAAATGGTCGCTTCCTTTTTTATTGGTGTCATTGTTTTTGTGCTTTCTGCAAATAAAAGCAGTGATTTTTTAGTGTTTACTATCGCTCCTTTGGCCATTTTAGCAAGCGCGCACCTTGAGTATTCTCAAACCAGATTCAAGCAAGAAATAGCGTTTGGATTAGTACTGCTGTGTAGCTTATTTTCCTTTGTGGGCCAATTATAATTTTATACCGTATGCCAAATCCCCTGCATCTCCTAATCCAGGGACAATATAGCTGTGTTCGTTGAGATGATCGTCTATTGAAGCAATCCAAAGATGGCAATTATCAGGGAGTTCCGCTTCTAAATGTGCAATTCCTTCAGGCGCGGCAATCACGACTGCTATATGAATTATAGCAGGAGCGCCTCTTTCCATTAATTGTTTAAATACGGCTACTATAGATTGGCCAGTAGCCAACATTGGATCTACAATTACAACCGTTTTATTAGTAATATCTGCAACCGCTTGGTACTGTACTATGATTTCGAAAAAATCATCGTTATTAGGATGGTGGCGGTAAGCCGAAATAAATCCGTTTTCGGCAGCGTCAAAATAGTTTAAGAACCCATTGTGTAGTGTTAAACCTGCCCTAAGAATTGAGCAAATCACCAATGAATTTTTTATATACTGCGTTGCTTTTGTTCCTAACGGAGTTGGAATTACAACTGCTTGATAGTCCAAATTTTTACTCAGTTCATAGGCCATAATTTCACCAATGCGCTCCATGTTTTTTCTAAAACGGAGGCTATCGTTGTGGATATTGACATCGCGAATTTGACCCAAGAAATGATTTAGAACACTATTATTTTCCGACAGATGATGAATTTGCATACTTTCAATTTTGAGTATTTAGGCAAAACTTTAATCGTTTTTCCATCCTATAAATGTATAAAAAAGTATCTTTGTCTTTCAATTTACTAAGAGATGTTTTCAAAATTAGCCTATTCTGTATTCGAAAAAAGTATCCAAGATTATCATCAATTTGATAACGTGGACCAACCCATCAATAATCCTTTTCCTAAGGACCAATTCGAACATTTATTGTACCTAAAAAATTGGATCGATACGGTGCAATGGCATTTTGAAGATATTATTCGCGACCCGAATATTGATCCCGTGGCGGCTTTGACTTTGAAAAGACGAATTGACGCTTCGAATCAGGAACGCACCGATATGGTGGAATACATTGACAGTTATTTTCTTCAAAAATACAGTCATGTAAATGCCAAACCAGAAGCTAAAATCAACTCTGAAAGTCCCGCTTGGGCTTTTGACCGTTTGTCTATTTTGGCACTGAAAATTTACCATATGCAAGAGGAGGTAAGTCGTCCCGATGCATCGCAAGAACACAAAGACAAATGCCAAGAAAAACTCAATATTTTATTGGAACAAAGAACGGATTTGTCGACAGCCATTGACGATTTGTTGGCGGATATCGAAAACGGAAATAAATTCATGAAAGTGTACAAACAAATGAAAATGTACAATGATGATGATTTGAATCCGGTGCTTTACCAAAACAAAAAGTAATCTACAGACAATAATTTGTCACACAAAATTCAACATATAGCCGTCATAAGACTTTCCGCAATGGGAGATGTCGCCATGACGGTTCCTGTTGTAAGGGCGTTGGCAAACCAATATCCCGAGCTAAAAATAACAGTAATTTCACGTTCGTTTTTCCAGCCTTTTTATAATGGAATTCCGAATCTTCATTTTTTTCATTTTGACGAAAAAGAACGTCACAAAGGAATTGTAGGATTGTGGCGTTTGTTTCAAGATTTGAAATCTTTTAATATCGATGCTTTTGCCGATTTACACAATGTGTTGCGTTCCAAAGTACTTCGCACTTTATTCTCTTTAAGCGGTAAAAAAACAGCTTTTGTAGACAAAGGACGCGCTGAGAAAAAAGCACTAACACGTGTTGAAAATAAAATTTTCCAACCCTTAACCACCATGTTTGATAGACACCAATTGGTTTTTGAAGCCTTGGGGTTTCCAATCGATTTGTCTCGACCTCAATTTCCTGAAAAAGCAAAAATTTCCCAATCTGAATTAGCTACCATTGTGTCTCAATCCAATACGGTAATTGGGATTGCGCCTTTTGCCCAATACGATTCTAAAGTGTATCCGCTAGATTTAATGCAGGAAGTAATTGACGCATTGGCAAGCCATAAAAACAGCACTATTTTCCTCTTTGGCGGCGGCCAAAAAGAAAAAGAACAATTGCAGTCACTCGTTGGAAACAAAACGAATGTTTTGAATATGGCGGGAAAGATACCGTTTCAAGAAGAATTAAATTTGATCAGTAATCTAGACGTGATGCTATCCATGGATTCGGGCAACGGACATATTGCCGCCATTTTGGGTATTCCGGTGGTGACACTTTGGGGCGCTACTCATCCGTTTGCCGGATTTTTACCGTTTAATCAATCGTTAGACAACGCTTTGGTTTCCGACAGAAACCAATACCCAAACCTACCTACTTCGGTGTACGGGAATAAAAGAGTAGCGGGATATGAAAACGCCATGCGAACCATTCTTCCGGAGCAAGTGGTGGCTCGAATGGAAGATGTTCTTAGGAGTAAAAAATAAAAAACGAGAAGCAATCACTTCTCGTTTTTTTATATATCAATTGTAAACTTTGCGACTTTGTGCCTTTGCGGCAAAAATTAAACATCATCAAAATCTACTCGAATTGTAGCCGAAGTAGGATGCGCTTGACAAGTCAATATCAGTCCGTCAGCCACTTCTTTTTCGGAAAGAATAGAGTTCTTAGTCATTTCGGCAGTTCCTTCAGTAACGCGCGCTAAACAACTACTGCAAATTCCGCCTTGACAAGAATACGGAGCATCAATACCTTGTTTTAAAGCAGCATCCAAGATGGTTTGTTTTGCCGACATTTCAAAAGTAGTTTCCTCATCATCTACCATTACGGTAATTTGAGCATGTCCATCTAAGGATTGTTCGATAGTGTTTTCTTTAGTGGAACTAGAAAATAATTCAAACTTGATATCCGATTCTTTAACATTTTTTTCTTTCAAAGCATCAGAAACGGTGTTGATCATTTCTTCAGGTCCACACAAATAGAACTTGTCAAAATCCAAACTCGCGTGTTTTTCTTTCAAGATATAATTCACGGTAGTTTTGTCTATACGTCCAGACAAAGCTCCGTCTGCTTTCGCTTGGCTATACACATATTGAACAAATAATCGTCCAACAAATTGCGATTGTAAATCCTGTAATTCTTGGTGGAAAATAGTGTCTTCTGGCGATTTGTTTCCGTATACCAAAACAAAAGTGCTTTTTGGTTCGTTTTGCAAAACCGATTTCAAAATAGAAAGAGCAGGAGTAATACCGCTACCGGCCACAAAAGCAGCATAATTGCGTTGGCGATCAGCCTGAGGTTCAAAGGTGAATTTTCCTTCTGGTTTTCCTACTTCAAGGACATCACCTGCTTTGAGCTTGGTATTGGCAAACTGCGAAAAAAGCCCGTTAGAAACCGCTTTTACCGCAATGCGTAATTCGCCACTATGAGGTGCTGAACAAATCGAATAGGCGCGACGGATTTCTTGATTATCCAATGTCAATTTCAGGTTAATGTATTGACCGGCAATAAAAGTATATTGGGATTGTAATTCTTCTGGGACTGAAAAAAGAATGGAAACAGCGTCTTTGGTTTCGCGTTTTACTTCTTTAATAATTAATTTTAAAAAGGAAGACATAATTGTAATTTTTGGCAAATATACTAAACTAGGGTGTTTTTAGAAAATGATAATAATCAGGTTTGTAATAGTAATTATAAAAATCAAATTATAAAATCAATTTCAGTTTCAAAGAATAATCTTAATTTTACCCAACTATATACTAAAACTGGCGTATAGAAGTTTATGCTATAAATCGTTTCCAATTGAAAACCAACTGCTCTCAATTTACACTTAGTTTTATTACCCTATTGGTTTTGGTGGCTTGTTCTACCAAGAAGGATTCGTTTGTATCTCGAAAATACCATGCCTTAACCACTCAAAACAATATTTTATACAATGGAGGGATTGGTTTTGACAAAGGGGTTAAGGATATAAATCAAAAAAGCAAAAACAATTTTTGGAAGCGTTTGCCGGTAGAAAAAATGGAATTGTCAGACGGTTCATTGAACGACACAATTAAGAACCCCAATTTTGATTTGGCCGAAACAAAAGCAACTAAAGCCATTCAAAAACATTCCATGAATATAGGCGGTAGAGAACGCAATCAACAAACTGACGAAGCCTACTTAATGCTTGGAAAGGCTCGTTATTATGGTCAGCGTTTTGTGCCCGCATTGGATGCATTCAATTATATTTTGTACAAACACCCCAATAGCGATAAAATATACGAAGCAAAGATTTGGCGCGAAAAAACGAATATGCGATTGGGCAATGATGCTTTGGTGATCAAAAATTTATCTAAACTGCTTAAGGACTTTAAATTGAAAGACGAATATGTGGCTAATGCCTACGCTGTTTTGGCTGAAGCCTTTTTGAATTTGGAAGAAAAAGACAGTGCGGTGGCCAAATTAAAAATGGCACAAGAGTTAACTTTAATCAACACGGAAAAAGCACGTTACCGCTTCATTTTGGGACAGTTGTACGAGGAATTAGGCAAAAGAGACAGTGCGCTATTGAGTTTCCAATCTGTAATTGACATGCGTCGAAAAGCAGATAGAGAATATGTGATTCAGGCCTACGCCAAAAAGGCACAACTGTTTGATTTTCAAAATGGCGACAGGACGCAATTGACAAAAATGTTTACCCAATTGGTTGAAAATCGTGAAAACCGACCTTTTTTGGATTTGATTTACCATCAAATAGGTTTGTATTATGACAAAAGTAACGATCCAGAATTGGCTTTAAAAAATTACACCCGTTCTTTAAAACTAATTAAGGACAATACCTATTTGGCGGTTTCTAATTATAGAAATTTAGGCAATATGTATTTCAAAAGCGCCGAATTTCCTTTGGCGGCCAAATATTACGACAGCACATTAGTCAAGCTAGACAAGAATACCAGAGAGTTTGTCCAAATCGAAAAATTGAGAAAAAATTTGGACGATGTGATCAAGTACGATGCATTAGCACACACTACCGACAGCATTTTAAAAGTAGTTGCACTTTCTGATTCGGAACGCATTGTGTATTTTGGCAATCATATCGAATCGCTTAAAAAAGCAGAAGAAAAACAAAAGCTATTGGCCCAAAAACAACAAGAAGCGATAGCTAATTTTCAACAATCGGGGAATAGTAATCCTGCGGGGCAAACATTATTAAAACCGAATGTTCCGGTTCGTAATCTCCCAAAATTAAATACTGGAAATTCCGCTTCTTCGTTTTATTTTTATACCCCCACTACAGCCGCTTTTGGTCAATTGGAATTTAAGAAAAATTGGGGAAAACGCAATCCGAATGGATATTGGAGAATTACAACCACTACAGGAGACATAGGCATTTCAGCAACGACAGACAACTTAGTTGTTGGAGCTGATACCAATCAAAAAACAGCCGAAAAAACGAATGATAAATATGCAATTGCCTATTATTTGAATCAAATTCCGACAGACCAAAAAGTAATCGACAGCATTAATCAGGAACGCAATTTTGCGTATTATCAACTGGGAATCATTTATAAAGAAAAGTTCAAAGAATACGCTTTGGCAACAGCCAAATTAGAAAAGATATTGGAACAACAACCCGCAGAAAAATTGATTTTACCAACCTTGTACAACTTGTATAAAATTTACCAAATTACAGATGCTACAAAAGCAGCGGCAATGAAAAATCGAATAGTTTCTGAGTTTCCAACTTCTCGATACGCGCAAATAATTAATAATACCGGGATCGATAATTTGAGTATTGATAGTCCTGAGAAAGCCTACAATCAATTGTATGCTCTTTTCCAAGAAGAGCATTTTGTCGATCTTTTATCAAAAGTAAACACTGCAATTATTCAGTTTTCTGGCGATGCAATTCTTCCCAAATTAGAATTATTACGAGCCAATACCCAAGCGAAATTATTTGGGGTGGTTGCCTATAAAAAAGCGCTAGAAGCTGTTGCCGAGCAATATCCAAACACCGACGAAGGCAAACAAGCTAAAGACATTGTGAGCAATCAAATACCTACTTTGGAAAAAATAGACTTTACCACCACAGCCAAAAGCTGGAAAATACTGTTTAAAGTAGGCGCGCAGTCTGATCCTTTGACGATTGAATTTGAGAAAAAAATCAAAAATTTCATTGAGGACGAGAAAATAGAACAACGCTCCTATTCGTATGATGTGTACACCGACAAAGAAAACTTTATTGTGCTTCATAATATTAAAACAGAGGCCTACGCCAATGATATCATCAACTTTATGAAGATTAATAAACAATATACAATTGCCCAACCGGCAATTATCATTTCGAGCGATAATTACAAAGTGATCCAAATTAAGAAGAACTTAGAAAGCTATCTAGCCATTAAAAAGCAGTAAATTATGTTTGATAAAAAAACAAAATCCTACACCGATCTATTAGGAAAAACGAACCGAATAGTTGAAGGTACCCGAATAAAAGGGAATATTTATTCGGTAGCCGATTTTAGATTGGACGGCGAATTAACGGGTAATTTTCAGTGTGAAGGGAAAATAGTTATTGGGCCTGCCGGAATTGTTGTTGGAGATATTTTGTGCAAAAATGCAGACATCGAAGGGCGTTATAGCGGTAAAATACAGGTAGCCGAATTGCTTAATGTAAAAGCCACAGCTACTATTTATGGCGAAGTCACGATTGGAAAGCTATCTGTAGAACCCGGCGCTGATTTTAGCGCAACCTGCACCATGAAAACGATTCCACCTACCACGTCAAATGGAGAATAAAAACAACAAGAAACCATTCAATAAATGGTTAGCCCTAATTAATATTCCTATTCAAATGGGGGTTATTATTTTTTTGTTTTCCTATCTGGGCAGTTGGTTAGATGATAAACATCCCAATACTATTTTTTATTATCACAAAATAGTTTTGTTAGTCGGCGTTTTTTTAGCCTTATACAATACGATCCGTCAAGTAAATGAAATCAATAAATCCGATTCCCATTGAGCTTTCAATTTTTTCCCCCCACACAACAACAAAAGAAAGGACTAGCACTATGGATAGCTTTAGTGACGTTTTCCTATTTTGTTCATCAGTATTTATTTGAATTAATGGAAATTTCTACAAAAGATTTTTCCTATTCGCTCTTGAGTTTATATCTTTTTTTCGGAATATTTTCTATAGTTCTTAGGGTAGTTTTGTTCCAAGTTCGTTCTCAAAATTTTGATTTGGTTGGGATGTCTTTTTTAATAGTTACGACTGTAAAAATGATGACTTGTTTCGTATTTGTCCGCCCTATTTTGAAAAGCATATCGTCGACTTCTGGAATTGAAAAAATCAATTTTTTTATGCTATTTATTGTCTTTTTGGCAATTGAAACCCTAGTTACGATACGCATATTAAACGAAAAACAATAAATGACCTTTAGAAGTGACGATTTAGACGAAAAATAATTTTTATATTCTTTTGAATATTAATAAAAAATGTACCTTTGCACCTAAATTTTAGAAACCAAAATAAACGAAGATATTTAACTGTTATGGTGATTTCAAACAAACCACTTAAATTTATACTGGTAGCTTTAGTAGCTATTCTTCCTTTTGTAAGCTTTGCTAACCCAACTGAAAAAAAAGAAGCAACTCCAACAGAATCTACAGATGTAAAATCAGAAATAAAAGAGTTTATTAATCACCACTTACTTGACGC
Source organism: Flavobacterium ammoniigenes (assembly GCF_020886055.1). Taxonomy (NCBI): domain Bacteria; kingdom Pseudomonadati; phylum Bacteroidota; class Flavobacteriia; order Flavobacteriales; family Flavobacteriaceae; genus Flavobacterium; species Flavobacterium ammoniigenes. Next base: position 623,041 of record NZ_AP025184.1, on the reverse strand, counting down.
TCACGACTTTACTTTTAACGCAGATAAAGAATCTGGCGAGCACAACGGTTTCTCATTACCAATTATTTTATGGGATAATGGATTGCAAGTTTTTTCTTCTGGTGAATTTCACCACGGTGAAAAAGTAGCGGAACACAATGGGAACTATTACGTAATTCACCACGAAAAAATATATAAAACGGATGCTTCAGGAAAATTAACTGAAGATGAAAAATCAGGTCATCCAACGAATGTTCAGCCCTTAGATTTATCAATTACAAAAAGTGTTGTTGGAATCTTGTTTGTGGCGTTGTTAATGTTTTTCTTGTTTAGCCGTTTGGCAAAATCATATGCTAAAAACGGTGGAATTGCCTCAGGAGCAGGACGTTTCTTTGAGCCGTTGGTTTTGTACGTAAGAGACGAAATTGCGATTCCAAACATTGGAGAGAAAAACTACAAAAAATACATGAGCTATTTGCTTACCATTTTTTTCTTTGTGTTTTTCTTGAATATTTTAGGATTAACACCACTAGGATTTAACGTAACAGGTAACATTGCTATTACAGCTTCGTTAGCTTTATTGACGTATTTGATTACTACTTTCTCTGCTAATAAAAATTATTGGGCACACATTTTCTGGATGCCAGGCGTGCCAACACCAATGAAATTTATTTTAGCTCCAATTGAATTGTTAGGAACAGTTATCAAGCCATTTTCATTAATGATTCGTTTGTATGCTAACATTTTGGCTGGACACGTAGTATTAATGAGTATCATTGGATTGATGTTTATTTTTAAAAGTTGGATTGGAAGTACCTTGTCATTTGGATTGGCATTTGCACTTTCTATCCTAGAAATATTAGTAGCGTTTTTACAAGCGTATATTTTCACGATGTTGTCGGCTTTGTATTTTGGTGCTGGAAATGAAGAGCATCACCACGAAGGGGCTGAGCACCATTAAAAACGGCTATTGGCTTTTGCCAAATGCCTTAAATTGAATGTTTAATTTTTAATATATATATTATGCAAATTCCAACTATTGTAGGAGCAGGATTAATTGTAATCGGAGCAGGTTTAGGTATTGGTAAAATTGGTGGTTCAGCAATGGACGCAATTGCACGTCAACCAGAAGCTTCAGGAAAAATCCAAACAGCTATGCTTATCGCAGCTGCACTTATTGAAGGTATTGGTTTCGCTGCGTTATTCGCTGCTTAATTAAAACACAAAACAGTAGTTACAACGGTTGGTTGTAACTATTGTTTTTAAAAATTAAAACAGATACAATTGCGCCACGCAATTAAAAAAAAGTTTACAATTTTATAATTACATATAATGGAGAAGTTAATTAATGATTTTTCGTTTGGTTTATTTATTTGGCAAGTAGTCATCTTTGTTGGATTAATATTCTTATTAAAAAAATTCGCTTGGAAACCCATTTTGGATGCGGTAAACGAAAGAGAACAAGGGATTAAAAATGCTTTGGAATCAGCTGAAAGCGCGCGTAATGAAATGCAAAACTTGCAAGCAGATAACCAACGTATTCTTCAAGAAGCAAGAGCTGAACGTGACGCGATGTTGAAAGATGCTCGTGAAATGAAAGAGAAAATGGTTGCCGATGCTAAAAACGAAGCACAAGAGCAAGGTCAAAAAATGATTGACCAAGCTAAAGCAGCTATCGAAAGTGAAAAAAATGCAGCTATGGCTGATTTGAAATCACAAGTTGCTACTTTGTCATTAAGTATTGCAGAAAAAATATTGAAAGACGAATTGTCTAACAAAGAATCTCAAACTAAATTAGTTGACCAACTATTAGGTGACGTAAAACTGAACTAATTATGGCAGGTACAAGAGCAGCAATTCGTTATGCAAAAGCAATCTTAGAAATCTCCAATTCAAAAGGAGTAGCTGAGGCTGTGAATAACGATATGAAATTGATTGCTTCTACAATCAACGGAAACGAAGAATTAAACACTTTTATTCAAAGCCCAACAACTACTGTTGAGGTAAAAGAAAAAGCGTTATTAGAAGTTTTCTCTGGTGTGAATGGAGTAACACAAGGATTGTTTCATTTGTTATTTGAAAACAAACGATTCGAGATTCTTGAAGCAATTGCTTTAGAATACAATAAATTATCTGACGAGATGAACGGAATTGAAATAGCTAAAGTAACAACAGCTATTCCAATGGATGCCGCATTAGAAGCTAAGGTTTTGGCTAAAGTAGCGACTCTTTCAGACAAGAAGATTACAATTAAAAATAACGTAGATCCATCAATTATTGGAGGATTTATTTTAAGAATAGGCGACAAGCAATACAATGCTTCGGTTGCTAATAGATTACAAGTATTAAAAAGAGAGTTTAGTAATTAGTTATTACACATAAAAGTGTCTAAATTATAAAGTAAGATGGCGGAAATCAAACCTGCTGAAATTTCAGCAATATTAAGAAAGCAAGTAGAAGGTTTTGAATCTGGTGCTACACTAGAAGAAGTAGGAACAGTACTTAATGTTGGAGATGGTATTGCTCGTGTGTACGGGCTATCTAATGTTCAATACGGAGAGTTAGTAGAATTCGAAAATGGTCTTGAGGCTATTGTATTGAACTTAGAAGAAGACAATGTTGGGGTGGTACTTTTAGGTGCTTCAACAGGAATCAAAGAAGGTTCAACTGTAAAAAGAACACAACGTATTGCGTCTCTTAAAGTAGGAGAGCAAATGTTAGGACGTGTGGTAAACACACTAGGTCAGCCAATCGATGGTAAAGGACCAATCGGTGGGGAATTATACGAAATGCCTTTGGAAAGAAAAGCGCCAGGAGTTGTATTCCGTCAACCAGTAACAGAACCATTACAAACAGGAATTAAAGCGGTAGATGCAATGATTCCAGTTGGACGTGGACAACGTGAGTTGGTTATTGGTGACCGTCAAACAGGTAAATCAACTGTTTGTATCGACACGATCTTAAATCAAAAAGAATTTTACGATGCAGGAAAACCTGTATTTTGTATCTATGTTGCTATTGGGCAAAAAGCGTCTACTGTTGCAGGAATTGCAAAAATGTTAGAAGAAAAAGGAGCTATGGCGTATACGATTATCGTTGCCGCTAACGCTTCTGATCCAGCTCCAATGCAAGTATATGCTCCAATGGCAGGTGCTGCAATTGGGGAGTATTTCAGAGACTCTGGTCGTCCAGCTTTGATTGTTTATGATGATTTGTCTAAACAAGCTGTGGCGTATCGTGAGGTATCTCTTTTATTAAGAAGACCACCAGGACGTGAAGCATATCCTGGAGACGTTTTCTACTTACACTCTCGTTTATTAGAGCGTGCTTGTAAAGTGATTGCGGATGATGGTATTGCAAAAAACATGAATGACTTACCAGATTCTCTAAAAGGAATCGTAAAAGGAGGAGGTTCATTGACTGCTTTACCAATTATCGAAACACAAGCGGGTGACGTTTCTGCTTATATCCCAACTAACGTAATTTCGATTACAGATGGTCAAATCTTCTTGGATGGAGATTTGTTTAACTCTGGGGTTCGTCCTGCTATTAACGTTGGTATTTCGGTATCTCGTGTTGGAGGTAATGCACAAATCAAATCCATGAAAAAAGTATCAGGTACTTTAAAATTAGATCAAGCGCAATACCGTGAATTGGAAGCGTTTGCTAAATTTGGTTCTGACTTAGATGCAGTTACGTTGAACGTAATTGAAAAAGGTAAAAGAAACGTTGAAATCTTGAAACAAGGGTTGAACGATCCTTTTACAGTGGAAGATCAAGTAGCTATTATTTACGCGGGTTCTAAAAACTTATTGAGAAATGTTCCTGTGGATAAAGTAAAAGAATTTGAGAAAGACTTTTTGGAATTCTTAAACAACAAACACAGAGATACCCTTGATGCTTTGAAAGCGGGTAAATTAGATGACAACATTACTGATGTTATCGAAAAAGTAGCAAAAGAAGTTTCAGCTAAGTATAATTAATTTTAAGTGAAGAGTGATTAGTAATTAGTGAAGAGCTATTTACTAATCACCACTCACTAATTACTCAATAAAAGATGGCAAATTTAAAGGAAATCCGTAATAGAATTACTTCCATTTCATCCACGATGCAAATTACATCGGCAATGAAAATGGTGTCTGCTGCAAAGCTTAAAAAAGCACAAGATGCGATTACAGCGATGCGCCCTTATGCCGAAAAATTAACGGAATTATTACAAAATCTTTCTGCCACCTTAGATGGTGATGTAGGAGGAGATTACACGTCGCAACGTGAAATCAAAAAAGTATTGGTAGTGGCCATCACTTCAAATAGAGGTTTGTGTGGTGCTTTTAATACAAACGTAATTAAAGAAGTTAAAAACCGTTCTGATTTCTACGCAGGAAAACAAGTAGATGTTTTTGCAATTGGGAAAAAAGGAAACGATATTTTGAGCAAAACGTTAACCGTTATCGATAATCAAAGCGCCATTTTTGACGATTTGACTTTTGATAATGTAGCTCAAATTGCCGAAGTATTAACACAAAAATTTGTGGCTGGCCAATACGATCGTATCGAATTGGTATACAACCAATTTAAAAATGCGGCTACTCAAATTATTCAAACCGAACAATTTTTGCCTTTGGCACCAATCCAATCCGATAAACCAGTTTCATCAGGCGATTATATTTTTGAGCCTTCTAAAGAAGAGATTGTATTGACTTTGATTCCAAAATCATTGAAAACACAATTGTACAAAGGAATTAGAGATTCATTTGCCTCTGAACACGGAGCGCGTATGACAGCAATGCACAAAGCAACAGACAACGCAACAGAATTAAGAGATCAATTGAAATTGACCTACAACAAAGCGCGTCAAGCAGCAATTACTAACGAAATCTTAGAGATTGTTGGTGGTGCAGAAGCGTTGAACGGATAATATTATTTTGAAATATATCAATAGAGCCTCGCATTGCGGGGCTCTTTTTTTTGATTATTTTTATAAAAAATTTACACTTTGGAAATCAGAGAACTTACTACACTAGAAGACATGTTAGCTCAATTTGATTTGATGCTACATTTGTACAGCAATAACTTCACTATTGAAAAATACGAAGCCTATCTGACCGAAATGCTTCCGCACAATTATATTCAAATTGCAGTATATGAAGGCGAACAATGCATAGGACTGTCTGGACTATGGTCGGGAATTAAACTCTGGTCGGGAAGGTATTTTGAAATCGATAATTTTATTGTGCATCCAGATCATCGTTTAAAAGGAGCGGCAAAATTAATGACCGATTATATTAATGAAAAAGCAGCAGCAGCGGGTTGTACTATGATCGTATTAGATGCCTTTACTGGCAATTTCACGGCACACCGTTTTTATTATAATCAAGGGTATTACCCTAGAGGTTTTCACTTTATTAAAACCCTGAACGAAGCCGGATTATCATAAAAAAGCTGTTAACAAATTTGGGGTTATTCCAATTTCAAAATCAGAATTAAACCAAAGAATTCGTTATTTTTGTTTTTATCAATACCTAAACCAGACCAACTTGGGATTATATAAAAGTCTTTTCAAACAAACCGCAATCTATGGATTAGCCACGGTTTTGCCTCGAATGTTGAGTTTTTTACTTGTGCGTTTGTACACAGGTATCTTACCCACAGGCGAGTATGGAGAGGTGTCAATAGTTCTTTCCTGGATGGTTTTTTTCAATGTGGTGTTGTCCTACGGAATGGAAACCGCTTTTTTCCGTTTTTACAATTCTGAAACCGACAAAGAAAATGTGATAGCAACTTCGACTATTTCTATTTTTTGGTCCTCTATTATTTTTCTTTTCGGCGCATTAATTTTTAGAGGAACACTTGCTTCCTTTGCCAATGTAGAGGTACAATATGTCACTTATGCCATTTGGATTTTGGTATTAGACGCCTTGGTGATTGTCCCATTTTCAAAGTTGCGAGCCAATCAAAGACCAATGCTGTACGCCATCATAAAGATTGGAAATGTAGCCGTTAACTTGTTATTAAATCTTTTCTTCTTATTGGCACTTCCTAAAATTGCAGCATCGAATCCGAATTCCTTTATTGGGAATTTGTATGTTGATAATTATGAAATTGGATATATTTTCGTTTCTAATTTAGCCGCAAGCTTATTGACTTTACTAGTGCTTTCGCCCAATTATCTTTTCTTAACGCGCAAATTTGATGCGGTGCTTTGGAAAAAAATGATGCGTTACGGATTGCCTATATTGGTTGCCGGTATTGCTTTTGCAGTCAACGAACATTTTGATAAAATTCTGTTAGGTTATTGGTTGCCAGAAGGCGTTGCCAAGTCTGAAGTAGGAGCGTATTCAGCTTGTTACAAACTCGGCTTGTTTATGGTCTTGTTTGCCACAGCTTTCCGATTGGGAATTGAGCCTTTCTTTTTTAGTCATTCTAAAAATGAAAATGCTCCTCAAACCTATGCCATGATTACCAAATATTTTGTGATTTTTGGTTCACTCATTTTGTTAGGAGTAATTGTTTTTGCGGATGTATTGAAGTTCTTGCTTTTGGATAACAAATCCTATTGGGAAGCGATGAAGGTGGTGCCTTTGATCATTTTAGCGAACTTCTTTTTAGGGATTTATAATAACCTTTCGGTTTGGTACAAATTAACAGACAAAACTAAAATGGGCGCCTATATTTCGATTGTTGGCGCAGTGCTAACTTTGGTATTGAATTATCTTTTGATCCCAAAATTTAGTTATTACGGTTCAGCAATTGCCACTATTGCAGCTTATGGGAGTATGATGTTCATTTCCTATGTCTTAGGAAATCGTTATTATCCAATTCCCTACGATATGGAAAAAATTGGGGGTTATTTAGGCTTGTCGATTCTGTTTTCAGCGATTTCTTTTTACGGCTTCCGCGAAAATTATTTTGTGGGAATTCCGTTATTGTTGTTGTTCGTTTATTTTGTATACCACAACGAGAAAGCAACCATCCAAACGATTATTAAACGAAAAAAATAAAATGAACATAAAAATCATCAACAAGTCGCAACATTCACTACCTAACTATGAAACCATAGCTTCGGCCGGAATGGATTTAAGGGCCGATTTAACAGCTCCGATCACATTGGCTCCTTTGGGAAGAATTATTGTAAAAACGGGCTTGTTTATCGAGTTACCTATTGGGTACGAAGCACAAGTTCGCCCAAGAAGTGGCTTGGCCATCAAAAAAGGAATTACCGTTTTGAATTCGCCTGGAACAGTTGATGCCGATTATAGAGGAGAAATTGGAGTGATTTTAGTTAATCTTTCTAATGAAGATTTTGTAATTGAAAACGGCGAACGCATCGCTCAATTAATTATTGCTAAACACGAACGTGCCGAATGGATTGAAGTTCAAGAACTTTCTGAAACCTCCAGAGGCGAAGGCGGTTTTGGAAGCACGGGAGTAAAATAAACAGTCCAACATTCGAAGGTAAATATTTCAATTTCAAAAATGGTGAATATTCAATTATGAACATGGAATATTGAAGTGAACAAAGAATAAATATCACAATTTCAATCCTAAATCTACCCCCAATGAAAAAGTTCGATTTACATGAACGGCTAATTGATTTTGCTGTTCAAATAATTAGCATAACAGATAATTTAAAATCAACCAAAGCAGGGAATCATTTATCGGGACAAATAGTTCGCTCAGGAACTTCACCGTCATTGAACTATAGTGAAGCCCAAAGTGCAGAATCCAGAAATGATTTTATTCATAAAATGTCTGTTGTTTTAAAAGAATTAAGAGAAACGCATGCCAACTTGAAAATAATTCACAGAGCGGTATTGTATCAACAAGCAGAACAAGATTTAATTGCTGTAATAAAGGAAAATGACGAATTAATTTCAATATTTGTAAAAAGTATTGATACCTCAAGAAATAGAAATAAATAGTTCAAAATTCAACATTCGAAGTTGAATATTCAAAATTCAAAAATGGAGAGTATTCAATTATGAATAGCGTATAATGAAGTTAATTACATAAAAATGAAAATAATAGTACCTATGGCTGGACGTGGTTCTCGTCTTCGCCCACACACATTGACTATCCCTAAACCTTTAATTCCTGTAGCGGGAAAACCAATTGTTCACCGTTTGGTGGAAGATATTGCAGGGGTTTTGAATCAAGATATTGAAGAAATTGCCTTTATCATTCACGAAAGTTTTGGTAAACAAGTCGAAGCCGATTTGATTGCCATAGCTGAAAAATTAGGGTCTAAAGGAACCATCTATTACCAAAATGAAGCTTTAGGGACGGGTCATGCCATTATGTGCGCCAAAGATTCTTTGAGTGGGCCAGCGGTAATTGCTTATGCAGACACCTTGATTCGTGCCGACTTTGATTTGGATCAAAATGCCGACAGCGTAATTTGGGTAAAACAAGTAGATCAACCCGAAGCCTTTGGGGTTATCAATTTGAACGAAGCCAATGAAATTGTAGAATTGGTAGAAAAACCAAAAGAATTTGTTTCAGATTTGGCGGTTATTGGAATTTACTATTTCAAAGATGTAGCGGTGTTGAAAAACGAATTACAATTGGTATTGGACAATAATATCATTCACGGAGGCGAATACCAAATCAATGACGGAATCAAACAAATGATGGCCAAAGGAATGAAGTTTGTTCCGGGAGAAGTAGCTGAGTGGATGGATTGTGGAAACAAAGATGTGACGGTAGAAACCAATTCTAGAATGTTAGGCTTTTTGCATAATGACGGTGAACATTTGGTAGATTATGGACTTAAATCTGAAAATTCAACGATTATTCCACCTTGTTATATTGGCGAAGATGTGGTATTAATTAATGCGACTGTTGGGCCTAATGTTTCTTTAGGGAAAGGATGCCATGTAATCAATAGCACTATCAAAAATAGTTTGGTACAAACCCATTCTCATATTAAAAATGCCCATTTAGACAACGCGATGATTGGAAATCACGCAAGTTTTGACGGTAATTTTACAAGTATTAGTATTGGAGATTATTCTGTTTTGGAATAACAAACATAAAAAGAGAAGGGCCCATATGAACGTTACTAAATTTAATTTTTCCAATTTGAAACGACTTGTTCCGTTGTTGTTCATTATGGCATTGGCTTCTTGTAAAACCCAGCAAGCAGTTGTTGCATCGATTCCCGAAGCTCCCAAAGAAAAAGGGATTTCGGCAGCAGAAGTAATAGCCAATCATTACAACAACAAAATCAACTTTAGTACCGTTTATATCAAATCGAATGTGCGTTTTTCAGATGAAAAACAAACCCAAAATGTAACGGCAGAAATTAAAATCAAGAAAGACGAACAAATTTTAGTTAGCGTTCGTTTTCTAGGAATTACTATGGCGAAAGCCTTGATAACACCCTCATCAGTGAGTTATTACGAAAAGATGAACGGCACCTATTTTGAAGGCGATTTTACCGGATTAACACAATGGTTAGGTACCGATTTGGATTATGCTAAAATTCAGAATATGTTATTGGGTGAGGCCTTCGATAATTTACAACAAGGAAAATATGCTTTGTCAACGAGTGATGAAGGTTTTGAACTAACCGATTTGCAATCGGGAAAAACAATGAAATCTTTTATTTTGGATAAAGAAAAGTATAGTGTCCTATCACAAGCTATTGCTCAGCCAGAGCAAGACAGAATGATTAATGTCAGTTATAGGGACTATTCTTTATTTAAAGAAGGGAGTGTCCCGATGCAAACATTGATTGAGACTTTTCAATCCAAAGGGAAAACAGAAATCAGTTTTAACTATACCACACTAACGTTTAACGAAGAACTATCTTTCCCATATAGCATTCCAAATGGGTATAAAAGAATATTAATTAAGTAAATTTGCAAAAACATTTTACCATGCCAAAATTTCTCCTAAGTCTACTTTTTATTTGTACTACTTCAATGCTTTGGAGCCAAGACGCCCAACAAGAAAAATTAGAACAACGAAAAGCTCAAATTCAGCAGGAAATTAAAGAGAATGAAAGACTCTTACAATCCGTTAAGAAAAAAGAAAAATCGGCGGTAAGTGTGATGGCTATTCAAGAAAAAAAAATTGCCTTGAAAGAAAACTTAATTAAAACCACAGAGAAACAAGCCAAATTGTTGAGCAATGATATGTACATCAATCAGGTAGAAATTAATAGGCTTAAAAAAGAGCTAAAGGTTCTTAAAGAAGACTATTCGAAAATGATTGTGAAGTCGTATAAAAGCCGTTCAGAAGAAAGTAGAGCCATGTTTTTATTGTCTTCTAAAAATTTCCAACAAGCTTACAAAAGATTACAGTATATGAAACAGTATACTAGTTTTAGAAAAATTCAAGGCGAGGAAATTAAAGGAAAATCAAAAGAATTAGTGGTGTATAACCAAAAACTTGACGTTCAAAAATCAGCCAAGCAGAAGCTAATTGATGAGAAGGAAAAAGAGCGTTTGTCGTTGGAGCAAGAAAAGAAAGAACAAGAAAAGTTAGTCAATGCCATTAAAAAAGACAAGAATAAAATTGCTAATGACATTAAGAAAAAGCAGCAAGAAGCGCGCGCAATTGACAAGCAAATTGACCGTTTGATTCGTCAAGCCATTGCTGAGGCCAATAGAAAAGCTGCCGCCGAACGTGCGAAACAAAAAGCAGCTGCAACAGCTGCCGCAAAAGAGAAGAAAGCTGCTGCTGCCGCTGCCGCAAAAGAATTGGCCCTTGCTAATAAAACGAACAAAACTTCTACAAAAACAGTGGTTAAGCCAGTTGAAGTGGAAGAACCTGAAGAAGAAGCCAAAAAGCCTATTTCATCTACTAAAATTGAGCTAACACCAGAAGCCAAAATTGTAGCGGATAATTTTAGAGCCAACAAAGGAAGGTTGCCTTATCCTGTTGAACGTGGATCGATTACATTAGGTTTTGGAAACCAACCTCACCCGGTCTATAAATCGTTAATGGTTCACAATAGTGGAGTTGAAATCACCACTGATCAAGGAGCGAATGCACGTGCAGTATTTGACGGTGTTGTAATCAATGTTTTTAATTCTACACCCGTGAATAAAGCAGTCATGATTCAACACGGGGATTATTTCACCGTATATCAAAATTTAAGCTCGGTTAGTGTGGGTAAAGGAGATAAAGTAAGTCGAAAACAATCTATTGGCCGCGTACGTTCTAATGGAGAAACTGGAAAAACGGTACTTAAATTCCTAATTCTACAAAACACTTCGTATATCAATCCTGCGGGTTGGTTGTCTAACTAAGAGTACTAAAAAAGCACTACGAGAGTAGTGCTTTTTTTTATTTTTCAGCGGTGAATTCCAATATATCGCCCGGTTGACAGTCTAAAGCGCTGCATATGGCTTCTAAGGTACTAAATCGAATCGCTTTGGCTTTGCCTGTTTTAAGAATTGAAAGATTGGCTAAAGTCAATTCTACTTTTTCTGACAATTCGTTTAATGACATTTTGCGTTTTGCCATCATGACATCTAAGTTTACTACAATTGCCATATGTTAAATTGTTAAGTCTTTTTCTTGTTGTAATTCGATTCCTTTTTTGAAAAGACGCGAAATGACATACACAATAGCGGCCATCATTAAAAAAGCATCGGCATCATTCCAATAGGCAGTAGTTTCATGAAGTTCGTATCCATTTGTTACCAGCGCTTCAGCATATTGATTAGCAACAAAACTTAACAGGGCAATAGCCAATGCTTCGTAGCTCATCTTTTCTATGATTTTGGCAATTTCAATACTAAAAGGAGCAACAAAATTGAGTTTGCTGAAAACAGATACCACTAGGTAAAATAAATAAGCTTTTAACAGTGCCAATAGCACGACACAGCTCATAATACCAATGTAGTGGGCCAATTCATTTTGATACAAGTTCGATAGATTTAAGCCTTTGTACACATTGTGTGTCGCAATAGGCCTAAATAGCGTGAATCCAAAATTAAAAAGTAAGGCCCCCGCTTCAACACATAGCCCAACGAAAATGATCCAAGACACTACCTCAAGCGTTTTTAATACGTAATCCTTCTTTTTTTCCATGATGCTGTTTTTTAAATTAGACATACAAATATATAAATTTATTGATAATCAATAAATATTTATTGTAAAATGTATATTTTTTAAAAAACATCAGCTCGTCAGTGTATTTATACAAAGTGAATGACAATTGAATTATATTTTCAAAATGTCGATCCATTTCATACATTTGGCAACTATGAGAGGAGTAAAAATGCTATTTTGGTTGTTGTGGCGGGTATGGTTTTACATCATGATTGCTTTGCCAATATTGGTCATGTTGCCGTTGTTGTTATTGTCTATTGTATCAGAGCGCGGTTACCCATATTTTTTTGCACTGGCAAGAATTTGGGGGAAGTTTATCTTGTTTAGTATGGGTTTCTATTACAAAGTCGAAACCGTTCAAGACTTAGAACCCAATAAAAGTTATATGATAGTAGCCAATCATACTTCGATGACAGATATCATGTTGATGTTAGCGGTTGTGGATCGTCCTTTTGTTTTTGTCGGCAAAAAAGAGTTGGCTTCGATTCCGTTGTTTGGTTTTTTCTATAAAAGAACTTGTATTTTGGTAGATCGCAACAATGCGCAAAGCCGAAGAGCGGTGTATGAAAGCGCTCAAAACCGATTGAATCGCGGATTGAGTGTTTGCATTTTTCCAGAAGGAGGCGTTCCTTATGATGAATCGATCGTTTTGGATACGTTTAAAGATGGCGCTTTCCGATTGGCCATTGAACATCAAATACCAATTGTTCCCATTTCTTTTGGCGACAATAAAAAACGGTTGTCGTATACTTTTTTTAGCGGAAGTCCAGGACTAATGCGGGTAAAAATTCACCAACATTTGGAAACCAAAGGCAAAACACTAGACGATAGAAAAGCCATTAAAGAAGAAGTCTTTCAAACTATTTACAAGCAATTGGTGGATTTTGACACCATTAAAGCATAAAAAAACCGTAACAATATAGTGTTACGGTTTTTATTTTAGACTAGAAATATGTTATTCAGCCGCTAATTCTTTGATTTGCGTTTTGATTTTTTCTTCTAATTCATCAGCTAATTCTGGATTGTCTTTGATTAAAGCTTTCACTGCATCGCGACCTTGTCCTAATTTAGTATCGCCATAACTGAACCAAGATCCTGATTTTTTGATGATTTCAAACTCAACCGCTAGATCTAAGATCTCACCTGTTTTAGAAACTCCTTCGCCATACATAATGTCAAATTCAGCCGTTCTAAAAGGCGGTGCTACTTTATTTTTAACCACTTTTACTTTCGTTCTGTTTCCAATTACGTTTTCGCCATCTTTAATTTGAGACGAACGACGAATATCCAAACGAACCGAAGCATAAAATTTCAACGCATTTCCACCCGTTGTAGTTTCAGGGTTACCAAACATCACTCCGATTTTCTCTCTCAACTGGTTGATGAAGAAAACCGTACAATGTGTTTTGCTAATTGTTCCTGTTAATTTACGTAATGCTTGTGACATCAAACGTGCGTGAAGCCCCATTTTAGAATCTCCCATTTCACCTTCAATTTCGCTTTTTGGCGTCAAGGCCGCTACCGAGTCAATAACTACAATGTCAATCGCCCCTGAACGGATTAAGTTCTCCGCAATTTCAAGTGCTTGTTCTCCATTATCGGGTTGCGAAATGATTAAATTTTCAATGTCTACTCCTAATTTCTCCGCATAATTTCTGTCGAATGCGTGTTCTGCATCTATGAAAGCGGCAATACCACCTGCTTTTTGCGCTTCGGCAATAGCGTGTAAGGTTAAAGTAGTTTTACCAGACGATTCTGGACCGTAGATTTCGATAATTCTTCCTTTTGGATAACCACCTACTCCTAATGCTAAATCGACACCAAGAGATCCAGATGAAATCACTTCTACTTCTTCAACGGCTTTATCGCCCATTTTCATTACGGTTCCTTTTCCGTAGGTTTTGTCTAGTTTATCCAGCGTAAGTTGTAACGCTTTTAACTTGGCTTCTTTCTCTGAACTCATCTTTTATGTATCTATTAGGTTGTCAATTTCAAGAAATAAAAGGGTTTTATTTCTTCTGTATGGTTCCGTAAAAATAGGTTTTTTTTCGAACCGACAAGAGAATTTTTTTGTGAATTTTTGAATCTAAAACGGTGATAAAATACTATTTTTTACCATTATGTCTTGTTTTTGAATTTATTGGACAATGTTGAATAGAAAATATATTACAATTGAACAAATCATTAGTAAATTTGTCCACAAAAATTAACAATTGTTTATACCCTCAATTTTGTTAGTTTATGAATCCCTTTTCTTTAAAATTAGATGTGTATGCCCTATCGCATCTTTAATATTATTTTAATTTTTATTTCATTACTATGAAAAACAGAAAAGAAAATTATTTTCCAACATCAATTTTAACTTTGAAAAAGATGTTAAAGATCCACTTTTTGGGGATGTTATTTTTATTATCCCAGTCTAGTGCTTTTGCACAATGTGACGTAAACAGAAAATACGATAAAATAGTGAGTGGTTACCATGCTTCATTAGCCATGAGTTCTAATGGAGATGTTTTAGCTTGGGGTCAAGATATTGGTTCCAACGGAACCTCTGATGTTGCTAATCCACCATTACCCTTAAATTCAACAAATTATAGTGGCTTAACTGGCACTGTATTGTATACAACCATTGGTGGAATTGGTGGAGGTGGGAAAGATCAGTATATTGTTTTAACTACAACAGGTTTGTATGCCTGGGGTGCTACAGGATCTGCTAATGCTCAGGGTGTTTTGTCAACTACACTTAAATCAACAACTGGCTTTGGCCTTATTAGTACACCTTCAGGTGGTGATGCAAACACTAAATTACCTACAGGAGTTAATCCTTCAGATGTAACTATGTTATTTGCTTCATATAATATGTTGTCTTTGGTAGCAAATGGTAATGTATGGGTTTTAGCATTAGCTGATGCCAATCTACAAGGCGATGGTTCGGCTTTATCATCAACTACTTGGCATAAAGTAAAAATAAATTCTAGTACTTTTTTGACGAATGTCGTAGCCATAAGAGGTCAAGTTACTGATAGCACTACCAGCGCTATGATGGCACTCACTTCTACAGGTGGAGTATACACTTGGGGGTCTACTACATTTTTAGGAGATGGAACTGGGGTTACAAGTAAAAACTATGCTACTTTAATGACAATTCCTTCTGAATTTACATCAAGTAATATTCCAAAAATGATTGGTATTACTGGGTCGCAAACTGGAACAACAAAAAACACCCTATTTTTATTATCTAACTCTGGGACGCTATATGCATTAGGAGATAATTCATTAAGACAGTGTGGCGATTTTACAACAACAGATAGACTTACTTGGGCAAAAGCTAAGAAGTCAGTAACGGCTAATGATTTTTTCACTAATATAAGCTTTATAAGTACGCAAGAGCACAACGGCAAATTAGCAGGTGTTGCTGCAATCACTTCCTCAGGGAACTTATATAGTTGGGGTGAAAATGACGGATGGTTAATTGGTAGAGGAACCTCTTCAAACGCAGGAACTACTTTCGATCCTGGTTTTCCAAATGGTTTTGTATCTGGAACAGATAAAGCTATTTTTACGGAATTAGGTGGGCATACTTTAGTTTATGTAAAAGAAGGTTCAGCTCAATTTTGTTATGTAGGACATAGAACCAACGGTTCAATGGGTGAAGCTACAGATAGTACTGGAAATGTTACTTCATTTGATTGTACTAACACGCCTACAATTTCTCTTTGTGGAGCAGTACCAATTGCTGCTGATCCTACAAAATCAACTATTTCTGCGAATCCAACTAGCATTCAAGCAGATGGGACAACCACATCTACAATTACAATTCAGTTAAAAGACAATACGAATACAAATTTAACTACAACTGGAGGTACTGTAGTAGTTACTACAACTTCGGGTACATTAGGCAATGTAATAGATAACAATAACGGTACGTATACGGTTACTTTAACTAGTAGCAGTACTGCAGGAACTGCGACTTTAGGGTTTAGCATTAATGGAACAACCGCGACCGCAACCGCAACCGTTACTTTTACATCTGTTTCTGTTGCGACTCCTGTAATAACAAATTCTGTTTCTAGTTTATCGGCTTTCACTGCTTGTCAAGGTTCAGCTTCTACAGAACAATCGTTTACGGTTTCAGGAACTGATTTAGCCTCTAACGTTACGGTTACTGCACCTTCAGGATATGAAGTTTCTTTAACAAGTGGTTCTGCTTATGGCGCTACTGTTACCATTAACGCTTCAGGAACTCTTGCAGCTACTACGGTTTATGTTAGACTAGCAGCATCGGCAACAGGAACTCCGGGTGGGAATATAACTGTAGTTTCAGGAGCAGCCTCTCAAAATGTGGCGGTGACAGGAACGCTAAATGCCTTACCAACTGCCCCTATAGCAACTGCTTCACAATTGTTTTGTCTTGGTGGAAGTAGCTTAGCAAGTTTACAAGCGAGTGCGGGAACAGGAGAAACGATTGAATGGTATGCTGCATCCACAGGAGGAACGGCTTTAGCCAACTCAACAGCTCTTGTTGCAGGAACGACCTATTTTGCTCAAGCAGTAAATGCCAATAGTTGTGCTAGTACAAGAACAGCAGTCAGTGCTGTAACCAATAACGCTCTGCATTTTGACGGGGTGAATGATATTGTAAATTTAAGCAGTCAGTCAATTCAAGATGGAGCTACAGCTTTTACCATAGAAGTATGGGTTAAACCGGATAGTTCGAATTTTGATGGACAATGGCATGCAATTTTGGGGAAACAACCCGTAAGTAACAATTCAAGAATACCTTCATTGTATTTAATGAGCGGTAAAATACATTTATCAGCATGGGAAGACAATACTTTAGCTGATTTTGGTTTTGTAACTCCCAATGCCCATATTCTTCAGAACGTTTGGTCTCATATAGCGATCGTGAAAGAAGGTACCGCATTTAAAGTATATGTAAACGGAAGTTTAGTGCATACAGCACTTGCTCCAACAGCGGTTAATGTTACTCATCCCTATGATCTTGGGCGTGTAGATAATTACTATGCTGGTTTGTTAGACGAATTGCGTTTTTGGAATACGTCACGTTCAGCTGCCGAAATTGCAGCTGGAATGAATACCATTTTAGCTGGAAATGAAGCTGGTTTAGTAGACTACTATCAATTCAACCAAGGAATAGCTGGAGGAAATAATGTAAGTATTACATCTTTGTTTGACTCAACGACTTCAGCAAATAATGGAACACTTTCTAATCTTACAAAAACTGGCACAACAAGTAACTTTGTTGCTGGATATTTTGCACAAATCACAGGGGTAAATGGACTTACAATAGGTGGAACGACTCAGTTATCTCATGTACTGAGTGGAGGAACATGGTCATCAGGTACACCATCAGTTGCTACTGTAAATACCTCAGGATTAGTAACTGGAGTTGCAGGCGGAACATCAGTGATTACGTATACGTATTGTGGACAATCGACAACTTATACTGTAACGGTAAACGCACGTCCTACCATCTCATCCATCTCTAATCAAATTGCGTGTTCTACAGGAACACCAGCATCTGTTAATTTTGTAATTTCAGATACAGAGACAGCGGTGGCGAATTTAATTCTTAGTGTGACTTCATCCAATACAACTTTATTGCCAGTTGCAAATATTAGCTTCTCAGGGACAACTGGAGCTAGAACAATGAATTACACTACTGCTACGGGTGTTATTGGCTCATCGACAGTAACTATTACAGTTACAGATGCATCAGGTACATTTGCCACAGCAACATTTGATGTTGAAGCAACACAAGATCGAATTGTGACTAGTTCAGCAGTTCCAAGTTTACAAGCGAGAACAGCTTCAGTAATTGATAGTCAAATTTCTGTAACCAATTCAACCGCTATTGATGGTGCATTGGTTATGATAAGTTCAGGTTTTGCTTCGGGTGATGTATTGTCTTACACAAGGGCTTTGCCTGCTGGCGTAACACAAAATTACAATGCTTCTTCCGGAGTGTTAACTTTTACTGGAAGTTTAACAGCTGCTGAATTGCAAGCTATTTATCGCGAGGTAAAATTCAATTCGAATTCTAACAGTGCTCTAAACAGAACGATTACATTTAACTTGGGGGCTGCTTTACCACTAAGTTCAAACAATCACTTCTATCAATTTATTAACGCTTCTGGAATTTCTTGGACTGCTGCTAAAACAGCGGCAGAACAATTAAGTTTCTTTGGAAAACAAGGCTATTTAGCTACTGTAACAAGTGCTGCTGAAAACCAGTTTATTGTATCTAAAATACAAGGACAAGGTTGGATGGGAGCCGCTGACAGTCAAACAGAAGATGTTTGGAAATGGATGACAGGGCCAGAGGCTGGAACTCAGTTTTGGCAAGGAAGAAGTAATGGTAGTGTAGTTGGAGGATTGTACAATAATTGGGGTTCAGGTGAGCCAAACGATTGGGGTTCAGGAGAAGATTATGCACACTTTTTATTGGATGGAAAATGGAATGATTATCCATTATCATCTAATGGTATTCAGGGTTATATTGTTGAGTTTGGAGGCATGACAAATGATCCATGCGTGGTAACTTCAGCTACTAAAACAATAGCAGTTGTTCCAGGAATTACAATAGTACCTGTGCTAAATTCCCCTGCAACAAATTCTACAAATTCTACAACGTTTCAAATTAGTTATACCTTACCAGAAACTCCAACTGCAGGATCGGTACGATTAACCTTTACTCCAACTGGGGGAGGGACACCTATAGTTTGGACGATGAACAATAGTACTTCTGCTAGTTTCACCTATGCAATAGGAAGCAATCCAGTTATTACTTCTGCTTCAAATGTGAATTCGGGTGGAGCTATACCATTTACTACTTATAATATTACATTGAGTTACCAAAATGCATTTGGAAATCCAGCAGCAAGTGTAACCAACACTAATATTCAAACATTAACACCACCAAACATTAGTTTGCCACAGTCCAATTACGCAGGAACACCTAATAGTAATTTAACGGCCATTACCCCACAAAACACGGGAGGAACAGCCACCTTTACTATTTCGCCTGCCTTACCAAATGGAGTAAGTATTAATGCTGTTACAGGAGAAATATCAGGTCGCCCAACAGGAACGATGGCCACTACTTCGTTTACAATTACAGCGACGAATGCCGCAGGAACAAGTACAGCAAGTTTTAATTTAATTATTGACCAAGATTCTGACGGAGATGGAATTCTAGATTCAACAGATACAGACGATGATAATGACGGATTATTGGATTATCAAGAACAAGACTGTTCAGCTAGTACTGCAGTAAGTCAATCACTTACTCCAAGCACATTCTATTTTGTACAATGGAATTCCTATTCGAATGGAGTATTGAGAGGAGTTATTAATGTTCCAGGAAATCCTGTTAATGTAACGGTAACCAATACAAGTAATTCTATATTACTTCAAAATGACGCTCCTTATGGAGGTATCTCAAATTGGTCTCCGCAGCCGAGTGGAAATCCTAATTTAAGTACTTTTAGAAGTAACACCTTAGGAGAACACAAGTTTGTGTTTGATCAACCAGTTAACAATCCGCGTTTTTTCATCAACTCATTAAATAGAACATTAGATCTTTCTTTACCTGGTAAAGTATTGAATTCGAATGGAAATTTTACAGGCGCTCCCGTGGGAACTACCACTCAGGTTTTAGTTGGAAATGAAGGTACAGGAACCATTTCTTTTTCAGGAAACGTTTCAGAGATTTCGTTTACAGGTCGTGCAACTGAATTTTATTGCAACTTTTCACTTGGAATAGCGGGAATCGTAAATTCAAATGCGTGTGCGGATATCGACACAGACGGAGATGGAATCCCTAACAGATTGGATATAGAAAGTGATGGAGATGGTGTATTAGACGCTACAGAAAAAGCAGATGGTACTGACGAAAAAGACTTCTGTAAATTTGTTTTAGCACATCAAACAGTAACCACAAGTTCAGCTTGGAACACAGCGGATTGTGATAATGACGGAGTGACTAATGCACAAGAATTAACGGACGGTACCGATCCCTTAAAAGCTGACACCGACGGAGACGGAGTAATAGACGGTACAGAAAAAACAGACGGAACCGACGCAAAAGACTTCTGTAAATTTGTTTTAGCACATCAAACAGTAGCAACAAGTTCGGCTTGGAATGCAGCTGATTGCGATGGAGACGGAACAACAAACAGACAAGAAATCCTGAACAATACTGACCCATTAGTAGGAGATACCGATGGAGACGGGGTTTTAGATCCTCAAGAAATTTTGGATGGCACTAGTCGAACTAACGCTTGTGAATTTGTTTTATCACATCAAACTATCGCTCCAAGTTCAGCTTGGAATTCAGCGGACTGTGATGGGGATGGTGTAACCAACGCCCAAGAGAAATTAGACGGTACCGACCCATTAAAAGCAGATACTGATGGTGATGGGGTAAAAGACGGAACTGAAAAAACGGATGGTACCTCAGGAGTTAATGTGTGTCAATTTGTTTTAGCACACCAAACAGTAACTCCAAGTTCAGCTTGGAATTCTGCGGACTGTGATGGTGATGGACTTACTAACTTAATAGAAAAGACATTAGGCTTAAATCCTTTATTAGCAGATACTGATGGTGACGGCTTATCAGATGGAGTTGAAGCATCATTGGGTACAAACCCTTTAATTACGGATACAGATGGCGATGGAATTCCTGATAACCGAGATAATTGTCCATTGACACCAAATGCTAATCAAGCAGATAATGATCAAGACGGAAAAGGAGATGTTTGTGACAATGACGATGACAATGATGGTGTTTTAGATACAGTTGACAATTGTCCATTAAACGCCAATTCTGATCAAGCTGACAGAGATAGAGATGGGAAAGGAGATGTTTGTGATACTCTTGAAATAAATGTATCTCAAGCCATCACTCCAAACGGAGACGGGGTTAATGATACTTGGGTTATTTATAACTTAGGAAATCATCCAGGTTCAATAGTTCGTGTGTTTAACCGCTGGGGTAAAGAAGTATTCTATTCTAATGATTATCAAAACAATTGGACCGGTCATTACAAAGATAATAGTGAAAAACTTCCAACCTCGGGGTCTTATTTCTACCAAATAGATTTAGGAGGCGATGGTAGTATTGATGCCCAAGGATGGTTATATATCACACAATAATCCACAATCATTAAAATAACATATATCATAATGAAAAAGATTCACAACATATTAGCCATAGCACTACTTTTAACAAGTAGTGCTGTAATGGCACAACAAGAGAGTGTAATATCGTTTTACCGTCAACACATGAATTTAGTCAATCCGGCTTATGTAGGGGTTGATAGTATGACAATAGCAACGAGTTCACTTAGAAAACAATGGACAGGAGTTGCAGAAGCTCCAGAGACTCAAACTGTTTCTTTTGGGACATATCTAGGAAAAAATGTAGGTTTTGGTATGACCGTTATACATGATCAAACGTTCGTTGAAAAACAAACCTATGTGACCGTTGACTTCTCGTACAAGTTAAAAATGAGTGAGACAGCCGATGTGTATTTTGGAATCAAAGCGGGAGGTAATACCTACAATGTGAACACAACAGGATTAGAAACGTATAACTTACAGTCTGATCCAGCACTAGGTTCAATCAATACGTTCAATCCTAATTTAGGTGTTGGAGCATTGTATAAAGAAGGCGCTCTGTATGTTTCGTTATCTATCCCAAGATTATTGAACACCAAGAGAGCAACAAACGACGCAGGATATGCAAGTGTAAAAACGGACAGGCCGCATATTTATTTGAGTGGTGGCTATGATATTCCATTGAATGGTGAGTTTTCATCTTTGGTATTAAAGCCATCAGCGATGTTGCGTTATGTAAGTGGCGCACCAGTATCTTTAGATTTGACAGCGATGTTACAAATAGAAAAAAACTTCGAGATTGGCGGGATGTATAGAACCGATAAAGCCTATGCAGCTATGAGTACGATTCGATTGAGCAAACGTTTTTTGTTTGGCTTTGCTTACGAGATGAGTACCCAACCCACATTAGCAGCAGCTAGAAATACTAACGAAATACTATTGCAATTTCGATTTTAATCACAAGTAGCAATAAAAAAACCTCTATGAAAATAGAGGTTTTTTTATTTGTGTTGTTCAGCAATATATTCCGTAGGCGTCATGCCAATTTTTTCTTTAAACGCGCCATAAAAACTGGCTCTAGTTTTAAAACCAGATTGTTTTGCTATGCCTTCAATAGTGAAAGATTCATTTAGATTTCCTGAAAGTAATTCCACAGCATAGTCAATTCGTAAGTCGGACTTTAGGGTAGCAAATTTAGTTTGCATTAGGGAGTTAATGCAATACGCAACATGGTTTTGCGGAACATGCATGGCCAAGGCAATATCACTTATAGAAAAATCAGCATTTAAATAGGGCCTTTCTTTTTGTAAATAGGCTTGGATGCTTTCAGACAATTCAAAGAACGGATCGTCTTCATGGACTTCAACTGTCTTAGTATGTGATTCAGAAGATGGTTTTTGTTTTTTTACCGTTTCTTTTTTTACCACAACCCGTTTAGGGAAACCATATAAAATATTGGGAAATAATAGTAGTGAAAATGACATAATACAATACGCCGCTCCTGATAAAATATACAATGGATAGGTATTGACAAGCCCAACACTTGGCTTTTGTTGTACTGAATTGAAGGTGATAATTAAGAATTCAAACACAATAAAAAACAAACTCATAATTAAAATGATCAACCAACGAAAACTAATTAATAATTGTTTTTTAGGGATATTTTGATCAACGTTTTTTGCAGCAAAACGCTTCCAAATGAGATACATACAGTATAAAATATATACTAAAAGCAATACAGGCCGAATAATAAAATTCACCGTTGTACTGTAAAAATAATTGGTGTTAATGTCTAAGATAGTATCAACGTTTTGAATAATTCGGGATGCTATTTGGGTTTTTGTAGCGAACGATT